>NZ_JCAFTR010000010.1:0-174273 GCF_059370435.1 Stenotrophomonas sp. YJH_SMC_94-11 | reverse complement strand
CTCCCTGGTGAAATTAGCGCTGTGGAACCACCCGATCCCATCCCGAACTCGGAAGTGAAACGCAGCTGCGCCGATGGTAGTGTGGCTCAAGCCATGCGAGAGTAGGTCATCGCCAGGGTTTACACCCAAAACCCCGCTGCTCGCGCAGCGGGGTTTTTCTTTGGGCGCAGTAATACAGGTAGTGCCAGCCGCTGGCCGGCAACCCGACGGCGTTACATCGCCCGCTAGATCCACGCCATGCGTGGATGCCCTCTGCGAGGAAGCATGGCGCCACCCAAGATTGGCCGCTACCAATCGATTGCCGGCCAGAGGCCGGCACTACCGGCAGATCCACACCAGTCGTGGATCTGCCGCCGATGGTACGCAAAAGAAAAGCGGCGCCCCGTGGGGCGCCGCTCTGCTCTCAACAGTGCTCAGTCGAGCATGGCCCGACTTTACTTGGCCGAAGCCTTGTCCTTCATCATCGCGTCGCGGGCCGCCTTGAACGGGTTGCCTGCATACCAGTTCGGCCAACGATCACCACCGGCCAGTTCCTTGCCCACGCCGTACATCAGCTGCAGGTCTTCAACGGTGCCGTCCAGTTTCCAGGTGGCCGCGTCGAACTCGTCCTTCGGGCCATGGTAGCGGTTGGCGCCGTAGTCCGCCGCGGCCTTGCGGCCCGCTTCCACGCCACCCTCGCGCAGGTCCTCGCCGCCATCGGCGTACAGGGCCGGCACACCGGCCTTGGCGAAGTTGAAGTGATCCGAGCGGAAGTAGAAGCCGCTTTGCACCGAGGTCTCACCGTGCAGCGTACGGTCCTGGGCGGCGGCCAACGGCTTGAGGATGTCCTCCAGCTCCGAGCTGCCGAAGCCGGTGACGGTCACGTCCTTGGCACGGCCGGCCACCGACATCGCATCGATGTTGATCACACCGGCGATCTTGTCCAGCGGGAAGGTCGGATGGGCGACGTAGTACTTCGAACCCAGCAGGCCGGATTCTTCCAGGGTCACGGCCAGGAACACCACCGAACGCTCCGGCTTCGGGTCCTGGTGCGCCATGGCTTCGGCCACTTCGAGAATGCCGGCCACGCCGGTCGCGTTGTCGACGGCGCCGTTGTAGATGTTGTCGCCGGTTTCACCCTCATGCTTGCCCAGGTGGTCCCAGTGCGCCATGTACAGCACGGCCTCGTCGGCACGCTTGCTGCCCGGCAGCACGCCGACCACGTTGCGGGACTGCTTCTGTGCGATCTGGCTTTTCAGGTCGACCGCGGCGGTGGCCTTCAGCGGTACCGGCTTGAAGCCGCGCTTGCTGGCATCCTTGTAGGCCTGCACCAGGTCCAGGCCGGCACCGGCAAACAGGGCCTTGGCCGCCTCGGCGCTCAGCCAGCCCTGCACTGGAATACGGGCTTCCGGGTCATCCTTGGCCGGCAGGTCGTATTGCGGGCCCGCCCAGGAGTTCTTCACCACGTCCCAGCCGTAGGATGCGCCGGCCGTGTCGTGCACGATCAGTGCAGCAGCGGCGCCCTTGCGCGCGGCCTCCTCGAACTTGTAGGTCCAGCGCCCGTAGTAGGTCATGCGCTTGCCGTCGAACAGCTTCTCGTCGTCGACATGGAAGCCCGGGTCGTTGACGAACATGACGACCGTCTTGCCCTTCCAGTCCTGGCCGGCGTAATCGTTCCACTTCTGCTCCGGTGCATCGACGCCGTAGCCGACGAACACCAGGTCGCTGGCATCGACCTTCACCTCGGCCTGGCCGGTACGGGTACCCACCACCATGTCGGTGCCGAACTTCAGCTCGGTGGTCTTGCCGCCCTGGGTGATCCTCAGCACGGTCGATTCGTCGGCCGTGGTCTCGGTCATCGGCACATCCTGGAACCAGCTGTCGCCGTTGCCGGGCTGCAGGCCGATGCGCTGCATCTGGTCGCGGATGTAGTTGACCGTCAGCTCTTCACCCTTGCTGCCCGGGGCGCGGCCTTCGAACTCATCCGAGGCCAGCGTCTTGACCATCTCGGCGAAGTCGCCGGCATTGATCTCCGGGGAGAACGCATGGGCGGCCGGCTTCGCCGCAGCGGTGTCGGTGGCCGGCGCGGCGGCGGGCGTGTTTTCGCCTTTGCAGGCACTGAGCGCGGCCGCGGCGGCCAGGCACAGGAGGAGTTTGCGGGGCATCGTCGATTCCTGGAGAACAAAGGGCGGCCGCACCTGATGCGCGACCGGTAACAGTGAGTATCACCGAACCGGCAGGTCCGGCGGGTTCAGTCCGCCGGGGCGGTTTCGGTGTCGAACGGAATTGGCTCGGCGCCGGTCACCGGGCCGATGCGAGCGGAGCGATGCACGTACAGCACCACTTCGCGCTCGAACTGCAGGGGGCCGTTGACCACCGCATTCGGGCCGATGATCACGCGCGGCTTGCGGCTGGCGGTCAGCGAGACACTGAAGTTCGGCTTGCGCACATGCACACCGCCGTTGACCTGCGAACCGATACCGACGGTGATGTCACCATTGACGGTCTCCACGTCCTTGCCGACGCGGCTCTCGACCAGGCCGATGCCGCCGTTCACGGTCTCGACGCCGCCTTCGATCTGGCTGCCGCGATCAGTGAAGATGCTGCCGTTGACGGTGCTGACGCCGCCACTGGCGATCACTTCACGACCCAGGCGCACACCGCCGTTGACCGTTTCGATCTTGCCGGTGCGCGCGCGGTCGGCGACCTTCACCCCGCCGTTGACGGTGTCGATGCTGCCGGTCTCGACGCCTTCGCCGACGCGGATGCCGCCGTTGACGGTGTCGAGCTTGCCGTAGCGTTGACCGGGTTCGGCGCTGATGCTGCCGTTGACCTTGCTGATGTTCTCCTGCGCACAGACCGGCCCGGTGGCCAGCAGTACGCCCAACAGCAGCGGAATGGAAAGAGTTTTCATGGCGACCTCGATGGATGTGCGGCTGGCAGGCCGCGTGCGGAGATGTCACCATTCCCCGGTAGCCCCCGCAACTGCCTGAAGTCACTGGAAAGCCCTTGCGCGACAACGCCTTCCCATCACGCCGACATCACATCGCCGCTGCCCGCGGCGGTCGCTGCCTGCTGCTGGGGCTGGCGTTGGCGCTGGCCCTGCCGCTGCCCAGCGGTGCGCAGACCACCCGCGAGACCGAGCGCAAGCTGCAGAAACTGCGAACCGAACTGAAGGGCGTGGCGCAGGAGCGACGGCAGATCGAGGGCCAGCGCGGGCAGGCATCGCAACAACTGCGCGAGGCCGACGAGAAGGTAGCCCGCACCGGCCGTGCCCTTGCGCAGACGGAAGCCGCGCTGCGCGAGCAGGGCCGAGCCCTTGCCGAAGCCGAGCAGCGCCGCAGCACGTTGCAGGGCAACCTGGCCCAGCAGCACCGCGAACTGGCCGGGCTGTTGCGCGCGGCATATCAGCTGGGCAACCACGCACCGCTGAAGCTGCTGCTGTCGCAGGACACGGTGGCCGACGCCAACCGCGCCCTGGCCTACCATCGCTACCTGCAGCGCGAGCGTGCGCAGCGGATCACCACGCTGACCGCCGACCTGAAGGAGCTGGAAGCGCTTCAAGCGCAGATCGCCGAGCGCAAGCAGAAGCTGCAGGGGACGCAGCAGGACCAGAAACAGCAGGCAGCGGCCCTGGAAGCGGACCGCCGCGATCGCGCAAAGACCGTTGCCTCGCTGGAAGAGCGCTTCAAGGACCAGCGTGAGAAGGAACAGGCACTGGGCCAGGACGCCAAGGCACTGGAAACGCTGCTGGCCAACCTGCGTGCCGCTGCCGCGCGGGCCGAAGCCGAGCGGCGCGCCGCTGCACGCCGGGCCGCCGCCGAGAAAGCCGCTGCCGAGCGCGCCGCACGCCAGGCCGCCGCGCAGGGCCGTCCACCGCCGCCCACCAAGGTTCCACCTGCGGTGGCGTCGGCACCGGCGCCGAAGGTCGGCGGCCTGGGGTGGCCGTTGTCCGGCAACCTGCTGGCCCGCTATGGCGGCAAGCTGCCCGATGGGCGCACCAGCAGCGGTGTGCTGATCGGCGCGCCAGCCGGCAGCACGGTCACGGCCGTGGCCGATGGCACCGTGGTGTTCTCCGACTGGATGACCGGCTACGGCATGATCCTGATCGTCGACCACGGCAACGGCTACATGAGCCTTTACGCGCATAACGACACCCTGCTGAAGGATGCTGGCGCGCGGGTCAGCCGCGGCGATGCGGTGGCCAAGGTCGGCAATTCCGGCGGCCAGGGCGTCACCGCGCTGTACTTCGAGCTGCGCCGTGGCGGGCAGCCGGTCAACCCGGACAGCTGGCTGCAGCGGCGCTGAATCCTGGCCCGCCGGATGCGGGCCGGATTCAACGGGAATTTAGCTGTGCTTCGCGCATAATCGGTGCATGTGCCTTGGGCACCATGCCACCGTCGACAGGAGTGATCCATGCGCGCAGCCCGTACCGCCACCCTCTTGCTGGCCCTGTTGCCAGCGCTGTCCTGGGCGCAGCAGACCGCGCCCGCCCCCAGCCCGGAAACCAGCGGGCAGGCAGCGAACAGCGAGGAGGCGGTGACCTCGAAGGTGCCGCTGGAGGAAATCCGCCGTTTCGTGGCCGTGTACAACGCGGTGCGCGCCGCCTATGTCGACCCGGTCGATGACAAGAAGCTGATGCAGTCAGCCGTGCGTGGCCTGCTGCTCGACCTTGATCCGCACAGCACCTACTTCAACAAGGAAGACGCGCAGGCCTTCGACGAGCAGGCCAACGGTGCCTACGAGGGCATCGGCGTGGAGCTGCAGCAGCAGCCGGACAATGCCAGCATGAAGGTGATCGCGCCGATCGACGACACGCCGGCAGCCAAGGCCGGCATCCTTGCCGGCGATTTGATCATCGCCATCGACGGCAAGCCGATCAGCGCGATCGATGCCAGCGAACCGCTGCGTGGCCCGGCCGGCAGCAAGGTGGTGCTGACCATCGTGCGTGATGGCAAGCCGAAGCCGTTCGATGTCAGCCTGACCCGCCAGACCATCCGCGTGACCAGCGTGCGCAGCCGCCTGCTCGAGCCGGGCTATGGCTATATCCGCCTGAGCACCTTCCAGGCCGATACCGGCTCGGATTTCCAGAAGCATGTGCAGCAGCTGCAGAAGCAGTCCGGTGGCCAGCTCAAGGGCCTGGTGCTGGATCTGCGCAGCAACCCGGGTGGCCTGCTGACGGCCGCCGTGCAGGTCGCCGACGATCTGCTCGACAAGGGCAACATCGTCAGCACCCGTGGCCGCATCAGCATCAGCGATGCCCGATTCGACGCGACCCCGGGCGACCTGCTGAAGGGCGCACCGGTGGTGGTGCTGGCCGATGCCGGTTCGGCCAGCGCCTCGGAAGTGCTGGCCGGCGCGCTGCGCGACAACAAGCGCGCCCGCGTGGTGGGCAGCCGCACCTTCGGCAAGGGCTCGGTGCAGACCGTGCTGCCGCTGGACAACGGCGATTCGGTGAAGCTGACCACCGCGCGCTACTACACGCCCAGCGGCAAGTCGATCCAGGCCACCGGCATCGTGCCGGACGTTGAGTTGAAGCCCGCCGCCACCCCGGCGGAGGATGCCCTGCCGGCCAGCCTGAGCGATTACAGCGAAGCCACCCTGCCAGGCCATCTGCGCGGCGACGACGAAGGCACCGAGGGCTACCACGCCGGTGCGGTGCTGCCGGGCGACGGCCCGATCAACGACGCGCTGGCCGAGCTGAAGAACCCCGGTTCGGTGGCCGCACGGTTGAAGGCCGAGGCCGCGAAGGCGGATGCCGCCAACGCCGCGAAGGCCGCTGCGGTGAAGCCCGAAGCCAAGCCGGAGCCGAAGGTCGAACCGAAGGCAGACAGCACGCCCGAAGCCAAGCCCGCACCGGTGCCGGCCAAGCCTTGATTCCCGGTCTACGAACGAGCGGGTGAGCGTGGAGCCGGCCAGCGGCCGGCACTACCTGGATCAGAAGCCGTGGCGCTTGCGCAGTCGACGGGCGATGGCCGCCCGCACGTAGACCCCGTACACGACGCCGAACACGAAGCCACCGATGTGCGCCCACCAGGCCACCATGCCGAAGCTTGGGCCGATGTGGGCGAACACCACTTGCAGCGCCGCCCAGACGCCGATCAGCAGGTAGGCCGGGGCACGCACGAACTCCAGGAACAGGCCGAGCGGGATCACCACGCCCAGCCGCGCGCCCGGGAACAGGGCCAGATACGCACCGATCAGGGCCGACACCGCGCCACTGGCGCCGATGATGATCTGGTCCGGGCTGCCCATGGTGTAGATCGCCACCAGGTTCGACACTGCGCCGCCGACCAGGAACAGCAGCAGCAGCCGCCACGGCCCCAGCACCCGCTCGGCGGGCAGGCCGAAGATCAACAGGAACACCAGGTTGCCCAGCAGGTGCGACCAGTCCGCGTGCAGGAACAGGGCGGTGAACAGCCGCAGCACGCTGCCGTCCTGCAGGGTCGCCCACCAGTCCAGCGGGTGGGTCAGACCGGTGGACAGCGCGCCCCAGTCCAGCCAGAGGCTGCCGCGGGCATCGTCCGGACGCGAGATCGACCACAGGAATGCCAGCCACAATGACGCGAACAGCACGGGCGTGGCCCAGCGCAGGGCCGCCTTCTTGCGGGACGGGAGCGAGACGAACATGCCAATAGCCTAGCGTGCGGCCACTTTCGGTGGGGACGGTCCTGTTCAGCTTTTGAGACGAAAAAACCGCCTGCGCTGTTATTGTTTCATTAACAGCTCTGGGTAATACTCGCATACGGCGTCGTATGTCGGGAGGGGAATCCGGCGCGCTCCGATGGGTCCCAGGACCCGGCGGGCGCAGGCGCACTCAGAGCACCATCACCGCTTACCGGAGAGAGAGAACTACGATGCAAACCGCTTCCACCATTGCCCGACTGACCCTGCTGGCCGTCGGCGTTGCCGGTGCGCTGGCCGCCGCCGATGCCAATGCTGCCGCCTTCCAGCTGAAGGAAAACAGCGCCAAGGGCCTGGGCCGCGCGTTCGCCGGCTCCACCTCGACCGAAGGTGACGCCTCGGTCATCGCCACCAACCCGGCCTCCATGCGCCTGCTCGACGGCACCCTGGTCCAGGGCGACGTCAGTGCCATCAGCTTCGGCGCCAAGTTCCGTGGCCAGGGCAAGTACGGCAACGGCGCGCCGATTTCCGGTGGCAACGGCGGCGACGCCGGCATGATCGCCCCGGTTCCGGCCGCGTACTTCCACGTGCCGTTCGGCGAGAACGACAACATGCACTTCGGTGCTTCGCTGACCGTGCCGTTCGGCTTCAAGACCGAATACGACCGCGACTGGGTCGGCCGCTACAACGGCGTCAAGACCGAGCTGCAGGCCATCGACCTGGGCGTGGCGTTCTCCTATGACGTCAACCCGTACCTGTCGTTCGGTGCTTCGGTGTTCGCTGAGCGCCTGAACGTCGACCTGACCAGCGCTGTCGATACCGGCACCGCGATCAACGCCACGGCCCAGCGCACCGCTGCGGCGCGTGTGCTGGCTGCCGGCGGCACTGCGGCCCAGGCTGCCGCGGCCTCGCAGGCCGCTGCACGCCAGGCCGCCCAGCTCGGCTTCTCGCCGGGCACCGCCGATGGCTACCTGCGCATCAAGGGCGACGAAGTGTCGGTCGGCTACACCCTGGGCATGACGGTCACCCCGGTGGAAGGCACCAACATCGCCTTCAGCTACCGCTCGAAGGTCGAGCACAAGATCACCGATGGCAAGGCCGACTTCACCATCCCGCAGAACGCTGCCGCCTTCCTGGCCACTGCTGCCCCGGGTACCTTCATCGACAGCAACGGCCGCGCCACCATCACCCTGCCGGCCAGCGCCACCGTGGGCTTCACCCACCGCGTGAACGACCAGTGGCAGATCATGGCCGAGGTCACGCGCACGGCGTGGAGCAAGTTCGACCAGGTCACCGTCGACTATGACTCCAACCAGCCGGACAGCGTGCTGCCGTTCCACTACCGCGACACCACCTTCGCGTCGATCGGTACCGATTTCCGCGTGAACGACAAGCTGACCCTGCGTGGCGGCCTGGCCTACGACCAGACCCCGACCACCGACGCCCACCGTGACGTGCGCGTGCCGGACACCACCCGCAAGTGGCTGTCGCTGGGCCTGACCTACGCCGCTTCGGACAAGATGGAATACAGCGTGGGTTACACCCACCTGTTCACCAAGGATCCGAACATCACCTCGACCTCGGCCACTGCCAACACCGTGACCGGCAAGTACAAGGTGAGCGGCGACGTGCTGGCGGCGTCGATGCAGTACAAGTTCTGATTCGGGCGATTGCCTGAAGCAGTACACGGAAGGCCCCGCGTAAGCGGGGCTTTCTTTTTGCGGAGGGTATCCACGCATGGCATGGATCTGCTGGTCCGACGACGCAGGGCGCGGATCTACGCGACAATGGTGCGATGAATCTGTCCGACCCGAGCTTCCAGCTGGAGCTGGCCGCCAACATCGCCGTCGCCGGCTCGATCCTGCTGGCCGGCCGCAACAACGTGCACACCTGGTGGCTGGGCATCGTCGGCTGCGCATTGTTTGCTGCGGTGTTCGAGCGCTCGCACCTGTATGCGGACATGGTGCTGCAGTTCTTCTTCATCGCCATCAGCGTGCTGGGCTGGTGGCAGTGGCTGCGTGGCGACCATGGCGCGCCGCTGCCGATCACTGCGCTGCGGCCGCGTGCATGGGCCTGGCTGGCGCCGCTGGCGCTGGTGGCCACGTTCGGCTACGGCTGGATGTTGACCCGTCTGACCAACGCCTATGCGCCTTACATCGATTCGGCGGTGCTGGTGCTGAGCGTGATCGCGCAGATCCTGATGATGCGGCGCAAGCTGGAATCGTGGTGGGTGTGGCTGCTGGTGAACACCGTGGCGGTGCCGCTGTACTACAGCCGTGGCCTGCATCTGACCTCGATCCTGTACGTGGGCTTCTGGATCAACGCGCTGGTGGCACTGCGCCATTGGCGGCACCTGATGCGGGACGAGGCCAGGGCGGCCGATGCCGCTGCCTGAGCGTGTCGAGCGCGGCCTGGTGGTGGGCAAGTTCTGCCCGCTGCATCTCGGTCACGAACGCCTGATCGACTTCGCCGCCACGCGCTGCACGCAGCTGCTGGTGATCGGCTGGTCACAGCCAGGCTTTGCCGGCTACAGCGCTGCTCGCCGCGAACGCTGGTTGCGTGCGCGCTTCCCCCGGGCAACGGTGGCGGTGCTGGATGATGCGCGGCTGGCGGCCCTGTGTGCCGAACATGGCGTGCCGCCACGCGTGTTGCCGCACGACAGCAACAGCGAGCAAGTGCAGCGCATGTTCACCGCCTGGCTGTGCCAGCACCTGTTCGGTGGCCCGGTGCAGGCGGTATTCACCGGCGAGGACTACGGTGACGGCTTCGCGCAGGCGCTGGCCACGCACTTCGGTGCGCCGGTACGCCATGAGCGGCTCGAACGCGCATTGGACGCCGGGCAGGCGTGCGGCACCCAGCTGCGCGCCGATCCGCATGCGCACCGCCATGGTCTCGCACCGGAGGTGTACGCCGGATACGTGCAGCGCGTGGCCTTCATTGGTGGCGAGTCCAGTGGCAAGACCACGCTGGCGCGGGTGATGGCCGAGCGCCTGCAGACCGCCTGGGTGCCGGAGTATGGCCGCACGCTCTGGGAGCAGCAGGGCGGCGACCTGATGCCGGACGATCTGCTTCGTATCGCGATGACCCAGCCGCGGCATGAAGAAGAGGCTGCGCGGCGGGCACATCGCTGGCTGTTCTGCGATACCACGCCGCTGGTGACGCTGGGCTACAGCGGCTGGATGTCTGGTACGGCGCCGGAGGCACTGCGGCAGGCTGCATTGCGGCCATATGATCTGCTGTTCCTGTGCGCGCCGGATATTCCGTTCGACCAGGACGGCACACGGGTGGGGGAAGCATTCCGTGCGCAGCAGCATGCGTGGTACGTGCGCGAGCTGCAGGCGCGGGGCGTCGACCATGTGCTGCTGGAAGGCGATCTGGAGACGCGCATCGCGCGCGTACAGCGCGAGCTGGCTAAGCGTGCGGACAACCGGTTCAGTGTCGCCCTGCCTCTGTAGCGCCGAGCCCATGCTCGGCTGCGCCAGGAAAGCCGAGCGTGGGCTCGGCTCTACAGGAAGCAAAGCACAAGAAACCCCGCTTTCGCGGGGTTTTTCGTTCACTGCATGAGGCTGACGATCAGTCGCCCAGGGTCAGCAGCGAGGCGTTGCCGCCGGCGGCGGTGGTGTTCACCGTCACCGTCTTTTCGGTGGCAAAGCGCAGCAGGTAGTGCGGGCCGCCGGCCTTCGGGCCGGTGCCGGACAGGCCCTGGCCACCGAACGGCTGCACGCCGACCACTGCACCGATCTGGTTGCGGTTGACGTACACATTGCCGACGTGGACGCCGTTGCTGATGCGGTCAACGGTTTCGTCGATGCGCGAATGCACGCCCAGGGTCAGGCCGTAGCCAGTGGCGTTGATCTGGTCGATCACCGCGTCGAGCTGGTCGCCCTTCCAGCGGATCACGTGCAGGACCGGACCGAAGACTTCCTTGTGCAGCTGGCCCAGGTCCTTCAGTTCATACGCGCGCGGTGCGAAGAAGGTGCCGTTGGCGGCTTCAGCGGACAGCTCGGCGGCGGCGATCAGGCGCGCTTCGCGGTCCATGCGTTCGGCGTGTTCCTGCAGGATCTTCAGCGCGTCGGCGTCGATCACCGGGCCGACGTCGGTAGACAGCAGGCCCGGGTTGCCGACCTTCAGTTCCTTCATCGCGCCGGCCAGCATGGTCATCACCTTGTCGGCGATGTCGTCCTGCACGAACAGCACGCGCGCGGCCGAGCAACGCTGGCCGGCGGAGGTGAAGGCCGAACCGATCGCGTCCTTGACCAGCTGTTCCGGCAGTGCCGAGGAGTC
Organism: Stenotrophomonas sp. YJH_SMC_94-11; assembly: GCF_059370435.1. Classification (NCBI taxonomy): domain Bacteria; kingdom Pseudomonadati; phylum Pseudomonadota; class Gammaproteobacteria; order Lysobacterales; family Lysobacteraceae; genus Stenotrophomonas; species Stenotrophomonas sp. YJH_SMC_94-11. The sequence goes on along the minus strand of NZ_JCAFTR010000010.1, from coordinate 163,386 downwards.
GGCGATGAAGGCGTTCTGGCCACCGGTCTCGGCGATCAGCACGCCGATGGCGGCGTCACGCGCGGCCATCGCACGGTTGATCGCACGGGCGGTCTCGGTGGAGCCGGTGAAGGCCACGCCGGCCACGCGCGGGTCGGCGGTCAGCGCTGCACCCACGGTGGCGCCGTCGCCCGGCAGGAACTGCACCACCTCGGCCGGCACGCCGGCATCGTGCAGCAGCTTCACCGCGTAGTAGCCGATCAGGTTGGTCTGCTCGGCCGGCTTGGCGATGACGCTGTTGCCGGCGGCCAGTGCGGCGGCGACCTGGCCCAGGAAGATCGCCAGCGGGAAGTTCCACGGGCTGATGCAGACGAACACGCCGCGGCCGTGCAGCTGCAGCTCGTTGGATTCACCGGTCGGGCTGGGCAGCTTCTCGGCGTGGCTGAACTGCTCGCGCGCCTGCTTGGCGTAGTAGCGCAGGAAATCCACGGCTTCGCGCACTTCGGCGATGCTGTCGGGCAGGCTCTTGCCGGCTTCCTTCACGCACAGCGCCATGAACTCCGGCATGCGCGCTTCCAGCTGGTCAGCGGCGTGTTCGAGGATGGCGGCGCGGCTGGCGGCCGGGGTGCGGTTCCAGGCCGGTTGTGCGGCCACGGCGTTGGCCAGGGCCTTCTGCACGGTGGCGGCATCGGCGGCCAGCCACTGGCCGACCACTTCGCGGGTGTCGGCCGGGTTGGTCACCGGCAGCGCGGCGCCGGCCGGGTTGGCACCCGGTACCAGCGGCGAGGCCTGCCACGGCTTCACGGCGGCGTTGAGCTGCTCGGCCAGGGCGCGCAGTTCGTTGTCGTTGGCGAGGTTGGCGCCCATGGAGTTCTTCCTGTCGTGGTTCTGGCTGCGCAGCAGGTCAACCGGCAGCGGGATCTTGGGATGCGGAATCGATTCGAACGAGGCGACCATCTCGACCGGATCGCGGATCAGGTCGGCGATCGGCACGCGCTCGTCGGTGATGCGGTTGACGAAGCTGGAGTTGGCACCGTTTTCCAGCAGGCGGCGCACCAGGTACGGCAGCAGGTCTTCGTGCGAACCGACCGGGGCGTACACGCGGCAGGGCAGGTTCAAGCGATCGGCCGGCACCACTTCGGCGTACAGGTCGTCGCCCATGCCGTGCAGCTTCTGGTGCTCGTACACGCCGCCGTTGGCGATGCTGCGCACGGCCGCGATGGTGTGCGCGTTGTGCGTGGCGAACATCGGGTAGATCGCGTCCGCATGGGTGAACAGCCGCTTGGCGCAGGCCAGGTAGGACACATCGGTGTTCTGCTTGCGGGTGAACACCGGGTAGCCCGGGTAGCCTTCGATCTGCGCGCGCTTGATCTCGGCATCCCAGTAGGCGCCCTTGACCAGGCGCACCTGCAGGCGGCGACCGGCACGGCGTGCCATGTCGGCCAGGTGGTCGATCGTGTACGGCGTGCGCTTCTGGTAGGCCTGCACGACCACGCCGAAGCCATCCCAGCCAGCCAGCGAGGCGTCGGAGAACACCTGCTCGATGATGTCCAGCGACAGTTCCAGGCGGTCGGACTCTTCGGCGTCGACGGTGCAGCCGATGCCGTAGCTCTTGGCCAGCTGTGCCAGTTCCAGCACGCCCGGCACCAGGTCCTTCAGCACGCGCTCGCGCTTGGCGTGCTCGTAGCGCGGGTACAGCGCCGACAGCTTGATCGAGATGCCCGGCGCGTTGTTGACGTCGCCGTCCGGACGGCCACCGCGGGCCTTGTGATCGCCGCCGATGGCGTGGATCGCACGACGGTAGTCTTCCAGGTAGCGCAGCGCGTCCTTCATGGTCAGCGCGCCTTCGCCGAGCATGTCGAACGAGTAGCGGTAGCTGGCGTTGTCGCCCTTGTGCGAGCGCGCCAGCGCTTCGCTGATGGTGCGGCCCATGACGAACTGGTGGCCCATGATCTTCATCGCCTGGCGCACGGCCAGGCGCACCACCGGCTCACCGACGCGGCCGACCAGGCGCTTGAATGCGCTGGGCGCATCGGCGCGCGTGGCGTCGTTCATCTGCACCAGCTTGCCGGTCAGCATCAGGCCCCAGGTGGAGGCATTGACCAGCACCGAGTCGCTGCCGCCCAGGTGCTTTTCCCAGTCGGCATCGGCCAGCTTGTCGCGGATCAGCTTGTCGGCGGTGTCCTGGTCCGGAATACGCAGCAGCGCTTCGGCCACGCACATCAGCAGCACGCCTTCCTCGCTGCCCAGGTCGTACTGGCGCATGAAGGCTTCGATCGCGCCCTGGTCCTTGGCACGCACGCGCACGCGGCCGACCAGGTCGGCGGCCAGCGCCTGCACCCTGGCCTGTTCCTCGGCGGGCAGGCGCGCCTGCGCCAGCAGCTCGCGGACGTGGCTGGCCTCGTCCTTCAACCAGGCATCGGTGATGGCCTGGCGGAACGGGTTGGGGGGCGCCGGCAGTTCCGGCGACAGCAGCGCGCCCGGACGCGGGGCGTCGTGGGCGGCAGGGGAGGAGGAAGGTGCGTTCATGCCGGTCCGGCCAGTGGAAAACTTGGCGATTTTAATCATTTTTGAGGCCTTCGGAAGTGCCACGCAGACACCTTCATGAAGGGCTGATAGCCGCTAACGGTGGTGGATTCGGCGTGTTCAGCAAACCCGGCGATGTTTGTGCTGAATTCGTCATCCGTGCCGCCGACCGCATGCTGTGTTGCAGCATCGGAAAAAGTGTGAATGCACCCTTGCTACCGGCGAGAGGGCGGGGCTACCATCGAGACGTTTCCTGCGGCAGGAACGCGGTTGCGACATGATCGAGGTGCTTCCAGCTCCGGATGGGTCAGGTACGCAGCTGCGGCTGCGTCCCCCACGGGCGCTCGATGCCCGGCAGTTCGTCCTGTTGTTCACCGTGTTGTCGGGTGCGATGTGGCTGGTGTCCGCCCTCGGGTGGTGGGCCGGCAATGCATTCGCCCCCCTGTTCGCGCTGCTGTACAGCCTGGTGCTGGCGGCGGCGCTGCGTGCCTTGTGGCGCAGCGGTGAACGACAGGAGGAGATCCGGGTAGTGCCGGCGTACGTGGAGGTCATTCCCGTACCCGGTGGATCGCCGGTGTTCCGGGCCCACCCGCATTGGGTGCGCCTGCTCACCGACGATGAGAGGGTCCGGCTGGCATCCAGCGGCCGGCAGGTGGAGGTGGGGAGTTTCCTCGCGCCGGCCGAACGTCAGACGCTCGCAGAGACACTTGAAAGCTTGCTCGCCGCCAGCGATGGCGGCAACCGACGACGCTAAGGGTCTAGGCAATGAAGCAAAGCAGCAGGTGGGGCACGAAGTGCGTGAACGCGGTTGCCGCAGTGCTGGCGACCGGGGGACTGATGCCGGCGTTGGCCTGGGCCCAGGCGGCCGATCCCAAGCCGTGGCAGCTGAACATGGGCAAGGGGGTGACCCAGACCTCGCGCCTGGCCTGGGAATCGAACAACCTTTCGTTGATCATCTGCACGGTGATCGGCGTCATCGTGTTCGGCGCGATGGCCTACGCCATCTTCAAGTTCCGCAAATCCAAGGGCGCGGTCGCCGCCACCTTCAGCCATAACACCAAGGCCGAGATCATCTGGACGGTGATCCCGGTGATCATCCTGATCGTGATGGCGTGGCCGGCCACGGCCAACCTGATCAAGATGTACGACACCCGCGATGCCGAGATGACGGTCAAGGTCACCGGCTACCAGTGGATGTGGAAGTACGAATACCTCGGGGAGAACGTCACCTTCACCAGCCGCCTGGACCGCGAATCCGACCGCGTGCGGCAAAGTGGCATCGTGCCGACCCGCGAAAGCCATCCGCACTACCTGCTGGACGTCGACAACCGGCTGGTGTTGCCGGTCGATACCAAGGTCCGCTTCGTCATCACTTCCGATGATGTGATCCACGCCTGGTGGGTGCCTGCGCTGGGCTGGAAGCAGGACGCGATCCCCGGTTTCATCAATGAAGCCTGGACCAGCATCGAGCAGCCCGGGGTGTATCGCGGCCAGTGCGCCGAGCTGTGCGGCAAGGACCACGGCTTCATGCCGATCGTGGTCGAGGCGGTGTCCAAGGAGGACTTCAAGCAGTGGCTGGCGCAGCGCAAGCCTGCACCGCCGGCCGAGCCCGCCCCCCCTGCGGCACCTGCAGAACCGGCTGCCCCTGCGGGCGAAGCACCGGCGGCACCTGCTGCTGCCGAAGCCGGCAATGCACCTGCGGTTGCGGCCAGCGGCGCGTGATGTAAAGCCCGCGGCCGCTCGCGGCCGTGGTGACAACCGATTCTGAGAGGTGTTTTGCAATGGCGCACTCGGCAGTTGGGCACGACGATCACCATCACCACCAGAGTTTCTTCGAGCGTTGGTTCTTCTCGACCAACCACAAGGACATCGGCACGCTGTACCTGGGTTTCAGCTTCATCATGTTCATCATCGGCGCGGCGATGAGCGTGGTGATCCGCGCCGAGCTGGCGCAGCCGGGCCTGCAGTTCGTCAAGCCCGAGTTCTTCAACCAGATGACGACCGTGCATGCGCTGGTGATGATCTTCGGCGGCGTGATGCCGGCGTTTGTCGGCCTTGCCAACTGGATGATCCCGCTGCAGATCGGTGCGCCGGACATGGCGCTGCCGCGCATGAACAACTGGTCGTTCTGGCTGCTGCCGGTGGCCTTCAGCCTGCTGCTGCTGACGCTGTTCCTGCCCGGTGGTGCACCGGCCGGTGGCTGGACGCTGTATCCGCCGCTGTCGCTGCAGGGCGGCTACAACGTGGCCTTCAGCGTGTTCGCCATCCACGTGGCCGGCATCAGTTCGATCATGGGTGCGATCAACATCATCGCCACCGTGCTCAACATGCGCGCGCCGGGCATCGACCTGCTGAAGATGCCGATCTTCTGCTGGGCGTGGCTGATCACCGCCTTCCTGCTGATCGCGGTGATGCCGGTGCTGGCCGGTGCGGTGACCATGCTGCTGACCGACAAGTTCTTCGGCACCAGCTTCTTCAATGCCGCCGGTGGCGGTGACCCGGTGATGTACCAGCACATCTTCTGGTTCTTCGGCCATCCCGAGGTCTACATCATGATCCTGCCCGCCTTCGGCGTGGTCAGCGAGATCATCCCGACCTTCAGCCGCAAGCCGCTGTTCGGCTACCAGGCGATGGTGTACGCCACCGCCGCGATCGCGTTCCTGTCGTTCATCGTCTGGGCCCACCACATGTTCACCGTGGGCATGCCGCTGGGCGGCGAGATCTACTTCATGTTCGCCACAATGCTGATCTCGATCCCGACCGGGGTGAAGGTGTTCAACTGGGTCAGCACCATGTGGCGGGGGTCGCTGACGTTCGAGGCGCCGATGCTGTGGTCGGTGGCCTTCGTCATCCTGTTCACCATCGGTGGCTTCTCCGGCCTGATGCTGGCCATCGTGGCGGCCGACTTCCAGTACCACGACACCTACTTCGTGGTTGCGCATTTCCACTACGTGCTGGTGACCGGCGCGGTGTTCGCGCTGATTGCAGCGGTGTACTACTGGTGGCCGAAGTGGACGGGGCGGATGTACAGCGAGAAGTGGGCCAAGGTGCACTTCTGGTGGTCGATCGTGTTCGTCAACCTGCTGTTCTTCCCGCAGCACTTCCTCGGCCTGGCCGGCATGCCGCGCCGCATTCCGGACTACAGCGTAGCGTTTGCCGACTGGAACCTGATCAGCTCGATCGGTGCGTTCGGCATGTTCGTCACGCCGTTCATGATGGCCGCGATCCTGCTGTCCTCGCTGCGCAATGGCGAGAAGGCCGAGGCCCGTAGCTGGGAAGGCGCGCGCGGGCTGGAGTGGACGCTGCCGTCGCCGGCACCGGCGCATACCTTCACCACGCCGCCGACCATCCGCCCGGGCGATCTGGCGCATGACGACATCACGCATTGAGGTGGGGCATGCATAACGAGAGCCCACTGCAGACCTGTAGAGCCGAGCCATGCTCGGCTGACGTGGAGCAGCCGAGCATGGCTCGGCTCTACAACAGCCCGGGCGACGCCCCGGAAAACGGCATCGAACAGCAACGCCAGCGTGCCCGGCGCACGGCGATGTGGGTCGGCGCCATCGCGGTGCTGGTCTACGTCGGCTTCATCCTCAGCGGGGTGATCGGCCGATGAGCGAGGCACCGGCCAGCACGCGGTCACCCAGTGCCGGGCTGCCGCGCCTGATCGGCGTGGCAGTGGCGGTGTTCCTGCTGACCTTCTCGCTGGTGCCGCTGTACCGCATTGCCTGCGAGAAGGTATTCGGCGTGCGCCTGGAACGCGGCCCGGGTGGTGAAGCCAGTACGGGTGCCGCAGCTGGCAAGCGCACCGTGCGGGTGGAGTTCGATGGCGGCGTCAATTCGCGCCTGCCGTGGTCGTTCCATCCCGAGCAGCTGACCATGGATGTGGTGCCCGGCGAACTCAACGAGGCGCTGTACTTCGCCCGCAACGACAGCCAGCAGGCGGTGGTCGGCAGTGCGGTGCCTTCGGTGGCGCCGGCGCGTGCCTCGGGCTTCTTCAGCAAGACCGAATGTTTCTGTTTCACCGCGCAGACGCTGCAGGCCGGCGAGAAGCGCGACATGCCGGTGCGTTTCATCGTCGATCCGGACCTGCCGCCGGAGATCAAGACGATCACCTTGTCCTACACCTTCTACCGCAACGACGCGCTGTCCGATCGGCTGGCCCCGGCCGCCACCTCGGACGGCGCGCACGCCGCACCCTGACCCGGATACCGACATGGCCCAGACACCAACCGACGCCAACGTGTACTTCGTCCCGGCCCAGAGCAAATGGCCCTTCGTGGGGTCCATCGCGATGATGGTGACCATGGTGGGCGTGGCCAGCTGGCTCAACGATGCCAGCTGGGGGCGCTGGACGTTCTACATCGGCATCGCGATGCTGGTGTTGACCCTGTTCTGGTGGTTCAGCGACGTGGTGCGCGAATCGCAGGCCGGCAACTACAACCACCAGGTCGATGGCTCGTTCCGGATGGGGATGATCTGGTTCATCTTCTCCGAGGTGATGTTCTTCGGCGCCTTCTTCGGCGCGCTGTTCTACACCCGCAACCTGGGCCTGTCGTGGCTCAGTGGCGAAGGCCGCGGGGTGATGACCAACGAGCTGCTCTGGCAGGGCTACTCCGCCGGATGGCCGACCAATGGCCCGGCGGCGATCGGTGGTGCCTTCCAGACCATCCCGGCGTGGGGCCTGCCGCTGATCAATACGCTGATCCTGCTCACCTCAGGCGTGACCCTGACCATCGCCCATCACGCGTTGAAGGCCGGCAACCGCCGCCAGTTGCTGATCTGGCTGGGCCTGACCGTGGTGCTCGGCCTCGGTTTCCTGACCCTGCAGGCGGAAGAGTACATCCACGCCTACAAGGAGCTGAACCTGACGCTGGGCTCGGGCATCTACGGTTCGACGTTCTTCATGCTGACCGGCTTCCACGGTGCGCACGTGCTGCTGGGCACGATCATGTTGATCGTGATGTGGCTGCGTTCGGCCAAGGGACACTTCACCCGCGACAACCATTTCGGTTTTGAAGCGGCCGCGTGGTACTGGCACTTCGTCGACGTGGTGTGGCTGATGCTGTTCCTGTTCGTCTACGTGCTTTGACCACGCACGCATCGGTGGCCTCAGCCGCCGACGCCGTGCGGCTTGATCCAGCCCATGTAGATGCTCACGATCACCAGTACGATCAACGCCACCGACACCGCGATGCGACGTGTCAGTGCGTTGACCGTGCGCTTGGTCTGCCCGCGGTCGACCAGCAGGTAATACAGGCCGGCGCCCAGGTTCCAGACGATGACGATCAGAAACGCGATTACCAGCAGGGTCTTCAGCGAATCACTCATGCGCGGCTCGAGGGCAGGGTGGATGTGCCTATCTGACCGCGTTTGCGTGGACTTGTCATGATGCGCCAGCACACGCGCGTGCTCGGATGGCTGCTGGCCGTGCTGGCGATGGCCGGTTTCACTGCATTGGGGCTGTGGCAGCTGCAGCGCATGCATGCCAAACAGTCAATGTTGGATGCGCAGGGGCCAGCGGTGGCACAGGCGCTGCCGCTGGCCCAGGCTCTGGCAGCCCCCGGTGCGTTGCACGGTGTGGCCGATCACGGTCGCTTCCTGCCTGGCGTGGTGCTGCTGGACAACCAGACCCGGCATGGCCGTGCCGGCGTAAAGATCTATCGCCCGTTCCGCAGTGACGAAGGCAGCGTGCTGCTGGTCGATCTTGGCTGGCGCGCGCTGCCGCCGGATCGCACGCTGCCGGACATACCGGCGCCGCCTTCGCCGGTGGTGGTGCGCGGGTTGCTGGCGCCACCGCCTTCGGCGGGGCTGGTACTGGGTCCGCCGTTCTCGGCCACCGGTGAGGCGGGGCGCTGGCTGGCCAGCCGCTTGCCGGCCGAGGGCCTCGCCGCAGCGCTGGGCCTGCCAACACTGCCCGAGCGGGTCCTGCGACTGGACCCGGCGCTGCCCTTCGGCGACGAGCGTGACATGGACCTGCTGCCAAATACGCTGCCACCGCAGCGACACCTGGGCTACGCCGTGCAGTGGTTCGGCCTGGCCCTGACCGTGCTGGTGGTGGCGCTGGTGCTGGAGCGGCGCAGGAGACGGCCCATCGCCGGGTAGTGCCGGCCGCTGGCGGGCACGCACTCGGATTCCTGGATGCCGGCCAGCGGCCGGCACTACCGGCATCGTTTACCCAACCATGAGAAAATGCCCCACATGAACACTGCTACGTCCCCGCAGGCGCGCGGCTCCGGCCGCCGGACCCTGGTGCTGCTGTTTGCCGTGTTCTTCGGGGCGATGGCGCTGGCCGCGGTATTGCGCTTCTCCGGCTGGCAGCCCACCGGCCACCGCAATGCGGGACAGCTGCTGAAGCCGCCGGTCGATCTGCGCCAGCAGACGCCGACCCTGGCCAGCGGCCAGCCCTATCCCTGGAACCCCGAGGCCCGCACCTGGCGCCTGCTGGTGGCACCGGCCGGTGCCTGTGAGGCGCAGTGCGTCACTTTGTCGCAGGGACTGGGCAAGGTGTGGCAGCTGTTCGGCCATAACGCCGATAATGTCGAGATCCTGTGGCTGGGTACGCCACCGGCGTCGATCGCCTCGCTGCCCGCGCTGCGGCCGCTGGCTCCGTCGCCAGCCCTGCGCGCGGCGTTGCCGGGCGTCGATGATCCGGCGGGACTGCCGGTCTACGTGATCGATCCGAACGGCTTCGTGATCATGCGCCATGCCCCGGGTTCCGACCTGGGTGGCCTGCGCAAGGACATGGCCACGTTGCTGAAACTGAAGTGAGTCCCGTTTGATGAGCCTTTCCGCGCGTCCGGCGCTGCACCGCAATTTCCACCGCCTGGCGTGGTTCGCCATGATCATGACCGCGAGCACGATCATGTTCGGCGCGTTCGTACGCCTGTCCGATGCCGGCCTGAGCTGTCCGGACTGGCCGACCTGCTATGGCCAGGCCACCTGGCCGCAGCACGTGGAAGAGACCATCGGCCACCCGGCGGCGGAGATCCGCCCGCTGGAGACCCACAAGGCCTGGCGTGAGCAGGTGCACCGCTTCCTGGCCGGCGCGCTGGGCATCGAGATCCTGACCCTGGCCCTGCTGGCCACGCGCAAGCGCCGCTTTGGAACCACGGCAGTGGTGACCGCCTGCGTGCTGGTGGCCGCTGGCATACCGCTGTACATGATGGGCTGGCATGGCACCGCCAGCGCATTGGCTCTGGTCGGCGAGGCGATCCTGCTGATCGCCGCGCTGCGCTGGAGCAACATCGACCTGGCACGCGCTGCACTGCTGACCCTGGCGGTGGTGATCTTCCAGGCCCTGCTGGGCATGTGGACGGTGACCCTGCTGCTCAAACCCATCGTGGTGATGGGCCATCTGCTGGGCGGCATGCTGATGTTCGCGCTGCTGGCCTGGATGGCCTGGCGTGCGACGCACATGCCGATCACTCTGGCCGAGGCACCGAAGCTGAAGTGGCTGCTGCGCATCGGCCTGGCGGTGCTGGTCACCCAGATCGCACTGGGCGGCTGGGTCAGTGCCAACTACGCGGCGCTGGCCTGCGGCGGCGGCAGTGCATCGCTGGACAACTTCCCGCGCTGTGCCAACCAGTGGTGGCCGCAGCACAACTTCGTCGAAGGCTTCACCCTGTGGCGTGGCATCGGCGTGGACTACGAAGGCGGCGTGCTGGATGGCGCCTCGCGTATCGCCATCCAGATGGCGCACCGCCTGTTCGCGGCGGTGGTGGCCATCTACCTGCTGTGGCTGGGCGGGCGCCTGTTCCGGTTGCCGAGCATGCGCGGCTGGGCCAGCGCGCTGATCGCGCTGCTGGTGCTGCAGGTCACCCTCGGCATCCTCAATGTGAAGCTGGCGCTGCCACTGGAAGTGGCCGTGGCCCACAACGGCGTGGCCGTTGCCCTGTTGTTCGTGCTGGTCAGCCTGCTGGCCCGCCTGCGCGCCCCGGACTGATTCCATGTTTTCCAACTACCGCCAGTACTGGGACCTGACCAAGCCCAAGGTTGTCGCCCTCATTGTCTTCACTGCCCTGGTCGGCATGGTCCTGGCTGTCCCGGGCGTGCCCAGCTGGGAGCAGGTGCGCGCCGGCCTGCTCGGCTTCCTCGGCATCTGGCTGGCCGCTTCGGCGGCCGCTGCGATCAACCAGTTGCTGGATGCGCACATCGATGCGCAGATGGCACGCACGTCGTGGCGCCCGCTGGTGGTCGGCAAGGTCAAGCCATGGCAGGTGCTGGTGTTCGCCGGCGTGCTGATCGTGCTGTCGATGACCATCCTGGTGCTGTGGGTGAACCTGATCACTGCGGTGCTGACCTTCGCCTCGCTGATCGGCTACGCGGTGATCTACACCGTGTACCTGAAGCGTGCGACCTCGCAGAACATCGTCATCGGTGGCCTGGCCGGCGCGATGCCGCCGATGCTGGGCTGGGCTGCGGTGACCGGCATGCAGGGCTCGTCGGACTGGGCATACTCGTCGCTGCTGGTGCTGATCATCTTCATCTGGACGCCACCGCATTTCTGGGCGCTGGCGATCTTCCGCCGCGAGGACTATGCCAAGGCGGAGATCCCGATGCTGCCGGTGACCCACGGCGTGGCGCACACCCGCAAGCAGATCATGGTGTATTCGGTGGTGCTGGCGCTGGTCTGCCTGTTGCCCTACCTGGTGGGCATGAGCGGTGCGTTCTACCTGGGCGGCGCGATCGTGCTCAATGCCGTGTTCCTCTGGTACGCCTGGCGCATGCTCGACCCACCGGATGAGCTGTTCTCGATGAAGATGTTCTATTACTCCATCGTCTACCTGATGGCGCTGTTCGCCTTCCTGCTGGTCGACCACTGGATCCTGCCCTGGTTGTGAAGCACCACCTGTAGAGCCGAGCCCATGCTCGGCTGAGGGGGGATTGGAAGAGCAGCCGAGCGTGGGCTCGGCTCTGCACTTGATCTCTTCCAGCGGCGTCGCCATTGCTGTTCCTGACCCCAAGGAATGGAGCGAGCAGGGATGCATACGATCTTCCGTTGGACCACCGCGCTGATGCTGGCGCTGGGCATGGCCGTGACCGCGCATGCCGACGACACCGCCGCGCAGATCCGCCAGCACGCCGGTGATCACCGCCTGCTGGTGCTGGGCGAATTCCATGGAACCCGCGAGACGCCGCTGCTGGTGCGGCAGCTGGTGGATGACTACAGCCGCACCGGGCCGGTCCTGCTGGCGCTGGAACTGCCACGCGGGGAAACCTCCACGCTGCGCGATTACCTGGCTTCCGATGGCGGGGAGAAGGCACGCCAGCATCTGCGCGGGCGTGCGTTCTGGACCGTGCGCGATGACCAGCATGATGGCCGTCGCAGCCGCGACATGCTGGCAATGATCGAAAGCCTACGCGTGCTGAAGTCGCAGGGACGTGTGATCGACGTCGTTGGCTATGACGTCAACGCCAGCAAAGGCGGCAACCAGGTACGCGGTGACCTCATGGCAGCCGAGTTGCGGCGGCTCTATCGAGGCCTACCGGCCAATACGCGCATGCTGGTGCTGACTGGTAACGTGCACGCGATGCTGCAAAGGCCGCAAGGTATGCCGCCAGAAATGCAGATGCATCCGATGGCGTCGCAGCTGCGGGACCTGGATATCTACAGCGTACGGTTGGGCGCGCAACGTGGTCAGACGTGGGGATGCGCGGGCGGTTGCATGGCGCGGCCACTTCGAGAGCAGGTTGCCACGGGGCCGCGGGTCGCTGCCGGTGCGGAACGGCCGTACGACCTATGGGTATGGATGCAGGAACTGAGCGTCGGGACGCTGGTGGATCCGTAGCGTCAGGCAAACCCTCCACGCATGGCGTGGATCTACTCCGGATCACAGGTGTTGGCCGAGCGCGGGCTCGGCTCTACAGTAGATCCACGCCATGCGTGGATGTCCTCCCGTCGGGTCAGGGCGCGCGCTTCGCGTACCGCTGCGCGATCACGCCGCAGACGATGAGCTGGATCTGGTGGTAGATCATCACCGGCAGCACGATGGCGCCGAGGCTGCCGCCGGCGAACAGCACCTTGGCGATCGGCACGCCGGTGGCCAGGCTCTTCTTCGAGCCGCAGAACACGATGGCGATCTCGTCCTCGCGGTTGAAACGCAGGCGGCGGGCGATGAAGGTGATCAGCGGCATGGCGATGCCGAGCAGCACGGCGGCCACCACTGCTACGGCCAGCAACGAGAGCAGCGGCGTCTTGCTCCACAGTCCTTCGGTCACCGCCTCGCCGAACGCCGAATACACCACCAGCAGGATCGTGCCCTGGTCGGTGTAACGCAGCAGCGCGCGCTGCTTTTCCACCCAGCCGGCAATCCACGGCCGCAGCAGGTGGCCGGCCACGAACGGCACCAGCAGCTGCAGCATGATGCCGCCGATCGCATGCAGCGGGTCGTGCACGCCGCCGGAGGTGCCCGCCAGCGCGGTCAGCAGCAGCGGGGTCAGGAATACGCCGAGAATGCTCGACAACGAGGCACTGCACACCGCTGCGGGCACGTTGCCATGCGCCATCGAGGTGAACGCGATGGACGACTGCACGGTGGAGGGCAGGGTGCACAGGAACAGCACGCCCAGGTACAGCTCCGGGGTCAGCAGCCAGCCCGATAGCGGCTTGAACATCAGCCCGAGCAGCGGGAACAGGAGGAAGGTGCAGGCGAGGATGGTCAGGTGCAGCCGCCAGTGCAGCATGCCGCCAATGATCGACTCACGTGGCAGGCGCGCGCCATGCAGGAAGAACAGTGCAGCGATGGCGACGGTGGTGACATCGTCCAGGACGATGGCGGCGGCGCCCTTCATCGGCAGCAGGGAGGCCAGGCCGACGGTGCACAGCAGGGCGAGGGTGAAGTTGTCCGGTCGCAGGCGCGACCACCAGCGGGTCATGGTGGGCAGAGTCCTTGGTGCGGAGGGTTCAGGGTGAGGTGACCGGCGTGGCCAGGCGTTGGCGGGTGGCGGCTTCCAGCGAGGTCAGGCCAGCACGCTGGCCCAGCTGAAGGGCCTGTTCGGGGCTGGCATGTTCGTAGCGTGCGTTGACCAGGCCGAGCACGGCGCCGGCGCGGTTGCCGGACGCACAGTGCAGCAGCACAGGCCCCTGGCTCTGCCGCAGGGCCTGGTGCACGGCGCGCACGTTGGCGGCATCGAGCCCCTCGGCACCGGACACCGGAATGCGCACGTAGCGCAGGCCCAATGATTCGGCAACGCGCGTTTCGTCGAAACCCCGGTCCTCGCCGGGCTGGCGCAGGTCGATCACGGTGCGCACGCCCTGCGCGGCAAGTTCGCCCAGTTGTGCGGCGGAGGGCTGGCCGCCGGCATACAGGCCCGGCCGGACTTCCCTGAGCGGGCCATCTGCGGCCAGGGCCGCCAGTGGCAGGCAGAGCGACAACAACAGCAGGCAGGTCAGGCGCAGCAGCATGGTCCTCTCCGTGAAAACGTTCTGCCGCTACAGGCGCAGCCCGGCGCGGGCCTTCAGCAGCTCGCGCAGTTCGTATTTGTCAGTATCATCCAGGCCCTGCTGGCGCTGCTTTGCCAACAACTCCTCCAGACGTTGCACCAGCAGCTGTTTCTCCAGCTGTGCCACCGCGTCGTGCAGTTCCTGGGTCCAGCTGGCCTCGGTGCCAGGCAGGGTCTGTGCCGCCAGGGTGTGCAGCGACGCCTGTTCCTCGCGGCCGTCGAAGTGTTCCAGCAGGGCGCCGGTGCTGATGTCCGGGCGCTGTTCGACCAGCCCCAGCAGTTCCAGCAGCAGCTCCACGCCCGGCAGTCGCAGGCCCTGGAAGTGATGCTTTCCGCCCAGGGTCAGCGCCAGCGACGGCTGCTGCAGCAGCACGGCGATCGCGCCGCGCACCAGGCTGCGCTTGGCCACCGGCTGGATCGTCCGCTGTGGCTGGCGTTGCGGCATCGGCGCGCGCGTGGCCTGGGCAGTGCCGCCCAGGCCGGTCAGCTGCGCCAGCTGCTGCTTCATCAGGTCGCCGAAGGCACCGTCGGGAATCTGCGCCAGCATCGGCTTTGCGCGTTCGGCCAGGCGTGCCTTGCCGTCCAGCGTGCCCAGGTTGATCTCGCGGGTCAGTTCATCGAAGAAAAACTGCGACAGCGGCGTGGCCTGCTTCAGGCGCTCGTTGAAGGCCTCGGCGCCTTCCTTGCGCACGATGCTGTCCGGGTCCTCGCCATCGGGCAGGAACAGGAAGAACGCCTGGCGGCCGTCCTTCATGCGCGGCAGCACCGACTCCAGGGCCTTCCAGCCGGCTCGGCGGCCGGCGGCATCGCCGTCGAAGCAGAAGAACACGTCCGGCGCGTTGCGGAACAGCAGCTCGGCATGGTCCGGCGTGGTCGCCGTGCCCAGCGTCGCCACCGCCTGGGTGACCCCGAACTGGAACAGCGAGACCACGTCCATGTAGCCTTCGACCACGATCAACCGCTCGATCTTCTGGTTGGCCTGGCGCACCTGCCACAGGCCGTACAGTTCGCGGCCCTTGTGGAACAGCGCGGTCTCGGGCGAGTTGAGGTACTTGGGGCCGTCGTCCTTCTCGAACACGCGGCCACCGAAGGCGATCACCCGGCCACGGCGGTCGAAGATCGGGAACATCACCCGGTCGCGGAACTTGTCGTAGACGTGGCCGCGATCGTTCTTGGAGAACAGGCCGGCGCGGTCGAGCAGCTTCATGCGGCGCTCGTCCTTGCCCAGCGCATCGCGCAGGCCGCTGTAGCCATCCGGTGCGTAGCCGATCTGGAAGCGCGCGCGGTTCGCTTCGTCCACGCCACGGCTTTCCAGATACGCGCGTGCCTTCTCGCTGCCTTCCAGATTCTTCTGGAAGAACCTGGTGGCGGCGTCCAGCGCCGAGTACAGCTCGCGGCTGTCGTCCTGCTGCTGGGGGCTGCGCGGGTTTTCGTTGCGCGGCACGTCCATGCCGGCACGCTTGGCCAGTTCATCCACCGCGTCGAGGAACTCGAGGCGGTCGTAGTTCATCAGGAAGCTGATCGCGGTGCCGTGCGCGCCGCAGCCGAAGCAGTGATAGAACTGCTTGGTGGGCGAGACCGTGAACGAGGCCGAGCGCTCGTCATGGAACGGGCAGCGTGCGGCGTATTCCTTGCCCTGGCGCTTCAACGGCACGCGGCTGCCCACCACCTCGACGATGTCGGTGCGGGCCAGCAGGTCGTCGATGAAAGCGTCGGGGATACGGGCCATGGGCAACAGGGCAGGGCGCGGTACAGGACCACGCGACGGAACCGGGGGCGGTTGCCCTAGTTTACCCCCTGTCGGGCACCTGGCTGGCGGTGGCCGGATCGATGCCGGCGGCGGCCAGGTGATGGCGCGCGCGCAGGCGCTCATCGATCACCGCGGTCATCAGCGCGCCAACGAAGAAGACCACGGTCGCGTAATAGATCCAGACCAGTGAGATCACCAGCGCGCCCATCGAGCCGTAGGCACTGCCGGGGGCCACGGTGGCGATGTAGACGCCGATGCCGTAGCGGCCCAGTGCGAACAGTGCCGAGGTGATGACGCCGCCGATGAAGGCCTGGCGCCATGCCACGCGGCGGTCGGGCAGGTAGTGGTACATGAAGGCGAACCCCACCGCGTACAGCAGCAGGCTGGTGACGTAGCCCAGCGCGGGGAGGATCGAGGGCAGTTGCGCGAAGGCCACCTGCAGTACCGTGGTGGCAGTCATCGACAGGATCAGCAGGAAGCCCAGGGCCAGCACCACGCCGAACGAGAACACACGCTTGCGCAGCCAGGCCTTGATGCCCTCCAGGCGCTCGCCACTGGTGCGGAAGATCAGGTTGAGCGCGTTCTGCAGCTGCGCGAACACGGCGGTGGCGCCGACGAACAGCAGCAGCGTGCTCCACAGCCCCGCCAACGAGCCGACGTCGGGCTGGTTGTCGGCGTTCTTCAGGACGGTTTCGGCCACCGTAGCCGCGCTGCTGCCAGCCACCGAGCTGATCTGGTCGATCAGCGCCTGCTGTGCCGGCGGGTACAGCGAAGCGGTCAACCACAGCAGCAGCACCAGCAGCGGGGCCATCGACAGCAGGGCGTAGAAGGAAACGGAGGCGGCCTGGGTCAGCACGTCGACGTCGATGAAGCGCTTGGCCACCGCCATCGGAAAGCTGTCCTGCAGACGCTTGAGGTACTTGTGCAGGGACACGGGAACGTTGGGCTCGGGTTCAACCATGGGTGTGGTTGTAGCAGGCGAGCGACGAAGGTGCGGTGAAGCGGGTGCATCAATGGGGTCAGAGCCCTTTCGCGTTGCGAAAGGGATCCGACTCCGTGTACCGGATTACGCCAGCTGCTGCTTGACCAGCTTGGACACCAGGCCCATGTCGGCCTGGCCAGCGAGCTTGGGCTTCAGTGCGCCCATCAGCTTGCCCATGTCGGCCGGGCCGGAGGCGCCGGTCTCGGCGATGGCGGCCTGGATGGCGGCCACGATCTCGGCTTCGCCCATCTTGGCCGGCAGATAGGCTTCGATGACCACGATCTCGGCGCGCTCGATCTCGGCCAGGTCTTCGCGGTTGGCCGCTTCGTACTGGCTGACCGAGTCCTTGCGCTGCTTGACCATCTTGTCGAGCACGGCGATCACGGCGGTGTCATCCAGCTCGATGCGCTCGTCCACTTCGCGCTGCTTGATGGCGGCATTGATCAGGCGGATCACGCCCAGCTTGTGCTTCTCGCCCGCCTTCATGGCGGCCTTCATGTCTTCGGTGAGCTGCTGCTTCATGCTCATGAGGAACCTCGTGGTGGTAGGTGGGGCGGGGCGGATGCCCGAACCCGGAAACGCAAAAAGCCGGCGACGCTCGCGCGTGCCGGCTTCGGCTCCATCGCGACGGGCAGGCCCGCCGCAATGAAGATGCGTCCGATCAGTACAGGCGCTGACGCTTGGTGACGTCGCGCGACGAGCGGCGCAGCTGACGCTTCACAGCAGCGGCGGCCTTGCGCTTGCGCTCCTGGGTCGGCTTTTCGTAGAACTCGCGCTTGCGGGTTTCGGCCAGCACACCGGCCTTTTCGCAAGTGCGCTTGAAGCGGCGAAGAGCAAACTCGAAGGGCTCGTTCTCGCGGACTTTGACGCTGGGCATGGAATCTCCGGGACACAGTAGAACCGGGTCACGCCCGGCGAGCCGCACATTATAGCGGCGAATCGACAAACTGCAAGCGGCCAACCCTGAATGCGGGCCGGCGGTTCGAAAGCAGTGAGATCTGCACGTCCCCCGAGGGGGCGGCAGGGGCGTCATAATAGCAGGCATGCGAGTCCTTGGCATCGAATCTTCCTGTGATGAGACCGGCGTGGCGGTGTATGACACCGACCTGGCCGGCAGCGCGGCCCTGCGCGCCCATGCGGTCTACAGCCAGATCGCCCTGCACGCCGAATACGGTGGCGTGGTGCCCGAGCTGGCCAGCCGCGACCACGTCCGCAAGCTGCTGCCGCTGGTGCGCCAGACCCTGGCCGACGCCGGCCTGGGCGTGGGCGATATCGATGGTGTGGCCTACACCGCCGGGCCTGGTCTGGTCGGCGCGTTGCTGGTCGGCGCCGGCGTGGCCCGATCGCTGGCCTGGGCGCTGGAGGTACCGGCCGTCGGCGTACACCATATGGAAGGCCACCTGCTGGCTCCGCTGATGGAAGACGACCCGCCGGAAGCGCCGTTCGTGGCGCTGCTGGTGTCCGGTGGCCATACCCAGCTGGTGGCG
Organism: Stenotrophomonas sp. YJH_SMC_94-11; assembly: GCF_059370435.1. Classification (NCBI taxonomy): domain Bacteria; kingdom Pseudomonadati; phylum Pseudomonadota; class Gammaproteobacteria; order Lysobacterales; family Lysobacteraceae; genus Stenotrophomonas; species Stenotrophomonas sp. YJH_SMC_94-11. Next base: position 145,217 of record NZ_JCAFTR010000010.1, on the reverse strand, counting down.
GTGGACGCGATCGGCCAGTACCGCCTGCTGGGCGAAACCCTGGACGATGCGGCTGGCGAGGCCTTCGACAAGACCGCCAAGCTGATGGGCCTGCCGTACCCGGGCGGCCCGCAGCTGGCCAGGCTGGCCGAGCAGGGCACGCCGGGCGCGTACCGCTTCGCGCGGCCGATGACCGACCGCCCGGGGCTGGATTTCAGCTTCTCCGGCCTGAAAACCCAGGTCCTGATGGCCTGGCGCGACAGCGACCAGAGCGAGCAGACCCGCGCCAACATTGCCCGGGGCTTTGAGGACGCGGTGGTCGAGACCCTGTCAATCAAGTGCGAGCGCGCGCTGGAAGCGGCCGGGACCAACGTGATCGTGGTTGCCGGCGGTGTAGGTGCCAACAAGCGCCTGCGCGCCCGCCTGCAGCAGATGGCCGAGCGCCTCGGCGGCCGCGCCTGCTTCCCGCGGCCTGCACTGTGCACCGACAACGGCGCGATGATCGCCTTCGCTGGCGCACTGCGGCTGCAGGCTGGCCAGCACAGCCCGCCGAAGGTGGATGTGACCCCGCGCTGGGACATGGCGACCCTGCCGGCGGTCTGAGCCGGTAGCGCCGGGCCACGCCCGGCGGACGCTTTACGGACGCCCGGCCAACGGCGACGCCGCCCATACCGTCGTCGCCCGCTCATGGCGCTGCAGCCACCCCAGGGTGTGCGGGCAGCGCGCATGGATCAGCCGCCCGATCGCGGCCAGATCGGCGCCGATGTCGCGCTCGAGGATGGGCTCGTGATGGGCGATGCGGTTGCGCAGGTGGCGGATGCGGTCGAGGTCGGCATGGATGGACCGACGAAGGACGGACAGCGGCACCGAGGGTGCGTGTGGCAGCGCCAGGCCCATGGTCCCGGCCCAGATCGAATGCTCGAACCGTCGAGCGAACAATTGCTGCCAGAAGCCGAATCGCAGTTTGGCGATGACCTCCGGTACATCCCGCGGAGCTCCGGCGCTGCCGCGGACTTCGCATAGCGAGGCAAGGGCGCCTTCGGCAGGAAGGCTGCGCAGCAGCGCTGGATGCCAGGGCCAGCATCGACCATAACGATGCACCAGCGCCGTAGCGGCTGCATTGCGGATCACAACTTCACAGATGTGCAACGGTGGCAGGAGAGCAGCACACATCTGCATGTTCCAGGCATAGAGCGTGGCGGGATCGGATACGCAACGAGAAGCGATGCGCTCGTAGGTCGACCATCTCTGCCGGGATAGTGCTGCCTGCAGGATCCTGCTTTCCTTCATCAACTCACTCCCAGGGAACGTGGTTTCACGTTGACCCTGGGAACGAGGCAGGAACATCAGAAAACGGCATCATGATCGTCAGTGTTTTTTCGTGGATCGGCTCGGTTTTTCGGCCGGTCGTCTGCCGTGACGCATTTGCCAATTGACTGGTCTGGGGGGCACTCCTAACCTTGCGGCGTGTGCTCCGGGACTCGCGGCTGGATTCCAGCTTCCCCTGGGGACGTTGAGAGGTACCAAAGGGCCCCGCTAGCAGGGCCCTTTGTCTTTTGAGACACCGGCACAGTCGTAATCTCCTCTTGATCAGCAGGCCTGACCTGCTTCAATTTCAAAGCCTGCGCCACCGGACCCGCGGCTGTTCAACAGCCCCCCGGGGACAAACGGTAGTACCAAAGGGCCCTGCTAGCGGGGCCCTTTGTTTTTTCCGGGCCGCCCCGTGCCGGCCACCCGTCGCCCGTTCCGGGCAGGGTCACCGCCGTGCCGTTACCATGGCCGCCTGTATTGGCGCTGGTAACCGCAATGGACAAGGTTTTCATCGAGGGGCTGACGATCGACGCCCTGATCGGTATCTACGATTGGGAGCGACGGATCCGCCAGGACCTGGTGTTCGACCTGGAAATGGGCTTCGACAACCGTCGCCCTGCGGCCACCGACGACATCGCCCACACCCTGAACTACAAGGCGGTGAGCAAGCGCCTGGAGCAGTTCGTGCGCGAGTCGGAGTTCGGCCTGGTCGAGACGCTGGCCGAGCGTTGCGCGCAGATCGTGCTGGACGAATTCGACGTGAAGTGGCTGCGCCTGAAGCTGAGCAAGCCGGGCGCGGTGCGCGGCGCGCGCGCGGTGGGCGTGATCATCGAACGCTCGCGGGACTGACCCGGTCGTGCCGGCCGTTGGCCGACAACCCCGGTAGTGCCGGCCGCTGGCCGGCAACCTTGGCAACAACGAAACAGACAGGAGACAACTGATGGTGGATGCGGTGGTGGCGGTACAGTGGCTGGAACGGCTGCAGAACACACTGGAACCCTATCCCGGCGCCTACCTGGCGTTGATGATCTCGGCGCTGCTGATCGCGGCTGGCCTGGCCAACTGGGTGACCAAGCGCATCCTGCTGCGTGGCCTGCGGCGCCTGCTCAGCCGCCTCCCCGGCGCTGACACCGGCCGCGGCAGCCACCTGATGCGGGTGATCTCGCGCCTGTCCAACGTGGTGCCCAGCCAGGTGATCGCCTCGGGCATCCGCATCGTGCCGGACCTGCCGCCGGGCCTGGTCAGCTTCATCATCGGCGCCTGCCAGGCGTGGGCGATCCTGACCGTGGTGCTGGCCATCTCGCATGCGCTGGATGCGGCCAACGATCTGTACGAGCGCCGTCCCGAGGCACGCAACAAGCCGATCAAGGGCTACCTGCAGGTCGCCAAGATCGTCATCTTCGTGATCGCCGGCCTGTCGATCGTCGCTACCCTGGCCGGCGTCGACCTGCGCTATCTGGTCACCGGCCTCGGCGCGGCCACCGCGGTGCTGATGCTGATCTTCCAGGACACCATCCTGTCACTGGTGGCCAGCGTGCAGATCAGTGGCGATGGCCGCGTGCGCATCGGCGACTGGATCGAGATGCCCAGCCAGAACGCCGACGGTGACGTCATCGACATCGCCCTGCACACCATCACCGTGCAGAACTTCGACAAGACCATCACCACCATCCCGACCAAGAAGCTGGTGACCGAGTCGTTCAAGAACTGGCGCGGCATGCAGGAGGCCGGTGGCCGCCGGATCAAGCGCGCGCTGTACCTGGACCAGCACAGCGTCGGCTTCCTGGACGAGGGCGACCTGGCCTTCCTCGGCGAATTCGCGCTGCTGCGCGACTACCTGCGTGAGAAGGAACAGGAGCTGGGGCAGTGGAACGGGCGCCTGCGCGAGCAGGGCGTGGCCGAGGTCAACAGCCGCCGCGTGACCAACCTGGGCACCTTCCGCGCCTACGTGGAGCGCTACCTGCGCAGCCACCCGGGCATCCATACCGACATGACCCTGCTGGTGCGGCAGCTGCAGCCCACCACCGAAGGCCTGCCGCTGGAGCTGTACTGCTTCACCCGCAGCACCGCCTGGAGCGAGTACGAGGCCGTGCAGTCGGACATCTTCGACCACCTGCTGGCGATTCTGCCGGCGTTCGGCTTGCGGGTGTTCCAGGCCTCCAGCGATGCCATGTTGATGGCCGGGCAGCGCCAGATGGCCGGCTCGGAGTAAGCTGCGGTGCTCCCGGTGGGACCATACGGACCCCGCTGTTGGCTGAAACTGAACGAAGAAACCTCTCGCCAAATGGCTCGGGATCGCTAGAATGCTGGGCTTGTAAACGTTTTCATCAAGGACTGCCGGTGGCCTCCGATCGCATCGAATCCCTCATTGCCCAGATGACCGTCGAGGAAAAGGTCGGCCAGCTGGGTGTCTTCGCGGACATGGTCCGCCCGTTCGCCCCGGACGTGAACCCGGAAGCCAACGTGCGCAATGCCGACCAGGTACTGCAGCAGGTGCGCGAGGGCAAGGTCGGCTCGCTGTTCAATGGCGTGGGCGCCGAGTTGGGCCGCCGCATCCAGCAGGTCGCCACCGAGGAGAGCCGCCTGGGCATCCCGGTGATCCTGGCCGCCGACGTCATCCACGGCATGCGTACCGTGTTCCCGATTCCGTTGGGCGAGGCCGCCAGCTTCGAGCCGGACCTGGCCGAGCGCACCGCGCGCGCCACCGCCATCGAAGCCACCGCTGCCGGCCTGCACTGGACCTATGCCCCGGCCGTGGACATCGCCCGCGACCAGCGCTGGGGCCGGGGTGCCGAAGGTGCCGGTGAGGACGTGGTGCTGGGTTGTGCGTTCGCCGCCGCCCGCGTGCGTGGCTTCCAGGGCAGCGACCTGCGCGCCGCCGATTCGCTGCTGGCCACGCCGAAGCACTTCGCCGCCTACGGCGCGGTGATGGCCGGCATGGAATACAACATGGTGGACATCTCGCCGCAGACCCTGCGCGATGTGCACCTGCCGCCGTTCAAGGCCGCCTTCGAGGCCGGCGCGATCACCGTGATGTCCTCGTTCAATGACATCAACGGCGTGCCGGCCAGTGCCAACGCTGAACTGCTGACCGACATCCTGCGCGGCGAATGGAAGTTCCCGGGCGTGGTGATCTCCGACTACACCGCCGACATGGAGCTGGTCGCCCACGGCTATGCAGCCGACGACCGCGATGCCACCGCCAAGGCGTTCACCGCCGGCCTGGACCTGAGCATGCAGAGCGGCTTCTACGCCGAGCACCTGCCGGGCCTGGTCGAGAGCGGCGAAGTGCCGATGGCGGTGCTGGATGAAGGCGTGCGCCGCATCCTGTGGCTGAAGGAAACCATCGGCCTGTTCGACGACCCGTACCGTTCGCTGGACCCGTCGCGCGAAGCGGATACCTCGCATATCGCTGCGCATGATGAACTGTCGCGCGATGCCGCGCGCCGTTCGATCGTGCTGCTGAACAACCGCGACAACGTGCTGCCGCTGCAGAAGACCGGGCAGAAGATCGCGCTGATCGGCCCGTTCGTGCAGGACCGCGAGAACATCGAAGGCTGCTGGACGCTGTTCGGCGACAAACAGCGTTACGTCGACCTGGAAACCGGCGTGCGTGCCGCCATCGGCGACGAAGCGCTGCTGGAAATCGTGCCGGGCTGCGAACTGGAAGCGGCCATTCCGGGCGGTACCGAAGCGGCGGTGGCTGCCGCGCTGCGCGCCGATGTGGTGGTGCTGGCGCTGGGCGAACCGCAGCGTTACAGCGGTGAAGCACAGTCGCGCGTGGAGATCACCCTGCCGCCGGCACAGCAGGCACTGGCCGAGGCCGTGGCGATGACCGGCAAGCCGCTGGTGGTGCTGCTGCGCAATGGCCGCGCGCTGGCGCTGCAGGGCGCGGTGCGCAATGCGCAGGCCGTGGCGGTGACCTGGTACCTGGGTACGCAGACCGGCCATGCCGTGGCCGATGTGCTGTTCGGTGACTACAGCCCGTCCGGCCGCCTGCCGGTCAGCTTCCCGCAGGTGTCCGGCCAGCAGCCGTACTTCTACAACCACCCGCGCACCGGCCGTCCGGAGCTGCCGACCATGTCGGAGTTCAAGGCCCGCTGGCGCGAGATTCCGAACGAGCCGCTGTACCCGTTCGGCCACGGCATCGGCTACACCACCTTCGCCTACGGCGTGCCGCAGCTGAGTGCTGTGCAGCTTGGCTGGGACGACACCCTGACCATCACCACCACGCTGACCAACAGCGGTGATGTGGCCGGGGAGGAAGTGGTGCAGTTGTACATCCACGACCGTGTGGCCAGCCGCGTGCGTCCGGTGCGTGAGCTGAAGGACTTCCGCAAGGTGGCGCTGCAGCCGGGGGAGTCCGCCGACGTGGTGTTCACCCTGACCCGCGAGCAGTTGGCGTTCACCGGCCGCGATGGCGTGCTGCGTGCCGAGCCGGGCCAGTTTGACCTGTGGGTCTGCGCCTCGTCGGCCGCCGGCGAAGCCGTGCAGTTCGAACTGCTGAAGGCCTGATCAGAAAAAGGGGACGGAGGGGATTAAGTCGTTTGTGCCACTAACGACTTAATCCCCTCCGTCCCCTTTTTGTTGCCGTCACTGTGGCGGCGCTACCATCGGGCTTCCTGTTTCGATGGAGTGCGCGTATGCGCCGGATGGCCTACCTGATTCCCGCTCTGCTGCTGGCGGCCTGTTCGCAGCCTGAGCCGCCGGCGCAGCCTGCGGCGGATGCGCCGCCGCCGATGGAAGCGAACGCGGCAGCGACGCCTGCCGCTGAACTGGCGGCGCCGGCTGCCGAACCTGCCGCCGCCGCACCGGCCGCACCGGCCGCGGAGGCGCCCGCCGAGGACGCGCGTGCGCGCATCGAATCGCTGCTCGGCGATGCCGCGCAGTTCGAGAAGGTCTTCAACGCGTTCAAGACCGCCGTGGTCGGCGGTGATCGTGCCGCGGTGGTCGAGCAAGTGCGCTTCCCGTTGAACATCAGCGACGGAAAGAAGATCACTGGCCCCGGTGAGTTCCAGCGGAACTACGAGAAGATCATTACCCCGGCGGTGGTCAAGGCAGTGTCCGGGCAGGACTTCGGCAAGGTCTTCGTCAACCAGCAGGGCGTGATGATTGGCGATGGACAGGTGTGGTTGAACGGAACGTGCCTGGACAAGGCCTGCACGCAGACCGAGGTGAAGGTCATCACCATCCAGTGAACGCAGACGGCCCCCCCACGCGGGGCCGTTGCGGAGAAACGTGCCGGCCAGCGGCCGGCGGCACCTCATGCCTTCGGCGTGAGCTTCAGCAGGCGCGCCTTGCTGCCGTCTTCCAGCAGCCACAGGGCGCCATCCGGGCCCTGTTCCACTTCGCGGATGCGCTCGCCCATGTTGAAGCGTTCGGCTTCGCGCGCGCTGTCGCCATCAAAGGCCACGCGCACCAGCGAGGTGGACGACAGGCCGCCGATGAAGCCGCTGCCCTTCCACTGCGGGAACAGGCTGCCGCTGTAGATCACGAAGCCGGCCGGCGAGATCACCGGCGTCCAGGTCACCTTCGGGGCGGCGAATTCCGGGCGGGTGTCGTGGTCGGGAATCGGACGGCCGTCGTAGTGGTCACCGTTGGAAACGATCGGGTAGCCGTAGTTGGCGCCACGCACGATCAGGTTCAACTCGTCGCCACCGGCGGGTCCCATCTCATGCGCCCACAGCTTGCCGTTGGCGTCGAAGGCCATGCCCAGGATGTTGCGATGGCCCAGCGACCACACCTGTGCGGCAACCCCGCCCTGTGAGGCGAACGGGTTGTCGGCGGGCAGGCTGCCATCGTCGTTGAGGCGGATGATCTTGCCGAGGTTGCTGCCCATGTCCTGGGCCGGATCGAACTTCTGGCGCTCGCTGGAACTGATCCACAGCTTGCCGTCCGGGCCGAACGCGAGGCGATGCCCGTAGTGGCCCTCGCCGCTGACCTTGGGGCTCTGCCGCCAGATCACTTTCAGGTCCTTCAGCTGGCCACCCCCGTCGGCATCCAGTGCCAGCGTGGCCCGGGCCACCGCGGCACCGCGGGTGTCGAGCGTGCCTTCCTCGGCGTAGCTGACGTAAACAACATGATTCCGGGCGAAGTCCGGGTGCAGGATGATGTCGCCGAAGCCACCCTGGCCACCATAGGCGACCTTGGGAACGCCGGTGATTTCGTGCTTCTGCCCGTTGGCCGGGTCCAGGTGCTGCAGCGTGCCGCGCTTTTCGGTGACCAGCAGGCTGCCGTCGGGCAGGAAGGTCATCGCCCAGGGCTGGTCGAAGCGGCTGACTTCGGTGGCGGTGAACGGCCGCTGGTCGGTGGCGGTGGCTGCGGGCGCTGTGGCCTGGGCGGTACCCGAAGCCGGATCGGCGGCGTTGCAGGCGGAGGTGGCGAGGATCGGTACGAGGCCGAGGGCGAGCAGCAGGGGCGTACGGGTCATGGGTATCTCCAGGGCGGGGATGCGGATGGCCGGGCTGCTCCTTGTATACCACCGCAGCCGTTACCGTCGTGGCCCGAAGGTCCTGCGCCCCCTGTGCGGCAGCGGCGGGATCGTCTAGGGTGGGCACGCCCGGGCAAAGCATGCCCGTCTGCCTGCCAAGGACCTGCAATGAATACTGCCATGCCTCACAAGCCCTCCACCGCCTTCATCGCCGCCTCGTGGGTGGCCCTGCTGCTGGGTGCGGCGGCGTACCTGATCGGCCTGTTCAATGCCACGATGGCGCTCAACGAGAAGGGCTACTACCTGACCCTGCTGCTGTTCGGCCTGTTCGCGGCGGTGTCGCTGCAGAAGAGCGTGCGCGACCGCGTCGAAGGCATTCCGGTCAGCGGCCTGTATTACGCGCTGTGCTGGTTCGCGTTGTTGTCGGCGCTGATGCTGCTGCTGGTCGGCCTGTGGAACGCCACGCTGGCACCCAGCGAGAAGGGCTTCTACGGCATGGCGTATGCGTTGTCGTTGTTCGGTGCGGTGGCTGTGCAGAAGAACACCCGCGACCTGATCGCCGCCGGTGGTGGCGAGAGCAAGCGCAGCGCGATCGTGCCGCCGCTGCCGGAACAGGAATGATTCGGTAGCGCCGAACCCATGCTCGGCTCAGCCGAGCATGGCTCGACCCTAAACGTGGGGCGAGAGCCGAGCGTAGGCTCGGCTCTACAGCAGCCTGGTGCTATCGCTTCAAGCGCGGATCCGCCAGCTGCGCTTCGTCCCAGCCACGGCGCACGGCGTTGCGTGCCTGCGCCCAGTCCAGGCGACTGCGGCCACGTTCGCTGGCCCAGCGCGATTCGAGTTCGCGCTCCACTTCCTCGTAGGCGCGGATCATGTCCTGCGCACGCGCGGCATGGCCGATCCGGTAGGCCGGCTCGTAGTCCTCGAAGAACAGTTGGTCGTCGTAGTACGGCTCGGCGGTGTAGCGCTCGCGCCAATAGTCGCTGACCGCGTCGCGCGGCGTGCTGTCGTCCGGTACGCGGCCGGGAATCTGGTACTCGGTCATGAAAAGGCTCCGTTGTGGACGAAGCCTGATCGTGCCTGCGTGGCGGTTAACGGTCCGGTCCGACAGCGTGATCGCCAGATCAATCCGCCGGGCATGGCCCGGCGCTCCGTTCACCCGGCGTCCGCATCCTTGCGCGGCAGCGTGTAGATCACCGCGCCAATGACGAACGCGACCAGTGCAGCGGCGATGTTCTGCCAGCTGGCACTGGCGAACAGGGCCAGGCACAGCAGCAGCGCCAGCACCGGAATCAGCGGGCCACCGGGCAGCTTCAACGCGCCTGGGCGATCCGCGTAGCGCTTGGCCAGCACCAGGACGGCGGCAGCGGTGCCGATGTAGGCGAACAGGCGCGTGGTCATCGACAGCAGGGCGAGCTGCACGAACGAACCGGACAGCGCCAGTCCGAGCGCGATCAGGCCCTGGCACAGGATCGATGCGGCCGGCGTATGGAAGCGCGGATGCACCTGCGCCAGGATCTTCGGGCCGTAGCCATCGCGGGCCAGTGCGAACAGGAATCGCGGGCCCATCATCATCGTGTTGCTGTTGGTACCCAGGATGGAGATGGTCGCGCCGATGGTGAGGATCAGTGCCAGGGCCTCGCCGCCGAAACCGGCTGCGGCGTCGGCCAGCGGCGTGGCCGAGCTGGCCAGGCCGGCCAGCGTACCCTGCGCCACCACCTGCACCGCGCCATAGATGACGGTGACAGTGATGATCATGGTGATCAGCGCGAACGGAATATCGCGGCGTGGATTGCGGTACTCGCCGGCCGCGGCCGGGATGTTCTCGAAGCCGGCGTAGGCGTACAGCAGCAGCAGGGCGGCCTCGCCCATCCGTTGCAGGTCATGCGGGTCCGGGCGCTGGCCGGAGAAGGCCAGCTGTGGATCGATATAGAACGCGCCGATGGCCACGAACAGCAACAGCGGCAGCATCTTGCCGATCACCAGCACCACGCCGGTGCGCGCGGCCGAGCGCACGCCGATGATGTTGACGCCGGTCAGGAAGCCCAGCGACACCACGATCACCGCGATGCGACCCATGCCGGCGCCGGCCCACGGCCAGAAGCGCGCGACCGCATCGGCCAGCGCGTTGCTCAATGCGGCCGCCGAGCTGATGCGGGTCAGCCAGATCATCCAGCCGATCTCGAACCCTGCGAAGCGGCCGAAGGCCTCGCGTGCGTAGAGGTAGCTGCCCCCGGGTTCATCGAAGTAGCTGGCGGCCTGCGCGTAGCACAGCACCAGCAGCGCGACGACGATGCCAGCGGCGACCACGCCCCACAGGCTGAAGGGGCCGAGCAGGGCAACGGTGGCGGCCGGCAGCAGGTAGATACCGCTACCGATCACATCGTTGATCGACAGGCCGACGATCTGCCAGCGGCTGACCGCGCGCTGCAGCTGTGGTTCGTCCTGCGCGCTCAACGGGCGTCTCCGCTCAGCGCGGGCAGCTGCCACTGCACCTGCAGACGCTGGTACTCGGTGCGCGGCAGCAGCACGAAGCGCGGCGTATCCTGCGGCCGCAGCCAGTCCAGCAGCGCCTGCATGCGCGCTTGTGGCATGGCGGTACAGCCGGCGGTGGCCTCGCCGGGCGTGCGCCACAGATGGGCGAAGATGCAGCTGCCCTTGCCGGGCTGGTTGTGCGGGTTGTGGGCGATGACGAAGCCCTCCCGGTAGCGCACGTCGCCCTTGTTGTGCAGATCCAGCCGCATCGGCTCGGTGGAGCCCTTGATCGCTGCACTGCCGACCTTCTTCTCATCGACGATGCGGTTGTAGAACGGCGAACCGGGCACGTCCATGCAGTAGCTGCTGTCCAGCATCGGCTGGTAAGGCATTGCGGTGCCGGGGCGTGTGACGGCATAGCCGAACGCACTGCCGAGCGCGAACACGCCCGCAGGACTGCGGCCATCGCCTTCCTGCTTCTGCGGGCCGTCGGCCTGCGCCGGGTGCAGGCCCAGGCCCCAGGCACTGCCAGTGCGGCCGAGCGCCACCGGGAACGCCTGTCCATGCGCGTGCCAGCCCTTGCCATCGCGCACATAGGCCTGCAGCTGGCCCTCGGTGCTGTCCCAGCCATCGCTGGTGACCACGATCAGCTGGCGCGCGCCATCCAGCGGCGCCGCGTGAACGGACACCGTCGCAGCAAGCAGCAGCGCAGCGGTAGCGAGGCGAACCAGCGATTTCATCAACAGGTGCTCCGGTCAGGAATCCAGCAGGTGGTCGATCCGCTCCAGGTTCACCGCCAGCTGCTGCTGGCGGTCCGGATTGGTGTGGCAGAGCAGCACGAACAGGAAATCGAGCAGGGCGTGCATGGCGCTACGGTACAGCAGCTGCGCGACCTGCGGCGTGCGGTCGTGCGCGCAGACCGCCAGTGCCGCATCAGCATGCGCGCGCAGCGGGTTGGCAGTGTGGCGGGTAATGGAAATCACCTTGCCACCCATGTCCTGGAACTGCCGCGACAGCTGCGAAAGCTGCGGCAGGTTGCCGAATTCGGAGAACACCAGCAGCACATCGCCGGGGCGTGCGGCCGACAGGTTGGCCAGCATCAGGATCGGGTCGGTATGCGGCACGACCAGCAGGCCGAGCAGCGACAGCCGCATGGCGAACTCGCGGGCGAACAGGCCGTCGTCACCCAGGCCATGGACGAACAGCTTGGGTGCGCCGTCGAGCAGCTGCACGATGCGCTCGATCTCCTCGCGTGGATTGGCCTGGCGAGTTTCCTCCTCGGCCTGCGCCTTGCTGCGGCGCAGGGCCTCGCCCAGGCGCAGGTAGTCATCGCCGCTGTCGGGTTCGCTGGGCACCTGTTGTGGATCGGCACCGGCGCGGGCCACGTCCTGGCCGATCGAGTACTTCAGGTCCGGGTAGCCCTTGAAGCCGAGCTTCTGGCTGAACTTCACCACGCTGGACTGGCTGATGCCCAGCGCACTGGCCAGCTGCTGCGATGAGTAGTCGCGCAGCAGGTGGGCGTTGTCGAGGATGAAGTCGGCGATGCGGCGCTCGATGGCAGACATCTGCCCGCGCTCGGTGCGGATCTTCAGCAGGGGCGGCATGCGGGGCGTCCGGGCATGTGTAGGCGCGTTGCGGTTGGCAGCGTAGAGCAGATTATGTGGTGGGTCGGGCGGGTGGGGTTTGCGGGGGACGCCGTGAATCCGTCCATGGAGGCTTGGCCGCGCTTGCTCGTTTGCGCTGTCCTGCGCAAACGGCAAGACCGGGGTTGGGCGTCCTGCCCAACCCGCCCGAGGCATGCCTCGGGCCCATGGCGCGGACACCCCCGCAAGCCCCACCCGCCCGACCCCGGACAGATCGCGCGCGTGCCAGCTGCGAAGGGGTTACGAGGTAGGGCAGAAGCGGGAGCATCCACGCATGCCGTGGATCCACGGGGTGCAGTTGTTGCCTTTGACGTTGAGTCCGCCTTCAAGCGAGCCGAGTACCGCAGGTCCGGCGAGGGCGAAGAGGCGCGGGTGTCTGAGCGCAGCGAGTTCCGCGCCGTCCCTCGGTGGACCGAGGAGCGCAGGGCACCGACGTGCGCAGCACGTCGGCTCGCGGGCGGCGGAGCGTTTCTTTTGGTTACTTTTCTTTCCGCAGAAAGAAAAGTAACGCCCGACCAAAAGTCAGTTGTATGCCAGGCCAGCCGCAAGGCAGAGATCAACCCAGCATCTCCAGCCCACGCACTTCGGTGATACCCAGCCCCGGCACCTCGCTGATGCTGATCTCCGATTCGTTGAAATGCACGCCGCCGCTGACCGGATCGAACTGGCCCAGCGAGGGACCGTCGAGGTCGACCTTGGTGATCACATCGCTCTTGGCCACGGCCAGGTGCACGGCCGCGGCCACGCTGATGCTCGATTCGATCATGCAGCCGATCATGCACGGCACGCCGTAGATGCCGGCGATGTCGGCGATGCGGATCGCGTTGGACAGGCCGCCGGTCTTCATCAGCTTGATGTTGATGATGTCGGCCGCGCGCTGCTGGATCAGGTCCATCACCTGGCTCGGGCTGAACACGCTCTCGTCGGCCATGACCGGCGTGTTGACGCGGTCGGTGACGTACTTCAGGCCGCTGATGTCGGCGGCCTTCACCGGCTGCTCCAGCAGCTCCAGTACCACGCCGGCTTCCTCCAGCGTGCGCATCGCATGCACCGCCTGCTTGGCGGTCCAGCCCTGGTTGGCGTCCAGGCGCAGCAGGGCGCGGCCCTCCACGGCGGCGTGGATTGCCTTGACCCGTTCGATGTCCAGTCCGATGTCCTTGCCGACCTTGATCTTCAACGACTCGAAGCCGCGTTCGATCGCCGACAACGAATCGGCCACCATCTTGTCGATGTAGTCCACGCTGATGGTGATGTCAGTGGTGATCACCGGGTCGCCGCCACCGAGCATCTGGTACAGCGGGGCACCGTGCAGCTGCGCCCACAGGTCGTACAGCGCTATCTCCACCGCGGCCTTGGCGCTGGTGTTGCGCTCCATCGCGGTCTGCACCAGCGTGCACAGGTGGTTGAGGTTGACCACGTCCTGGCCGATCAGGCGCGGGGCGATGAAGTGGCGGATCGCTTCGATGATCGAGCCGTGCGTATCGCCGGTGATCACTGCGGTGGCCGGGGCTTCACCATAGCCGGTGTTGCCGCTGTCGGTGCGGATCAGCACCACCACGTCTTCCACGGTCTCCACCGTGCGCAGCGCGGTCTTGAACGGTGTCTTCAACGGCACGCGCAGCATGCCCAGTTCGATGGCGGTGATCTTCATTCAGGAGTCTTGGCCCGCAGGCGCTGGATGTTGGTGATGCGGTCGATGTAGCGGACGGTGTCGCTGGCCATCATCGGCTCCAGCGGCGTGACCGAAACACCATTGAGATGGGCCTGCACGCGTTTGCCGTCGGTACCGAACCAGCTGCCGCCCGCCGTATCGTGGATGACCCAGGTGCGGCCGTCGACGTGGCCGATGGCCATCATCACATGACCGGGAATGTAGACCAGGTCGCCCACCTGCAGGCTGGCGACGGCACGGTCGCGCACCGCCTTGCCGTCGTTGCCGGTGAACGGCAGGCGGTCCAGCGCCGGACTGACCGCCTGCGCGCTGGTATTGCGCGGCAGCAGCACGCCAAAGCTGCGGTAGATCTCGGCGACGAAACCGCTGCAGTCGCGGGTGTCGTAGTCGTGGCCCCAGCCGTAGCGTTCGCCGAGGAACTTGAAGCCCTGCTGCAGCAACAGGCGCGGGGTCAGCGGCAGGTAATCGGCGGCGGTGTCCTGCGAGCGCGGCAGCAGCGCCGGCACCAGCTTCAATCGGCCATCGGCCTCGCGTACCGGCAACTGCACCACCCACGAGGCGTGGGCCTGCTGGCCGTTCACCGGCTCTGACGCGGGCCAGTCGGCCAGCACCGGCAGGCGCACGCCCATGTCCAGCTGCAGGCGCGAGACGCGCGGCTCCTCCGGGGTATGGGCGGTCTGCGCGGTGGCGCCGGTGACGATCCGGTACGGTCCCTTCGCGCCGTAGCCGAGCACCGTGGCCTTGTCGCCGCTGGCGATGGCGTCGGCTTCGATCCACGCGCTGTAGCGCTCGCTGTGCACGAACAGCCAACGGCCATCGGTACTGCGATGGACCACGGCCACCTTGTCGCCGGGGAACAGTGCCGATTCCTGGAAGCGGTCGATGTCGGTGTCACCGACGCTGCTGAAGACGCGCTCGCGGGTGGGGAAGGTGCGCAGCGCGGCACGCTTCACCACCATCCCGTAGGCCGGTGCCACCTGGACGGGAATCGCATCGAGACCGAGGTTGGCTTCGATCGCGCTGCGCAGCGCGGGTGCGATCGCCTGGCCCTTGTCGTTGTAGAGGGCGCGGGTGGGCCAGCGCGACAGCGCGGTGATGCTGGCGCGCACCGTCGCCGCATCAAGCTGGGCGGGCAGTGCGGCGATGTCCTGGATGTGGCTGTCCTGCGCCCGCATCCGCGCGTTCTGCGCTGCGATCTGCGCGCGATCCAGAATCGGCGCATCGGCGTCGTCCAGGCGCGCGGCCCAATACTGCGGGGTCAGATAGGCCTCGTGCAGGCCGATCACATAGGGCAGCGGCGCACCCGGGTCGGGCGGTGGGGCCGCCTGTGCAAAGGCCGGGGCGGCCAGCAGGCACAGGGCCAGGGTCAAGCGGCGCGGCCAATGCCGGTGCCGTTCGCGGAAAGCCAGGCTCATGCGGTGCACACCCTCCTCGAATGCCTGTTGGAATATTTATTCCTTTTGGCCGCGAAAGCAAGAATAAATTATTGACCAGCGTCCCGGCCCGTGTTACACAGCCGTTACCACCCGCGCTGGGGAAGTGTCGCTGTGGATCCTGCCGTTCGCAAACCGCGTCTGACTGCCGCCGCCGGCCTGAGTGCCGCGCTGCTGCTGTGGGTGTCGACCGCGCACGCAGCAGGCGAGCGCAGCAGCCAGCAGCGCGCGCGAGGAGTGCAGGTGATCGACCTGGTCGACAGCGGCCGTTTCCACGACGCCGATGCGCTGCTGGCCACTACACCCGCCGCCACAGACGAGCCGTTCCAGCGCGAGCGCATGCGCCGCGTCCGCCTGGATTTCGCCCTCGACGAAAACGCCGCCAAAGACGCCGTACGGCGCGGCATTCCCGATCTGACCGACGAGGAATTTGCGCGCTGGGACCAACTCGGCCTGATCGAGC
This sequence comes from Stenotrophomonas sp. YJH_SMC_94-11, assembly GCF_059370435.1. Classification (NCBI taxonomy): domain Bacteria; kingdom Pseudomonadati; phylum Pseudomonadota; class Gammaproteobacteria; order Lysobacterales; family Lysobacteraceae; genus Stenotrophomonas; species Stenotrophomonas sp. YJH_SMC_94-11. Next base: position 129,811 of record NZ_JCAFTR010000010.1, on the reverse strand, counting down.
ATTTCGATATCGATGGCGAGCGTTGGTACTTCAAGCGCGCACCCTCCAACCTGTTCCTGCTCAGCGACGAAGCACGCGCTCGCCGCCGCACGGATGCACCGGTGCCGCCTCCGGGCCCCAACGAAGTGCTCAACGCCCACCATGCAGGCGTGGTTGCCGCGGCCGAACAGAGTGGCCAGGCGTCGGTATTGCCGCAGCGCTATGAATTCACCCAGTCGCTTACGGTGAAAGCCGATGTGGTGCCCGCCGGTAAAACGATCCGCGCGTGGATTCCGTACCCCCGCGAGATCCCCGGCCAGCAGGAGCAGGTGCAGTGGCTGGGCAGCACCCCGGGCAAGGCGCGCGTGGCTCCGGCACATACCCAGCAGCGCACCGCCTACCTCGAAGCCAAAGCGGTTGCCGGGCGGCCAACCCGCTTCGAGATCCGCTACGCGGTCACGATCTTCGCCCGGCATACCGCGATCAACCCGGCCGTAGTGCAACCGACCCCGGCCGACCCGGCCCTGAAGCCCTACCTGGCCGAGCAGCTGCCGCATGTGCGCTTCACTCCCGCGCTGAAGCTGTTCTCCGACCAGGTGCTGCAGGGTGAAACGCGCCCGTATGAAGTGGTGCGCAGGCTGTTTGCTGCGGTCGACCGCATTCCCTGGGCCGGTGCGCGCGAGTACTCCACGATCAGCAACATCAGCGATTACGCGCTGCGGGCCGGCCATGCCGACTGCGGGCAGCAGACCCTGCTGCTGATCGCGCTGCTGCGCCTGAACGGTATTCCTGCACGCTGGCAGTCGGGCATGGTGTTCTCCGGCGACGGCAGCGGCTACAACAACCTGCATGATTGGGGGCAGGTCTACCTGGCGCCGTATGGCTGGCTGCCGATGGACGTGACCACCGGCGCACTGGCCAGTGATGTGCCGGCCCTCCGTGACTTCTATCTGGGTGGCCTCGATGGCTACCGCATCGCCTTCAACGACGATTTCGGCCAGCCCTTCGTGCCGGCCAAGCAGCACTTCCGCTCGGAAACGGTCGACTCGCAGCGCGGCGAGGCCGAGTGGGCAGGCGGCAACCTGTACTTCGACCAATGGAGCTACGACTTCCAGTGGCGGGTACTGCCAGCCAGGCAACGCTAGCGCGACACATCGCATTCCACACCATTCAATTCTTGCAGGAGAGAGCAGGGGATGAAGGCTTACAGCATCAAGCGGGCGGCGTTGTGCGTCGCCCTTGGGGCGTGTCTGGGCGTAGTGCTGCCCGGCATCGCGATGGCACAGAACGTGAGCGGCGCAGTTGCCGGCCGTGCAACCGCTGGTGACCAGGTGACCGTGGTCAGCAACAGTACGGGTCTGACTCGTACCGTTACCGTCGGCGCCGACGGCAGCTACCGCCTCGGCCAGCTGCCGGTAGGTGACTACCGGCTGCAGCTCAGCCGCGATGGCCAGAAGCTGGGCGATCAGGTTGCTGTCAGTGTGGCGGTAGGTGGTACCACCACGGTCAACCTGGCCAGTGGCGGCGGCGTCACCAATCTTGATGCCCTGCAGGTGGTCGGCACCCGAGTGGTCAACCGCGTGGACGTCTACTCCACCGAGACATCGTTCAACATCAACCGTCAGGAAATCTCGCGGTTGCCGGTGGCGCAGGACCTGTCTGCGGTCGCGCTGATGGCGCCGGGCGTGGTCGGCGGCAACTCGTCATTCGGCGGCCTGTCGTTCGCCGGTTCATCGGTGGCCGAGAATGCGGTCTTCATCAACGGCCTGAATGTCACCGACATGTACACCCGTCGCGGCTTCAGCACCGCGCCGTTCGCTTTCTTCAAGGAATTCCAGGTCAAGACGGGTGGCTACTCGGTCGAGTTCGGCCGCTCCACCGGTGGCGTGATCAATGCCGTGACCCGTTCGGGCAGCAACGAATTCGAGGGCGGCGTCGAAGTCACCGCCGAGCCCAGTGCGTGGCGCGCCAGTGGCGGCGACCACTTCCATCGTGATGGAACCCCGCATTCGTATGGCAGCCGCGACAACAACTCGTTCCTGAAGACGAACGTCTGGGGCTCGGGGCCGATCGTCAAGGACAAGCTGTTCCTGTTCGCGATGTACGAAGACCGCAACGACAAGGGACACAACACCTCGTCCGACGGCAGCACTTGGTTCAAGAATGATTCCGGCAACGGCTTCTGGGGCACCAAGCTGGACTGGAACATCAACGACAACCACAGCCTGGCGCTGCTGGCGTTCTCCGACGAGGGAGACGTCACCAATGCCTCCTATGGCTACAACTGGAACGCAGACGAGCTCGGTGCATGGGGCGGTGATTCGGTCACCGAGACGGGGGGACGCAACTGGTCGGCAACGTATACCGGCCACTTCGGGCAGAACTTCACCGCGCGCGCCATGGTCGGCCAGAACAACCAGCGTGCCTTCACCAATTCATCGCTGGATCAGGCCTGCAGCCCGGTGTTCACCGACAGTACCTACGGCCCGCGCCTGGGCAAACTGCAGGGCCTGCGCGCAGGCTGCCACCCTACGGGCACGGCAGTGGCCGAGCGTGACGATACTCGTGACGTGGCGCGACTGGACTTCGAATGGCAGCTGGGTGACCACCTGCTGCGCTTCGGTGTCGACCGTGAGCTGATGACCACAAAGCAGTCCACCCGCTACCCCGGCCCGACCGAACTGAGCTACACCGCCTACGTGGCGCGACCCGGCGATGAAGTCTGGGATGGTGCCAATGCCTACGTACCGGCTGGCGTTACCGAAATGCTGCGTGCGCGAAACCGCAAATCGGGCGGCACGTTCGAGACTGAAGCCAATGCCTTCTACGTGGAGGACATCTGGAACATCACGCCGAACCTGATGCTCAACCTCGGCGTGCGCTGGGACCGTTTCGAAAACCGCACCGCCGCCGGCAAGGCGTTCATCAAGATGGATGACCTGATCGCACCCCGCGTCGGCTTCTCGTGGGACATGCGTGGTGATGGCAGCACCAAGCTGTTCGGCAACGCCGGCCGCTACTACCTTCCGGTTACCAACAACATCAACGTGAACTTCGCCGGTGGCCTCACTGACGAATACAGCTACTACGTGCTCAACGGCTGGGAGCGGAAAACCTCGCCGACAGGCTCACCGTACATGGCACCGATCGTCGGCCAGCAGATCGGCCCGACCGACACCCGCATGAACACCGGCGGTGCCGACCTGCGCCTGAGTGTGGATCGCGACCTCAAGGCGGTCTACCAGGACGAGTACATCCTGGGCTTCCAGAACATGATCAACCAGGCATGGTCGTGGGGCGTCAACGCCACCTATCGACGGATGACCCGTGCGCTGGACGACATCCGTATCAATTACACCCCGTGCGGCCCGACCCCGAGCACGCTGTGGCCGATCGCCAACCCGGGCGAGAGCCTGACGATCTGGGGTGATAAGAGCATCGGCTGCGCCAACGAGGGCTGGATCACCATCGATACCGCCAACAGCGGTTATCGCAAGGGTGGCAGCGGTGAGGTGATCGGTTACTCCAAGCCCAAGCGCACCTACAAGGCACTGGAGTTCCAGATCGACCGTGCATGGGACGAGAAGTGGATGTTCAACGCGTCCTACCTGTGGTCGAAAAGCGAGGGCAATTTCGAAGGCCCTGTGAATTCCGATACCAACTACGGCGACACGGGCATGGTTCAGTTCTGGGACCATCCGGCCACCAACGAGCGCTATGGCGTGCTGTTCAACGACTTCCGCCACCAGTTCAAGCTGCGTGCCGCTTACGCGCTGAACAAGCAATGGTCGTTCGGAACCACGCTGCAGGTGCAGTCCGGTGGTCCCATCACGGCCTACGGCGTGATGTGGCCAAACGATTCCATCGCCGGTGGTAGTACCTCCAGCGAAGGTAGCGGTGGTGGCACCGGCTGGCTGTGCGTGGCCAACTGTTCCGGCCCGTACAACCAGCGGCAGTTCGAGTACAGCCCACGCGGTGCGTTCGGTCGCCTGCCGTGGACCTGGACCATGGGCGCCAATGTGACCTGGCGTTTGCCGGTGGAGGGCATCGACCTCAGTGCACGGCTGTCGGTGTACAACCTGTTCAACAACCAGAAGACCATCAACGTGCACCAGCGCTATGAAGCGCAGCCCGGCCAGTACCGCGAGGCGACGTTCGCCACCGGGACGCGCTGGCAGGCCCCGCGCTACACCCAGCTGGTGGTGACCTGGAACTTCTGAGGCCACGATCCGCGCCGTCCACCGTGACGGCGCGGGCAATGGAGGGGCTGCGCGCATGTACCACCTGCTGATCGTCGCGGCGGCACTGGCCGCACCGTCCGCTTCGGCGACCGACATCGCCTCCCTCGATGCCGACGTCGCCGCCGTGGTCCAGCACGAGCACCTGCCCGGGCTGGCCATGGCGGTGGTCGAGCAGGGGCGTGTGGTGTACCAGCATGCCGAGGGCGCGCGCGGCGACGGCGGCCGCATCGACCAGGACACGCTGTTCAAGATCGCCTCCAACAGCAAGGCGATGACCGCCGCGCTGCTGGCGCGGCTGGTGCAGCAGGGCAAGCTGCGCTGGGAGGATCCGGTGCGGCGGCATCTACCGGGCTTCCGCATGCACGATGCGTGGGTGGGCGAGCAGATGCAGGTGCGCGACCTGCTGATCCACAACAGCGGCCTGGGCCTGGGCGCCGGTGACCTGATGCTGTGGCCGGAGCCGAACGCGTTCACCCGTGCCGACATCATCGCGGGGCTGGCGCACCTGAAGCCGGTCAGCAGTTTCCGCAGCCGCTACGCCTACGACAACCTGATGTACGTGGTGGCCGGCGAACTGGCCGCTGCGACGGGTGGCAAACCGTATGACCAGTTGATGCGCGAGCAGGTGTTCGAGCCGCTGGGCATGACCCGCTGCCAAGTGGGGACGTGGTCGGTGAAGCGGGTCGGCAACGTGGCGCAGCCACATGCCTGGCGTGGCGACCACAATACGGTGGTGAACGCCGATGGTGCGATCAGCCCGGACCTGCCGTCGATGGCCGCCGGCGGCATCCGTTGTTCGCTGCGCGACATGACGCGCTGGATGCAGGTGCTGCTCGATCCCGCCCTGGCACCTGGCTGGTTGGATGCTGAGCAGCGCCGTACGCTGTGGACCCTGCACATGCCGATGCCGCTGGGTGAACGCCAGCGGCGTTGGGACAACGCGCATTTCTACGGCTACGGCTATGGCTGGCGCGTGTCGGACATGGATGGGCAGTGGAAGGTGGCGCACACCGGCACACTGTCGGGCATGTACTCGTCGCTGGCGCTGCTGCCTGAGCGCAAGGTGGGTGTGGTAATGCTGATCAACGGTGAAGGCGAGGATGCGCGCATCGCATTGATGCAGGCCGCACTGAAGCGCTTCACCGCCCCCGATGAGGCGCGTCCGGCGCTGGCGTACCTGGCCGAACTGAAGGCTGACCAGGCCATGCGGGCGGCAGGCGGCCATCAGCGGCCGGCGACGTCGCAGGCACGGCCGACATCGGACGCCGATCTGCCGGGCTGGCAGGGCCGCTACACCGATCCGTGGCTGGGGCCGGCCTCGCTGTGCCCGGGCAAGGACGGCCTGCGCTTCAGCGTGGACAAGTCGCCCCGGCTGGAAGGGGCTGTGCTGCAGCTGCAGGGGCGCTGGCTGCTGCGCTGGGATACGCTGGGCGAAGACGCGCAGGCGTGGCTGCAGCCGGGTGAAGGCCTGGCACCGACACTGGACCTGCGCGCCATCGATCCGGACATCGACTTCAGCTATGACTTCCAGGACCTGCATTTCACTCGTACTGGCGATTGCCCTGGCAGCGACCACCAGCGCCGCTGAGCCACCGCGCGTTTCACCGGCCACCGACGCGGCCAGCGCCGGGCTGGTGGAGATCCGTACGTTGTCGCCGCGCATCGACCTGGACATCCGCTATGCGGGCGCCAACAACTTCACCGGCGCGCGCGTGCCCGGCTACGAGGCGCCTTCGTGCTACCTGCTGGCGCCGGTGGCGAAGGCGCTGGCCGAGGTGGAACAGGACCTGCGCGCCGATGGCTTCGGCCTGCGCCTCTACGACTGCTACCGGCCGGTGCGTTCGGTGCAGGCCTTCGTGGCCTGGGTGAACGATCCGCGCGAGCTCTCGCGCAAGGCACAGCAGTATCCGGACCTGGACAAGCCGCGCCTGCTGGCCGATGGCTACATCGCCGAACGCTCCGGCCACAGCCGCGGTGCCACGGTGGATCTGGGCCTGCTGGATTGCCGAAGCGGTGCATGTGCGCCGTTGGACATGGGCACTGACTTCGACTTCTTCGGGCCACGTGCGCATACGCAGACGAGCGGGCTGAGTGAGACGCAGCACGCGAACCGGCGGCAACTGGTGCAGGCAATGGCACGGCGTGGCTTCGTGAACTATCCGCAGGAGTGGTGGCACTACACGTTCCAGCCGGAACCGGATCCCGGCACCGCGTACGACGTCCCAGTGCTTTAGCGTTTGTTGGCAGGGGGCGCCCTCGACAATTTCCCGCTGCTCTTGGTAGCTGTCGACCTTGGTCGACACGGTAGATCCACGCCATGCGTGGATGCTCTCCGTTCAACCCCGGAGATATTCGATCTCGATGGAGATTCATCCACGCATGGCGTGGATCTACCGGGGCCAGCGGATTGGGTCCGAAGCAGATCCCTTACACTGGCCGCCATCCCACCGTTGCCCATCCGATGAACCTTCCTCTGCACTTCGGCCTGCTCGGTACCCTGGAAGCCGGCGCCATCGCCATGCTGGTTGGGCTGCTGGTGTACTTCCTGTGGTCGCAGCTGTGCCGCCTGCTGCGGTGGTCGATGGGGCACGCGATCGGCTGGTCCTGCGTCATCGCCGTGATCATCGCCGCCGGCATCGATGCGTGGAAGCTGTTCTACATGGGCATCGTGCGGCTGGAATCGCCGCTGTACGCGCGCATCTTCCTGGCCACCATCCACGATCCGAACGAACTTGGCAGCCGTGTGGTGCTGGAAATCGCCGGTGCGCTCGCCGGTGTTGCTCTTGCATGGGTGTTGTTCAGTTCGCGGTCATCGGAAAAAACCGTCGACTGACGCAGGTTTTTCGTTGCCTGCCGGTTAAATGCAGAGGCGCTGAATGCGCATCTTATGAGCCACTCACTTCACCCTAACCACCGCGCTAAAGCATGCGTCGAGGCGAGTGGTTAATCGCATGTGTGCGGGCCGGTCGCGGCGCAAAATCGATTCAGAAACGCGGTGGCAGGGTAGGTGCCGTGCGGAATCAACACGCCGCGCAACACCACCCAATCGGTAGGAGACACCCCTGATGACTATTCGCAACCGCAAGCCCCTGATCGCCCTGATCGTCGCCGCTGGCAGCGTGCTGGCCATCCCGGCGATGGCCCAGTCGGCCAAGCAGCAGGCCGCACACGCGCAGAACGAGGCCGCTCAGGCCCAGCAGGCGGCTGCACAGGCCGGCCAGGCCGCCGACCAGGCGACCAATGCGGCCGCAGCGGCATCGGCACAGGCCAATGGCGGTGGCCAGACCTGGGCCAGCATCGATACCGATGGCAACGGCACCATCAGCAAGACCGAGGCGCAGGTGAACGCCGGCCTTGCCCAGGTGTTCGACCAGGCCGATACCAACAAGGACGGCGAGCTGAGCGCCGATGAGTACAAGGCCTACGTGGCCGCCCAGCAGGCCGGCGCCGGTGGCGCAGCGCAGGGTGCACAGGGCAGGTAAGTCCTGCGTCGGGGCGTATGGGAACCCGGGCGGCTTCGGCCGCCCGGGTTTTTTTCGTCACCATGGCCCCTGTATCCTTGCGCGATGAACACCCCCACGCCTGCGCCGTCGCGCGCCATCGGCCTGGTCGGTTTTGACGGTGACGATACGCTGTGGAAGAGCGAGGACTACTACCGCAAGGCCGAGCAGGATTACCTTGACCTGCTGTCGCGCTATGTCGACGTGCATGACACCCAGACCGCCCGCCACCTGCTGGAAGTGCAGCAGCGCCACCTGGGCACCTTCGGCTACGGCGTCAAGAGCATGACCCTGTCGATGATCGAAGCGGCCATCGACATCACCGGCCAGCGCATCGAGGCCAAGGACATCCAGCGCATCCTGGAGATCGGCCACGACACCCTGCGCCACCCGGTCGAGCTGATCGATGGTGTACGCGAAGCGGTGGCGGCCATCGCCGAGCACTACCCGGTGGTGCTGATCACCAAGGGCGACCTGTTCCACCAGGAAGCGAAGATCAAGGTCGCCAACCTGGGCGAGCTGTTCCCGCGCATCGAGATCGTTTCCGAGAAGGACCCGGAGACCTACGCCCGCGTGCTGGCCGAATTCGACCTGCCGATGCAGCGCTTCGTGATGGTCGGCAACTCGCTGCGCTCGGACATCGCGCCGGTGGTGACCCTGGGTGGCTGGGGCGTGCATACCCCGTACGCAGTGACCTGGGCGCACGAGACCCAGCATGGCGTGGCCGACGACGAGCCGCGCATGGTCACCGCCGATACCGCCCACTACTGGCCGGCCGCACTGGCGGCGATCGAGGCAAAGGCCGCTGCGGCCTGACAGGGCCCGTCGGCTGCGGCAGAATCGGGGCATGAACCACCGACTGCGCGCGCTGATGTTGTTCCTGTTGCTGGCGCCGGCCACCGTGCTGGCCCAGCAGACCGCCGAGCGCTCAAGCGCCTACGACGTGGACACCGGCGACAGCTGGGTCGATGCCCAGCTGCAGGACATCAACCATTACGCCGAACGCTACCCCGACGCCTTCCTCGACGAAGTGTCGCGCTATGCCGACGTGCCGCGCGGCTACATCAGCGCGCTGTTCACCACCCACGGCTGGCAGGCCGGAGACATCTATTTCGCCTGCTTCTGGGCCAAGGCCAGTGGCCAGACCTGCCGCGACAGCGTGCGTGCCTTCAGCCAGGACCCGGAGGGGGGCTGGGAGGCGGTGGTCAAGCGCATGCCCACCAAGCCGGACAATCTGCACTACCGGGCTGTGCGCCATGCCATCGTGGCCAGCTACCAGCACTGGGACCGGCCGATCACTCTGGATGCCGCGCTGAAGCGCCAGTTGAAGCGGTAGGGTCGGCCGCTGGCCGGCAATTGCAGCCTTTCCAGGCATCCGGGGTTGCCGGCCAGCGGCCGGCACTACCCGGTCATGTTGCTCTGCGTATCGCCGCCGCCGGGCGCTCCGGCGACAATACGGGTCCGAGCTGTTCCCCGTTCCCGTAATCGAGTGACTGATGAGCGCCTCTTTCGTTTCGCCTGATGTGATCCGCCGCCTGTTCGCGCAGGCCATGTCCCGCATGTACCGCACCGAAGTGCCGCTGTACGGCACGCTGGTGGAACTGGTGGAGCGGATCAACGCGCAGGTGCTTGCCCAGGACCCGGCGTTGGCCGCGCAGCTGCAGCGCAACGACGAGCGTGCGCGGCTGGATGAAGAGCGTCATGGCGCGATCCGCGTCGGTACCGTGCAGGAACTGGCGACGCTGCGCCGCCTGTTCGCGGTGATGGGCATGTACCCGGTCGGCTACTACGACCTGTCGGTGGCCGGCGTGCCGGTGCACTCCACCGCGTTCCGCCCGCTGACCGGCGCGGCGCTGGCGCAGAATCCGTTCCGCGTGTTCACCTCGCTGCTGCGCCTGGAGCTGATCGAAGACGAAGCCCTGCGTGCCGAGTCGGCGAAGATCCTGGCGCGCCGTCGCATCTTCACCGACGGCGCGCTGGCGCTGATCGACCAGGCCGAGCGCGACGGTGGCCTGTCGCAGGCCGATGCCGAGCGCTTCGTCCAGCAGGCGCTGGAAACCTTCCGCTGGCACGGCGATGCCACGGTCGATCTGCCGACCTACCACGCACTGCACAACGCGCACCGCCTGGTGGCTGACGTGGTCAGTTTCCGCGGCCCACACATCAACCACCTGACCCCGCGCACGCTGGACATCGACGCTGCACAGGCGGCAATGATCGAGCATGGCATGGCGGCCAAGGCCGTGATCGAAGGCCCGCCGCGCCGTGCCTGCCCGATCCTGCTGCGCCAGACCAGCTTCAAGGCGCTGGAAGAAGCCGTGCATTTCCCGGATGCCGAAGGTGGCGATGCCGGCACCCATACCGCGCGCTTCGGCGAGATCGAACAACGCGGCCTGGCGCTGACCCCGAAGGGCCGCGCGCTGTACGACCAGCTGTTGTCGCAGGCCCGCGACGCCGGTGGTGAAGGCAGCACCGGCGGCGACTACGGCCAGCGCCTGCAGGCGGTGTTCGCCAGCTTCCCGGATGACCATGACACCCTGCGCCAGGAAGGCCTGGGGTATTACCGCTACCAGCTGACCGACGCTGGCCGCGCCGCGCCGGAGCGCGTGGCCGATCTGCCCGCTGAAGTGCTGGTGGCCGCCGGCCTGGCCACGGCTGACCCGATCGTCTACGAGGATTTCCTGCCGGTCAGTGCCGCGGGCATCTTCCAGTCGAACCTGGGCGGCGAAGAACAGCGCGCCTATGCCGCGCATGCCAACCGCGAAGCCTTCGAGCAGGCCTTGGGCGTGGCGGTGAACGACGAGTTCGAGATCTACGAGCGGCTGCAGGCCGAATCGCTGGCGGCGCTGCGCGGGTAAACCGCTTGCCGTGGAGCCGAGCGTGGGCTCGGCTCTACAGGGATTCTGCGGAGCGGCCCCTTTGTAGAGCCGAGCCATGCTCGGCTGCACGGGGAAGGAGAGTCGAGCATGGCTCGACTCTACAGACGCGGGCCTCAGCCCTTCATCGTTCCGGTATCCAGCCAGCGCTGGTGCCACGACAACGCTTCCGGCAGCAGGTGCGGGGTGTGCTTGCCGTAGCTCTCACGGCTGGCACGGTCGAAGTAATCCTGCAGCTGCGGGCGGAAGTCCGGGTGCGCGCAGTTGTCGATCAGCACCTGCGCGCGCTTGCGCGGGGTCAGGCCGCGCAGATCGGCCAGGCCCTGTTCGGTGACGATCACCGACACATCGTGCTCGGTGTGGTCGACATGGCTGGCCATCGGCACGATCGCCGAGATGGTGCCGTTCTTGGCGGTGGACGGGCTCAGGAACGCCGACAGGAAACCGTTGCGGGCAAAGTCACCGGAACCGCCGATGCCGTTCATGATCCGCGTGCCCATCACGTGCGTCGAATTGACGTTGCCGTAGATGTCCACCTCGATCATGCCGTTCATGCCGATGCAGCCCAGGCGGCGCACCAGTTCCGGGTGGTTGGAGATTTCCTGCGTGCGCATGATGATGCGCTCGCGGTAGAAATCGATGTTCTCCTTGAACGTCTCATTCGCCTGCGGGCTCAGCGCGAAGCCGGTGCACGAGGCGTAGCTCAGCACGCCGTCGCGCAGCAGGTCGAGCATGCCGTCCTGGATCACTTCGGTGAACGCGGCCAGGTCGCGGAAACCGCTCTTGGCCAGGCCAGCCAGCACGGCGTTGGGGATGTTGCCCACGCCCGACTGCAACGGCAGCAGGTTCGGCGGCAGGCGGCCCTTCTTCACCTCGTGCTTGAGGAACTCGATCAGGTGCGAGGCGATCTGTTCGCTGGTCGCATCGATCGGGCTGAACGGGCTGTTGCGGTCCGGCCCGTTGGTACGCACCACGGCCACGATCTTGTCCGGGTCGCAGCGCAGCGCGGTATCGCCGATGCGGTCGTTGGCGTTCACCAGCGGAATCGGCTTGCGGTGCGGCGGCAGCGCGGTGCCGTAGTAGATGTCATGCATGCCGTCGACGCCGGCCGGCTGCCATTCGTTGACCTCGACGATCACTTTCTTCGCCAGGTCCAGCCAGGTCTTGTTGTTGCCGACCGAGGTGGAGGGCACCAGCGAGCCATCTTCGCGGATGGCCGAGACCTCGATCACCGCGGTGTCGATCTCGCCGTAGAAGCCGAACCACACGTGCTGGGCAACGTGGCTGAGGTGGATGTCGATGTAATCCAGCTTGCCCTCGTTGATGCGGTTGCGCGCATCCGGGTCGCTCTGGAACGGCATGCGCATGGCGATGCCATCGGCCTTGGCCAGCGCGCCATCGAGTTCCGGCGCGGTCGAGGCGCCGGTCATCAGCTTGATCTGGAAGGGATTGCCCTGGGCATGCACCGCTTCGATGCGGCGGGCCAGTTCGACGGGAACGGCCTTGGGATACCCGGAGCCGGTAAAGCCGCTCATGGCCACGGTTTCACCGGGCTGGATCAGCGCGGCTGCGGCCTCGGCGGAGACCACGCGGTCACGGAGACGCGCGTTGGCGATGCGATCAACAGACATGACGACAGTGTTTCTGGGGGGAATCCCGATTATCGGCCATCCTCATCCGTACGGGGGGTTCTACCTTCGTGGAATGGCTTTTCCCCCAGGGGCTCACCCATACCCACCGGTTCTGTTTTGCAGTGCAGCGTGCAAAGTGCTTTCGCAGCCCGCACGATGGCCCTGCATCCCGACGTGGGGGAGGGAGCAGAGCCCGCTGGCAGTTCGCTGCAAGCGGGCTTTTTTATTGCCTGTCGCCCAGTGTGAATGCGCAGTTCCCATTATCGGTAGTGCCGGCCGCTGGCCGGCAACTGCAGCAACCTTCGGCAGGATCATGGGATCTGCCGGCCAGCGGCTGGCACTACCGGGTCCGTCGCGTCCCGACCGGGTCGATACAATCCGCCCATGACCCTCGCCCCCGCTGACCTGCCCGCCCCGCTGCAGCCCCTTGTCGACCGCGCCCTGGCGCGCCTGGCCCAGGTCCTGCCCGAGCCCGTTCCTGCCGAACTGCTGCCGCTGCTGACCCGACTGGCGGTGGCCAGCGACTTCGCGCTGGACACCCTGGTGCGGCAACCGGCGCTGCTGGCGCAGCTGGCTACCCCCGGCTGCCCGCCGATCCCGCCACCGGTGCTCGATCCGCTGCAGCCCAGCGACTGGCCGGCGCAGATCCGGCGCTGGCGTACTGCCATGTCGACGCGGCTGATCTGGCGCGACCTGACCGGCCTGGACGACGTGGCACAGACCCTGGCCGGCGCCACCACCCTGGCCGAGGACTGCCTGCGGCTGGCGCTGGACGCGCTGCAGCAGGAATTCGCCCAGCGCCACGGTGTGGTCCGCGATGGCGAAGGCGCCGCGCAGCAGCTGGTGGTGTTCGGCCTCGGCAAGCTTGGCGGCGGCGAGCTCAACTTCAGTTCCGATATCGACCTGGTCTACGCCTATCCGCACGGCGGCGAATCCGACGGCGCGCGCGCGCTGGCCGCCGAAGAGTATTTCGCACGCCTCGGCCAGCGCCTGGCCAAGCTGCTGGACGAAACCACCGTCGATGGCTTCAGCCACCGCGTCGACCTGCGCCTGCGCCCGTTCGGCAGCGCCGGCCGCGTCGCGCTGTCGTTCGCGGCGATGGACCAGTACTTCCAGCGCGAAGGCCGCGACTGGGAGCGCTATGCGTGGCTGAAGGCGCGCGCGGTCGCCGGTGATATCGAGGCCGGTGAAGCGTGGCTGCAGACCCTGCGCCCGTTCGTGTACCGCCGCTACCTGGATTTCACTGCGCTCGATGGCCTGCGCGAGATGAAGGCGGCGATCACCGCCGAAGTCGCGCGCCGCGAGCTGCACGAAGACATCAAGCGCGGCGCCGGTGGCATCCGCGAGATCGAGTTCCTGTGCCAGGCGCTGCAGCTGATCCGCGGTGGCCGCGAACCTGCGCTGCGCGAGCGCCGCCTGCTGGTGGCGCTGGACGCGCTGGTGGCTGCGGGGCAGATCGCGCCCGAGGACGGCAGTGCGCTGCGCGAGGCCTACCTGTTCCTGCGCAGCCTGGAGAACCGCCTGCAGATGCTGCGCGATGCGCAGACCCACGTGCTGCCCAGCGATGCACTGGACCGCGAGCGCATCGCCGTCGGCCTCGGCTACCCGGACTGGGACGTGCTGCGCGCGGCGCTGGCCGAACAGCAGCAGCGGGTCAGCACCGAATTCGCCGCGCTGCTGGCACCGCGCAAGGGCCAGGCCGCGCCCGACGCGCTGGCCAATTACTGGCGTAGCCTGCCCGAGGGCAGCAACGCGCCGTTGCTGGCCGAAGCCGGTTTCCTCGATGCCAATGGCGCCGACCAGTCATTGCGTGACTTCGCGCAGGGCACCGGCGTGAAGTCATTATCCGATGCGGCGCGTGCGCGGCTGGATCGCGTACTGCCCGCGTTGCTGCATGCGGCCACGCGTTCGCCGCAACCCGACGCCGCGCTCAAGCGTGTGCTCGGCCTGTTGCAGGCCGTGCTGCGCCGGACCAGCTATCTCGCGCTGCTGGACGAACAACCGAGCGCGTTGGCGCGTCTGGTTGATGTGCTGGCGCGCAGCGCGCTGCTGGCCGAGCGGCTGGCCGCGTACCCGCTGCTGCTGGACGAACTGCTGGACGTGCGCGTGTCCGGGCCGATGCCCGATGCGGCCGGCATGCTGGCCGAGTGCCAGCAGGTGCTGGCGGTGGAAGATCCCGAATCCGCACTGCGCTGGCTCAACGAGACGCGGCTGGCGCTCAGCTTCCGCATGGCGATGGCCACGCTGGATGGCCGCCAGGGTGCGGTGGACAGCACGCGGCAACTGGCCGAGCTGGCGCAGGCGGTGGTCACCACCGTGCTGGCGATGGCCGAGGCGGACATGCGCGCCGCGCACGGCGGGATTCCCGGTGGACGTTTCGCGATCATCGGCTACGGCAGCCTCGGCGGCCTTGAGCTGGGCTTCGGTTCCGACCTGGACCTGGTGTTCCTGCACGACAACCCGGCTGGCGTGGAGGCCAGCGATGGCGCACGTCCGCTGGAACCGGGGCGCTGGTATGCACGGCTGGCACAGAAGGTGATGGCGCTGCTTGGTGCGGTCACCGCCGCCGGGCGCCTGTACGACATCGACGTGCGCCTGCGCCCGGACGGTGGCAAGGGTTCACTGGTGTCTTCGTTGGCCAGCTACACCGAATACCAGCGCGAACGCGCGTGGACCTGGGAACACCAGGCCCTGGTGCGCGCACGCGGAGTGGCCGGTGATGCCAGTCTGCTGGCCGATTTCGAACAGGTGCGTGCACAGACACTGGGTCGTGAGCGCGATCCGGCCACGCTGTATGCCGATGTGCTGAAGATGCGCGGCCGCATGCGCACTGAACTGGACCGCAGCGATGCCGCGCGGCTGGACCTGAAACAGGGTGCTGGTGGCGTGGTGGACCTGGAGTTCCTGCTGCAGACCGGCGTGCTGGCGCGTAGTGCGCAGCATGCGGCGTTGCTGCAGCCACGCGACACGCCGTCGCTGATCGATGCGCTGGCGGTTGCCGGTTTCCTGCCGGAAGACACTGCGCAAGCACTGCATGGCGCGCATGCCACGCTGCTCGACGTGGGCCTGGCCTGCACACTGGACCGTCGCCCGCGACTGGCACCGACCACGCCCGCGATTGAAGACGCGTGTGCGGCGATTACGGCGGCGTGCAGAGCGGCAGAGCTGCCGTTCGCCTGAGGGCCGGATGGCGGAGGACTGCCGTTGGTAGATGCCAACCTTGGTTGGCATGAATGCCAAGCGCCAACCGAGGTTGGCGACTACCGGCTCAATGGCCCTGCGAGGGCCCGCTGTTGGTAGGTGCCGAGCTTGGTTGGCATGAATGCCAAGCGCCAACCAAGGTTGGCGACTACCGGATCAATGGCCCTGCGATGGCACGCCGTTGGTAGGTGCCGACCGTTGGTCGGCACAATCTGTCAGCGGTGATGAACTCTGATGGAGCGTGCCGACCAACGGTCGGCACCTACCAGAGCATGTGCGTTCAGCTGGCGGCGCGCAGCGGCGCCATCTTCCACAGCAGCGCGCGGAACGGGGCCAGCAGGCAGACGCCGATCGCCAGCTTCACTGCCAGGTCGCCGGCGGCCCAGCTCACCCACGGCAGGGTGGAACCGGCAAATGCGATCGACCAGAAAATGGTGGTATCCACCGTCGCGCTGCAGGTCGTGGCCACCATCGGTGCGCGCCACCAGCTGCCGCGGCGCAGGCGGTCGAACACGGTGATGTCCAGCAACTGCGCCACGATGAAGGCCGAGCACGAGGCAACGGCGATGCGCGGGGTGGCCACCCAGATCGACAACAGCACCGCCACCGCGAAGCCGATCCACGCCACGCGGCGCGCCGGGCCCGGGCCGAAGCGGCGGTTGATCAGGTTGCTGACCAGGAACGCGACCGGATAGCTGAAGGCGCCCCAGGTCAGCCAGTCATTGATCGGGTACTGCACCAGCACGTTGGACAGCAGCACCACCGCGCCCATCGCCAATACCGCCAGCACCAGGGCGCGGGCGGTCAGCGGGGCAAACACAGGGGCAGGACGCACGGACATGGCGAGCCAGGGGGACAAAGGGGATCGCCCATTATCCGCCCGGCCCGCGGCAAAGCCAAAACCGCTTGTTCAGCTTTACAACGCTTCGCTCATCACATCGCCCGCGGCGTAGGCGGTGGGGACGTAAGCCAGCGCTTGGCCCTGTGCGCTCTTCACGGTCCAGCCGGCACCGGCCTCGGTGGGGTCGAAATGTACCTGCTGGCCGACCACGAAGGCCGCCGTCTGGTCTTCATGCACGCGCGCCGGCCAGCGCAGGGTGGCGGTCTGATCGGCCTTGTCGGGCACCTGCAGCTGCACCTGGCGCTCGCCGGCCGCCGTGATCTCCACCTTCTTCACTTCCATCGGCGGCAGTGGCACCGCCTTGGTGCGGGCAACCCTGCCATTGCGTTCGCTGGCCTTGAACGGCGCCTTGGACAGTTCGGACAGGCCCGCCGATGCAGCGAGCGGCACCGAGACCACGATCAGCGAGGTGATCAGCACGCTGGCCTCGCTGCTGTTCAACTGCGGCGCGGCGCCGGCATGGACGGTGGGCACCAGCAGCGCGGAGAGCAGCAGGGCAGAAGCGGGAACGCGCAGGCAGCGGAACATGGAGACCTCCTGGTCAGCGTGGGGACGGCGGCTCAGCGCCGGGTATCGAAGATATCGCGCGGGCCGGTGGCCTCGGGCAGGTATTCCAGCGGGCGGCCCTGGTTGTCCTTCAGCTGCCAGCCCTGGTCGGCGCCGGTCGGCTCGAAGTTCACGGTCTGGCCCACGGTGAACTGCACGGCCGGGTCGCCGACGCCGCGCGGATACTGCATCGATGCGGTGTTCTGCGGATCGTTGGCATCACGCAGCAGCACTTCGCGGCGGCCATCGACGGTGGTGGCGATTGCGCTCACCTCCATCTGCGGCAGCTTGATCTGCTGCGGGCGGGCCAGCGGCTGGCCGGCATCGGCCGCATCCTGGGCTTCCTTCGCTGCTGCGGCGCGGGCCGAGGCCACCATCTGCGTGGACATTTCCAGGCTCGGTCCCTGCGGGCCCGGGTCATGGATGATCACGATGCGGCGTTCGGCGTGGGCGGCCGTCGACCACGCCAGGCCGGTGACGATCACCGTCGACAACACAGAGGTAAGCAGCGGACGCATGTCGTTCTCCTTGCGGGATTCAGGGCGTGGCGGCGGTGGCACCGGCCACCGGCACATGGGGGATCACCAGTTCCTGCTGCAGCTGGCTGCGCTGGTGCAGGAAGTCGAACACCGATTCCACGGTCACCACCGAATAGTTGCCGGAGATGCGTTCGCCGGCTGGATGGTCGGTGGTGGTGGCGTTGGCTACGAACAGGCGCGCACCCACGCGCTTGCCGAGGCCGATATGCAGCACGCTGGGCTGGTACTTCTGCTGGCGCAGCCACTGCTGTGCCTGTTCGCGCTTGACGATGGCCGGCGCGCCTTCGGTCTGCGCCATCGCCGCCGCCAGCACTTCCAGCACCCACTGGTTGGAGTTCTGGTAGTCGGTGGCGAACGGGTAGGCGACCACGTTGTACCTTGTTTCGTGCAGCGCCTTGGGCTGGATCGAGGGCGGCACCAGCATCGCGCGCAGCGCTGCACGCAAGGGGGCCGACGGCACGCCGATGCGCAGGTCGGTATGGCCGCCGCTCTCGCCGACGAAGTTGCCGAGGCCCTCGTGGTACAGCTGCGAGCTGTCGGTCTTGCAGCGGTTGAGCAGGTGCATCGCGCGCCAGCGGCCGTCGTCCTCGCGCAGCAGGAAGGCCAGGTGGCTGTGGCGCAGGCCGTAGCGGCTCAGGTCCTGGCCACCGCGCGCGGCCACCACCACGTCCACATCGGGCAGCGCGTCCAGGCGTTCGGCGGTGGTCCAGGCCACGTCCAGCATCGCCGCCTGCGACGCCACGCTCGGGTAGCGCTCGCGGCAGGCGGTGCTGTCGGCCCAAGCCGGTGCGGTCGCCAGCAGGCTGGCGATCAGCAGCGCGGCGCGGCGCAGGCGGGAAAAACGATCCATGTCGGTACCTTCAACGGCGGGCAGGCCCGCGCGCCGATCATACGCTGCTCAGCGCAGCGGGCGATCCACGCCCTTGCGCTGGAGTTCCCTGTCGCAGGCATCGCTGATCGGGGCGATCGGCAGCGGCGGGCGCTCGCCCGTCTTCGGATCGCGCAGCGCCGGCTGTTCGCGGTACGCATCCAGCTGCTGCTGGCATTGATAGGAGATCGGGTCCAGCTCGGTGGGCGCGGTCGAACACGCGGCGAGCAGGGCCAGGGGCAGCAGGAGCAGGGTACGCATGAAGGCATTCGATCCGGTGGGGGACACCGGACTCTAACGGTATGGGCAGATTGAAATGTTCAGAAATCGCTGTGCATCCCGGTAGTGCCGGCCGCTGGCCGGCATCGGCAGGATGTCCGGTAATGCGCACAGCGTTGCCGGCCAGCGGCCGGCACTACCCCAAGGCCAGGCGCTGCTTCACTTCCGCCGCCACCCGAGCGGTCTCGCGCAATGGCTCGATGCGGTCGTACTGCCAGTCCAACCAGTGCGGCTGCAAGCGCCCGCTTTCGCGCAGCTGCTGCTGGAACCGGGCCAGCCGGCCCTGCGCGGTATCGGCCAGCGCCACCATCACCGGCATGCGCGTGGCGCAGGCTTCAGAGAGCAGGTTCACCGAATCGGGCGAGACCACCACGCGGTTGGCCCAGCCGAGCAGGCCACCATAGGGATTGGTACCGTCGCCACCGTCGCCCCAGATCACGTGCGGCAGGTCGGCGAACTTCGCGCGCAGGATCTCGGCCAACGCCGGCGGCGTGCGGCGCGAGGTGGTCGCCAGCAGGCTGCCGCCTTCGCTGCGGATCTGGTCGGCCAGCGCCTGGAAAACACCGACCATCGCCGTCTCGTCCCACGGCGCCAGCGGCGTCGGCCCGCCCACCAGCAGTGCGGTGCGCGGACCGGGCAGGGTGCTGAAGCCGGCGAACGCGGCGCGGCCCCAGGCCAGCCAGTCGTCGTCCACCGGGTTGAGGCTGCCGAGCAGGGTCAGCACATTGCTGCCGCGCAGGGCGTCGTGTTCGGGCACCACCACCACGTCCCAATGGCGGGCGCCGATGCGCGGGTCGAGGATCTGCACCACCTGGCTGCCGCGTGCACGCAGCACGCGCAGGGCACCGGCCGCCTGGCGACCACAGCCGATCGCCAGTGTCGGCGCCTCAGCCGCCAGCGTCGCCAAGGCCTCGCCGTAGCCATTCACATCGCCGGGCAGGCGCCGGGGCGACAGCCAGCGCCAGGGTGCGCGCGGTTGCAGGAGCAGCGGTCGGTGGGTGCCCTGGCGCAGTGCCGAGGCCAGCGCGACCGCCTGGCGGACATTGCCCGCACGGCCGTCAGTGACCGTCCATGGCGCGCTCGATCGTTTCACCATTGGCATTAATTCGTTTCAGCCCTGCTGGGTGTTGCAACAGTCGCGACACTCTACACTGCGGCTCGTCGTTTCGCCCCGCGCCGCCCGCGGGCACTGACTTCCTTTCGCCGCCCTGGAGATCCACCGATGTCCCACGCGCTCGACGCCGCTGCCCTTGACCAGCTGTTCCGTACGGCCCGCACCCAGAACGCCTTCCTCGACAAGCCGGTCCCCGAGAGCCTGCTGAAGGAACTGTACGACCTGGTGAAGTGGGGCCCGACCGCGGCCAACACCACGCCGGCCCGCTTCGTCTTCGTCACCTCGAAGGAAGCCAAGGACAAGCTGGCCCCGGCGCTGTCCGAAGGCAACCTGGCCAAGACCATGGCTGCGCCGGTCACCGTCATCATCGGTTTCGACCTGGACTTCCACGAGAAGCTGCCGTACCTGTTCCCGCACACCGATGCCAAGGCCTGGTTCGATGGCCCGCAGGAAGGCCGCCACGAAGCCGCCATCCGCAACGGCAGCCTGCAGGGTGCCTACCTGATCCTGGCTGCGCGCGCGCTGGGCCTGGATGCCGGCCCGATGTCCGGCTTCGACCCGGCCAAGGTCGACGAAGCCTTCTTCGCCGGCACCTCCATCAAGTCGAATTTCCTGGTCAACCTGGGTTACGGTGATCCGGCGGGCCTGTTCCCGCGCCTGCCGCGCCTGTCGTTCGACGAAGCGGCGCGCATCGCGTAAGTCGCTGTATCGATTTCGGGCCCGCTGTTCCGCAGCGGGCCATTGCTGCACCGTGTACCCACCCTACGATCCGGAGAGTTCCTCAGATGAGCGCCACCCGTAAACTGCTGCTGCCGCTGGCCCTGACCCTGGCCATCGCCGCCTGCTCCAAGCCGGCCGACACCGCTGCCCCGGCTGCCGATGCCGCCGCCCCGGCCACCACCGAGCAGGCTGCCACCCCGGCGGCTGATGCCGCCGCCGCGGCGCCGGCTGCCGAAGCGATCAAGATCGCCTCGGGCACCTACAAGCTGGACCCGAGCCACACCGACGTGCTGGCGCAGTGGAGCCACTTCGGCTTCTCCAACCCCAGCGCGCACTTCGGCAACGTCGAAGGCACCCTGGTGTACAACGCCGAAGACGTGACCAAGTCCACCGTGGAAGTGAAGCTGCCGCTGAGCGGCCTGAACAGCTTCACCGCCAAGTTCGACGAGCACCTGAAGAGCGCCGACTTCTTCGACGCCGCCAAGTTCGCCGATGCCACCTTCAAGAGCACCAAGGTGGAAGCGGCCGGCACCAACAAGCTGACCGTCACCGGCGACCTGACCATCAAGGGCATCACCAAGCCGGTCACCCTGGACGTCACCGTCAACGGCGGCGGCGAGCACCCGATGGCCAAGGTTCCGGCGGCTGGCTTCGATGCCACCACCACCCTGAAGCGCAGCGATTTCGGCGTCGGCGCCTACGCCCCGAACGTCAGCGATGAAGTGAAGATCCGCATCACCACCGAAGCCACCGGCGAAAAGCCGGCCGCTTGATGCACCCAGCTCACTCGTCGTGAGAAGGCAGAAGGCCCGCTGAAAAGCGGGCCTTCTTTTTGGGTTCTGCATGCGAGGCACCCGATGCCGATGGGGTTGCCGGCCAGCGGCCGGCACTACCCGGCAGGTGCCATCCTGCATCTGGTGGGTGCGGACCGTTGGTCCGCACGATCCTTCAGCGCAGCGCGCCCAACCACACGCCACACGCTTCGCTCGGGCTCCGCTTGGCCTTCACTGTCATCCCGCTCACCCGCACGAACGTCTGCGCCGCCTGCGCCACCCTCTGGCGGGCGATCAGCGCCGCCTGCTTGGTGGCCGCCTGCTGCTTGCGCAGCTGCACGATGTTGATCGAAGGCCGACCCACCGGCGCGTACTTCTGGTCGCGGCGCAGCACGTCGGCCACCTGCGCCACTTCGAATTCGGCCTGCAGGTAGCGGTGCTGTGCTTCCACCAGCTCGCGCAGCGGCGCGCGCAGTGCAGCGGTATCGGCGAAGGCGGCCAGGGCCGCGTCGCAGGCGGCGTCATCGGCGAAGCGGGTACGCAGCGCGTCCACGCTGGCCAGGGTCAGTTTGGCCATGTGGGCCTCGTTGCTGCAGGAAAGGAGCGCGATTGTCGCATTGCTTGCCGGCTGATGCGTTGAACCGGGCGGCGGAATACCTGTAGAGCCGAGCCCACGCTCGGCTCATCGCGCCCAGCACACGGTTTTCCGATGGCGGAGCGGAGAGCAGCCGAGCGTGGGCTCGGTTCTACAATGGCTGCGGTATCACCCACGGAAGGAAGACCCATGCAGGACGCGCAGTACTGGTTGAACGAATTCTGGTCGGGCCTGAGCGTGCTCGATCTGGTGGGCGGCAGCGTGCTCGGTACGCTGCTCGGCCTGGTGCTGGGCATCGCCGGCTGGCGCTGGCTGCATCGCCGTGGTTGGTTGCAGCGGCGCAAGCGCTGGCATCACTGGCTGCTGGCCAGCTACGTGGTGCTGCTGCCGCTGGCCACTGCCTTCTTCGGCCTGCAGCTGGGTTTCACTGCCGGTGCGCACCGCGCGCTGTTCAAGCAGCTCGATCATTTCCAGCCGCACCTGCAGACCCTGGTGGAAGGCTGGAGCGAAGGCTTTACCGATTCGCTGGACGACCCGCGCATGCGCGAGGCACTGCGCAGCCAGGGCACGGTGGGCGACGTCGCCGACACCATCGCCTCGGCCTACCTCAGCGAGCATCCGCTGCCTGGCCTGGACCGTCTTGGCAACGGCCCATTGGCACGCGGCACCGGCTGGGTGATCGGCAGGGTGCGCGAGGGCCTGCTGCGCAGCATGGTGGAAGACACACTGGTGGACAGGGCCGGTAGCCTCGGCCTGGAACCCAAGGTGGTGCGCGAGGCGCTGACCATGCACGTGGATGAGCTGCTGCACACCCGTGGCGTGCTGCGGCTGGTGAAGGCGCAGATCAACGGCATGATGCCGGGCGTGTACTTCGGGCTGCTGTTGCCGTTGTTGATCATCGCCCTGCTGGTGGCGCTGGAGATCTGGGCTGCGCAGCGGTTCGGGTGGATGCGGCAGACGGTAGTGCCGGCCGCTGGCCGGCAATTGCAGGTTCCTGTCGAGGGTTCATGAGGTTGCCGGCCAGCGGCCGGCACTACCCTTCGGAGGGCGTGCGGACCAACGGTCCGCACCCACCGCCTTTTGATCAATCGCCGTCGGTTTCGTCCGGGTGGGCCTTCCAGTAGCCGGTCGAACGAATCCAGTCGCGCGGCACGCCCAGGTGGCCTTCGATGAACTTGCGCATCATCCGCGCGCGGCGCGATTCGGTGGCGATCCAGTAGAAAACATCACCGTCCGGGGCCTCGAAGTCGGTCAGCATGTCTTCCAGCAGCGTACTGCTGGCCGCTGGGAAGCCGTTGCGCTCCAGCCAGTGGATGCGCACGTTCTCGTACTGCGGCAGGTCCTGGCGCTCGGCCTCGTCGCGCACTTCGATGAAGGCCTGCACCTCGGCACTGTCCGGCAGCACGTCCAGCCAACGGGCGATGGCCGGCAGTGCGGTTTCATCGCCGATCAGCACGTAGGCGTCGTAGCTGTCGGCCACCACGAACGAGCCGCGCGGGCCGCCGATCACCAGCACGTCGCCCGGCTGTGCGCGTTCGGCCCATGGCCCGGCCACGCCCTGGTCGTGCAGCACGAAGTCGATGGCCAGCTCGCCGGCTTCGTGGTCCCACCAGCGCGGGGTGTAGTCGCGGGCGGGCGAGGGCTCCTTGCCGTCCGGGTAGCTGCGGCCTTCGGCGGTCAGCACCGGCAGCACCATCTCGCCCGCAGCGTTGGGGAAGAACAGCTTGATATGGTCGTCGGCGCCGGGCGAATCGAAGCCGGCCAGGTCGTCGCCACCCAGCACGATGCGGCGCATGTGCGGGGTGACCTCTTCAGTGCGCAGCACGGTCAGTTCACGGAAGCGCACATCCAGGCGTAGGCGCGTGTTGTTGTGTTCGGTCATGGGGGTTACCTGTAAAGGTGTCGCGCGGGGCGCGCGGCGTAGGGGAGACCTGGCTGGCGTCAGTCTGGCTGGGTCGTTGAAATCGGTGGTTGCTCGCTACCGACCGTACCGTTGAGCAGGGCCGAGGCCCGCGTCAGCAGCGCCGCCACTTCGTCCGCCTCGCCCTCGGCCCAGCGGCCGTGGTGATGCACCAGCGCCCGCTTGAACTCGCGCAGGGCCGCGGCCAGCGGCGGCGGCAGCGAGGCCTTGGTGATCTCGCGGGCACGGTCGAAGGCACGTCGCTGCGCCAGGCGTACCTGGGTGCGCTGCACCTTCAGCTCGAACTCGCCGGCAGCGGTGATGCGGAAGATCCGCTTGCCATCCACTTCCTCGGCCTCGATCCAGCCGGCCTGCTCGAAGCTGGCCAGCAGCGGGTACATGGTGCCGGCACTGGGCGTATAGGCCTGCATGAACTGGTTGCTGATCAGCTGCATCAGCTCGTAGCCATGGCGCGGCTGCTCGCCGATCAGGGCCAGCACCAGCAGGCGCAGGTCGCCGCGGCTCAGCACACGTGGCTGGCCGTTGCGGCGCGGCACATCCGGATCGGTGGAACGGGCTCTGGGAGAAGGGGGGCGGCTCATTTCGATATATCGGTAAACGAGTGTGCAAACGATATATCGATATGTCGAAAGCGACAACATCCGATCCGGCCACAAGCAGGTGCGATTTGGGCCACGGCGGTCCGCGTGCGCACAGCAAAAGGGGCGCCCCCTGCGAGGCGCCCCGGCGATGCTGTGGAAGGGAGCAGGGCCATCGGGCCCATCACTCGCGACCCACCCTGGGCCCGCCGCCGGCAGCGATCCAGAGGCAGGTGCGACATGTTGTCGCCGGTTCAGAACCGCTGCCCGGCGCCCACCTACGGCGGTTCCGGAGTTGCCCTACAACCGTCATCGGCAGAAGTAACACTGCGTCCTGCGCATGGGCGCAGCGGCCCGCAAGCGACAGCCCGCGCCGCCGCCAAGGCCCGCCGCAGGGCCATCAGCGGGCCCGGCAAGCCCCTTGCGGACACTGGCCGGTTGCATCCATACGCCTGCGTAGCCAAGTGACGAAAGCCCTTGGTGCGCTACACTTTGCGGTCTAGAAATCTATACAACAGTCGCGCGCGTGCGTGCGGTTATGGGAGCGCTAATGAACTGGTTGAACGAGGTGCTGAACAACGACCCGAATCCTGTGGAAACCCAGGAGTGGATCGAGTCGTTGAAGGCCGTTATTGATGTCGAGGGCTCCGAGCGCGCGCATCAGCTGCTGGAAGGCATGGTGGAACTGACCCGTCGTTCGGGCGCCTACCTGCCGTTCTCTCCCACCACCGAATACGTCAACACCATCGAACCGCAGTTCGAGGCCAAGAGCCCGGGCAACGCCGAGCTGGAATGGCGCATCCGTTCGATCATCCGCTGGAACGCGATGGCCACCGTGGTGCGCGCCAACCGCAAGCCGGGTGACCTGGGCGGCCACATCGCCTCGTTCGCCTCCGGCGCCACCCTGTACGACGTGGGCTTCAACCACTTCTGGCGCGCCCCGAGCGAAAACCACCCGGGCGACCTGCTGTTCATCCAGGGCCACAGCGCCCCGGGCATCTACGCGCGTTCCTTCCTGGAAGGCCGCATCAGCGAAGAGCAGCTGGACAAGTTCCGCATGGAAGTGGACGGCGGTGGCCTGTCCTCGTACCCGCACCCGTGGCTGATGCCGGACTACTGGCAGACCCCGACCGTGTCGATGGGCCTGGGCCCGCTGGCCGCCATCTACCAGGCGCAGTTCATGCGCTACCTGGAAAACCGTGGCCTGATCGAGAAGTCCGACCGCAAGGTGTGGTGCTTCATCGGCGACGGCGAGAGTGACGAGCCGGAAACCCTGGGTGCCATCGCCCTGGCCGGCCGTGAAGGCCTGGACAACCTGATCTTCGTGGTGAACTGCAACCTGCAGCGCCTGGACGGTCCGGTGCGCGGCAACGGCAAGATCATCCAGGAACTGGAAGGCGTGTTCCGTGGCGGCGGCTGGAACGTGATCAAGCTGCTGTGGGGCGGTTACTGGGATGCCCTGCTGGCCAAGGACACCAACGGCGTCCTGAAGAAGCTGATGATGGAAACCGTCGACGGCGAGTACCAGAACTGCAAGGCCTTCGGCGGCGCGTATACCCGCGAGCATTTCTTCGGCAAGTACCCGGAAACCGCTGCGATGGTCGCCGGTCTTTCCGACGACGACATCTGGCGCCTGAACCGTGGTGGCCACGACCCGCACAAGGTGTACGCCGCCTACCACCAGGCCGTGAACACCAAGGGCATGCCGACCGTCATCCTGGCCAAGACCGTGAAGGGTTACGGCATGGGCAGCGCCGGTGAGGCACTGAACCCGACCCACCAGACCAAGAAGCTGGACGACGAAGCGGTGCGCCACTTCCGCGACCGCTTCAACATTCCGGTGACCGACGCGCAGCTGGCCGATGGCCAGGTGCCGTTCTACCACCCGGGCCCGGATTCGCCGGAAGTGCAGTACCTGCAGGAACGCCGTGCCGCGCTGGGCGGTTACCTGCCGCAGCGCCGCCGCAAGGCCGACAAGACCTTCGTGGCGCCGAAGCTGGAAGCCTACGAGCGCCTGCTGAAGAGCAGCGGCGAGCGCAGCTACTCCACCACCATGGCCTTCGTGCAGAGCCTGAACATCACCCTGCGTGACAAGGAACTGGGCCCGCACATCGTGCCGATCGTGGCCGACGAAGCCCGTACCTTTGGTATGGAAGGCCTGTTCCGCCAGATCGGCATCTACGCGCCGTTCGGCCAGAAGTACAAGCCGGTCGATGCCGACCAGCTGATGTTCTACCGCGAAGACCAGAGCGGCCAGGTGCTGCAGCAGGGCATCAGCGAGCCGGGTGCGATCAGCTCGTGGATGGCCGCCGGTACCAGCTACTCGGTCAGCAACGTGCCGATGCTGCCGTTCTACATCTACTACTCGATGTTCGGCTTCCAGCGCGTGGGCGACATCGCCTGGCAGGCGGCGGACATGCGTACCCGCGGCTTCCTGCTGGGTGGCACCGCCGGCCGCACCACGCTGAACGGTGAAGGCCTGCAGCACGAAGATGGCTTCAGCCATCTGGTGGCCGGTGGCATCCCGAACGTGCGCAGCTACGACCCGACCTTCGGCTTCGAAGTGACGGTGATCCTGCAGCACGGCACCAAGCGCATGATGGAAGACCAGGTGGACGAGTACTACTACGTCACCCTGATGAACGAGAACTACACCCACCCGGAAATGCCGGAAGGCGCGGCCGAAGGCATCGTCAAGGGCATGTACCTGCTGACCGACGCCGGCAAGCCGAAGAAGGGCGAGCTGCGCGTGCAGCTGCTGGGTTCGGGCACCATCCTGCGCGAAGCCATTGCCGCGGCCGAGCTGCTGGACAAGGACTTCGGCGTGACCGCCGACATCTGGAGCTGCCCGAGCTTCAACGAACTGCGTCGCGATGGTTTCGACGTGGAACGTGCCAACCGCCTGCATCCGGAAGGTGAGCAGCGCAAGGCCTACGTGACCGAGCTGCTGGAAGGCCGCCAGGGCCCGGCGATTGCCGCCACCGACTACGTGCGTGCGTATGCGGACCAGATCCGTGCGTTCGTGCCGATGTCGTACACCGTGCTGGGTACCGATGGTTTCGGCCGCTCGGATACGCGTGCGAACCTGCGCCGGTTCTTTGAGGTTGACCGGTACTACATCGCGCATGCCGCGATTGCGGCGCTGGCGAAGGAAGGGAAGATGACCGCGAAGGATGTGGCCCGGGCGATCAAGCAGTACAAGATTGATCCGGAGAAGGCTAATCCTGTTGGGGTTTGATCTCCGGACATAGTCCTATATAAAAAGACGGCCGACTGGCCGTCTTTTTTTTTGTATCATGAATTTCTGTGGAGTGAGGAGTAAGGGCCTGATGGACGCAGCATTGACGAAGTTCGAGATTACCGGCTTGCACGGAAAATTCGATGTTAGCATTCCCATTAGGGATAACAGGCTAATACTTGTCGGTGTTAATGGTCTCGGTAAGACGACCGTGGTTAATTGCCTGTACTTCCTTCTTACATCGCAATGGCAAAGGCTACTTGATATCGAGTTTGATGAAATCGCGGTCGAGATAGATTCTGAGTATGTTCGCCTCGGTCGGGCCGATATTCAGCAAAAAATAGATTCGGTAGACAGGCATTACGATAGCCTTATGAGGCTGTCCTCCAAATCTGTGCTTCCGGCGCGGATGGTTAGAAGATTAATAGATAGTAGAAACTTCGCGCAAGCTCAGTTCTCGACGGGAGCTGCGCTGGATCGCCATGTGCAATCTATTTCCAAAGAAACAGATATACCTGTTCCTTATGTTAGAAAGCTAATTACCGAATTTGAGGGTGCTAGAGATCTTTTTGGAGGAGCTGCCCAGGATTCGCAGAATATGGCCGAATTTCTTCACAGGATGCAGGGGTTCGGTGACTACCAAGTTCTCTATCTTCCTACATATCGAAGGATTGAGCAGGACATCAAATCCATATTCCCAGCGCTTGATGAGTCCGATCTAAAGAAGTTTCATGTGCGGTCGGATCAGGTGAATTCGAACAGTGGCAGGGGCTATATCGAACTCGTCCAGTTTGGAATGCAGGATGTTGAATCAAAAATTCGAGAAGGGTTGGAGGAGATTCGTGAGACCGCTCGGAGTCAAATGACGAATCTCACGGCGACATACTTGAAGGATATTATTTCGAATAGAGCAGATGAGGTGCGGTCAGAGTTCTTCCATGGTGTTGACGATGGTATGGTTGAATACGTTCTTGGAAGAGTAGAGGAAAATACTCTAAGTGAGAACGATAAGGTCGAAGTCCGTATTTCTATCGCCAAGATGAGGGAGGGGCGCTCTGGATACACTGCTCGAGATAAATATCTTGCCTATTTCTTCCACCGGCTTTTGAATATTTACGTTGGCCTGGATAGGGTGGAGCAAAATATCAGGGCGCTGATGGATACATGCAATAGATACTTGGTTGGCAAGCGCATGATATACGACGATGTTAGTTTCTCGTCATCTATCGTTGGCGGGGATGGTGGCGCGCTTACTTGGAAAATGCTCTCCTCTGGAGAGAAGCAAATTGCTTCATTATTCTCGCATCTAATTCTTTCAAGGAATGAATCTCAGATAGTAATTATTGACGAGCCAGAGTTGTCGCTGTCGGTTCCCTGGCAGAAAAGGCTTTTGCCAGATGTGGTGGCCACAGAGCGCTGCCGTCTTTTGGTTGCAGTTACCCACTCTCCATTTATCTATTCCAATAAGTTGGACGGGTATGCCATCGATCTTTCGCGCTGCATTACTCGATACGGTAAGGCAGGGTGAGACTATGGATTACGTTCAGCAGTTAAAGGATGAAGCTGCGTCTGGGCATGCGGCGTTCCACGAGTATGTGCTCCTTCTTGATATTTCAGGCTCTAGCTCGCTTTTTCTATTTTTTGAGGGAGAAGACGATCCTGCATTCTATGTGCCCTATGTTTTGACTACAGTTCCTTCTGCGGAGTATTACGAATTCGTATGCCTTGGGCGCGATGAGGTGCTAAAGGCTGCCGAATTAGCTGCGCGAGATGGTCGAAGCCAAGGTAGGGCCAGATTCTTTATTGATAAGGATCATTCGGATATCGTTGGTGGCAAGCAACCCGAGCTTGAATCAATTTATCAAACAGATTTTTACTCTTTTGAAAATTTTGTTGTTTGCAGTAGCGTGTTTAGGCGCTATTGGGTTGAAAGGCTTAGGCTCCGTATAACGGATAAGCGCTACCCGGAGTGGCTAGAGAGGTTTGAACGGTCGCACAGGCAATTTTGCAAGAGGTCGAAAGTCCTCATGTCATGTGTTCTCATCGGTCGCGGGTATTTGGGTGATAACTCGGTTAAGTTGAATCTGAACAACGCAGATTTGTCTGAAGTGTTCGTGCTCGATGCATTGTCGGCTACAGTGAAGTGGAAAGGTGATGGGCTTTCATACTTTCTTAGGTCTGTGAATATGCAGAATTCAAATTGTGCTCCGGGCCGGATACGTAAAGCTGCGAGCAAGGCGCTTTCTGGTGACCCAAAGGGATATGTTCGCGGAAAATATGAAGTCTGGTACTTCGTAAAATTTCTTCAGCTGATGACTTCCATCCTTTCAAATAAGGCGGCGGCTAAGAGTAGCGGCTGTGATAGGGCCAAACCCTCTGATTCAATCTCAATGAACAATTTTCTATCGGTAATTGGATCGCTAACTCCATTCCCCGAGAGTCTAAAAGAATTCATGGCGGACCTGGCATGATTGTGGGACAGTTCTGCATTAAATTGGCGCTCGAGCGTAATGAATATTGCCATGCTATTCGAGAGAGATTAAATCTGTATGCAGTAAAGGTTTCCATAGAGACGAAATGATGCAGGTCACTTTGTCTTTCATCTATTGCGTTGTGTGGAGGAGGGCCTGCGTGCATTTTTGACGTCAGCTTCAGTACCACCATGGCCGTGCAGCAACAGTCCAACTGCCGGGCGCGAAGCGCCGACGGTGGCGGCGTGCAACAGTGGCAGCTACCGCATGAGGACGCGACTTGCAAAATGGCGATCCTGCTGAGCAGTCTAGAATTGATTGCGAAGAACGCCTTGTTGATCGTGAGCGTCAAGAATGGCCTAGAGCGGAACAGGGCGCGAATGAAAGCAAGATTGGGATGCGGTTGTAAGGACTTTTTCCTCGCAAGGAAACGCTAGGAAGAAGGCAGGTCAAGCTCAGCCTCATTTCAAGTCCCGCAAAGCGTGCTGATTGCGACATAGATAGGTAACATCCCGTCTCGGAGGCCAATGGCCACATGAACCAGGTGAGACAGGGGAAGTAAGCATGGCATACTGGTGGGTGAACCAGAAGCAAACGTTTGATAGAGCTGTTAAGGCGGGTTACCTGTGGTCCCCGAAGACCAATGTGAAGGGCGATGCGAATCCCTTCTATGAGCACATGACTCAAGTACAGCCAGGTGATGTGGTCTTTGCTTTTGCCAATACCCGCATCCAGGCCATCGCTATTGTCAACGGCGCGCATTATGCGAAGGATCGCCCCGAGAACTTCAAAGCGACGGACAACAATTGGGGTAACGATGGTTGGGCCGTCCCGGTCGACTATCGCCTAGTGGATGAGCCACTGAAGGTGAGCGACCACATGGACCGGATTGGGCCATACCTTCCCGGGAAGTACTCACCGCTAAGGGCCGACGGCAAGGCCAATCAGGCTTACCTTTTCCCCGTGCCCGACGCGATGGCTGCCGAACTACTAGCGCTTCTCAATGTCGATCAGGAAGATTTGGACGAGTGGCGAGACGAAGGCCCGGTCAAGGAGCTCGCGGAGGACATGCGCATTAGCGAGACCGAGAAGTCCCAGCTCACCAAGGCAAGAAAGGGTCAGGGCATCTACCGAAAGAACGTGAGCGCTATTGAAAAAGCTTGCCGCGTTACGGGTACAAGCGATGCTGATTTTCTGATCGCTAGCCACATCAAGCCATGGGCGAAGAGCGATAATCGCGAGCGCCTAGATGGAAGTAATGGGCTGCTGCTGGCGCCCCATATCGACCGGTTGTTCGACCGGGGGTACATCTCTTTTGAGGATGACGGTGGTCTGATTCTGAGCAAGGCGCTGCCGGAGGCAGTACGGTTGCAGTGGGAAGTGTCTCAGAAGACCTCGCCCGTTCCGTTCTCGGCAGCGCAGGTCCAGTACCTGAATTATCATCGGACCGTGTTGCTGCGTAAGTAGACAAGAATCACCGGCTGCAGGTATCCCCGATGCGGGGATGCTTTGCGGGACATGCTAAAGTGAACTTCTGCCGACGGTCGCTGCCGTTCCAAAGCTCAACTACTCAGTGGGGCGGAAGGAGAAATTAGCTTCAGTAACGCCCGATAGGCAAAACCGTCACCTGCTACGACGCAAGAACGCCGCATGTCGTAGATGGGGCCTGTGAGGAGCCGAATGATCTGATTCGTAGGCATCAATTGCACTGAGAGATTGCACTGAGAGACTACTCCGGCAGAAGCCGCATGCACCAATGCGAGAGCAGTGGCAGAACGCAGGGAACATCAATCTTCCTGCCCGCATACAGCACAATCAAAAGCTGCTCCAACGAGTTGTCCACCAGCATCACGGGCTTGCCGTCGCAACTGACCTCGAAGTATCTCTCTCCCGCGTATCGCGCGTCCTGCACCATGCTCTCGCGCACAGGTCGAACGGCTTCCTCGCGCATTACAGCAAATTCAGCGTCGGACACCTTCCGAAACGTCAGCAGTTCCAGGTCGGCCTTGGGTACATGCCGGCTCGCGATCGCCGCAGACAGCGCCGCCAGCAGCACAGCGCCATAGATCAGAAGCTTCATTCGACGCTCTGCAAACAGGGGATGGACTGGAGGGCGAACGGTCAGTCGATGGCACGCGGATGGCCGGCAGCCGCGCGACGGACGGCCAGGTCCAACTGGGCTACTCCCGCACGTGCAGCCGCTCAGCAACCTGCGCAGTCAACGCCACACACGCCATCTTCAACCCTTCCATCACTCGATCCCCGAGGTATTCCTCGGGCGCACCGTTCTGCCGAGTCCGCTCCGCAGCCAGCATCAGCTCCGCCACCACGCGCAGCCCCGCCAGCGCGCAATCCGCATCCGCCAGCTGAAGACACCGCCCGGGCAGTTGATGCCGTTCCGGCCAAGGCTGGCTATTCGCAGCTGCACCAGTTCCGATGCGGTGCAGCGTGGCGACGAAGGCGTTGGGATCGACGGACGGTTCGCGCTCGGGTTCGGCGTTGTCCGGATCGTACTGCGCGTGCAGGGAACGGAAGTCCGATGTGTTCATGGCAATGCTCCGTACAGGACAGATAGCAGCGCCACCAATAAAGGTGGCGGACGGTGCGGGCTCGAAAACCGGTAAATGCCAGACCGGCGGGTCCGAAGACCCCCACGCACCGCCCGCCATGGAACACGAACGGATTGCCAGCCGGCGCCACACAAACGGTGGCGCCGGCTGGCAAGCGCATACAGCTGGCATAAACACGGGTTTTCGAGTCCCGCGCCACCCTTTTCCGGTGGCACACCAAGGTGTACTCGCATGGTTGCGAGATGCCAAGAAACCGTAGGCCGCAACGGCCGCAAATGCTGACGCTTACGGCATTGTTGCATGGCGCGCGCGTGGCAGAACCCTTGCGGTGCAGTGGTTCCGGCTGGTGTTAAGTTACCGCCCGCATGCGCATTGAAAAGCACGGTTTGCAGAGGATCGGGGTCTCAAAAGCGACAATCCGCCCGCATGGCTGAGATCCGAAGTTGGCCGATTGCGACACAGCTTAACGTTGCAGCGCCATACCCGGCCGTGGCCACAGCGCATCGTCGCGCTCCAGGTCGTAGTCGCTGCCGAACGCCAGCGCCGCCTCGCGCGGCGGAAGGTCTGCGTAGCAGCCCAGCAGGTACTCATCCATGCCAGCATCGCGGTGGTCGATGGCGAACAGGTGGAGAGGCTCCTTGTCGAACGCTTCCAGCCATGCGGTGTCGATCCTGGTCATGGTCATCCTCCAGAGTGCGGGAATAGTGCCTGCATCATCGCGTGCCTGCTAACACAAGAACTGGCCCATGCAATGTTCATCGGCAGGAATCCCCATCCCGCCTCCGGCTATGTGAAGCCAGTTCAGATCCTGCCGGCCGGCGCGGTGTATAAACTGCCGACACGTGAGTGCCCGAATGTGAGGAACGGATGCGACACCTACTGAGGCCATGGATGGTACTGCTGCCCCTGCTTATGGGCGGCTGTGGTACGCAGACACCCCGGATGTATGGCGATGGTTTCCCCGTCGCCAAACCGATGGACCTGGTCCATGCAGGTGCGACGGTAGAGGCGCGTTTTGAACTGCCGCCGCCTTGGGAGAAGGATCCCAAACCTCGCTCGTTCCTGATTGGATTCCGTACCGGTGGACCAGCCAAGCGCCCGGACATGAAACCGGGCGATGTCGACTTCCTTGAAGACGCCCGGATTCCCCTGAAGGTGCAGCTATGGAAGTTGGATGGGGACACCGAAACGCCCATAGCACTACAGGTATTGAATCGCGATCTGCCTGCTGTCTGGCAGGGCAGCCGCTATCAACCGTCCAAGGGCGATGTGTACGAGTACAGGAGCGCCGTCGGCGCGGATTCGAACAGTCTTGTCAATGCAGGAAAGTACGACATGTCCCTGGCCTACAGGGAGTACGAGGTGGCCCGTGCTGATTCCGGGGATCTGACGGCTGGTAAGTACCGGCTGAAGGTGACCAACCTTCAGGGAAACCCAGACGTTGCGCATCTCAACTTCGAGCTTCTCGTCGCCAACTACAACGTGAAATAGGGCTATGTACAGTCAACAGCCTCAACGATTGGGTGTTTCATAGGCTGCGCTGGGACAAGCCCGCATTGGGTCGTCAATGCCTCGTGCTCTGCAGCCCACGGCGACTGATCAGCCGCTGTCGCATTTGCAGCTCTCCCGTTCTGTGGTGGCAGTCGTCATGGATTGCTTCCAGGCCTGCGTGTATAAGAAGGTCTGGTGAGAAAACACCTATCAATCAAAGTTGAAGCGAGGACGGACGATGCTGCGACTGGGACGACGGATGCTGGGGGCAAGCGCATGCTTGGCCTTACTACTGCTAAGCGCTTGCCAGGCTCAGACAGCTCCGCCGCGATCTGAGCCTTCTTCCGGTGCTGCGCAGAACATTGTGCCGCTTGTCAGGCCGCTTACGTTGACGTCAATGGCCGAGCCCATGGTTGTAGAGTTCA
Source organism: Stenotrophomonas sp. YJH_SMC_94-11 (assembly GCF_059370435.1). NCBI lineage: Bacteria > Pseudomonadati > Pseudomonadota > Gammaproteobacteria > Lysobacterales > Lysobacteraceae > Stenotrophomonas > Stenotrophomonas sp. YJH_SMC_94-11. The sequence goes on along the minus strand of NZ_JCAFTR010000010.1, from coordinate 95,354 downwards.
ATCTTGAGCCGCCCGGTAGAAACGCCGCGCCAACACTCCTGGTTGCCGTCCGCGTAAGTGGGGAGGATGGCGCAGCAGCGCTCGAGCGCGCCTTGATGATTCGACGCGCTGGCCTGCCTGCACGCGTGCACCTCACTCGGCTCGGGGAAATGGGTGAGGCAGATGCTCCACTCGTGCGTGTCGAGCAGCAGCCAGGAACGGCCGCCACTCTTGTGCCGATCAGCGCTGATGGGCAAGTTTCAACGGTGTGGCTCGATGACGTGGACGACACTTCACTTGAGGCGGCGGGGCTGTCCAGTCCGCAAGGGCACTACAAGCAGTTGGCGATGGCTTGGGGCCAGAATCTCTCTCCAGGCCGGTATCGCCTGAGTGTGGAGTTACTTGACCCCTCAGTGCGCCTTGCGCCAATCCCGGCAGAATTGCTGGTCGCCTACAAGCACAAGTCAAAATAGGAGCGCTTCATGGACGAACGATATCGCGTGACAATCTACGTTGCGGCGCCAGGAACCCCGATGTTGGGGGGCGGAACGTCTGCCGCGGGTCACGTCTACTACACGGTGGACGATGGCCGTGAGAGCATCAGCTATGGCTTTGCGCCGAAGGAGCACGGGGCAACGACCGGTCCCGGCAAGGTTTATGACTCCGACGCGGGTGATTACCAGAATCCCTTTTACCAGCGAACGCTCGAAATCTCGAAAGATCAGTACGAAAAGCTCAAAGAATTTGGTGATGCGCCGGGCAAGCACGGGTTCAATACGGAGTATCACGGGCTCAACAATAGTTGTATTGATTTCACTTGGGGTGCGTTGAACCACGCGGGACTTCATCGCACCAATGCGCTTTTCATGCAGGACAAGGATTTCCAAGGCGGCCTCAAGCCTCTCACCAACATCGAGTACATCCGTAGTATCCGCGCGCCTTTTCCGGACAGCGCGTTGAATACCGAGCACTACAACAAAATGCCGGAGAGAACGCTGTTCCAGCGAATCATCAGCGATGAGCAACTGCCGCGGGGCGATCGGGATATGCTTGATTCCATCCGCAAGGGCGTGGCGGGCATCGATGAGGGGCATGGCCGTTCCTACGATGCGACCAGCGAGAGGATCTCAGTGGGGTTGTTGGCCACGGCCAAGGAGAGCGGGCTGGAGCGCGTTGATCATGTGGTATTGGGCAATGCGCCAAGCGATGGTTCGGCGCAGCGACTGTTCGTTGTGCAGGGGGAGCTCAACGATCCGGCCCACGTGCGGGCGTCGATGGCGGCGGAGGAGGCCGCGCGAACGCCAGTGGAGCAGTCCTTTGCCAAGGTCGAGCAGATTTCGAAAGCCCAGCAGGAGCGCGCCTCGTTGGCGCCGCAGGAGCTGGCCATGGAACAAACCCGGGCGCCGCTGCAGATGGGCTGACTTCCAGCGACTGCACGGCAGATCACAGTTTCGAGCGCCTCGGCCTCGAAACTGCTTTCACCTCCACCTGCCCCCCATCCCACCTATGCCATCATCCGCCCAGGACCGCAGCACCCATCAAGGCTGAACAGGCATGGAGCAGGCAACACGCTACACCGTAACCCTTTATCTGGCCGCGCCCGGCACCCCGCTGAAAAGTGGGGGCATCTCGCCGCGCGGCCACATGTACCTGCAGGTCGCTGCGGGCGACGAGGCTCACAGCTACGGTTTCGCGCCGCCGCGCCAGGCGCCGGGCGAAACCCGCACCGGCGTTCAGTACGCACAGGTGCGCCACGACGATGCCGACGAGCATCTGGACCCGTACTACAGCCGCACCCTGGAAATCACCGAGGAGCACTACGGCTGCCTGCGTGATTTCGCCGAGGAGCCGGCCGAGTTCGAGTTCGATGTGGATCGCCCGGCCACCATCAACCGCTGCAGCGATTTCGTCTGGGCGGCGCTGCACTACGCTGGCCTGCATCCGCTGCCGGCGACGCTGGATGGCGGCAGCAATCTGGGCGAGTTCGCGGTGCTGTTCAACCTGCCGGAGATCCAGTGCATCGCCGCGCCGTTCCCGGGCAGCGACCTGAATGCCGAAACCCATCATGCGATGCCCGAGCGCGAGGCCGAGCATCATCGCCAGGGCGACCGTGCCAGCGATGAACCGCCGCCGACGCCGATTGAAGTGGCCGGCACGCTGCTGGACCCTTCGCATCCCGACCATCGCCTGTTCTCGCAGCTGATCCAGAAAGTGGCCGAGCTGGACGCGGCGCACGGCCGCCCGTTCGATGCGGCCAGCCAGCGCATCAGCGCCAGCCTGCTGGTGCTGGCCAAGCAGAACAACCTCTCGCGCGTGGACCACGTGCTGCTCAGCCGGCCGACCCAGAACAGCCATGCCGCCGAGAGCATCTTCATCGTGCAGGGCGACCGCAACGACCCGGGGCACCGCCGCGCCAGCATCGCCACCGAGGTGGCGGCCAAGACCGATGTGGCCGATTCGCTGCGGTTGAAGGAGCAATGACGCGGCCACTGCGGCGGGGGCTGATGGTACTGGCGGTGCTGGGCGCGCTGGCGGCATGCCGTGCGTCACCAGCGCCTGAGGTTGCGCCGTCCCTGCTGACGCGCGCACAGGCCGAGGCCCGCACGGTTGTGCCGCTCACGCGGGTCGTGCAGTTGCAGAAGGCCGGTCGGATTGCCGAGGTCACGTTTGATTTGCCGGCGCCCCAGAAGCCGGCCATTCCGATCCTGAACATCGGGTTGCGGCTGCAGGATACCGATGGGCGCTCGTTGCTGGACGCGTGGGAGAAGATCAGGCTGGGAAAGCCACCCACGCGATTGCGCCTGGAGCGGATTGATGGCGGCGCACTTGGTCCTGTACAGCTATGGCAGAGCACTCCTGACGGGCGCGACTCACAGAGAATTCCAGAAGATGAGGTTGTGCGATATCTGGCTGATACAAGCTTGGATGACAACACACTGATCGAGGCCGGTTTGCACTCGGATGAGATGCTGTATCAGGTGCTTCAGTTCGCGCAGGTCGGTTGGCTGGAGCCGGGCCGGTATCGGTTGACAGTCGACCTGATGGAGGACCGCCCGCAGCTGGAAGGGCTCCAAGCTGAACTTATTGTTGGATATCAATCGCTAGGGAAGTAAGACATGAGCAAGGAAGCAGAGCGCTATACGGTCACGATTCATCTCGCCGCACCGGGCACGCCGAGAGTCGATGTGGGCGACGCGGGCCAGAAGAGATTGTTGGATCCGTCATTTGCCGGGCACATGTTTCTTTCGCTGGCGCGATCAAATGACCCGGTACCCGTGAGCAGGGGATTCACGATGGGGAACGACCGTGCGAATCCCTCGCTGGGAAAAGTCGATGACACGGATCTGCGGGTCTACGACAAACCCCGCTTCGAGCGCACGATTGAGATCAGCAAGGAGCAGTACGACCGCATCCTCGAGTTTTCGGCGAACCCGAAGAAGCACGGCTTCGACATGGAGTACGACTTCTTCTCCAACGCGTGCACCGATTTCGCATGGGGTGCCCTGAACCACGCAGGCCTGCGCCCGGTCGGGCTGGCCGGGGAGATCAGCAACTACGAGGGCGCTACCAGGGTCCTGGACAACATCCGCGCGGTCAACGCCATTCCGCAGCAGGTGAAGGGCAGCGAACTGGACAGGGTGCAGTGGAACCCGATGCCGAAGCAGACCTTCCGCGAGTGGATGTTCACCGAGAACGGCGAGCAGTGGCGCGGCAACAGCACCCTCGCGGCAAGCGGCACGCCCGCAGACCCGGCGCATGACGATCATGCCCGCCTCAACCAGATCCACCAGCAGGTGGCCGACCTCGGCGCTTTCGGGGCGCGCAACGGCAATGTCAGTGCCAGCCTGCTCGCGCTGTCGAAGGAGCAGCAGTTCTCGCGCGTGGACGAGGTGGTGCTGGGCGAGCAGCGCGGTGATACCGCACCGAAGCTGTTCATCGTGCAGGGGGACCGCAGTGACCCGGCACACCAGCGCGCCAGCATGCCGGCGGAGGTTGCTGCGCAGGCACCGGTGGAGGCCTCGTTCGATCGGGTCGCGCAGTTGCAGCTGAATGAGCCGCAGCGAGACGCGCAGCGCCTGCAGGAGGAGCAGCAGCTTCAGCAGAGCCACGGCCCACGGTTGGCATAGCGGCGGGCGCAGCATCGAGGTCGAGCGTCGGCCATGCCCGCGCCGGCGCACGCCACGCCCCCCACCTGCTACCATTCCCCCGCAACCCCAGCCAGCCCACCCGCGCAGACAGATGCAGGTCGGGCCGTCGCAGTACGGCCCAGCGAGCCAGGACACCTTCCCGTGCCCATTCAAGGACGCTCGCATGTTCAGTACTCCTCTCTTCCGTTCGGCCGCCCTGGCCCTTGCTGTATCGCTCAGCCTCGGCACGCCTTCTGCATTCGCCGACAACGCACCCGCCGCCAGCGCCACCGCCGCTGTGCAGCGCAAGGCCGTGGCCAAGGGCCTGTACGAGCTGGCCTACAGCCCGAAGCAGAACGCCGTGTTCGTGGCCTCGTCCGGCGGCTTCGGTGATGACGCCGGCCCGGCCCAGGTGCTGCGCCTGAACCCGGCCACGCTGGCCGTGGAAACCCGCATCCCGCTGGAGCGCAAGGCGTTCGGCGTGGTGCTGGATGACGCTCACAACCGCCTGTACGTGGGCAACACCGTGGACCTGTCGGTGACCGTGGTCGACACCGCGCAGAACAAGGCCGTCGGCACCATCCAGCTGATGGAGAAAAAGGCCGGCAAGGACGGCAAGGCCGCCTACACCCATGACCTGCGCGAGCTGGTGGTCGACAGCGCGGCCAACCGCCTGTACGTGACCGGCCACAGCAGCCAGCCGGACGTGAGCAGCGTGCTGTTCGTGATCGATACGAACACGCTGAAGGTGATCAACACCATCGACGGCCTGGGCAATGCCAAGGCACCGGGCTTGGCGCTGGATGCGGCCAACAAGCGCGTCTACACCAGCAACCTGCTGGCCGAGCTGGTGGTGGTGGGCACCGATTCGAACACGGTGGTGGCGCAGCACAGGATCGCCGCCGAGCAGCCGATGAACATCGCGCTGGACCCCGCCGGCAAGCGGCTGTTCGTGACCGACCAGGGCTCGGAATTCCTGCGTGGCTACCAGGCCAAGAGCAGCGGCCTGGTCAGCAAGCATCCGGGCCAGCGCGTGCTGGTGCTCGACCGCAGCACCGGCAAGGAACTGGCCAGCATCCCGACCGATGCCGGCCCGCTGGGTATCCTGCTGGATGCACCGCGCAAGCGCCTGTACGTGACCAACCGCGAGGCGGGCACGGTGACGGCCTACAACAGTGACAGCTACCAGAAGGTGGCGACCTACACGGTGCCGACCCACCCGAACAGCCTGGCGCTGGATGCGAAGAACAACGTGTTGTTCGTGAGCATCAAGAACGGCGAGAAGGATGACAAGGGCGCTGACGAGAGCGTGGCGCGCATCCAGCTGTAAGGCGCTGACGCCGGGCTCGCCCGGCAGCGTGCCGCATGAAGAAGGCAGGGTGCCGACCCTGCCTTTTTCTTTGCCGGGTTGCAGTGCCGAGCGCCAACCCGCTAGGGTTGAACCCTAGGGCAGGGAGCCAAAGGATCTGAATCATGCTGGGTAATCACCGCTGGTTGCGCGCCGGCCTGTTGATCATGTTGAGCGCTGGGCTGGGCGCCTGCTCCGCCCGTGATCCTGTCCCACCCGAGCCACTGGACCTGGCCCAGCCGATCGCCGTGGATCAGCCAGGTCAAGGGGTGAGTTTCGAGTTCGAGATGAATGCGCGAAATTACATCCCACATCGCACCTACGCCGTGGAGCTGGAATTGCAGCGCCAAGAGACGCCCAAGCCCGACGAGCCTGACGTGGGCACAATGAGGATCCCGTTCGAGGTAACCCTGCAGCAATGGGGCGCTGATGCCTGGAAAGATGTTCCCACCTACGACAGCTACCAGGCGGGGGCACTCAACGCGGGAGAGCCGCTTCCGGAATGGCATGCGTCCAGCGAATGGCGGTATACGTCGCCGCACATGGGCAGTGACGGCCAGTACACGCTGAGCCTGGTTGCTCTGCCAGTGGAGCCTGATACCCGCTATCGCGTTCGGGTTCGCACGGTACAGGCCACGCCGGAATTGCAGCATTACTCGGCTCAGTTGCGGGTACACGCCGCCCGACTGCCAGGCAAGTAAACGACCTCACCACCGGAAGGAACGAAGGAATCAACTTATGGACAAGCCACGCTACACCGTAGAGATCGTTATCGCTGCACCTGGCACGCCGCTGATCGACCCCAGGACGCACAAGCAGGCCGTCGACGCGGAGGGCATTCCGCAGACGTCCGCCCCCGGCCACATGTTCTACGTCCTGCATGCACCCGGCGTGCCTGCGAAGAGCTATGGATTTGCTCCCAAGGAGCACGGAAGCGTGAATGGTCCTGGCACCATCATGGAGGACGACGCAACGGTCTATAAGGACCCGCGCTATACCCGCACGCTCGAGATCAGCGAAGACCAGTACAGGAAGCTCCAGCAGTTCGGATCGGACCCGGAGAAGTTCGGCTTCAGCAAGCACTATCAGGACGTACGCCACAACTGCGTGGACTTCACCTGGGAAGCCTTGAACCACGCAGGCATCGAGCGGAAAAGAAGTATCGACGTGAACGCGCTGGGAGGTCCTGCTGGGCAGCTTCTTCCGGATGTCCGCATTCCCCTGGACATCAAGGGGGCAGGCAAGGATGGATTCCGACCGCTGCGCAACATCCATGGCGTGGACAGCATTGATCCGCCGTTTCCGGACAGCGAGCTCAATCAGAGGAAAACCAATCCCATGCCGGAGCGTAGTTTCAAGCAACACATGCTGAGTGACGCTGAGGGCATGGGCGAACGAAGCGGTGATCGTCTGGCCCGGCACGGTAACGACCCGCTGCTCTCGCAGATCCACCAGGGCGTGGCCCGGCTTGATGCAGAGCGGGGCCGCAGCTTCGATGCCACCAGCGAGAACATCAGCGCCAGCCTGTACGCCCTGGCCAAGTCAAACGGACTGACCCGGGTCGACCACGTGCTGTTGAGCGATCGTACTGCGCAGGCCGACGCTGCGCAGAACATCTTCATCGTGCAGGGCGAGCGCAACGACCCGGCACAGCTGCGCGCCGGCATGCCTACGGCGGTGGCCGCGCAGACGCCGGCGGAAACATCGTTCGAGCGCGCCGAGCAGTTGTCGCAGTCTGCGCAGGTGCGCACGCAGGACGCGTTGCAGCAGCGCCAGGTGCAGGAGCAGTCCGGGCCGCGCATGGCCTAGCGCAGCAAGCGCCACGGCGAGCCGACGTACTCGCGCTGGGCCGCCAGTAACACTGGAGGCGGCTCAGCCCAGACGGTGTGCCGGGTTCTGCTGCTGCTCCTGCTCACGGGCCTGCTGTTCGGGCACTAACCCCACGGCCTGCTGCTGCGGGGCCAACCCCAACTTCTGCATCGACTGCTCCACCGGCGTCTGCGCCGCCACCGCGGTCGGCATCATCGCGCGCAGGTGCGCCGGGTTGGCCGGGTCGCCCTGCACCACGAAGATGTTGTGCCCGGCCGGGTGCTGGGCCGTGGCGTTGCTGACCAGCACGTGGTCGACCTGCTGCAGGCCCTGTTCGCGGGCGAGCACGGTCAGGCTGGCGGTCAGGCGTTCGCTGGTCTGGTCGAACGCACGGCCATGCTGGGCGTCCAGTGCGGCCACGCCCTGACGGATCTGCTGGTTGAGGCCGTAGTCGGGGTGGTTGGGGGTGATCTCTGCCATGGCGATCGAACGGTAGCGGTGGGGCGGGGTGAACCCCGCCAGTATAGATCCGGCTGGTGAAGGGCGCCGGAAAGGTCAGTCCGCCGGCCGATGGTCGTAGCTGATCACCCGTTCGGCCAGCCAGTGCCCGTCCACGCGGCGCCAGACCTGGATGAAGCGGGCCTGGCCGGTCCAGCGTTCCACGCCGTCCTTGCCGCGCTCGTAAAAGCGGTGGTCGCCGATTTCCAGGGCTCGCTCATCGTGCAGCGGAAACACCTGCAGCGAAGATTCCACCAGCTCGCGGCGCAGCTGCCAGCCACCCTCGCGCGCGCTGCTGCACAGGTTGGCCACGCTGTGGCGGAAGTCCTCGCGGCTGCTGGCCGACTTGCCATCCTTGTCATGGAAGAACTCCATGTCGTCGGTCGTCATCGCCGCAGCCTTGTCGGCATCGCAGGCCTCGAAGGCCGCAGCGAAGAGCTGGGTATCGGCCTGGCGGATCTGCAGGCGCAGGGTGTCGGCGGGCGCTGGCGCGACAACGAGGCCGGCGGCCAGCAGGGTCAGGGTGGGCAGCAGCATGGCGAGGCTCCAGGGAGGATTCACGCAGGCTCGCATGGCGTTTGGGCCACTGCAGCCGGCTTCCGACGAAACGGCCCTGCCACGGAATGAATGCCCATATTGGCGGCCCGGTTCCAGCCTTGAGGGCGTTGCCTGTGCAGGGGATGTCATGAGCGACCGGGATTCCCTCACGGCCGCCACAGGTGACGGCCATTAGCCTGCACTCCTTCCCTTCCACAGGAGCGCCCATGCCTGCTTCCCGCATCCGCCTGCACGTTGAAGACACGGGTGGCGATGGCCGCCCGGTCATCCTGATCCACGGCTGGCCGCTGTCCGCCGATGCTTGGAAGACGCAGGTGGCGATCCTGCGCGACGCCCAGTATCGGGTGATCAGCTACGACCGGCGTGGTTTTGGCCGCTCTGACAAGCCGGCCGAAGGTTATGACTACGACACGCTGGCGGCGGACCTGGCGGGGCTGATCGAGGAGCATGACCTGCGCGACGTCACTCTGGTCGGTTTCTCGATGGGCGGCGGCGAGGTGGCGCGCTACGTGGCGAACCACGGCCAGGATCGCCTGCACAGTGTGGTGTTCGCGGCCGCTGTGCCGCCGTTCCTGCTGCGCAGCGACGACAATCCGCAGGGGCCACTGACCCAGGCCAAGGCCGATGAAATGCGCAGCGGGCTGGAGAAGGACCGCGAAGCGTTCTTCGATGACTTCACCCGCGACTTCTTCAGTGCCAACGGCCAGTTGATGGTGACCGAAGACACGCGCCAGGCGGCGATCGCGCTGTGCCATCAATCCGACCAGGCGGCGGCGCTGGGCTGCATGAAGGCGTTTGCTACGACCGATTTCCGGGATGACCTGAAGAAGATCACGGTGCCGACGCTGGTCCTGCACGGTGACAGCGATGCCATCGTGCCGTTCGAGGGCTCCGGCCAGCGCACCCATGAGGCGATTGCGGGCAGCGAAGTGGTGATCCTGGAAGGTGCACCGCACGGCTGCAACACCAGCCACGCCGACCGCTTCAATCTGGCGCTGCTGAACTTCCTGAAGCGGTAAGCTGCCGCGATGCGCGAGCCAAAGACACCCCCGTGGAAGAAGCCCAGGTCCAAGGGGCAGACGTCGCAGCCGCTGTCGGATGCGCAGAAGGCCGCGGCGCGGCAGCGGGCGGAGGAGAACGGGCGGCGCTATCCGAACCTGGTGGACAACATGTGGGCGGCGAAGCTGCCGCGTGGGTCGTGATTCACAGGCTGGGTGCGGGCCTGGTGTAGAGCCGAGCCGATGCTCGGCTGGCGCGCGCAGCGCGTGCCAGCCGGGGAAGGGGCAAAGGGCCGCCGAGCATGGTCTCGGCGCTACGGGCCGGGCAGTGGCCGCCAGCCCGACTCCCGCCATGGCGCTACGTCGCGCCTCTGCACGTTGATCGCCTCGACCGGCAATCCTGCCTGTCGCGCCAGTTCGGCACGCAGTACGTCGCTGTCCACCGGCAGCGCGATGGCCACCTGCAGCTGGTCGCCCTGCTGACGGACCTGGGTGGGCACCACCGCATGGGCTTCATGCTCGCCGCCGGTGCGAGCAATCGGATAGCGCATCGCCACGGGCCTTCCCAGGTGTGCCAGTACCGGGCGCCATGCCTGCAGCACGACAGACTGTGCTGCTGCGGGAACCCGCACCTCGATGATCGTTCCCGGGTAGCCAACGACATTGCCCACCATCACCTGGAAGCGCGCGCCATCGGGGATGGCGACCACAGTGGCGGCCAGCACGCCTATCGACAGGACAGCTGCGGCGAAGCGCCAACTGCGCGGCGCGGCGGCGGCGCGGGTCGCCGTGCGCAGCCCCGGCTTGCGCCGCAGCTTGCGCGCGTAGATGCGCCGATCCTTCCTGCGCGGGCTGCTGCTGTGCGCCGGCAGGTTCAACGGGACGCGTGGCAGCCGGGCGGCGCGCGCGTCGATCAGGCGCGCGAGCAGCCACCACGCGAGCACGAATGCCAGCAGGGGCAGCAGCGTTCGTACGATCAGGTACAGCATCACCATCGGGAATACCAAGGAAAATTCGCATTCAAACAACCGTGCCATCGTAACGGCGCCGCGTAGTGTGTGTCGCATCCGCCAGCCGACACGTGCGAACTGCTTGGTTAGGATGGCTCTTTGCTGTCATGGATGAACCGATGAGCGCTGCCACCTCCCGAATCCGCCGCATCTGTGGGCAGGGGCCGATCCTGCTGATGCTGCAGCTGGTCGCGTTGCTGTCCGTTGCACTGGCTTCCGGGTTCTTCCATTGCCGCGTCGACCTGCTGCTGGAGCCGATCACCGCGGCGTGCGGTGGCCCGGACGAGCAGGCGCGGTTGCAGATGGCCGAACAGGTGATGGCGCGCGCCGGTGCATTGGACGACTGGCAGCCATTGAGCTGGATTCCATTGGCGGGCATCGTGCTGGCGCTGCTGGGTGCGATGGCGGTGTGCGCGAGCCGCGCGCTGTGGCTGCGCGATGGGCTGCGCACGGCGAACGTGGCGCTGCTGCTGCTGCATGGCGGCGCACTGTGCTTGGCCGGGTGGACGCTGCACCTGTACGAGAACGCATGGAACAGCGTGGCGCGCTTGTCACCCACGGCATGCCTGATGGACCTGGTGGCGGAGGGCGATACCCCGCTGGTGCAGGCGCAGTCCGTGGTGTTCCACATCCTGGCGCGTGAGAACGCAACGCTGATGCGCAATCCGGACGACCTGGCGCTGGTGCTGGTGGCGTTGCTGATGGCGACGATGGTGGGCGGCATCTCCCTGTGGCGGGCGATCGTGCGGGTTCGGGCGGCACGATCGGCAGTGGCCTGACGGGCCTCTGCGGCCGACCGGATCCGAGACATGCAGGGCGCACGCTCGGCGGCGCGCGGCAATCGCGCTACAGTCGACGCCTCGCCACTCCAGGGAAGACCCGATGCGCTTGTTGCTGCGTGCGTTGCCGTTGTTGCTGTATTCGCTGGCCGTACACGCCGCCGAGGTGGACCGTCGTATCGCGGTGACCATCGATGATCTGCCATGGGCACGGCTGGACCAGATCGTGCCGCCGGATCTGCAGGCGCGGCACGAAGCGTTGATGGCCCAGCTGCGCGAGGCCGGCGTGCCGGTGGTGGGCTTCGTCAATGAGAACAAGCTTGAGGTGAATGGACAGGTGCAGCCGGCGCGGGTGCAGATGCTGCGCGACTGGCGCGATGCGGGCTATGTGCTGGGCAACCACACGTACTCGCACATGGATCTGAATGCGAAAGGCGTGGCGGCGTTCCAGCAGGACTTCCTGCGCGGCGAGACGGTGCTGCGACCGCTGCTGGCCGAGAAGGGGCAGACGCCGCAGTGGATGCGCCACCCCTACCTGCGCGCCGGGCGCACCGCGGATGAGCGCGTGCAGATGGAGGCGTTCTTCAAGCAGCAGGGCTATCGCGTGGCACCGGTGACGGTGGACAACGGGGAATGGGTGTGGGCGTTCGCCTATGCCAACGTGATGAACGAGCAGGCGGATTCGCCGGCGCGCGACGCGACGCTGGCGCAGCTGCGCAAGGGCTACGTGCCGTACATGCTGAACAAGCTGGATTACTACGAGAAGCAGTCGCAGGCGCTGCTGGGGTACGCGCTGCCACAGGTGTGGCTGATGCACGCCAACGAGCTCAACGCGGCCACCTTTGCCGAACTGGTGGCGGCCACAAAGCGCCGCGGCTATCGCTTCATTTCGCTGGACGAGGCGATGCGTGATCCCGCGTATGCGCGGGGTGCTGAAGGCTACGACGGCCGCTATGGCCCGAGCTGGCTGCACCGCTGGGCGATGGCGGAGAACAAGCCGAAGGACTTCTACGCCGGCGAACCGGAGGTGCCGGCGTGGGTGATGAAGCTGGCCAAGGTTGATTCGGAGTGAGGCTCAGCGCTTGACGGCCAGCACGCCGTCCAGCGCCAGTTCCGCCTTGAAACCAGCCTTTTCCAGGCGTTTGGCCACTTCACGCGGCACGTCGCGGCCGCTGGTCAGCTTGTTCGGCGCGCCGGTGTAATGGAACAGGCGACCGCCCTTGCGGATGACGCGGGCGAGGTGGCCGTAGAACACCTGCGAGTACAGCTCGCCGGCGATGCCGAAGCGCGGTGGGTCGTGCAGGATTGCGTCGACACTGTTGCTGGCCACCCGTTCGATCTGCTGCGAAACGTCACCGTGGCTGAACTGCAGGCGACCACCGGCGGCAGCCGAGTCTGGATCCGGCGACCACGGGTTGAGCGTGCGCAGCCACATCACATCGGCGTTCTTCTCGAACGAGCGGATCTGGCCGACACCGGCTTCCAGCGCACAGGCGGCGAAGTAGCCCAGGCCACCGCAGGTATCGAGGATGACCTTGCCGGCCGGGGCGACCAGCTCCACCTTGCGGCGTGCATCCTCGAACGGCGACAGCTTCGAGGTCGGCAGCATCTTGATGCCGTCGATCTCGAAGGTCGGTGCGCCCCATTCGGTCGGCACCAGCTTGATCAGCGAGCCGCTGTAGCGCGAGATCGGCGCGAATTCCTCGCCATCCCAGTAGTACAGCGTGCGGTCCTTCAGCTTGCCCGGCCAAGGGTAGGGCTGGCCCCGGAAGTGGAAGCCGTCCGCATCCAGCGCCACGCTGTCCTGGCTGCGGCCGAGGTCGAGCGAGCCCTGCCAGTCGGCGGCGCCCTTGTCATGGGCACGGCGCAGGGTGTCGGCGCTGTCGCGGGTCAGCAGGGGGCCGGTGTAATGGGGCACGGCGGGTACCGGGGCGGTTCGGGGGAGGGCATGGTACCGCAGCTGTTGTAGAGCCAAGCCGATGTCAAAGCAGGTCCACGCCATGCGTGGATGCAGGCAGGGAGGAGTCGGGCGTGGGCCCGACGCTAGCGCTGGTGCAGCTGTAACCGTGTGTGGTCCCTTCCCCCGCGATCATGCCGACGCCACGCGACGGCTGCATGCCCTGCCGCGCGCACGATCGGCGATGGACCTCCTGGGTTTGCGGTGGCTGCCGATCGAAGTCGTAGCGCATGCGGCCGTCCTCCTGCAGCAGCCAATGCACGGTAACGCGCTCCTTCGTGCCATCGCCGAGGTCCCAATCCAGAGTGCGCATTATCAGGATCTGGCCATCGGGCAGTTCCCGGACTTCGTCATAGGCGCCCTGGGTCTTCAGGGCGCTCGCCGCAAGCAGCAGGAACAGCAGCATCCGCATCGATCCTCAAAGAAGACAGGATGTTCCCACTCCGCTCCAGGCAGCTATCAGAATCGTTGCGGATTACGGGCACTTCACCGCATACACCGGCCCGGCCCCGATCAGCATCAGCGCCATGTAGTCGCTGTCGCTGGCCTTGCCCTTCAGCGTCGCGCCCTTGTTGAAGTGGAAGATGCCGAAGCCGCCGGCCATGCGGATAAGCGCACTGTCGATCTGGTCGGCGTCGTCGCGGAAGTAGCGGCTGATCTCGCTGGACGTGGCCTTGTGCAGGGCATTGGGTTCGCGCTGCCACTGCTCGCCACGGCTGAAGGAAACGAAATACTGGCCACCTTCCTTGTCGATGCGGAAGTCGGCGGGTTTGCGCGCGCTGGTGGCGAAGCAGCCCTGCAGCGGGTCGGTGGAAAACGGAAGCCCGGCGTCACCGCTGCAGGCGGCGGTCGCCAGCAGGAGGGCACCGGGCAGCAGCAGGCGGAGCGTGCGCATGGGATGTCCCTACAGGGCAGGTGCGGCTAGTGTAGGCGGCATGCGGGCGTGGCCCGTACAGAAATTCGGCAAGGACACAGGGTTTTCGGATGACGCAGGGCAAGGCACCGTGGTGCGGCGTGGCCAGTTGGCTGGGTATTGCAGTGGGGTGGGGGGCAGGCACCGTGGCGGCACAGGCAGCGGTCGCTGCGGGTGGCAATGGCATGGCCGCAGGGCTGGGCGTGGGCGTGCTGGGTGCGGCGCTGGTGGGTTGCGGCCTGGCGGTGGCCTCGCGCGTGCGCGGCGAGCGCTGGCCGTGGATCGGTATCGGCGGTGCGGTGCTGAGCGCGCTGCCGCTGCTGATGTACCTGCTGCGGATGATGTTGAAGCTCTGACTGTAGAGCCGAGCCCGTGCTCGGCTGATGGCCTGCGACAGCCGAGCATGGCTCGGCTCTACAGATTCGACCGCATTCGCGCAGGATCAGCTGCGGTGGATCTCCACCGTTACGTGCACCAGCTCTTCATGGATCGCCAGCGCGTTGCGCACGGTATCGGCATCCAGCGTGGCGTCACTGGTGACCACGCTGGCGCTGACCGCGTACTTGCCGCGACCCACCTGCCAGACGTGCAGGTCGGCCAGGCGCGCCGGCCACGGGCCCTGTTCGATCACCTCGCGTACTTCGGCCACCACCGGCGCGTCCATCTGCGCGTCGAGCAGGATGCGGCCGCTGTCGCGCAGCAGGCCGATCGCCCACACCGTGACCAGTACGGCGCCGACCAGGCCCATCACCGGGTCCAGCCAGGTCAGGCCCAGCAGCTTGCCGCCGAGCAGGGCGATGATGGCCAGCACCGAGGTGGCGGCGTCGGCCAGCACGTGCACATAGGCCGAGCGCAGGTTGAGGTCGTGACCGTGCGCATGGGTGTGATCGTGGTTGTGGCCGTGGTGATGGCCATGGTCATGCCCGTGGTGATGGTGCGCGTGGCCCGGGCTGTCGTGCAGCCACCAGGCGCACAGCAGGTTCACGCCCAGCCCGACCGCAGCAATGGCGATGGCTTCGTTGTAGTGGATCGGTGCCGGTATCCACAGCCGCTCCAGCGATTGCACCGCCATCAGCGCGGCGACGCCAAGCAGGGCGATGGCGCTGGTATAGCCGGCCAGGATCTCGATCTTCCAGGTACCGAAGGCGAAGCGCGGGTCGTGCGCGTAGCGGCGCGCGCAGCGGTAGGCGAACACTGCCAGGCCCAGCGCGAGTGCGTGCGAACTCATGTGCCAGCCATCGGCGAGCACGGCCATGGAGTTGAACCACCAGCCGCCGACGATCTCCACCAGCATCATGCTGACGGTGAGCCACAGGGCGCGGCGGGTATTGCGTTCGGCCAGCGGGTTGCCGTCGTCGAAGCGGTGTTCGTGGCGACGGGCGGCGGCGAGGGCGTCCAGATGCATGGAAAGACCAGGGGGTGGAAGGATACCCCCATAGGGTATACGATCCATCCATGGCCCATGTACACAAGAATCGAAAGCAGCTGCTGACCCGGGTACGCCGTATGGGCGGCCAGGTGGCAGCGTTGGAGCAGGCGCTGGACAAGCCCGAGGGTGAAGCAGGTGACTGTGCGGACGTGCTGGTGCAGGTTGCCGCCGTGCGCGGTGCCGCCCACAGCCTGCTGATGGAGCTGCTGCACGAGCACCTGCAGGAACATGTGGTCGGCGCCGACGACCCGCAGCAGCGGGCGGCCGAGGCCGAAGTGCTGGTCGAGCTGCTGCGCCGCTACGGCAAATGAGCGGGTGTTGCCGGCCGCTGGCCGGCAACTGCAGGTTGCGTCCGAAGCTCACGCAGTTGCCGGCCAGCGCCCGGCACTACCCATGCCGGTGCCGCGCGTTCCAGATATGCGTGGCGGCCAGCAGCAGGCTGCCGGTGACGGTCATCGGTGTTTCCCAGTCGTGCGAGGGCAACGCCAGCGCGCCGGCCAGCAGCAGGCCGAGCCCGGCGCCGGCGGTGGCCCAGGCCAGCACCGGCAACGGATGGCGGCGCTCCGCCCGCCATAGTGCATACCCGGTCAGCGGCAAGGCGATGGCCACGAACAGCAGGTGCACCCATTCGGCTTCGGCCCAGCTGCCGAACAGCGGCAGCGCGGCTGCAAGCAGGGGCAGCGCCAGGCAGTGCAGCAGGCACAGGCTGGACAGCGCGACCGCGCCGGCATCGAGCAGGGCGGCAGACGGCGACTTCATCAGGGGACGCTCCTTGCGCAGAGAGTGTTATACAGTAACATTTCCGTTCCGTAGCCAACCCGCTCCGACATGAACACTGTTTCCCGCGCCGACCGTCGCCTTCCGGTCACCGTGCTGTCCGGCTTCCTCGGGGCCGGCAAGACCACCCTGCTCAACCAGATCCTGCGTAACCGCCAGGGCCTGCGTGTGGCGGTCATCGTCAACGACATGAGCGAGGTCAACATCGATGCGCAGCTGGTGCGCGAGGGCGGCGCCGAACTGCGCCGCACCGAAGAGACGCTGGTGGAATTCAGCAATGGCTGCATCTGCTGCACGCTGCGCGATGACCTGCTGCAGGAAGTGCGGCGCCTGGCCGACGCCGGGCGCTATGACTACCTGTTGATCGAGTCGACCGGCATCGGCGAGCCGATGCCGGTGGCGGCCACGTTCGCGGTACGTGACGAGCAGGGCTTCAGCCTGAGCGACATCGCGCGCCTGGATACGATGGTGACGGTGGTGGATGGCAGCGCGTTTCTCGCCGACTTCGGCTCCACGTTGCGCCTGGCCGAGCGCGGCCAGCAGGCCGGGCCGGATGACGACCGGGGGGTGGTCGACCTGCTGTGCGAGCAGGTCGAGTTCGCCGACGTGATCGTGGTCAGCAAGGTCGACCAGGTGGATGACGACGTGCTGCAGGACACGCTGGCCGTGTTGCGCGGCCTGAACCGCGACGCGAAGCTGCTGCTGTCCCGCTTCGGTGATGTTCCCCTGGCCGAGCTGTTGGACACCGGCCGCTTCGATTACGAGCGTGCGCAACGTGCGCCGGGTTGGGTGAAGGAACTGCGTGGCGAACACACGCCCGAAACCGAGGAGTACGGCATCGCCAGTTTCGTCTACCGCTCGCGGCGACCGTTCCATCCCGCGCGTTTCGCCCACGCGCTGCAGTCGGGGATGCCCGGCGTGATCCGCAGCAAGGGCTGGTTCTGGCTGGCCAACCGGATGGACTGGGTGGGCGAGCTGAATACCGTGGGCGCCGCGACGCGGACGCAGGCGGCGGGGTTCTGGTACGCCGCGCGTGATCGCGTGCGGGCTGGGCTGGAGGACACCGCGCCATTGCTGCCGCCCACGCCACTGCCATACAGCGACCTGGGCTGGGCGCGGCAGCAGGCCGACTGCTGGAGCGCACCGTTGCCGGGTCTGGAAGACTTCCCGGATGCGGCCGCGCATTCGGCGATGCAGCGGCTGTGGCACCCGCTGTGGGGCGACCGCCGCCAGGAGCTGGTGGTGATTGGCGTGCACATGGATGAGCGCGCGGTGCGTGCGGAGCTGGACGCGTGCCTGCTCAACGATCAGGAACTGCGTGCGGGGCCGCTGCTGTGGCAACAGCTGCCGCAGGCATTCCCGGTGTGGAAGCGGTGACGGTGCACTGAGGATCCATGGGTTGCCGGCCAGCGGCCGGCACTACCCCTGGTCGATAGGCCACGCGTGGATGGATGCATGGCGGAGTCGAGCATGGCTCGACTCTACAGTGCGATCCGTTGCGGACAATCCTGTAGAGCCGAGCCGACGCTCGGCTGCTGCAGCAGGTCCACGCATGGCGTGGATCTACAAGCCGTCACGCCACTGCCAACCCCCGGTGCCCACCTGCAGCACGTGGGTCGGCCGCAACGCCTGCAGCAGGTGCCGGTCGTGGCTGACCATCAGCAGCGCGCCCGGCCACGCCGCCAGCAGTTGTTCCAGTGCCTGCAACGCGCTCAGATCCAGCGCGTTGCCCGGCTCGTCCAGCAGCAACAGCTGCGGTGCGGGATCTGCATACAGCACGCTGGCCAGCGCGCCTTTCACCCGTTCACCATCACTGAGGCTGTGGGCTGCACGCTGGATGCGCTGTGCGTCCAGCCCGAGCAGGGCCAGCCGTGTGCGCAGTTCACCCGCATCCGCCACCGGGTTGGCGGCCTGCACGGTGTCGAGAATGCTGCGTTCGCCGGACAATCCCAGCAGCTGCTGGTCGAGCAGCGCCAGTGGTGCATGGCGCTGCACGATGCCGCTGCGTGCAGGCAGCTGGCCCGCCAGCACGCGCAGGAGCGTGGACTTGCCACTGCCATTGTCACCGACCACGGCGATGCGCTGGCCGCGGCGGATCTCCAATTGCAACGGTGCACTGCAACCCTGCGGCAGCACCAGCGACTCCGCCTGCAGCAGACGTGCGTTGCCGCGTTCACCGTCACCGGCGAACAGCGCCAGCTCCGGCGCGGCGTGAACTGCCGAAGCCGCTGCGCGCAGCTGGTCGGCGCTGGCCTGAAGACGATCGGCCTGTACCTGTTGCGCGCGCCCGTGGCTGGCCTCTGCACGCTGTTTCTGCCGGCCAAGCAGGATCGGTGCCTGGTTGGCCTGCTTCGCATCGCGATTGCCACGTGCCTGGCGCTGCTGCTGGCGTTCGTGCTGCTCGCGCGCGCTGCGCTGTTGCTGCCGGTGCTGGGCGCGGGCGTGGTCGAGCTGTGCGGCGGCCGCTTCGCGTTCGGCGGCCCGCGCGTCGGCGTAGTGCTGCCACGGCCCGCCATAGCGATGCAGCCCGCGCGCGTCGAGCTCGACGATCTGCTGCATCTGCGCCAGCAGCTCGCGATCATGGCTGATCACCAGCAGGCCGCCGCGCCACTGCTGCAACCGTTCGTACAACTGTTGGCGATGGCGGCCATCGAGGTGGTTGCTGGGTTCGTCCAGGATCAGCCAATCGGCGCCGCTGGCCCAAGCGCCGGACAGCGCCACCTGCATGGCCTGGCCGCCACTGAGCCGCGCGGCGGGTTGGGCGGGATCGAGATCGTCGGGCAGGCGGAGCGCCTGCCATTGCTGCTGCAGGCGCTCGCGCAGATCCCAATGGTCGCCGACGCAGGCGAAGTCGGCCTCATCCACGCTGCCGGCTTCGATGCGTTGCAGCGCGGCCAGTTCCGCGCCGACGCCGGCCAGTTCACCGACCGTGCCGGCGGGGGGATAGCCGGGCGTCGGCAACAGGAACACGCGGCCGCTGCTGCGCACCTGCCCGTTCTCTGGCCGTACCCGACCGGCCAGCAGGCGTGCGAGCACGCTCTTGCCGGTGCCATTGGCACCGACCAGACCGGTGGCGACCGGATCGAAGGAAAACGACAGATCGGAAAACAGCGGGCGGCCGTCGGCCAGCCGATACGACACGCGATCGAGCGTGAGGGAATGTGTGGTCATGCGACCTCCATGGATGCCGGGTTCTCCCCTGCGCGCAGGGGCGGGAAGAGTCAGGCCGTCTGTTGGGAAGACGGCGGCATCAATGGCGCATTGGTCGCGAGCCTCTGGGAGGAATGAGCGGCCAGTATAGCGGGGTTGGCTGAATGGTCGGGTTGGCACCGCCGAGCATGGCTCGACTCTACAAGAAGCATCCACGCATGGCGTGGATCTACGGTGGGCCGGGCATGCGGTGGATCGATCGCGGCTACGGCACGGTGTCCAGGCGGGCGCCGACGAAGTCGATGAACACCCGCAGCTTCGGCAATACGTGTCGGCCCGACGGCCACAGCAGGTGGAAGGTGCCGCAGGAGTGCACATGATCCTCCAGCACGGTGACCAGGCGGCCGTCGGCCAGCGCATCGCGTACCGAGTGCACCGGCACGAAGGCCAGGCCGGTATCGCGCAGCGCCAGCGCCACTCGCGCCTCGATGGTGTTGGCCACCATGTGCACCGGCAGCTCCTGCGGTGTTTCGTGGTCGGGCCAGTGGATCGGCCACGGCTCCAGCTTGCCGGTGCTGGGGAAGCGGTAGTGCAGCAACGTGTGCTGCAGCAGGTCGGCCGGCGTGCGTGGAACGCCGCGACGCTGCAGGTAGCCCGGCGAGGCGACGACACGCCGCGGGAATACCCCCAGCCGGCGTGCGTTCATCCGCGAGTCGCTGGGTTCGCCAACGCGCAGCACCGCATCGAAACCTTCCTCGATGACATCGACCAGCCGGTCGCTGAAATCCAGGTCGAGGCGGATGTCCGGATACGCGGCCATGAATTCGGCCATCAACGGCAGGGTCAGGTCGCCTACCAGTGGCAGGCTGATCCGCAGCGTGCCGCTCGGTGCAGCGTGCGGTTGCGCCAGTTCGGTGCGCGCGGCATCGCGTTCGTCGAGGATGCGCCGGCAGCGCGCCAGGAACAGCTGGCCCTCGGCGGTGAGGGTGATGCTGCGCGTGCTGCGGTGGAACAGGCGCACGCCCAGTGCGTGCTCCAGCCGCGCAACGCACTTGCCGGCGGCCGATGCGGAGATGCCCTGCAGGCGCCCGGTCTCGACGAAGCTGCGGGTGTCGGCGGCGTGGACGAAGGTCTGCAGGTTGGCGAGGTTGTCCAGGACTGACATGGGCGTACCGGCAATGAAAACGGCAGGGTAGGGGCGGGTGATCGCGGCACGCGGCGCGGCCATCGCAACACTGTGGTGCGGGGCCTCGGGCAGCCCTTGCGGCGTTGCAGTTCCGGGCATGATGCCGATTGCGGACTGCACGGTCCATGATGCCCGGAGCGGCAACCGGCTTTTTGCAGCGCCGCGCGCTGCCTAACGTGGCGGGCCTCTCCTCAGGGATCACCATGATGAATGCCGCTCTTTCCCTTGAACCTGCACCGACGCTGCCTTCGGTGCAGCGGCTGCTGCAGCAGGTCCATCCGTTGCGCCTGGTTGGTGCGGTGGTGCTGGTGCGCGAGCACGGCGTGCTGCGCCATGCCAGCGCGAGCGGGCTGGCCGATCGCGAGTCGGCCAGGCCGATGCAGCGCGATCAGCTGTTCCGGCTGGCATCGGTCAGCAAGCCGTTGCTGGCCACGGTGATCGTGCGCCTGGTGGCTGAAGGCGTGCTCGACCTCGACGCGCCGGTGCAGCGCTGGCTGCCGGACTTCCGCCCGGCGCTGGCCGATGGCAGCACGCCGCCGATCAGCCTGCGCCAGCTGCTCAGCCACAGCAGCGGACTGGGCTATCGCTTCCTGGAGGCGGATGCGGAGGGCCCCTACGCGCGCGCTGGCGTCAGCGATGGCATGGACGCCAACCCGTTGACCCTGGCCGAGAACGTGCGCCGCATCGCGCAGGTGCCACTGCTGTTCGCACCGGGCAGTCAGTGGCTTTACTCGTTGGGCGTGGACGTGGCCGGTGCGGTGGCCGAAGCCGCGACCGGTGAAACGCTGCAGGCGCTGTTCCAGCGTCTGCTGGCTGCCCCGTTGCGCCTGCGCGACACCGCGTTCGTTGCGCGCGATGCAGAGCGGCTGGCCACGCCGTATGTGAGCGACACGCCGCAACCGCATCGCCTGCAGGAAGGCGAGGTGGTCGCACCTTTCGAGGGAACGCTGGGCATCGAGTTCAGTCCCGCGCGTGCCACCGACGCCAGTCGGTTCGCTTCGGCCGGCGCCGGCCTGGTCGGTACCGCCGATGAGGTGATGGCGGTGCTGGAGGCTTTGCGCGACGTGCAACGCTCCGGCCTGTTGCCGCCCGCGCTGGCGGCGCAGATGGCCAGCCCGCAGGTGGGCGAGCAGGGGCCGCCGGAACCGGCCGGCTGGGGCTTCGGGCTGGGCTTTGCGGTACTGCGCGATGCCGCCGCCAGCGGCACACCACAGCGCGAAGGCAGCTGGCGCTGGGGCGGTGCCTACGGGCACAGCTGGTTCGTCGACCCGTCGCGTGGGCTGAGCGTGGTGGCGCTGACCAACACCCTGTACGAAGGGATGGATGGCGTTTTCGTCGATGACCTGCGCGATGCGATTTATGCCGACCTGGGGGCAACGCGATGAGCGGCCATGCCATCGATGCCGCCAGTCCGGCCGGCGAGGCCACGCGCCTGCCGTGGGCGGGCCTGCTTGCCTTGGCCGGTGGTGGCTTCATCACCCTGTTGACCGAGACCCTGCCGGCGGGTGTGCTGCGGCCGATGGGCGAAAGCCTGGGCGTGAGTGATGCGGCGGTCGGCCAGCTGGTGAGCGTGTATGCGCTGGGTTCGGTGATGGTAGCACTGCCGATGACGGCGCTGACCCAGCGCCTGCCACGGCGTCCGCTGCTGCTGGCGGCCATCGCCGGCTTCGTGGTGGTCAATACGCTGACCGCGTTGAGCAGCAGTTACGCGCTGATCCTGGCTGCGCGCTTCCTGGCCGGTGTGAGCGGTGGATTGCTGTGGTCGCTGGTGGCTGGCTACGCCGCACGCATGGTGGTGCCGTCGCTGCAGGGACGGGCCATCGCAGTGGCGATGGTCGGTTCGCCGCTGGCGCTGTCGCTGGGGGTGCCGGCCGGAACGCTGCTTGGCCAGCAGATCGGCTGGCGCTGGGCGTTCGCGTTGATGAGCGTGCTGGGTCTGCTGCTGCTGGCCTACGCGCGCTGGGCGTTGCCTGCGCTGCCGGCCGCTGGGGCCGGGCAACGCACTTCGCTGGCGACCGTGTGGCGCCTGCCCGGTGTACGCAGTGCGCTGCTGGTGATGGCGCTGTACGTGCTGGCGCACAACGTGCTGTACACCTACATCGAGCCGCTGGCCGTCGACTCGGGTGCCGGTGCGTGGCTGGACCGGCTGCTGCTTGCTTTCGGCATGGCGGCGATTGCTGGCATCGCGATGGCCGGCTGGGGCGTGGATCGCTACCTGCATGCGCTGGTGTGGGCGGCGGTGATCGGTTTCATCGTTCCGGTGCTGGCCTTGCTGGTGTGGCCAGGCGTGGCGAGCGCGCTGCTGCTGGCGACGATCCTGTGGGGCGTGGCGTTCGGCGCCGTGCCGACCCTGTTCCAGACCGCCTTGGCACGGCGCGCCGGGGCCGCTGCGGACCTGGCGCAATCGATGCTGGTGACCGGCTGGAACCTGTCCATTGCGGCCGGCGGCGTGGCAGGCGGGGTGCTGCTGCAGGCCAGCGGCCCACGCCAGCTGGGATGGCTGCCGTTGCTGTTGCTGGCGGTGACCGCCGCGTGGTTGCTGGCACGGCCGAAGGCGTGGGCGTAGCTATTGATCAGTGATGAGGCGGTGCCGGCGAGCGGCCGGCACTACCGTGGGCCTTGCTTTTGCCTTGCTAATCCAGCGGTACCTGCTCGATCGGCACGCTGCGCGGGTTCTGCATGTGTTCGCGTGCAGCGCCGTACTGCTGCTGCCGCTTCTGATGGAAGGCGACGAACTCATCGCGCGGCAGCGGCCGCGAGAACAGCCAGCCCTGTCCGAATTCCACATGCCGGCTGTGCAGGTAGGCCAGCTGCGCTTCGGTTTCCACGCCCTCGGCCACCACCCACAGGCCCAGCTCCTTGGCCATGTCGATGATGTGCGGCGTGACCGGGCTGGTGGCGCTTTCGGTACCGATCGCATCGATGAATGATTTGTCGATCTTCAGCGCATCCAGTGGCAGCTGCTGCAGGTATTGCAGGCTGGAGAAGCCGACCCCGAAATCATCGATGGCCACGCTGTGGCCGGCGCGGCGGGCGGCGGCGAGCATGGTGCGCGCGCGGTCCAGATCGAGGAAGCCACGTTCGGTGGCCTCCATCCAGATCTGCTGCGGCAGGATGCCGCTGCCGGCCATGTGCCGGGAGATCATCTTCAGGGCGCGACCGCTGCTGATGTCTTCGGCGGCGAGGTTGATCGCGATGTGCGCGCTGCGGTCGGCGACCAGCAGCTCGCGCATGTCGCGCACCACGTTCTCGATCACCAGGTCGGTGACGTCGGCGATCATGCCGGCCTCTTCGGCCAGTGGAATGAACAGGTCAGGGCGCACCTGGGTGCCATCCGGGCGTTGCCAGCGCACCAGCGCCTCGGCGCCGACGCAGATGCCGGTGTCCAGTTCGATGATCGGCTGGTAATGCAGGTACAGCTCGCGGCGACGGATGGCGGTGGCCAGTTCGCCGCGCAGGGAAAGGCGGCGCCGCGACAGCCAGATCACCAGGCCGGCCCCGGCGGCGGCCAGCAGCAGGCCCGCCGGCACGTACAGCCAGGCCTGTTGGCGGAAGGCCGCGGCAAGCGCGGTGCGCGGTGTAGTGGCGACGGCCAGCCATTCCTCGTTGCGCGCGGTAGCGAACAGCGTGGTGTGGTCCAGGCCTTCGCCCGGGTCGCGCAGCAGTGCCTGCAGCAGGTCCGGATCCAGGCCGGGCTGTTTGGCCAGCAGGCGTCCATCGGGGCTGGCCAGTGCCAGCCGCACATTCGGGTCGGCGATGACATCGACGAAGCGGCGTGGGTCCACCAGAGCGTCGTAGGACCCATACAGGATCGCCAGCACCTGGCGTCGCCCGCTGATTTCCGGGCGCACGTCCACTGCGATGCCGGCGCCGTCGCTGGTGACGTGGTCCGGCCTGGGCTGATCCACATCCGACAGGAACGGCCCCCAGGAGGTGCAGCGCAGCTTGCCTCCTTCGAAGTAGCCCATCTGGTCAATCGATGGGGTGGTCATTACCAGGGTCTGCATGCGCCGGATGTGCTCGGGGCTGCAGGACACGTAGGCACCGGCTTCGGCGGATTTCAGCGCCGCCAGCGCCTCCTGGTAGGACAGGTCGGAGCGGCGCAGGGTGCGATCGGCGATGTCGCGCAGGCGCTGCTGTTCGACGCTGACCGCGCGGTCCCAGGTGGCGTAGGCCATGACCGCGATCGGCACCGCAGCGGCCAGCAGGGCCAGTGCGGTACCGCCGATGATGACGCGCAGGCGGCTCATGGCCGGGGCTCCAGCAGGGCGGGCGGGGCAGGGCGCATGGTCGGGCCGGTCCTTGGGCAGGTGCGGCTATCTGAGCATGGCACCGGGCCGGGCGGAATGGGATCAATACGGTATTCGGTCACATTGTGGTGAAAGCGGCCTGCTTTGACGCAATGGGGCCGTCTGGCGCTGGCGCTCGGCGCCGCGGAGGACTACCGTCGAACGCTTCGCCCGCCCCTTCCCGCGCCCATGACCGAGCCCGCCACGCCCCCCGAGCACCTGCGCCGCAGCCTGTCCAACCGCCACCTGCAACTGATCGCCATCGGCGGTGCCATCGGCACCGGCCTGTTCATGGGCTCGGGCAAGACCATCAGCCTGGCCGGCCCGTCCATCGTCTTTGTCTACCTGATCATCGGCGCGATGCTGTTCTTCGTGATGCGTGCGATGGGCGAGCTGCTGCTGTCCAACCTGCAGTACAAATCCTTCATCGACTTCTCCACCGACCTGCTCGGCCCGTGGGCCGGGTTCTTCTGTGGATGGACCTACTGGTTCTGCTGGATCGTCACCGCGATTGCCGACGTGATCGCGATTGCCGCCTACGCACAGTTCTGGTTCCCCGGGCTTGAGGCCTGGAAACCGGCGCTGGCCTGCGTGATGCTGCTGCTGGCGTTGAACCTGGTGACGGTGAAGCTGTTCGGTGAAATGGAATTCTGGTTCGCGCTGATCAAGATCGTGGCGATCTGTGCGCTGATCATCACCGGTGCCGGGCTGGTGGCGTGGGGCTTCACTTCACCCAGCGGCCACACCGCGTCGCTGTCGAACCTGTGGAATGACGGCGGCATGTTCCCGATGGGCCTGGTCGGCTTCTTCGCCGGGTTCCAGATTGCGGTGTTCGCCTTCGTCGGCATCGAGCTGGTCGGCACCACCGCCGCCGAAACCGCCGATCCCGAGCGCAACCTGCCCAAGGCAATCAACTCGATCCCGGTGCGCATCATCATCTTCTATGTGCTGGCGCTGATCGCGATCATGGCGGTCACCCCGTGGCGCCAGGTGGTGCCGGACAAGAGCCCGTTCGTGCAGCTGTTCGTGCTGGCCGGCATTCCCGCCGCCGCCAGCCTGATCAATTTCGTGGTGCTGACCTCGGCCACGTCCTCGGCCAACAGTGGCATCTTCTCCACCAGCCGCATGCTGTACGGCCTGGCCGAAGAGGGTCACGCCCCGCGCGGGCTGTCGAAGTTGTCACGCGCTGCCGTGCCCGCCCGAGGCCTGCTGTTCTCGTGCCTGTGCCTGCTGGGCGGCACGCTGCTGATCTACCTGATTCCGAACCTGGTGACCGCCTTCACCCTGGTGACGACGCTGGCCACGGTGCTGTTCATCTTCGTCTGGTCGCTGATCCTGGTGGCCTACATGGCCTATCGCCGCCGCTACCCGGAGCGCCACGCTGCCTCGATCTTCAAGATGCCCGGCGGCGTTGCCATGTGCTGGGCCTGCCTGGTGTTCTTCGCCGCCGTGCTGGTGCTGCTGAGCCTGCAGGGCGACACCCGCCAGGCGCTGATCGCCAGCCCGGTGTGGTTCGTGCTGCTGGGCGCGGGGTATTGGGTGCGCCGGAGGGCCGCGAAGTGATCCGAAGTGGGGTCAGATCCCGTTGCTCAGCAACGGGATCTGACCCCGGCAGGTCGCGGGACCCACCGCGCCTCCTCGCGGGAAAACGGCTGTTGCTGTTGAGGTTGCCGGCCAGCGGCCGGCACTACCACGGGTGCAGGACGCAGCCCTGCCGGCCCCCATTCACCCAACATTCGCGGGCGCGGCCGGATCATCCGGCCGCCATGTCCCATCGACCTCTCCTGCTTGCACTGGTGCTGCTGCCCATCCTGTGGCCCGGGATGGCTGCCGCGCGCACGGTCTATCGCTGCGTGCAGGGCAACACCGTCAGCCTGGCCACCGCGCCGGAGCCGGGATCGCGGTGCACGCCGAAGGAGATCGACGACAACGCCGTCCAAACCCCGAACCTGTGGGGCAACATGGGCGTGTTCAGCGGCGTGCTGTACGAGCGCGAACAGGACGGAGCGCTGGTCTACTCCACGCGCAACCTGCCCGGCTCACGGGTGTTCCTGAAGTTCACCGTGGCCACGCCGCCAGGCGAGCCGGCGCACGAAGGCCTGGGCAAGGTCGGCAAGCCGCAGCTGGCGCAGCACGCCAAGCAGTTCAAGGCCGCGTCCAAGGCCACCGGCGTCGATGATGCCTGGCTGCGTGCCATCGCCCACGCCGAAAGCAATTTCGATCCGCTGGCGGTCTCGACCAAGGGCGCACAGGGCGTGATGCAGTTGATGCCGGAGACCGCACAGGAATATGGCGTGCGCGATCCGTTCTCGCCACAGCAGTCGATCGAGGGCGGCGCACGCTACATGCGCGCGCTGCTGCGCCGTTACAACGGCGATCGCCCGTTGGCGGCGGCTGCCTACAACGCGGGCATCGGTGCGGTCACCCGCTACAAGGGCGTGCCGCCCTACGCCGAAACCCTGGCCTATGTGGACAAGGTGATGGCGCTGTACGCGCGCTACCGCGAAGCGATGGGCATCCGCACCGAAGTGCCAGCCCGCTAGCGGACGGTGCTGCCTGCACGAGGCGTTGTAGAGCCGAGCCGACGCTCGGCTGCGCCAATTGCAGCCGAGCATCGGCTCGGCTCTACACAAAAAGCCGCTCAGCGCGAGGTGGAAGTGCTGACCAAGTCGTAGCGCTCGATGCGGCCGACGCGTGCCACCTCCGCCTGCACGTCGGCACGCTGCCTGAGTGCACGCCACGCGGCATCGATGCGCACATCGCCCGGCAATGAGGGATAGGTGCGCATGTCCTGCAGGCTGGCCAGGGTTTCACCGCGTTCAACCGGCGAGCGCAGCTGTTCGATCAGCACGGCGGCGGCACCGTCCAGGTCGCCTTCCTCCAGCAGCATTTCGCGATGGAACAGGCGGGCATCGTCGCGCTGGGCCAGGATCACCGCGCGTGCTGCATCGCGCGCCTTGGCATCGCCGCGCTCGCGGGCGGCGGCGAACTGCAGCAGCGCCTGTGCGGCCTTGCCGTAACCGGCGAGGCCCGGCATGTCATTCACTGCCTGCGCAGCGTCCTGCATGCGCCCCAGCGAACTGAACACGAAGCCGACATTCATCTGGTGCTCGACACCATCCGGGCCGAGCGCGCCGATGCGGGCGGCCTGTTTCGCCGTGGCCAGTGCCTCATCGGTGCGGCCCAGCCGGCGCAGTGCGGTGAGCCGGCTGTTGAGCAGCCAGGCCACCCATTCCGCCTCCGCAGCGGCAGGCGATTCGCCGTTGCTGGCGG
This sequence comes from Stenotrophomonas sp. YJH_SMC_94-11, assembly GCF_059370435.1. Classification (NCBI taxonomy): domain Bacteria; kingdom Pseudomonadati; phylum Pseudomonadota; class Gammaproteobacteria; order Lysobacterales; family Lysobacteraceae; genus Stenotrophomonas; species Stenotrophomonas sp. YJH_SMC_94-11. The sequence continues at coordinate 67,274 of NZ_JCAFTR010000010.1, read as the reverse complement.
CACCGGCCATGCCCTCGGTCAACGACAGCACTTCCTCGTTGCGGTCCAGCATCAGCAAGGTGGTGCTGAACTCGGCCATGCGCGCGTCCAGTGCGCGGTCGAGCAGGCCGGAAACACGCAGTTCATCGAGGTGGCGCTGTGCCGCCTGCACCGGATCGAAACGCGCGTCACCGCGATCGACATAGCGATCAAAGCGCTTGTCGCTGCGCAGGCGGATGATCTCGGCCGGGCTGTCGATGCGCGCCAGCGTGGCCGGAATGCTGTCGCCACGGCCGTTGTCGGCCTGCAGCGTGGCCAGCGCCAGCCACAGCCCGGTGGGTTCCAGGCCGCCACTCTTCCAGCCGTTGTCAAACAGCGCCTGCAGCAGGTCCATGCGCTTCTGCGGCTGCTCACGCAGGCGGTACTGCAGGTAGTTGATGGCGTGGTGATCGATCGGCAGCGGTGCGTCGGCGTGCTGCAGTGCCTTCACCAGGAAAGTGGTGGCTGCGGCCGGCTGGTTGTCCGACAGTTCCACCGACACCTGGGTGAGCAGGATCTGTGCATCCTCCGGCAGGGCCTCCTGCGCCCGCTGCAGGTAGCGGCGGGCCTGGTCCGGCTTCTTCTGCATCAGCGCGGTCCAGCCGGCGACCTGCGAGGCGCGGCCGCGATGCTCGGCATCGAAGTCGTCCAGCAACGGATCTTCCATCAGCCGCTCCATGCTGATCAGCGCACCCAGCGTGTTGCCATCGCGTGCCTGCTGGATGGCTTCATCCCAACGCGTGGCGTACGCCGCGTGTACTGCATCGGCGGTGGCCGATGGCTTCTGCGGGGCCACCGTGATCGAAGCGGAGGCGGGCGCGCTGGCCAATGCGGCCAGCAGCAGGGCGGTGAGGGGGAGAACGCGGGGCATGGAGAATCTCCATCCGTGGGAACCGCATTGAACCTGCTACGGCCAGCGAGGACAAGCACGACGAAGCGAATCCTGGTGTTCAGCCGCATGATCGGCCGTGGCGGATCGCACGCGCAGCGTCTATTGTCGGTGCCTCTTCAAGCAGCAGGCAGAGGCAGCGCAACACGATGGCACGGTGGCAATGGATGGCGGCAGGGGTGGCGTTGGCAACGGCGGTGGGCTTGGCTGCAACCTGGTGGGATACCCCGCTGAAAACGCTGGCCGGCCCTGCCGGCCCGGTGCCCACGCCGCTGGCCTGGACCGCGCAGATCGAGCCGCTGGCCGGCGATGGTCACCCCGGCGACCGCGACGGTGCGTCCGCGCAGGCGCGCTTCGCCGACCCGTATGCACTGCTGCGCGGCACCGATGGCAGTGTCTATTTCACCGATGCCGGTGACAACAACCGGATCCGCCGCCGCCTGCCCGATGGCCGCGTTGAAACCGTGGCCGGGCAGGGCGAGGGCCGTATCGATGGCCCTGCGCTGCAGGCCAGCTTCAATACGCCTTCGGGCATTGCCGGCGATGCGCAGGGCAACCTGTACGTGGCCGACACGGGCAACCATGCGATCCGCCGCATCGGCACCGATGGCCAGGTGACCACGCTGGCCGGTGGTGAACAGGGCTTCGCCGATGGCCCTGCCATGCAGGCCCGCTTCGATGCACCGATGGGCGTTGCGGTGGACGCGCAGGGCCAGGTCTACGTGGCGGACACGTTCAATGACCGCATCCGGGTGATCGGTACCGATGGCAGTGTGCGCACCCTGGCCGGTGGTGATCGGCCAGGCTTTGCCGATGGCGCGGGCGCCGCTGCGCGTTTCGATACGCCGGTGGCGCTGGCCTTCGACGCGCAGGGTGCGTTGCTGGTGGCCGATCTGTTCAACAACGCCGTGCGCCGGGTGGGCGCCGACGGCACGGTCAGCACCGTGGTTGCCCCCGGTGGCGTGATCAATGGGCCGCAGTCGCTGGCCACCACGCACGACGGCGTGCTGTACGTGGGCGATCTCGATGGCCGCATCGTGCAGGTGACGCCGCAGGGCCACCAGATCGCACTGGTCGGCAATGGCCGCCTGCCGCGCCTGGCCCGCCCCAGCGGGTTGGCGCTGGAGGCCGATGGCAGCGTGCTGGTGGCCGACGCCGCAGGCTACCGCCTGCATCGTCTGCGTCCGCTGCCGGTGGGCGAACTGCCGGCGCCGGCACTGGTCGGCCCGGCCGCCGATGCCGCGCTGCCGAAGACGGGCGGCCGTTGGCCGCTCGCACCGCAGGACGGCTGGCACGAAGTGGTCGGCACCCTGGGTGAAGTGCGCGGCAACTTCAGCGGTGAGAGCCGCCACCACCTGCATGGCGGCTTCGACGTGCGCGGTGATGTGGGCCAGACCGTGCTGGCGATTGCCGATGGCAAGATCAGCAGCCCGGTGGCGGCCTGGAACCTGGGCGAGCAGGCCGAGGGCCTGGCGGTGGACCGCCTCAAGTACATCCACATGCGTGTCGGCCGCACCCCGCGCGATGTGCCGTTCGACGCGCGCTGGCAGGCGCTGTATGACGAGCAGGGCAAGCTGCAGCGGATGCGCGTGCGCCGTGGCATGCGCATCCACGTGGGAGACCGCCTGGGCAGCATCAACAACCAGGCGCACGTGCACCTGGCGGTGGGCACCGGTGGTTTCGAAACCAATGCGGTGGCGCTTGGCTTCCATAACTACGCCGATCACTTCGCACCGCGCATCACTGATGTAGCACTGCTGGACGACAACGACCAACCGATGGCCGCCGGCAGCGATGGCGTGGTGATGGTTGCGCGGCAGGGGCGTGGCGTGCAGATCGTGGTGGAGGCCTGGGACCAGGTCGACAACAATCTGCCACGACGCCGGCTGGGCATGTACCAGGTGGGTTACCAGATTCTCGATGCTACGGGACATCCGCTGCAGGGCTACGAGCAGCCGCGCTGGAACATCGTGTTCAACCGCATGCCGCCGCAGCGGGAAGCGGTGCGCGTGGCCTACGCACCGGACAGCGGCATCACGGTGCATGGCAGCGCGGTGACCCGGTTCCGCTACCTGGCCACCAACACCGTGCGTGATGGCCTGATGGAAACCGGACGCTGGCAGCCGGCGGCGTTGCCGCCGGGCGAGTACATCGTGCGTGCCAGCGTGCGCGACTACAGCGGCAACGAAGGCGTCGGCCCGCGCGAGATCAGAGTACGGCTGCTGCCATAGCCGCAGCCGGGGCGCCGCAGCGTTCGCGCTCGGCGTCCATGTCTTCCAGCGGCCGCACTTCGATGCTGCCGAAGCGTGCCCACGGGAAGTCGCGGGCGATGCGCATGGCGTCGTCGCGGTCGCGCGCCACGATCAGGTTGAAGCCGGCCAGCAGCTCGCGGGTTTCGGCAAACGGGCCATCGAGCACGCGGCTGTGTCCATCGCGCACGCGCAGGGTCTGTGCGGTATCGACCGGCTGCAGCTTCTGGGCGGCCAGCAGCGTGCCTTCGGCCTGCAGCTTGTCGGCGTGGGCCAGGCAGTCGCGCATCAGCGCGTTGAATTCTTCGGTGGGCAGCGCCTGCAGCAGGGCAGGCTCGATATAGATCAGAAGCAGGTACTGCTGCATGGCGTGGTCCTGGCGGGGGCGGGGGACCATGATGGCGCAGGATGGCGCGCGGGCATGTTGCAGCGCGGAAGCGCGCCTTCGGCGGGGGGCGGCGAACGGCGGAGCCCCTCCGTGGTGGCGCTACAGCGTGATTCTTGGGCTTGGCCGGGTGGGTAGGCGGGTCGGGGGACGCCGTAAACCCATCCATGGGGGCTTGGCCGCGGCATCCATGCCGCGGACACCCCCGCCCCGCCTACCCACCCGGCCTTGGACAGTTTCCTGCGGCGTTCACCACGGAAAATCACAAACAAGAGCAAAAGCGGGTCGCTTCGCTCGCAAAGCCGAGGCCGCCAGCCAACCGCCGTTGCTGTTGCCTTTGCTTTTGCTTTTGCCTTTTCTCTTGATTTTCCCGTGGTGGGGCAGCCGCAGAGATCTGTCTGGGGGCGGGAGGGTGGGGTTGGCGGGGTATCTGATCTGGCCCCCAGGGACGGGTTCACAGCGTCCCCGCCAGCCCCAGCCGCCCGGCCCACCCACGGGAACCCGAGCTTTCAGCGACCAACCCAACCCCACCACGGAGGGGCTCCGCCGTTCGCCGACCACCGCCGAAGGCGCGCTTTCCGCGGAAGAAAAAAATTTCCAACAGACGTGTCGATTCCCAGCCCCCTGGTTCGTTGTACCCAGTGAAGGGCACGCACCACGCGTCCCACGGGAGACCGAAATGAAAGTGATGGTGATCGTGAAGGCCAACGCCGACTCCGAAGCCGGCCGCATGCCCAGCGAACAGGAACTGTCCGAAATGGGCGCCTTCAACGAACAACTGGTGGCCGCCGGCATCATGCTGGCCGGTGAAGGCCTGCACGCCACCCAGCGCGGCCGTCGCATTCATTTCGGCGGCGGGGCACCCAAGGTCGAGGCCGGTCCGTTCGGTCCTGCCAGCGAACAGATCGCCGGCTTCTGGCTGTGGGAGGTGCGGTCGCTGGACGAGGCCGTTGAATGGGCCAGCCGTGCGCCGTTCGGCGAGGGCGGCACGCTGGAACTGCGTCCGCTGATCTCCGCAGAAGACTTTGGTGAAGCCTTCACCCCCGAATTACAGCAGCAGGAACAGCGTCTGCGTGCACAGCTGGAAGGCTGATCCGATTCCTCTCCCTGCCGGGCACGCCCCGGCACTATCGCCCTGAACCGCACAACGGAGTATTGCCATGAGACTGATTCCCTTCCTCGGCTTCAGCGGCCAGGCCCACGAGGCAATGGCGTTCTATGCCAAGGCACTCGGTGGCCAGGTCACCTCGGAAATGAAGTACCGCGACATGCCGCCCTCCGATGGCTCGCCGGGCTGCAACGAAATGCCGCCGGAAACCCTCGACCACGTTGCGCACAGCCAGCTGGAGATCGGCAGCGCCATCGTGATGGCGGCCGACGGTCCCGGCGGTGGCGAGGGCGGCTCGACCACCATCAATGTCGACGTCGACAGCATCGAAGAAGCCGAACGCGTGTTCGCTGCGCTGGCCGAAGGTGGCCAGGTGCAGATGCCGATCGCCGAAACGTTCTGGGCACATCGCTGGGGCATGCTGATCGACCGTTACGGCAAGCCGTGGATGGTCAATTGCATGAAGCAGCCCTGATCCCTCCCTCTTTCCTCTTCATCCACAAGGAGCGTTACCAATGAGTGCACCACAACCGCAGATGATCTTCGTCAACCTGCCCGTGCAGGATCTGGAGAAGTCCAAGGCATTCTTCACCGCGCTGGGCTACAGCTTCAATCCAACCTATACCAATGACGATGCGGCTGGCATGGTCATAAGCGAGAGCATCTATGTGATGCTGCTGACCCAACCTTTTTTCCAGCAGTTCACCAACAAGCCGATTGCCGACGCGCACACCCACACGGAAGTGATCAATGCGCTCTCGGCACCCAGTCGCAAGGCCGTTGACGAGCTGGTGGACAAGGCACTGGCCGCCGGCGCCAGCGAGCCGCAGCCGGCGCGCGACCTGGGCTTCATGTACCAGCGCGGCTTCCAGGACCTGGATGGCCATCTCTGGGAAATCGCACACATGGACGGCGAGCCGGGCTGACGGCCGCCGCAAGGGAGAACCCTCATGGCTTACGTGGATGCGTACGTGCTGCCGTGCCCGCAGGACAAGGTGGCGGCCTACCGCCGCCTTGCCCGCAAGGCCGGCGTGGTGTGGAAGGACCATGGCGCGCTGCAGTACATGGAATGCGTGGCCGACGATGTGGAACCGGGCAAGAGCACCTCGTTCCCGCGCGCGGTCAAGGCGAAACCGGGCGAGACGGTGATCGTCGCCTTCGTGGTGTTCCGCTCGCGCGCGGCACGCGACCGCATCAACGCAAAGGTGATGGCCGACCCGCGGCTGGCGTCGCTGGGCCCGAAGGACATGCCGTTCGATACCCGGCGCATGTTCTGGGGTGGCTTCAAGCCGATTGTTGAAGCGTGAGCTGCGGCGCTTGTGCGGGCCGGGCGTGCGTGCTGTGATCGGCGCATGCTCGAGCCCGCACTGACGCAGCGTCTGGAAACCCTCTGGCGGATGGAGTCGCCAGTGCTGATCGCGCGCCTGGCGCGGCTGCTCGGTGGCGATGTCGGCCGTGCCGAGGAACTGGCCCAGGACACCTGGCTGGCCGCGCTGGAGCGTTGGCCGGAGCAGGGCTTCCCGGACAACCCCGGAGCCTGGCTGATGACCACCGCGCGCAACCGTGCCATCGATGTGCTGCGCCAGCACCAGCGCGTGGCGCAGCAGCACGCGCAATGGGGCGAGGAACTGCATCCGGCGGCGCTGCCGGCACCCGATGACAACCAGGCGCTGGAGGATGACCTGGGCGATGACCTGCTGCGGCTGATGTTCGTGGCCTGCCATCCCGTGCTGCCGGCCGATGCGCGCGTGGCACTCACCCTGCGCCTGCTCGGTGGCCTGACCACCGTGGAGATCGCACGCGCGTTCCTGCAGCCGGAACCGACCATCGCCCAGCGCATCGTGCGCGCCAAGCGCACCCTGGCGCAGAAGCAGGTGCCCTATGAAGTGCCGCGCGCGGAGGCGATGCCGGAGCGCCTGGCTTCGGTGCTGGAGGCGATCTACCTGGTGTTCAACGAAGGCTATGCGGCCAGCGCCGGCGATGACTGGATGCGTCCGGCACTGTGCGATGAAGCGCTGCGCCTGGCCCGCATCCTGGCCCATCGGTTGCCGGTGCCGCCGGTACTGGGCCTGCTGGCGCTGATGGAGCTGCAGGCCTCGCGTGCAGCGGCGCGGGTGGACGCGCAGGGCGCGCCGGTGCTGCTGGACCGTCAGAACCGCGCGCGCTGGGATTGGCTGCAGATCGAACGTGGTCAGCAGGCACTGGCACGTGCGCTGGCCGCAGGCGGCGGGCAGGATCCCTACGTGCTGCAGGCGCGCATCGCGGCCTGCCATGCGGCTGCGCGTCGCGCTGACGCTACCGATTGGCCGCGCATTGCTGCGCTTTATACACAGCTTCTGCAGGTGCAGCCTTCGCCAGTGGTGGCATTGAACCGGGTGGTGGCGATCCTGCGCAGCGACGGTCCCTTCGCCGCGTGGGCGCAACTGCAGCCCTTGCTGGTCGACGCGCGCCTGCGTGACTACGCGCCACTGCAGGTGGTGCGTGGCGAGCTGTTGCAGGCACTGGGGCGCGAGCAGGATGCGCGTGACGCTTTTGGCGAGGCGGCTCGGCTCAGCCACAACCAGGCCGAGCGCGGACTGCTGCGGCAACGGGCCGGCCTGCCCCCCACGGACTGAGCCGACAAGGACAGCACTTGTCGCCGCGCGCCTGAGCGGCTATGTTTCGCGCCCAGCGGACGCATCAGCGCCCGCATTCCGTGCGTATTGACCGAGGAGCGGTTGGATGTATTCAAGGACGAAGAGCGCATCGCGCGCTTTTGCGCGCCTGCTTGCCTGTGCCCTGTGCCTGGCCGTATGGCCGACGGCCGTGCAGGCCGCGGACAAATCGCAGCAGGCCTATTGGGCCGGTTTTGCCTATACCGCTGACGCCGCCGCCGTGCAGGCGACCACGCCACATGCGCATGCGGTGCTGGAACGGCGTGGCCTGGTCCCGCTGAACCAGACGCTGGCGCAGTCGCTCAAGCGCCGCGCACCGGCCCACCTGGAGCTGATCGACCAGCCGGTGGCGATGCTCGACGGCACCACCAGCGCCACCGTGCTGGCCGCCGCGCTGGACCGCGAACTGGTCTCGGTCGAGCCGATCGGTGACCAGTACAAGGTGCTGGTGGAAGTGGCGCTGCAGGCGTTGTTCTTCGACTTCCGCGAGCGCCAGGTGATCGCGTCCTATCCGCTTACGCTGCAGCGCATCGACGTGCAGGATTACCGACCGGACAACGACGATATCGACGCGATCGTCGCCGATCTGCTGTATGGCGGCGCCGATACCAGCCTGTCGCAGGTGCTGGCGGCCAGCCTTGCCCAGGCCAGGTTGCCCGACGCGGCGGTGCGCCGTCTGCAGGTCGGTGGTGTAACCCTGTCCGACGCGGTCCGCGCCAAGCTGCCCGACCCGAAGTGGGAAGCGCCGCTGCGCGCCACGCTGGCCCATGAACTGTCCAAGACGCTGTCGTCCAACACCGGCGTCGGGTTGCTGCCGCCGGCTTCGGGCCAGGCGATCGGTGGCGCGATGGCTGCCCGCTTTGCCGACGGCAAGGTCTACCAGCTGAAGATTCCCGAACCCGACTACGTCATCAACCTGCAGGTCGATGCACTGAAGAACGGCGTGATCGAGGAAACCCCGGCGATGAAGACGATGCTGTTCGGCGCCTTCTTCACCGCCAAGGTGACCGAGCCGTTCTCGGGGAAGGTCTATTTCGAACAGCCGCTGCGCAAGGGGGCCACCAAGGTGGTTCCGGCCACGCAGTGGCAGGTCGACCAGTGGTCGGCCAGCTACGAAACCCTGCTGGCCGGGCTCGATGCCTTCGCCGGCGCCGCCGCCAAGCGTGCCGATTCGCGCGCCTGGCTGGACGAACAGAAGCCGGGCGGCCGCCCGTTGCAGCAGCAGACCCAAGCCCTCCAGGAGTTGATCAAGTCATGTCGTTGATGCGTACCATCCTGCTCATCCTCATCGCGCTGGTGGTGGCCTCGCCGGTCGCTGCGCAGACCGCGAGTTCGCGCGGCACCGGCTCGGCCAGCTACGGCCTGCGCCTGAGTGCCGATACCCGTGCCCAGGCCCTGAACAAGGCCAAGGTCAACGCCCTGGAGGCATACATCGCCGAAACCGGTGCGGCCAAGCTGCGCCTGTTCGAAGCGCGTCGCGCCGAGTTCATCGGCGAGATCGACCGCTACGTGCTCAGCGCCGTGCAGCTGTCGGACACCGAAGACAAGAAAGCCAAGACCTACACCGTCACCGTCCGCGCCGAGATCAACACCACCCTGCTGCAGACCAAGCTGGATGCGGGTTCGGCCGTGGCCGGTGCCACCGCCGCGCAGCGCTCGCTGCTGACCTTCCTGTTCATGGCGCGCTCGCAGGACACCGTGCAGTCGTTCCAGGACAAGGAATACCGCCGCGTCGACGCCAGCAGCAGCTACAGCGAGAACACCCGTGAGGGCGACAGCTTCCGCGGCAACTCGGTCAGCACCAACGGCAGCATCAACCAGAACGGATCGGTGTCGGTCACCAGCGGCGGCAGCACCACCGCACGCGCCGACAACATCACCTGGAAGGTGGCCAACGCCGCCGAGGTCAACACCGCGATGACCGGTGCCTTCAGCGCCGCCGGCTACGAAGTGGTTGAAGCCGAATACGTGGAAGGCGAGTCGCGTGGCCTGCTCAGCATCGAGCGTATCCGCAAGGACTTCAGCACCGGCAACGACCTGGCCCCGGCCACCCTGCGTGACACCGCCAACGGCATCCGTGCAGCCAACATTCCGTACATCGCCGTCGGCACCCTCGACATCGGCATGCGCGACCGTGATCCGGCCAGTGGCAACACCCGCGTGTTCGTCACCGTCACCGGCAAGGTGCTGGACGTGACCGGTCGTTTCCCGCGCACCGTGTCGTCGGTCGGCCCGGTGCAGTTCTCCGGCACCGGCCCGAATGAAACCGTGGCCCGTACCAATGCCCTGCAGCTGGCTGCCGAAAAGGCCGCCCAGCAGATGATCAACGAACTGAACGTCAAGGCAGTGCGCTGATCCGCCGCCCCGGTGGGTGCCGAGCGCGCTCGGCATCGGCCCGGGGCTCACCGATTCCCCACGTGCCGAACCGCGGCCGTCTCTCCCAAAGGACTCTCACATGATCCGCAATACCGCTCTTGTCCTGGCCATCGCGGCCGCCACCCTGTCGATGCCGGCGCACGCTGGCCTTGGCAAGCTGAAGGACCTGGCCGGCGCCGCCACCGGTACCTCCAGCAGCAGCGCCTCCAGCGCCGCCGCACCGGATGAAGCCGCGCAGGAAGCACTGGTGCGTCGTTTCGTCAGCTCGCAGTCGCACTCGCTGCAGGCCCAGACCTCGTTCGCCCGTGCCTTCGGCCTGGCCGAGCAGGTGCAGCTGCTGGAAGCCGAGCGCCAGGCGCTGTCGTCGGGTTCGGTCAGCGTCGATGCGATGAAGAAGTCGGTGTCGGTCAGCGAAGCCGCCCAGGCCGCGATCGACGAGCGCCAGGCCGCGCAGCCGGAGCTGAACGCTGAATCCAAGCAGCACTATGCCGAAGGCCTGGTCTCGCTGCTGGCGTCGGCTGCCGAAGCGCAGAAGCTGGGCGGCGAAGCCAGCAACTTCACCGCCGGCATGAAGAACCTGGGCGCCACCCAGATGGCCACCGTCGGCCGCAAACTGGCTGCCGGTGCATGGGTGGCCAAGGAATCGCCGGGCTTCATCCAGGGCCTGTACGGCTCGACCAAGTCGGCCGTGACCTTCGCCAAGAAGAGCAAGGTGAAGGTGCCGTCGAACGCCGATTCGATGCTCGACTCGATCTGATCCGAGGATCAACCCCATGCGTACGACCTCCCGTTTGATCGGCCTGGGCCTGGCCGCCGTGCTGCTTGCAGCCTGCGGCAAGCAGGACACCCCGGCCGCCGATGCGCCCACACCCGCCAAGGACAAGGCAACCAGTGCACTGGCCAGCAATGCGCCAGTGGAAGCAGCGCCCCTGCGTGGCACGCCGGATTTCGGCGGCACCACCCAGGTCGCGCGCGAGGCCGACGGCATCGGCAGCACCCCGGAACTGGCGGTGCTGGCGGCGCTGCAGTCGGCGGTGGCGCAGGTCAACGGTGTACGCGTGGCCAGCCAGATGCAGGGCCTGCGTGCAGGCCTGCATGTGGATGTGGATGACGAACACGTCGGCGATATCCGCGCCGACGCGTTCACCCAGCAGATGATCGCCGGCTCGCAGGGCGCGGTGCTGGGCTATGAAATCCTGTCGCAGGACGAAGTGCGGCAGCTGGACGAGGAAACCATCGCGCGCGTGCGCGCCAGCGATGAAGGCTGGAGCTTCAAGGGTTCGGCCTCTGCCAGCGCCTCTGGCGAAGCCACGGCCAAGGGCGGCGGTGCCTCGGCCAGTGTCAAGGAGCGCTACGACGAGAAGGTCAGCGTCGATGCCAAGCGTGGCGCAAGCTCGTTCGATTCCGACGTGACCCACCGCAGCATGCGCAGCTACTGGAAGGTACGCGTGCGTGCCCAGATCGCCCAGTACCGCGCACCGGACGAGCAGGGCAAGCCGAAGATCGTGGTCGCGCTGCCGCGTACGAAGGCCGGCAGCTATGCCGTGGGCGATGGCCGCGTGAGCGCCGATGAAGTGGCCGACGCGATCCGCGCACGCCTGTCCGACACGCTGACCCAGACCCAGCGCTTCATCGTGCTGGATCGCGAGTTCGGCGACGAACTGCAGGCCGAGATCGACCACATCAACAGCGGCAACGTGCGTTTGCAGGACACTGCCCGCGTCGGCCAGCAGCTGGCGACCGACCTGATCCTGATCCCGACCATCGAACGCTTCGAGTACCCGCGCAGCGTGCGCAACCTGCGCATGTCCGACCGTCAGGTGACCTCATACTCCGGTGGCGGCCGCATCACCCTGCGCCTGGTCAACGCCACCACTGGCCAGGTGGTGATGTCCGACAGCTTCGATCACCAGTTGGCCTCGACCGGCCCGAGCACCCTGCCGCGTGTGGTCAACGGCCGCAACATGGCTGCGGCGATGATGGAATCGCTGTCCGGCCAGATCGGCACCAGCATCGTCACCACGCTGTTCCCGGTGTCGGTGGTGTCGGTGGACGGTGACCAGGTGGTGCTGAGCCAGGGCGGTGACACCGTGCAGGCCGGCCAGCGCTGGCAGGCTGTGCGCCTGGGCGAGGAACTGAAGGACCCGCAGACCGGCCGTTCGCTGGGCCGCAGCGAACACCCATGCTGCACCATCCGCATCGACCGCGTGGCTGCACAGACCTCGTACGGCACCATCGAAGACGGCGTTGACGCGATGCGCGGCGGCTTCCGTCCGGGCCAGATCGAACTGCGCCAGAAGCTGGGCAGCAAGCCGGCTGCCGCCGCTGCTGCGGGCGCGACCGCCCCGGCTGCAGCCGCCGCCCGCCCGGCCGCCAAGCCGAAGCCCAAGCCTGCTGCCGCCCCGGCCGAAGACCCGAACTGGTAACACGCCCAAGCAACACACAGATGGGGTCAGAGCCCTTTCCCGCCGGGAAAGGGCTCTGACCCCTTCGTGTTTCCGTCCGTGTCGACCAAGGTCGACACCCACCAACAGCAGCAGAGATCTGTCGAAGGCGGGGTGGGTCCGGTTGCGGGGGTGTCCGCGGCATGAATGCCGCGGCCAAGCCCCCAAGGGTGAGGGCGCTTTGCTTGCGAAGCACTGCTTCGCAAGCGTCCGAACGCACAGCCGCCAGCGGCTGGGCCGGACCGCGGAGCGGGGTTTACGGCTTCCCCCGCAACCGGACCCACCCCGCCATCCCACCGAATGCCTGCTTCTGCTGTTGCTGTTGCTCCAGCTGTTGCTGCTGCCCTGGCTTCGGCGGGTGCAGGGCGCAGCCCTGCCGAATCCCATTACACTCCAGAGAGATTTCCCTGCTGGAGAGAGCAATGAAGCGAGTAGCACTGGGCCTGCTGGCCTTGTCAGTGTCGAGCGCACTGATGGCGGCCACCCCGAAATTCGATGGCGCGCGGATCTCCGCCGACGTCAAGGAACTGGCCTCCGACGCCTACGAAGGCCGCTCGCCGGCCACCGCCGGCGAAGAGAAGACCATCGCCTACCTCAGCAAGCAGTTTGCCGACGCCGGTCTGCAGCCGGGCGGCGACCTCAGGGACGGCAAGCGCCTTTGGACCCAGGCCGTGCCGTTGCGCAAGGGCGACATCGTCGGCACACCGCAGCTGGCGCTGCACCAGGGCGGCAAGACCGTTGCGCTGGAGCAGGGCAAGCAGATTGCCGTGCGCGCCGCCATGAACGGCGCCAGCAACGTCGACATCAGCAAGGCCCCGCTGGTGTTCCTCGGCTATGGCGTGAAAGCGCCGGAGCGCAACTGGGACGACTTCAAGGGCGTGGACCTGAAGGGCAAGATTGCCGTCGTACTGATCAACGATCCGGACTTCGAAACCGGCCAAGGTGATTTCGACGGCAAGGGCATGACCTATTACGGCCGTTGGACCTACAAGTACGAGGAAGGCGCGCGCCAGGGTGCACTGGGCGTGCTGATCGTGCACGAGACCGCACCGGCCTCCTATGGCTGGGCCACCGTGGCAGGTTCCAACACCAACACCATGTTCGACGTGGTGCGCGACAACCCGGCCGAAAGCCACCCGCTGCTGGAAGGCTGGATCCAGCGCGACCTGGCCGTGGAGCTGTTCCGCTCCGCCGGGCAGGACTTCGAGGCGCTGAAGAAAAAGGCGCAGCAGCGCGACTTCACCCCGGTGCCGCTGACCGGCGCCAGCCTGGACGCGAAGTACGCGGTGAAGACCGAAGTGATCACCTCGCACAACGTGGCCGCACGCCTGGAAGGCAGCCGCCATCCGGATGAGACGATCATCTACAGCGCGCACTGGGACCACATTGGCGTGGGCGAGCCGGACGCGCGCGGTGACCGCATCTTCAACGGCGCACTGGACAACGCCAGCGGTACCGCCTCGCTGCTCGAGCTTGCCCGTGGCTTCGCCAAGGAAACGCGCCCGCAGCGCTCGCTGCTGTTCCTGGCGGTCACCGCCGAGGAGAAGGGCCTGCTGGGTTCGGAGTACTACGCCACCCATCCGCTGTACCCGCTGGAAAAGACCGTGGCGGTGATCAACATGGACGGCATGGCGCCGTTCGGCCCGTCGCGTGACTTCGGCATCTACGGTGCCGCGCGTTTCGAGCTGCTGGACCAGCTGAAGGACGTGGCCAAGGGCTGGGACATCCGCTACACGCCGGACCCGAAGCCGGAAGCGGGCCTGTTCTTCCGCTCCGACCACTTCCCGTTCGCCAAGCGTGGCGTGCCGGCGCTGTCCTGGTCGGCCGGCCAGGACTGGGTGGACGGTGGCGTCGCCGCAGGCAAGAAAGCCTCCGAGGACTACACCGCCAAGCGTTACCACCAGCAGGGCGACGAATGGCAGCCGGACTGGGTGTTCGCCGGTGCCGCCCGCGACCTGGAAGTGCTGTACACGCTGGGCAACCAGCTGGCCAACTCCCGTGCCTGGCCGAACTGGAGCAAGGACGAGTCGTTCCGCGCCGTACGCGACGCCAGCGCCGACCAGCGCAAGTAAGGGCGTTCGGTAGTGCCGGCCGCTGGCCGGCAACCGCACTCGGTCCGGGCAACCGTCCCCTGAGTCAGGGGGCGGCGCCATAGGCGCGGGGATGTGGGTGCTGGTGAGATGGGGCCCACGGCTTGCGCAGGCGAGCCGTGGGAGCGCCAGCGCGAATGCGCAGGCGCGTTCCCGGCATTTCCATAGCGGCTTCCATCCGCACTTTCCGGCCCTTCGTCGCAGGCCGCTTGCTTGCCCGGCCGGCCGCCCTATGCTCGGCTCACCCCCTTCCTCCAAGGCGCCGCCGTGTTCGCCAGCCTTTCACTCCTGTTCCGTCACCTGCTGGCCTGGGCTGCGGCGCTGTTCGTCGCAGGCATGGTCTGGAGCGGCATCTTCAGTGGCATGAACGATGGCCCGGGCTGGATTTTCGGCCTGCTGGCGATGTTCCTGATCATTTCCGCGCTGGGCAGTGCCATCACCCATATCCGCCGGGTCTGGCTGGTGGCCGGTCGCCTGGATGCCACCACCTTGTCCGGGCGCCAGCGCCGCCAGATAGAACTGCCGATGGACGCCGGCCACGCGTTCTCGGTAGTGGAAGCGGCGATCGCCGAACTTCCCCGCGTGGAGGATGTGGAAAGCTCGGCCGGCAGCCTGCAGGTGCGCGCCTATGTTCGCCGCGTGGATCTCTGGAATGGGCGTCAGCCCTCGCGCTGGAACCTGCCGGCGCGGCTGGCGATCAAGCGCAACAGCGTGCTGGCCACGGTCACGCCGGGGCAGGGCACCAGCACCGTTACCCTGCTGTTCGAACCCGATGCCGGCTGGTGGGCCGACCTGCTGGCGCTGGACGAGGGCAGCAACTTCGAGAACGCCGAAGCAGTCACCCGCGCGATCAGTCGCCGCGTCGCCGACCAGCGCCGCGACGAACAGGCTGCGGCCGAACAGACCCAGGTGGAAAAGGAACTGTCGGTGGCGCGCTTGAACCTGTTGCATGCGCAGGTGGAACCGCACTTCCTCTACAACACGCTGGCCAATGCGCAGGTGCTGACCCGCACCGACCCGGCACGGGCCGAGCAGATGCTCGGCCACCTGATCCAGTACCTGCGCAGCTCGTTGCCACAGGTGGACGAATCGGTGTCCACGCTGGGCGTGGAGCTGGAACGCACCCGCGCCTACCTGGAGATCCTGCGCATCCGCATGGGCGCACGGCTGGCGGTGGAAGTGCAGGTGCCCAACGAACTGCATGGCGTGCACCTGCCGGCGATGGCGCTGCAGACGCTGGTGGAAAACGCGATCAAGCATGGCCTTGAACCCAAGCCCGGCGGAGGCACGATCTGGATCCTGGCGCGCGGCTTCGATGACCATGTGACGGTGACCGTGGCCGACGACGGGCTCGGCTTCGGCCAGGGCACCAGTGGTACCGGCATCGGCCTGAAGAACCTGCGCGAGCGCCTGCGCCTGACCTGCGGTGAGCAGGCCGGCGTGGCGATCGTCGCCAACTTCCCCAGCGGCGTGGCAGCGACCATGACCCTGCCGCAGTCGCACAAGGAGCGCAGCCATGCCGCTTGAAGCCCTGATCGCCGAAGACGAGGATCTGCTGCGGCAGTCACTGGTGGAGCAGCTGGGCCGGCTGTGGCCGGACCTTGCGCTGGTGGCCGAGTGCGAGGATGGTGCCAGCGCGCTGGAGCAGCTGGCCGAGAAGCAGCCGGACATCGCCTTTCTCGATATCCGCATGCCTGGCATCAGCGGCATCGAGGTGGCACGCTCGCTGTCCGAGCTGAGCCCGCGCACCCAGGTAGTGTTCGTCACCGCCTACGACCAGTACGCCATCGATGCGTTCGAGCAGGGCGCGATGGATTACCTGTTGAAGCCGGTCAGCGACGAGCGCCTGCTGGCCACCCGCGAGCGCATCCTGTCGCGGCTGCCATCGACGCGCCAGGACGATGCCGTGCTGGAGCGCCTGCTGCAGCGGCTGGGCCCATCGCAGGGCGCTGCCGAGCGCCCGCCACTGGCCTGGATCACCGCCAGCAACGGGCGCGAGACGCAGCTGATCATGCTGGAAGACGTGGCCTACTTCCGCGCGGACAACAAGTACACCACCGTGGTCACCGCCACCGGCGAAAGCCTGCTGCGCACACCATTGCGCGAGCTGCTGGAAGTGCTCGATGCGCAGCACTTCCGCCAGATCCATCGTTCGACCATCGTCAACATGAAGGCGGTGGCGGCGGTCAGCCGCGACGATACCGGGCGCGGCGTGCTGCGCCTGCGCGGGCGCACGGAGACGCTGGTGGTCAGCCAGCCGTTCATGAGCCTGTTCCGCGGCATGTAGCCGCAGCAGCATCCCCTTCACCGAGGAACGAACATGCCCCGACTGTTGATTGCGTGCATTGTCGTGCTGGCGTTGGCCGGCTGCGAAAGGTCCCGCAACACCTCGATCACGCGCACCCACGCCAACGGCGTGGACACGCTGTACAGCAAGGCTACCGTCGTCGATGGCGAGGCTCGTTTCCAGTGCATTGCCAGCAGCAGTGGTGCCTGCCACTACCTGGTGCTCGATCCGGGCTGCAGCCCCGATGCGGCGTGTACCACACCGCCGCTGCGCCGGTTCGCCGTTGCAGCAGGCAAGACCGAGGCCATGCGTGGCCTGCCCGACGGCTTCCGCCAGTGCGTCAGCCAGGACCCGATAGAACACTGCCACCGTGAGTGATCACGGTGGCAGTGTGGGTCCCCCCGCTTCCCTGAAGGCTCAGTAGGCAGGTTGCAGTGTCAGGTCGTGATGGTGCTCGGTCTCGCCCACATGGTTGAGGCGGCCGACCAGTTCGGAGTGCTGCTTCATCCGGCCGATCTCGGTCATGATGCGGATGTCCTCGTGGCGCAGTTCGCGCCTGGCGGTGACCGCCTGCTTGTAGTCCAGCACTTCCGGGTAGTGCTCGGCCAGGTCCAGCGCCTCGGCCACGTGTTCGACGCTGTCGGCCTTGGAACTGATGCGGGCGCGGCTGTTGAACGCCTTCATCCAGCGCTCGAAGCCGGCCTGCTGATCGAACATGTTGGCCATGAACCAGATCACGAACAGGATCGAGACCCACGAGCCGAACACGATCACCACGCGGGTGAAGGTGATATGGAAGTCATCGCGCCACAGGTAATTGGCGATCAGGCCCAGGATCAGCAGCGAGGCCGCCTGCCAGCCGACGATCGAGGCGATCAGCCACTGGCACTTGGCCTGGGCCAGCACCGCCACTTCATCGCGGATCTGCTGCTCGCTGAGGTTGCGCCAGTGCGCCACCTGTTTGTCGAACGGGCTGCTGTAGAGCTCGTTGTCGCGAAGCAGAATTCCCAAACCCTTGAACAAGGCAATCATGGCTGGCTCCTTGTGGAACGTGCGTCGATCAGCATTGGACGGTGTGGCGGATCCAGTTCTAGCACTTCCAGCGAGCCGTGCAATGGGGGCAATGCCAAGCGGCGCAAGGCTTTGACCGGCGGGAGTGAAAATTGGTGCGATGCAGCATCGCAGTCGCGGCCTGCGACAGGATGTCGCAGGGTGAAACGTGCTGCGGCCGCACATGAAACCGTCGCTGAGCGGGGAGGCTCGCCGCAGGAGGCGTGATCGCCGAGAATCGGAGCCAACCGCGCAAGACGCGACTGTTCTTCCGCCTCTCCTGGACCTGTGATGCCGGCTTTGCTGCAGCGACTCTCCCGCCCCGTCACCGCGCCGATCCGACGCTGGGTACTGGACGCCTTCCCGCGCGGCCAGAGCGGCATCGATTACGACCATCCGCAGGGCGACCCGGGCTGGTTCGGCCCGGACAGCGTCACCTGGCGGCTGCACGCCGAATTCCCCTCGATGCTCGCCGGTGGCCTGTGCGCGCTGATGCTGCAGACACTGCACCCACGCGCGCTGGCCGGGGTCTATGACCACTCCAATTTCCGCCAGGACCTGGTGGGTCGGCTGCGCCGCACCACGGCCTTCGTTGCCGGCACCAGCTATGCGCCCAGCGGCGAGGTGGAGGCGCTGGTGGCCAAGGTGCGCCGCATCCATGCGCAGATCCGCGGGCAGACCGCGCAGGGCGAGCCCTACGCCGCCGACGATCCGCAACTGCTGACCTGGGTGCACGTGACCGAAGCCTTCGGTTTCCTGCAGGGTTTCCGACGCTACGGGCGCAAGGTGCCGGCGCACATCGCCGATCGCTATTACGACGAGTACCGTTGCGTGGCCGAGGCACTGGGCGCGGTGGACGTGCCGCGCAGCGAAGCGGAAGTGGCGGCGTACTTCTGTGCACGTCAGCCGGAGCTGCGTGTGGATGAGCGCTCGCGCGAGGTGCTGGAGGTGCTGTCCGGCGTGCGCCTGCCGGTACCGGTGCCGGGGCTGTCGCGCGAGGTGTTCCTCGGTGCGGGCGCGGCGCTGCTGCCGGACTGGGCCGAAGGCATGCTTGAACGCAGTGGCCGCCAGCGCGCGCAGGCGGCGGCGTCTGCGAAGCTGATGCAGGGCATGGCGCCGCTGTTCCGCCGCGCACTGCCCGATGGCCTGGCCAGTCGCGCCTGCACGCGCATGGGCGTGCCGGTGGCGGTGTTGCGTGAGTGGCCCACCGTTCCCAGGTAGGTGCCAACCTTGGTTGGCACGCCTTTCACGATAGAGCTTCATCCACGCATGGCGTGGATCTACTGACACCATGGTTTTGGTGGGTGCCAACCAGGGTTGGCCGCTACCCGGAAATGAAACGGGCGCCTTGCGGCGCCCGTTCCGGTTACATCACCACACCTTGACCCGCTTGTCCGGGGCCAGGTACAGCTTCTGGCCTTCCTTCACCTCGAACGCCGGGTACCAGGCGTCGATGTTGCGCACGGTCAGTGCGCGGAACTGGCCCGGTGCATGCACATCGGTCAGCAGCGAGTTGCGCAGCGCCTGCTCGCGGCTCTTGCTGCGCCACGCCTGGGCGAAGCCGAGGAAGAAGCGCTGGTCCGGGGTGAAGCCCTCCAGGGTCTGGCCCGGCTTGCCCTGCAGCGACAGCTGGTAGGCATCGTAGGCGGTGCCCAGGCCGGCCACGTCGGCGATGTTCTCGCCCAGGGTCAGCTTGCCGTTCACATGCACGCCCGGGAACGGCTCGTAGCTGCTGAACTGCGCGGCCAGCGCATCACCGGCGGCGTTGAACTGCTTCAGGTCCTCGGCGGTCCACCAGTTGTGCAGCTTGCCGGTTTCATCGAACAGCGCACCGGCGTTGTCGAAGCCATGGCTGATCTCGTGGCCGATCACCGCGCCGATCGCACCGTAGTTCACCGCGTCGTCGGCGGCGCCGTCGAAGAACGGCGGCTGCAGGATCGCCGCCGGGAACACCAGGCGGTTTTCCAGCGGTACGTTCATCGCATTGATGGTCTGCGGCAGCATCGCCCACTCGCTGTGGTCGACCGGCTTGCCCAGCTTGGCGATGTTGCGCTGGTACTCGAACAGCTCGGCGCGCTGCGCGTTGCCCAGCGGGTCATCACGGCGGATCTCAAGGCCAGTGTAGTCGCGCCACTTTTCCGGATAGCCCATGCCCACGGTCAGGCCGGTAACCTTCGCCTTGGCGCTCGCCTTGGTCTGCGGCGACATCCACGCCAGCGCGTCGATGCGCTTGGCGAACGCGGCGATGATGTTCTTGGCCATCTCGTCCGCGCGCTCCTTGGTCTTGGCGTCGAAGTGCTTCTCGACATAGCGCTTGCCGATGGCTTCGCCGACGGCATGGTTGGCATCATCCACGGCGCGCTTCCAGCGGTCGCTCTGCTGCGGCGTGCCGCTCAGCGCGGTGCCATGGAAGGCGAAGCGGGCATCGGCGAACTTCTTCGGCAGGTAAGCGGCGGCACGGTCCAGCGCGTGGAAGGCCAGGTAGTCCTTCCAGGCGTCCAGCGGCTCGGTGGCGACCAGCTTGGACAGGCCGGCCACGGCCTTGGGCTGCCACACGATGAAGTCCTGCTGGTTGCCCAGCGCGGCCGCATCGAGGAACGCGCTCCAGTCCATGCCCGGCGCCTTGGCATTGAAGTCGGCCTGGGTCCAGGGGTTGGCGCCCTTGGTCACGTCGTTGGTTTCTTCCTGGGTGGCATGCGCCTGCGCGATCTTCGTTTCCAGCGCCAGGATGCGCTGCGCCTTGCCGGCCGGGTCGGCCACACCGGCCAGCTGCAGCATCTGCGCGATGTAGGCCTGGTACTGCTTGCGCAGCTCGGCCATGCGGCCATCGCCCAGGTAGAAGTCACGGTCGGGCATGCCCAGCCCGCCCTGCACCAGGTACGGCGCGGTGCGGTCCGGCTGCAGCATGTCCACCGAGACCCACAGGCCGAACAGCCGGTCGGTGTAGAAGTTGGTGGCGTTGAGCAGGTCGACGTCGGCGCGCAGGTCGCCGCCGAGGGCGCGGGCCAGCCCGGCCTTGTCGGCGATCGCATCGATGGCCTTCAGCTGCGGCTGCACCGGCGCCAGACCGCGCTGCTCGATGCCAGCCTCGTCCATGTAGGCGGCGTAGTAATCGCCGATCAGCTTGTCGTCACCGCTGGCCTTGGTGTTGCCGGCCGCCCCTTCAAGGATGGCGCGGGTATCGGCCAGGGTCTTCTCGGCAATGACGTTGAAGCTGCCGAAGCGCGAGCGGTCGGCCGGAATCTCGGTGTTCTTCACCCAGGTGCCATTGGCGAAGCCGAAGAAGTCGTCGCCGGCGGCGATGCTGCGGTCCATGCCGCTGGCATCGAAGCCGAAACTGCCCAGCATCGGCTTGGCCGCAGCGGGGGCGGCATCGGCCGGCGCGGTGGCACCGGCGGCCGGTTCGGCCGGGCGGTCACAGGCGGCCAGGGACAGGCTGGCAACGATGGCCAGCGCCAGGGTGGGACGGCGCAGCTTGGACATGGACTTCTCTTGCAGCGGAAAACCCCAAGTCTAATCCGCTCCGGCGCCACTGGCCGCGTCCTTGCGCCGCCCGTCCTGTGCAGGATCTGGCTGAACGCGCAGACGCGATCTTCACGCCGTCACCGGGGTGGTGCATGCTGGACCCTGGAGCCCTGCGTGGACACGGGGGAGGTGGCCATGCAGGGTGGGGTCAGGCGTCAAGAATGGCGTCCGCCGGCCGTTGAGGTCGGGGACGTGGAGGATTCGTTCGCGCATGAAGCCAGCCGACTGCACAAGGAAGATCAACCGATGCCCGCGCTGAAACGGGCGTTGGCACGGCCGCTGCGCGCCATCACCTGGGGCGGTGTGCTGCTGGGCGTTCTGCTGGTGACCGGCCTGACCCTCATGCTGGTCAATGACTATCACCGCCGCCTGGAAGCGGCGCAGCGGCAGAGCCGCGCGCTGGCGGTGGGTAGCGAGCGCCTGCTGGCGCTGGAGCTGCGCAACCTGGAACGCGCCCTGTCCGGCATCGCCGCCGACGCCGCCGAGGTGTTCCGCAGTGTGCCGGTACAGGCGCCGGCCTTGATGGATGCCTCCATCGGCGGCGTGCTGCGCCGGCATGCCGAGCTGCACAGCATCGTCGTGCTCGACAGCCATGGCCGACCGCTGACGGCCGGCACGGGCGACCTGCAGCTGCCGCTGTGGACCGATCCGCAGCGCCGTGGCCTGGGCAGCGCGCTGTACATCGGCCCGCCGCAGCGGGCCAGCGATGGCGGCTGGGTGGTGCCGCTGGCGCTGGCGATGGCCGACGGGCGCTGGCTGCTGGCGCGGCTGCGCTGTGGCGAACTGCAACGCATCGTCGGCGGCCTCGATGTCGGCCCCAACGGACTGGTTTCGATCAGCGATGCCGAGGGTTACATGCTGGCCCGCGTGCCTGATCCGCACGGCACGGTGGGCCGCCGCTACGACCTGCCGCGCCGTGACCTGCTCGGCACGCAGGCGGTGGTCGAGCTGGGAAGCGTGCCGGGTGTGGTCGACGGCGTACCGCGCATCATCACCATCAGCACGCTGGAACACAGCCCGCTGGCGGTGCAGGTCGGCCTGGCCGACGAAGACGTACTGGCGCCGTGGTGGCCGTACCTGCAGGCGTCGGTGGCGATCGTACTGGCTTACATCGCGGTGTTGCTGGTGCTGCTGTACGCCGTGCGGCGCAGCACCCGCAGCCAGCAGGCCATGGCCGAGGAGCTGAAAACAGGCCACGCCGAGCTGCGTCTTGCGCACCAGGTCGGTCGTGTCTGTACCTGGTACGTGGATGAGGACGCCGCACTGCTGCGCTGGTCGCCGCTGGCGCGCGAGATCTTTGGCGTGCAGACCGATGCGCTGCCGGTTGCCGATTTCTTCGCACGCGTGCACCGCGACGATGCCGCGCGCCTGCAGCATGCCTTTGACCAGGCATTCGCCGGCAGCGCCGTGCTCGACCAGGTGTTCCGCCTGGTATTGCCCGGGGGCGAGGTGCGCTGGGTGGGCGCACGTGGGCAGCGGGTGGAAGTGGCCGACAGCGAGCGGCGCATGATCGGCGCGCTGACCGACCTGAGTGAGCGTTACCAGGCGCGAGAGCAGGTGAGCGAGGTCGAGCGCCGATTCCGGCTGCTGTTCGACCGCAATCCTGCACCGTTCTGGGTGTTCGACCCGGATACGCTGCGCTTCATCGAGGTCAACGACGCTGCGGTGCGCCAGTACGGCTACAGCCGCGACGAGTTTCTGTCGATGAGCATCCTCGACATCCGCCCGCGCGAAGGCTGGGACGAAGTGCGTGGTGCCATACAGCGCGCACAGGTGGGCGATCCACCCGACGCGACCGTACGCTTGCACCGGCGCAAGGACGGTAGTGTGTTCGAGGTGCGCGCACACCTGTCCAGGCTCGATTTCGACGGACAACCCGCGTGCCTCGTGCTGGCCGAGGATGTCAGCGAACGGCTGGCCTACGAGCGCGACCTGGCCTATCGGGCACGGCACAACCCGGCCACTGGCCTGCTCAACGTGCGCGCCCTGACCGAACAGCTGGACGAGCAGCAGCAGGGCTACACCATCGCCTTCGTGCAGTTGCGTGGCCTGCAGCTTGTGGCCGATACGCTGGGCCGTGAGATCGGCGATGCGGTACTGCAGTCGATGGCGACCCGGCTCGGTGGACTGGGGGCGCGTTGCGGCACGCTGGCATTCCAGCCGGCGGAAGACTTCGTGTTCGCGATCGGGGCCGAGCACGATACCCAGCGCGTGCTGGATGACCTGCTGCAGATCGTGTCAGCGCCGATGCGTGGCAAGGATTCACTGCACCAGTTCGAACCGCGCATCGGTGTGGCCGTGCACACTGCCGGTGACGGCCACAGCGCCGAGCAGGTGATCGGCATGGCCGCGCAGGCCGCGCACGCGGCGCGTGCCGAGGGCAACGTGGTGGTCTGGTTCGATGCGGCAGTGACCACGCGGCTGGCCGACCGCCTGCGCCTGGCGGGGCGCATCCACGCCGCCATCGACAACGAGTTCCAGCTGTACTTCCAGCCGATCCGGCACGCCAGCGATGGCAGCCCGGCCGCGCTGGAGGCCCTGCTGCGCTGGCCGCAGGCCGATGGCAGCTTCATCCCGCCCAACGAGTTCATCCAGCTGTGCGAGGACACCGGGTTGATCCTGGCACTGGGCCGCTGGGTGATCCGCGCCGCGGCGAAGGCACAGCGGCGGCTGGTCGAGGCCGGTTGGGGCGAGCTGCCGATTGCAGTCAACGTGTCGGCAGTGCAGTTCTTCAACAGCGACCTGGTGGCCGAATTCACCCGCGTCCAGCAGGAGTTCGGACTGGCCCGCGGCGCACTGCACGTGGAGCTGACCGAGAGCAGCCTGATGCGCAAGCCGGCGCAGGCGATGCAGACCATGCAGCGCCTGCACGAGCAGGGCATCAGCGTGTCGCTGGACGATTTCGGCACCGGCTATTCCAGCATGTCCTACCTGCAGCACCTGCCGCTGGACATCCTGAAAATCGATCGCAGTTTCGTCGCGGACGTGGAAACCAATCCGCGCAACGCTTCGATCTGCCGCGCATTGCTGTCGCTCGGCCACAGCATGGGCCTGACCATCATCGCCGAGGGCGTTGAAACGCCGGGGCAGCTGGACTGGTTGGCTGCGCATGGCTGCGACCAGGTGCAGGGTTACCTGCTGGGGCGGCCGGCGCCGCTGGAGCGGATCATCGACGCGCTGGATGAAGTGGCCGCCTAACTGGTAGTGCCGGCCGCTGGCCGGCATTCGCCCAGGACCGGGACGTGCCTGATTGCCGGCCAGCGGCCGGCACTACCGGCAAACGCCAGACTCGGCTACACCCCAGCCTCCACCAGGTGGTCGATGAAGCTGCGTACCTTCGGCGCCAGGTGGCTGCGGCTGGCATAGACCGCGAAAATGCCGATCGGCGAGGCCTCCCATTCCGGTAGCACGCGCACCAGGCGGCCATCAGCCAGCGCGTCTTCCAGCAGGAAGTCGGGTTGCAGGATCACACCCATGCCGGCGATCGCCGCTTCGCGCAGCACGTCGCCGTTGTTGGCGTGCAGCAGGCTGTTCACCGCCACCTTCACTTCACCGCCGGGTCCCTGCAGCGGCCAGTGGTCGCCAGCGGCCCAGTAGCTGTAGCTCAGGCATGCGTGATCCTGCAGGTCCTGCGGCGTCTGTGGGGTACCGCGTGCAGCCAGGTAGGCCGGCGCCGCGCACAGGCTCACCCGCGATTCGCCCAGCCGGCGCGCGATCAGCGCCGGGCTCGGCTCGCGGGTGATGCGGATGGCCACGTCGTAGCCTTCCTCGACCATGTCCACCAGGCGGTCGGACAGGGCCAGGTCCAGTTCCACCTGCGGGAAGCGCTCGCGGTAGCTGGCCAGCAACGGGCCAAGGCGGGCGATGCCCCAGCTGACCGGTGCGTTGATGCGCAGCGTGCCCGAGGGTTCCAGCGCCTGCGCGCCGATGCTGGCCTCCAGCGCGTCGAACTCGGCCAGCAGGCGCACGCACTGGGCGTAATAGGCGGCGCCGGCGCTGGTGGGGCTGACCCGCCGCGTGGTGCGGTGGAGCAGGCGGGTGGACAGGCGCTTTTCCAGTGCCGCGACCTGGCGGGTGACGCCGGCGGTCGACATGTCCAGGGCCTGTGCCGCGGCACTGAAGCCGTTGCGCTCGACCACCGCTACGAACACACGCATCGCCTCGAGGGTGTCCATTGTTGCGCCTTATGAAATAAATACCGTCAGACGATCGTATTTATCGGCTCGTGAAGTAGCAATAACCTGTATCCACTCCCTTCAAGGTGCTTCCCATGCACACCGCCCCCCCTCCCGTTTCGCCGCTGGCCCCGTACGGTGCCACCCTGCTGCGCCTGGCCCTGGGCGTGCTGTTCCTGGTCCATGCGCTGATCAAGCTGCTGGTGTTCACCCCGGCGGGCACGGCGGCATTCTTCGAATCGCTGGGCCTGCCCGGCGCGCTGGGTTACCTCACCATCGGCGCCGAGCTGGTGATCACCACTGCGCTGCTGCTGGGCATCTACGCGCGCTGGGTCGGCCTGGTCGGCGTGCCGCTGCTGCTGGGCACCATCGTCACCGTGCACGGCGCCAACGGCTTCGGTTTCGCCAATGCCGGCGGCGGCTGGGAATACCCGGCGTTCTGGGCACTGGCGCTGGTGGTGCTGTTCCTGGTCGGCGACGGCAAGTGGACCCTGCGTTCGCGCTGATCGCCGCCTGATCCTGCAACTGGAGCATTCCATGTCCCGCCTGCCTTCGTTGTACATCTCCCACGGCTCGCCGATGACCGCCCTGCATCCGGGCCAGGTCGGCGTGCGCCTGGCCGAGCTGGCGCGCGACCTGCCGACGCCGCGCGCCATCGTGATGGCCTCGGCGCACTGGCTGGGTCGGCAGCCGCTGGTCGGCGCGCATCCGCAGCCGCCGACGATCCATGACTTCGGCGGCTTCCCGCGCGCGCTGTTCGAACTGCAGTACCCGGCGCCCAGCGATCCGGCGCTGGCCGAAGAAGTGGCCCGCCGCATCGCCGCTGCCGGCCTGCCGGTGGCGCTCGACCCTCAGCGTGGCCTCGACCATGGCGCGTGGGTGCCGCTGCGGCTGCTGCGCCCGCAAGCCGACATCCCGGTGGTGCCGCTGTCGATCCAGCCGCTGCTCGGCCCCGGGCACCAGTTCGCGCTGGGCCGCGCGCTGGCACCACTGCGTGAGCAGGGCGTGCTGCTGGTCGGCTCGGGCAGCATCACCCACAACCTGCACGACTGGGGCGACTACCAGGACGGCAAGGAAGCGCCGTACGTGCGGCCCTTCATCGAGTGGGTCGAGCAGCGCCTGGCCGCCGATGATCGCCAGGCCCTGTTCGACTACCGCCGGCAGGCACCGTTCGCCGAACGCGCGCACCCGACCGACGAGCACCTGCTGCCGCTGTTCTTCGCGATGGGCGCAGCCGGCGAGGACCACTTCGGTGCACGCCGCATCGATGCCGGCATCGATGCCGGCTTCCTCGCCATGGACCTGTACCGCTTCGACGGGGCATGAGCCGGGGCTGACGCGCGACCGCCCCGGCCGTCGCGCTCGTGGCCGCATGTGGTAGTTTTTTCCGGGTTTCCGGCGCTGGCCTTCGAGCCTCCCCGCGCGCCGCTTCCTGGAAGAAGCATGCATACCATTGAAGTCGTCCTGGCGATGCTGGTGGCCGTTGTCGCCAGCGGCTACCTGGTTCGCGTCCTCCCGTTCTCGTTGCCGCTGCCGCTGGTGCAGATCGGCCTGGGCGCGGTCATCGCCGGGGTGTTCAACCGCGGCCACGCGCTGGAGCCGGAAGTGTTCTTCCTGCTGTTCCTGCCGCCGCTGCTGTTCCTTGATGGCTGGCGCATCCCCAAGCAGGGTCTGTTCCGCGACAAGGGCGCGATCCTCGAACTGGCGTTCGGCCTGGTGGTGTTCACCGTCATCGGTGCCGGCCTGCTGATCCACTGGATGATTCCGGTGATGCCGCTGGCGGTGTGCTTTGCGCTGGCGGCCATCGTCTCGCCGACCGACCCGGTGGCGGTCGGCGCGATCGCCTCCAAGGCACCGATTCCCAAGCGACTGATGCACATCCTGGAAGGCGAGTCGCTGCTCAACGATGCGTCCGGCCTGGTCTGCTTCCGTTTCGCGGTGGCGGCGGTGATGACCGGCTCCTTCTCGCTGGCCACGGCCTCGCTGACCTTCCTGTGGGTGGCGGTGGCCGGCCTTGCGGTGGGCGTGGCGGTCACCCTCGGTGTCTCCACCTTCCAGCGCTGGTTGTGGCGCCGCTTCGGCGAGGAACCGGGTGCGGCGATGCTGGTCAACCTGCTGATTCCGTTCGCGGCCTACCTGCTGGCCGAAGAAATCCATGCCTCGGGTATCCTCGCTGCCGTAGCGGCCGGTATCGCGATGAGCTACGTCGAGCTGACCGGCCGTGTCTCCGGCAGCATGCGCGTACAGCGTGCGGGCGTCTGGAACATGCTGCAGTTCAGCTTCAACGGCATCATGTTCGTGCTGCTGGGCGAGCAGCTGCCCGGCATCGTCGAGCGTGCCACCACCACCATGAACGAGTCCGGCCACCAGAGTGCATGGTGGCTGCTGGTGTACGTGGTGGTGATCAACCTGGCGCTGATCCTGTTGCGCCTGCTGTGGGTATGGTTGTCGCTGCGCTGGAACCTGCTGCGTGCACGCCGCCGAGGCCTGGAACGCGGCGAGGCACCGAACTGGCGCATCGTGGTGGCGACCTCGGTGGCCGGCGTGCGCGGCGCGATCACCCTGGCCGGCGTGCTGACCCTGCCGTTGTTCCTGCCTGATGGCAGCGCGTTCCCGGCGCGCGACCTGGTGATCTTCCTGGCCGCGGCGGTGATCCTGTTCTCACTGGTCGGCGCCAGCGTGGCGCTGCCGCAGCTGCTGAAGGGCCTGCAGCTGCCGGCCGATTCGGGCGAGCGCAAGGAAGAGGACCTGGCACGCCGGCTGTCGTCCAAGGCTGCGCTGGCCGGGGTCGAGCGCATGCGCCAGCAGTTGGTGATGAACCAGAACACCGAGAACGTGCAGCTGTACAACGACGCTGCCTCGCGGGTGAGCCTGCTGTATCAGCGGCACCTGGAGAAGGACAACGACGGGCCCGACGTGGACCCGGAGAAAGTGCGGCGCATGGAGCTGGGTTACCGCCAGCTGCGCAGCGCCGGTCTCAATGCCGAGCGTGAGGAGCTGTTCCGGTTGACCCGGCGCGGGGTGATCTCCGATGAGATCTCGCGGCGCCTGATCCGCAACCTGGACCTGCTGGAATCGCGCAAGCGCGAATGACGCCTGGGACCGGGCGTTGCAGACGCTGACGCGGATTCCGCCCTGGCATGTAGAGCCGAGCCCATGCTCGGCTGCGCTTGCTTCAGGCGTCATGAACCCGGAACGAAAAGCAGCCGAGCACAGGCTCGGCTCTACATGCCGGTGCCGGTTATTCCGGCTTCTGGTCCAGGAAATACACCTCGACCTTGCCCTTGACCTTGATCGTCATCGGGTTGCCGCGGCGGTCGCGGGCCTTGCCGGCCTGCACGCGGATCCAGCCTTCGCTGACCGAGTATTCCTCGACGTTGTCGCGCTCGACGTCGTTGAAACGCACGCCGACGCCGCGCTCCAGCGCCTGCGCATCATGGAAGGGGCTGGCCGGGTTGATCGCCAGGTGGTCGGGAGGGGTATCGCTCATCGCTTCATTCACAGTGACGGCCACCAAGGCCGGCTTCAGCGGCACAGGATAAACCGTAGAATGCCGGCCTGCCCCAGAGGACGTTCCGCCATGCCCGACAACAGCGACTATTTCGACTTCGAGGAAGACATCCACGACTTCGACGAGGATGGATTCGAGGCGCGGGTCTGGAACCTGCTGGTGCTGATCAACCCGGGCGACGAAGAGTTGGCCCTGCAGCAGTTCAACCGCTGGCGCGAGCACCTGTCCGAGGACGGGCAGCCGCTGGAAGCGGACAGCGACTGGTTGCCGGCGCTGTTCACCGCCATCGCCTGGCAGTCCGGTTTCGAGGTGGAGCGCGACGACCTGGAATCGCTGCAGTCGGCGGTCAACGAGCTGTCGGCGCGCTTCAACCTGCAGCTGGACTGGGGCGGCGACCTGGATGACGAGGACTTCGCCGAGGACCTGGACGGTGTGCAGCTGATGTCCACCGCCTTCGACCGCCTGCGCGAGCACAACTACACGCTGTGGAGCGTGGATACCGGCAGCGACGGCTTCACCGGCGTGATGGCGCTGACCCGTGACGACGACGCGATGCTGGCGCTGTGCTCGCTGCTGAACGTGGAGATCCGACTGGGCAGCGACCCGTTCTGAACGGGCCGGCAGCGCTGCGCATGTAGAGCCGAGCCCGCGCTCGGCTGCAGTCCGCGTAGAGCAGCCGAGCATGGGCTCGGCTCTACAGGAGGCAAACGGCAGCGCGCCTACGGCCGGTACTGCGCCCTGGCGTTGGCAATCACCGCTTTGACCAGGTCACGATCGGTGTGCCGGGAAATCGCTCGCGCGCCAAGCGCGATCGCCTGCGTACGCAGCTCGGCCGTGACATCGTAGTGGGCACCGCTGGCCTTGTTCTGGAAGGCCCGCGGTGGGATGCCGAGCTGCGCCGCCATCGCGTGCAGCTCGGCCAGGGTGTCGGCCATCAGGTGCGCCCAGCGCTGTCCGCGCCAGGGATGCACCGCGTCATCGACGTAGACCGTCACCGCCGCGGCCGGTTCAGGCCTGCGGCTTGCTGTCGCTGTCAGCGGCCGGGCTGGCCTCGGCGTCGGCGTCGGCAGCAGCTTCAACCACATCGCCTTCGGCGGCCTCAGTGGCTTCTTCGCCTTCTTCGGCTTCCACGGTCTCGAACTCGGACACCAGCTTGTCCAGGTACTCGTCAGCGGTCTGGCCGGATTCGGCGGCCAGGGTGTCCAGCAGCTTCTGCAGCAGCTCGGAATACTCCAGGTTGACCTTGCGGCCTTCCTTTTCCTGCACGTTGGACAGGTGCTTGAGCATGGCCAGCATCGGCACCGGGTTCTCGGCGTTGCCCATGGTCTGACCACCGATGGCCAGCAGCCATTCGCGGCCCTGCAGGCCGATGGCGGCGACCACCTGGCCGTCTTCGTTGGTCAGCACGGCATGGTTCTGCACCTGCTGCTGGGCGTTCAGGCGCAGGAACGGGCGCTTGGCCTGCTGCTTCTTGCGCTTGTCGCGCTTGGCCTTGGAGTTCTGGGACATGGGGTGGGGTCACCTGGAAACGGAAAGACCGCCATTGTAGCGGCCGCACGCAGGTGGGGTCAGATCCCTTTCCAGGGGAAAGGGATCTGACCCCGGTTCAGTGCGCCTCACCCTGCGCGGCCTGCACGTCGGGGTCAGCGGCAGGTGCCGACAGCCCGACCTGCGGGCCGGCGCCGGCCAGAGCGGCCGCTTCGGCGGCCTGGGTCATCACCACGATGCTGATGCGGCGGTTGATCGGGTTCTGCGGGTCGGCCTTGTCGAACAGCACCGATGAAGACAGGCCGACCACGCGGGTGATCTTGTTGTCCTCCAGGCCGCCGTCCACCAGCGCGCGGCGGGCGGCATTGGCACGATCGGCGCTCAGTTCCCAGTTGCCGTAGCCACGTGCAGCCGAATAGGCGGTGATGTCGGTGTGGCCGGTCAGGCTGATCCGGTTCGGCACGTGGTTCAGGTAGTTGGCCAGCTCGTGCAGGATCTGCTGCGTGTACGGTTTCAGCGTGGCGCTGCCGAGGTCGAACATCGGCCGGTTCTGCTTGTCCACGATCTGGATGCGCAGGCCCTCCGGGGTCAGGTCCAGCAGCAGCTGGTCCTTGAACGGCTCCAGGGCCTGGCTCCTGCTGATCGCTTCCTGCAGCTCCTTCATCAGTGCTTCCAGCTGCTGCTTGTCGCGCTGCTGCTGGTCCACCGGCTGCGGTACCGCTTCCTTCTGGTTCTGGAAGGGGTCGTTGCTGTTGCCACGCGAAATGTCGGTGGCACCGCCCAGCTTGATCATCGAGGTGCTGGCGCCGCCCGGGCCGGCCATGCCGGGCGCCGGCGTGGCGCTCTGACCGCTCAACGGGCTGGGGTTGCGGAAGTACTCGGAAATGGCCGCACGGTCGTTCTTGTTGGTGGTGGCCATCAGCCACAGCACCAGGAAGAACGCCATCATCGCGGTCACGAAGTCGGCATAGGCCACCTTCCACGAACCACCATGATGGGCGGCGTGGCCGGCCTTCTTGACCCGGCGGACGATGACGGTGGGCTTGTTCTCGGCCATGGCTTACTTGACCGTCTTCAGGTGCTGCTCGAAATCGGAGAAGGCCGGGCGCACGTTCGACGGCAGGGTCTTGCGGGCGAACTCCAGCGCGATCTTCGGGTTGTAACCGCGCAGGCAGGCCAGCAGGGCGGTCTTGACCGATTCGTAGATGCGGCTGTCCTGCTCGGCGCGGGCCTCCATCGCGGCGGCCATCGGGCCGACGAAGCCGTAGCCCAGCAGGATGCCCAGGAACGTACCGACCAGCGCGCCGGCCACGTGGCCACCGACCTCGACGATGTCGCCACCGATCGAGCCCATGGTGATGACGATGCCCAGCACCGCGGCGACGATGCCGAAACCGGGCAGCCCGTCGGCGACCTTGGTCAGCACCTGTGAGGGTGCCATGGCCTCGGCGTGGTGCTTTTCCAGCTCCAGTTCCAGCAGCGGTTCCAGCTCATGCGGCTCGATGTTGCTGCCGATCATCAGGCGCAGGCAGTCGGTGATGAAATCGATCAGGTGGTGGTCGGCCTGCACCTTGGGGTAGTTGCCGAACAGCGCGCTTTCGGCCGGGCGCTCGACATGGTCTTCCAACGCCATGAAGCCTTCGCGGCGGGCCTTGTTGAGCAGTTCATAGAGCAGGCTGAGCACATCGATGTAGTCCTGCTGCTTGTAGCGCGGGCCCTTGAACACACCCACCATGGCCTGCAGGGTCTGCTTGACCGTCTTGGCCGGGGTACCGACCAGGAAGGCGCCGAGCGCGGCGCCGCCGATGATGACCAGCTCATAGGGTTGCCAGAGGGCACCCAGGCGGCCGTGGGCACCGAGGTAGCCCCCGATCACGCTGATGATGACGACCAGGAATCCAACGATGATGAGCATGGGGCGACGCAAGGAGAGGGGATATCTCCTTGTCGGCCCGTCGCCCGGTTTTCTGAAGAGGGAATTCTGTGAAATCGGTCAGCGGGGTGTTTCAGCCCGCCACGCCGCTTTCTGCGCCGCCACGCTGCAACGGATCGGGCCAGGGCTCGCCATTGCCGGTGAACGAAAGTGAGACGGAGTTCAGGCAGTGGCGCTCGTAGGTGGGCGGCGGACCATCCGGGAACACGTGGCCCAAGTGGCTGCCGCAGCGCGCGCAGGTGATCTCGGTGCGCACCATGCCGTGGCTGGTATCACGGATCTCGCGCACGTGCGCGGGGTCGAACGGGGCAAAGAAGCTGGGCCAGCCGGTGCCGGAATCGAACTTGGTGCTGGAGCGGAACAGTGGCAGCGCGCACAGCCTGCAGCAGTAGACCCCCTCGCGCTTGTTGTCGAGGAACACGCCGCAGAACGGCGCCTCGGTGCCGTGCTGCAGCAGCACGCGGCGCTCCTCGCTGCTGAGGCCAGCGATCAGCGCCTCGGTCTGGGTGGCAGTGGGGGGCGTCAGGTCGAAGGCGGTCATGGCGGCGCTCCGTGGGGTCGATGGCCTGGGGATGGCGGAAAACGTGGGGGTGAAGACGCGACCTTGCAAGTGTGATGGCCGTTCATGGGCGGCACACAGGGGCGGGCGCAAGGTGAACGCGATCCACGCCGGAGCGCGCCATGAAACCAATCCTTCCCCTGCTGCTGGCCCTGTTGCCCATCGTCGCGCTGGCGCAGGTGCCGACCGCCGACCCGACTGCGACCCGCAGCGCGACCACCGTGGCGCCGCAGCCCGTGGCACCACCGCCACAGGCCGCTCGCCCGCAACCGCAGGTGCTGCCGTCGCCGCAGCCGGCGCAGCCGATCAGATCCACCGGTCCGGCCCGGGTCGCGCCGACGCCGGTGCCGAAGCCGGCCGACAAGGTCTATGACCGCAATGGCCGCATCGTTCCGGGCGTGCGCCCGGCCGGCCCGAACCGCGTGTTCGATTCGCGCACCGGCCGCTATTACGACAGCGTGCCGGCCGGCGATGGGCAGCAGATCAAGCGCTGAGTCCTGGTGCCACCAAGGTTGGCCGCTACCTGGCGCTGAGCGGGCTGAACGCACGAAAACAACATCCAGCCGATCACTGCTTTTTCGCCTGCGATTAACCGTTCCGGGACCACCGTGGCCCTGCGCCGGCATCCCGCCGCCGCATGTCCTTCGTCCACTGGATCGCGACCATGAAAAACCAGCAGAACCGTCATCCCGGCAAGGAACCGCAGAGCCGCAACCCGCAGCAGCAACAGCAACAACAACAGATGGAGCCGCAGCCGCCGCACAAGGGCGGCAAGCAGCAGGAACAGCGCACGCAGAAGCATCCGCAGCAGCGCTGACTGTCGCCATGACCGGGGTCAGAGCCCGCTGCGCGGGATCCGACCCCTTGCCAGATGCCGACCGGGGTCGGATCCCGCACAGCGGGCTCTGACCCCATCCTGCAACCGCCTCAATCCGGAATCGGCAGGCTCAGCGTCTCCTTCACCTCTTCCATCACGATGTAGCTCTTCGACTCACGTACATGCGGCAGTGTAAGCAACGTGCTGCCGAGCAGCTTGCGGTAGGAAGCCATTTCACTGATCCGTGCTTTCAGCAGGTAATCGAAGTCGCCCGACACCAGGTGGCACTCCAGCACGTTGGGCAGCTTCAGCGCGGCGCGCCGGAATTCCTCGAAGATGTCGCCGGACTTGTAGGCCAGGCTGATCTCTACGAACACCAGCAGGCTGGCCTTCACCGCGGCCGGGTCGAGGTGGGCGTGATAGCCGGTGATTACCCCTTCGCGTTCCAGGCGGCGCACCCGCTCGGTGCACGGGGTGGTCGACAGGCCGACCCGCTCGCCCAGCTCGGTGAAGGAGATGCGGCCTTCGGCCTGCAGGATGCGCAGGATCTTGCGGTCGATCTTGTCCAGTTCGCGGGTACGGGTGGCCATGGCCGTCAACCTTGGGGAATGAATTGCAGGAGAACATCCTGCCGGTTGATTTCAAATCAGGCAAATCAACTGGTATTGGCTGTCTATACTTCCCCAATTATGGTCCCGGCACGCTCCAGTGCAGGGAATGATCGGGTTGGAGAAGTCCCATGCGAGTCCTAGTTCTCGGCAGCGGCGTGATCGGCACTACCAGTGCCTGGTACCTGCGACAGGCCGGGTTTGAAGTCACGGTCATCGACCGCCAGCCCGGCCCGGCGCTGGAGACCAGCTTCGCCAATGCCGGCCAGCTGTCATTCGGCTACACCTCGCCGTGGGCGGCGCCGGGCGTGCCGAAGAAGGCGATCGGCTGGCTGTTCGAGAAGCACGCGCCGCTGGCGATCAAGCCGGGCATGGACCTGGCCCAGTACCGCTGGCTGTGGCAGATGCTGCGCAACTGTACCCACGAGCGTTATGCGATCAACAAGGCGCGCATGGTGCGCATGTCCGAGTACAGCCGCGACTGCCTGAACGAGCTGCGCGCGCAGATCGGCATCGAATTCGAAGGCCGCGACCTGGGCACCACCCAGTTGTTCCGCACCCAGCAGCAGCTGGATGCCTCGGCGCAGGACATCGAGATCCTGGCCCAGTACGGCGTGCCGTACGAGGTGCTGGACCGGGCCGGCATCATCCAGGCCGAACCGGCCCTGGCCCACGTCGATGGCCTGGTCGGCGCGCTGCGCCTGCCGCGTGACCAGACCGGCGACTGCCAACTGTTCACCCGCCGCCTGGCGCAGATGTGCGTGGATGCCGGCGTTGAATTCCGCTTCGACCAGGACATCACCGGGCTGGAGTTCGATGGCGACCGCATCACCGGCGTGCGCATCGACGGCAAGCTGGAAACCGCCGACCGCTTCGTGGTTGCGCTCGGCAGCTACTCACCGGCGCTGGTCGCACCGCTGGGCATGCGCCTGCCGGTGTACCCGCTGAAGGGTTACTCGCTGACCCTGCCGATCACCGACCGGGCGATGGCGCCGACCTCGACCATCCTCGATGAGAGCTACAAGGTGGCGGTGACCCGCTTCGACGACCGCATCCGTGTCGGCGGCATGGCCGAGGTGGCCGGCTTCGACCTGTCGCTGTCGCAGCGCCGCCGCGAGACCCTGGAACTGGTGGTCCGTGACCTCTACCCGAAGGGCGGCGACCTGTCGCGCGCGCAGTTCTGGACCGGCCTGCGCCCGGCTACGCCGGACGGTACGCCGGTGATCGGCGCCACGCCGTTCCGCAACCTGTACCTCAACACCGGCCACGGCACGCTGGGCTGGACCATGGCCTGCGGTTCGGGCCGCTACCTGGCCGACCTGATGAGCGCGCGACAGCCGCAGATCAGCACCGAAGGCCTGGATATTTTCCGCTACGGCCAGTACGGTCACGCGCCGCAACACGAGAACCGCACATGCGTCCTGCCCGCGCGCTGATCGATCTGGGCGCCCTGCGCAGCAACTACCGGCTCGCGCGTGAACTGGGCGGTGGCAAGGCCCTTGCGATCATCAAGGCCGATGCCTATGGGCACGGCGCGGTGCGCTGTGCGCAGGCGCTGGAAGGCGAGGCCGATGGATTCGGCGTGGCCACCATCGAAGAGGCACTGGAGCTGCGCCAGGCCGGCATCCGTGCGCCGATCCTGCTGCTGGAAGGCATCTTCGAGCCCAGCGACATGGCGCTGGTGGCCGAGCATGACTTCTGGTTCGCCGTCGGTTCGCCGTGGCAAGTGGAGGCACTGGCGGCGTTCGACAGCCCGCGCCCGTTGACGGTGTGGCTGAAGCTGGACAGCGGCATGCACCGCCTCGGCCTGGACGTGGACAGCTTCCGCGCGGCGCATGCACGCCTGTCGGCGCTGCCGCAGGTCGAGCGCATCGTGCTGATGACCCACCTGGCACGTGCCGACGAACTGGACAGCGAGCGCACCCGCGAGCAGGCCGCGACCTTCGCGCGCGCCATCGACGGCCTGCACGGCGAGACCAGCGTGTGCAATTCGCCGGCGCTGCTGGGCTGGCCGGAGGTGC
Source organism: Stenotrophomonas sp. YJH_SMC_94-11 (assembly GCF_059370435.1). NCBI lineage: Bacteria > Pseudomonadati > Pseudomonadota > Gammaproteobacteria > Lysobacterales > Lysobacteraceae > Stenotrophomonas > Stenotrophomonas sp. YJH_SMC_94-11. The sequence continues at coordinate 31,087 of NZ_JCAFTR010000010.1, read as the reverse complement.
GCAGCGATTGGGTGCGGCCCGGCCTGATGCTGTACGGCGCCAACCCGCTGCCGGACAGCACCGCGCTGACCGCGCGCCTGCGCCCGGTGATGACGATGCAGTCCAAGGTGATCGCCGAGCGCTGGATCGAAGCCGGTGAACCGGTGGGATATGGCGCACGCTTCGTGGCCAAGGCACGCACCCGCGTAGGCGTGGTCGCGCTTGGCTATGCCGACGGTTACCCGCAGTTCGCCCCGAACGGCACCCCGGTGCTGATCGACGGGCAGCCCGGCGGCCTGATCGGGCGCGTGTCGATGGACATGTTGACGGTGGACCTGACCGCGCATCCGCAGGCCGGCATCGGCAGCGTGGTGGAGCTGTGGGGTTGCGCGCCGACGCTGTCGGAGCTGGCGCCGCGCTGTGGCGTGAGTGCCTACCAGCTGCCGTGCGCGGTCAAGCGCGTGGCTAAGGTGTACGTGTAGAGCCGAGCGCACGCTCGGCGCCTTGAATGCGTGTCGACCAAGGTCGACACCTGCCGATGGGCTTTACGCGTAGCGGTCGCCCGGTACGGGGCGCCGGGCGCGACTCTGGTAGCGGCCGACCTTGGTCGGCGCCTTGAATGCGTGTCGACCAAGGTCGACACCTACCGATGGGTTTTACGCGCAGTGGTCGCCTGGTACGGGGCGCCGGGCGCGACTCTGGTAGCGGTCGACCTTGGTCGGCGCCCTGTAATGCGTGTCGACCAAGGTCGACACCTGCCGATGGGCTTACGGCCTACCGTGCTGCGGTGGCCTGCGCTGTCAGCTGCCGCTTCACCCAGTCGTCGATCAGGCGCTTTTCGTAGCGCAGTGGATCGCTGTCGCTCTTCAGGCCGATGTTGTGCAGGTAGCCGGTATCGCTCAGGCGCGCGTCGCCCTCGCTGACGATGCGGCCGCTGGCGTCCTTCAGCGTGTACTGCAGGCTGATCCGCGGTGGGTAGATGTCGCGCATGATCCGGATGTCGCGGCCGCGCGGGCCGTGCCACGGCTCGTAGTCACCGGCGCGCTTGATGTCGACCAGGGTCACATCAAGCGTCTGTCCCGGTTGCAGCGGTTTGGCGGCAGCGGTCTGCAGGTAGCGTGCCAGCTGCTGCACCCAGTCGCCACGCTCGGCCTCGAAGCGGTTGGTACTCTGGCGGATCTCGGTGAATTTGGCCGGATCCTCCCACTTCACGCTGACCGGGCCATCGGCCTGCAATGCGCGGGGAGCTTCCGGGTCGGTCACGGTGCGCGGTGCCGCGCTGGCGCCGCCCGCCACCAGGGCGCCTGCCAACAGGGCAATCGCGAGTGAGCGTTTCATCACGGTCTCCTGCGTCCCCTCGACGGGGGCGATGTTGATCTCAGATCGAGTGTGATCCTGCTTCCCGGTATCGGCAATGGCCGGATGCGTCGTGTGCAAGAGCGGTTGTCGCCAATTCATCGACGTCAACCATGACTGACGGCGCTTGACGCTGTGAATACGCCCTTTGGAAGATGCTGTGCCTCCAACCTGGCCTGCACAGACACCCTTGTCCACACTGCCGCCCCTCGTGGAGCGCCCACCGATGATGGTGCCGGCGCCCGAACCTGACCTGCATCATGGCGTGCTTGAGCGCATCAACGCGGGTTTCTGCGTGATCCAGGTGCTGTTCGAGGGTGAACGTGCGGTCGACTACCGCTTCATCGAGGTCAACGATGCCTTCGAGCGCCACACCGGGCTGAAGGATGCGCGCGGAAAGCGCATGACGGCGCTGGAGCCCGGCCATGAGCAGGACTGGTTCCGCATCTATGGCGAGGTCGCACGCAGCGGCCGCCCGGCCCAGTTCGAGATGGAGGCGCGTGCGCTGGGCCGCTCGTTCGCGGTGGATGCGGTGCGCGTGGGCCGGCCGGGCGAGGACAAGGTCGGCATCCTGTTCTTCGACATCACCGCACGCAAGCAGATGGAAGTGGAGCTGGGCGAAAGCGAAGCCCGCTTCAGCGCGCTGGCCGATGGCCTGCCGATGCCGGTGTGGGTGCTGGACGAGCGCGGCCATGCCCGTTTCGTCAACAGTGCCTTCAGCGAGTTCTTCGGCGGTGACGAGACGCGCGTGCCGGAGGACGTCTGGCGCGGCCTGGTGCATCCGGACGACGCATCGGTCTTCGAGTACGAGCTGCAGGAAGCATTGAAGGCGCAGCGCTCGATGCACGCGCTGGTGCGTGCGCGCCGTGCCGATGGCCAGTGGCGTTGGCTGGAGATGAATGCCCGCCCGCGCTTCTCGCGCATGGGCCGTTTCATCGGCCTGGCCGGCAGCAGCCCGGACGTGACCGAACGCCGCGAGATCGAGCTGGCCCGCGAGGAACTGCTGCAGTCCGAGCGTGCCGCGCGCAGTGCTGCGGAAAACATGGCGCGGCTGAAGGATGAATTCCTGGCCACGCTGTCGCATGAGCTGCGTACGCCGTTGACCACCATCCTCGGCTGGAGCGAATTGCTTCTGCAGCGCGTGGACAACACCAGTCCGCTGTACAAGGGCCTGAACGTGATCGCCAACAGCGCCGGTGCGCAGAAGCGGCTGATCTCGGACATGCTCGACCTCAGCAGCATGCTGCTGGGCAAGGTGCAGCTGGAGGTGGAAGTGCTGGACCTGTGCGCGGTGCTGGGTGAGGCGATCGGCGCGCAGGAACTGGTGGCCGAAGGCAAGGCGCTGGACGTGCACCTGCAGCTGCCCACGCAACCCAGCCTGGTGCTGGGCGACGCCACGCGCCTGCAGCAGGTGTTCTGGAACCTGCTCTCGAACGCGATCAAGTTCACCCCGGCTGAAGGCCGCATCGACCTGCAGCTGCGGGCCGACGGCAACTACTGGGAGATCACCGTGCGTGACAGCGGTGATGGCATCGCACCCGAATTCCTCAATCATCTGTTCAGCCGCTTCCGCCAGGCCGACGGCACCACCACCCGCCGCCATGGCGGCCTGGGCCTGGGCCTTGCGATCGTGCAGCAGCTGGTCGAACTGCATGGTGGCACGGTCACTGCGGCCAGCGAGGGCCACGGCCACGGGGCGACCTTCACCGTGCGCCTGCCCCAGCATGTTCCCGATGCCGAACGGCGGCCGCTGCGTGAAGTGATCAGCGGGCCGATCCTGGAGCCGGTGATCGTCGAGCCGTATCCGCTGCGCGGCATGCATGTGCTGGCGGTGGAAGACCAGCCGGAAGTGCTGGAGTACCTGCGGCGCATGCTGGAAGAGCAGGGCGCCAGCGTGTCTGCGGCCAGCTCGGCCGGCGAAGCGCTGGCATTGCTGGCCGACACCGGGCACCTGCAGTACCACGTGCTGCTGACCGACATCGGCATGCCGGGCATGGACGGCTATGGCCTGGTGCGCACGCTGCGCGAGGACATGGGCGTGGATGCGGCGACCTTGCCTGCGGTGGCGGTGACTGCACTGGCGCGTGCCGACGACCGCCGCCGCGCGCTGGCGTCGGGCTTCCAGGAGCATGTGGCCAAGCCGTACTCGGTAGCGCAGCTGGTGGCTGCCGTGCGCAAGGTGCAGGTGCCACGCGCGGACAGTGCGCTGCACTGAACATTCACGGCCGATCGGCGACCCTGCAGTCAGGAGGTCACCGATGTCCCGAACAGCTCCCCGCATCCATACCGATCCGGCGCAGATCGCGCGCCTGGAAGCCCTGCTGCCGCAACTGGAAGGCGAAACGCAGGTGGAACTGACCCTGCACGATGGTCGCCGCCTGCTCGGTACCGTGGCAGTGAAGCCGACCGTGCAGCAGTACCGCAACGAGGCCGGCGACGAAGGCAGCAACGGCCAGTTGCGCCTGGATGACTACGACACGCCGGTGCAGCAGCACCATGTCTGGCTGGATGAAATCGCCAGCATCAACCGCCTGCCACCCAAGGCGCCTTGATTCGAGGTGGAGCCGAGCCCACGCTCGGCTCTGCCGCCGTCCGAGCGTGGGCCAGGGCGCTACGGATGTGTCAATGCTCGAACAACGTCGGCGTCGCCTCGAACCGCCGCGCGTAGGCGCGCTCCTCCGCGACCCGGGCCACCTCGTCATCAGCCAGGTCCGGCGCGCCGTACACCGCATAGGCCACGCTGCCGTCGGCGCCATGGCCGACCTGGTGCAGCCGGTAGCGCGAGTGGCCGCCGCCGGTGTCCTCGGGGTAGTGCACGGGCGGATGGCTGCCTTCCAGGTCCATTTCACTGTTGTCGACCACGCCACCGACGAACAAGGCTCGCATGCAGGTTCTCCTGGGTTTCCGGGGGAGCCTCTACCCTGAACGTTTCAATGTTTCTGGCGGATCAAGGCCCCGTTCGGGTTTCGCAAAGCGGGCCGCCGGGGCCGGCCCGGCCAAGCCGGTACAATGGACGGCCCTCACGCTTGAAGTACCCGCGCCGATGGCCTCCAGCGACGACGCCCCCCTGCAGACCCTGCTCCTGCCGTTCTCCCAAGGCGCCCTGCGCTGGTCGGAGGGCCCGGTGGCCTTCCTGCGTGCCCGCGATGGCTGGCCATTGCGCGAAGTGGCCGGTGATCGCGAGGTGCACTGCGAACAGAGCTTCGCCCCGTTCGCGCAACCGCTGCAGCAGGCTGCCGGCTGGACCGTCAGCGGGCAGCTGGATGACGTGGCCGGCAAGGGCCGCTACCCGTTGGTGCTGGTGCTGCCGCCGCGCCAGCGCGAAGAAGCCCGTGCGCTGTTCGCCCGTGCGCTGGCGCTGGTCGCCGACGGCGGCCGCATCGTTGCCTGCCAGTCCAACAACGAAGGTGCGCGTTCGGGCGAGGGCGACCTCAAGCAGTTGGCCGGCCTCGGTGGCTGCCTGACCAAGAACCACTGCCGCGTGTACTGGACCGCCCCGCTGCAGGGCCAGCACGACGTTGACCTGGCCAAGCGCTGGTCGGCGCTGGATGCGGTGCGCCCGATCGTGGGCGGTCGCTTCCTCAGCCGCCCGGGCGTGTTCGCCTGGGATCGCATCGATCCGGCGTCGGCGCTGCTGGCCGAGCACCTGCCGGCCGACCTGGCCGGACGCGCCGCCGACCTCGGCGCCGGCTACGGCTATCTGTCGCGCGAACTTCTGGAACGCTGCCCGAAGATCACCGCGCTGGACCTGTACGAGGCCGAGCAGCGCGCGCTGGCACTGGCCGAGCTCAATCTGGCGCCGCCGCCGCCGCCGCGACCGCTGCCGCTGCGTTTCCTGTGGCAGGACGTCACCGCCGGCATCGAGCCGGGCTACGACGTCATCATCAGCAACCCGCCGTTCCACACGCCTTCGCGCGCTGACCGCCCGGACATCGGCCAGCGCTTCATCGCCGTGGCTGCGCAGGCGTTGCGCCCGGGCGGGCGCCTGTACGTGGTGGCCAACCGCCACCTGCCTTACGAGCACACCCTCAACGACAGCTTTGGCGCGGTGCGCGTGGTCGCCGAGCGCGACGGTTTCAAGCTGGTGGAAGCAGTGAAGGGGAAGGGCAAGTGAAGCTGGTCAAGCACATCGCCAACCTGGGCTATGGCAGCCGCAAGCAGGTGCAATGGATGTTCCGCGAAGGCCGCGTCACCGACGCCGATGGCGAGGTGCTGTATGCCGACGACCAGGTGCCGCATGACGCCATCCGGGTCGATGGCGAGCCGCTGGACCCACCGCCGGGGCTGTCGATCGCGCTGCACAAGCCGGCTGGCTACACCTGTTCGACCAAGGACACCGGGCGCCTGATCTACGACCTGTTGCCGCCGCGCTTCCGCGACCGCGATCCGGTGCTGTCCACGGTCGGCCGCCTCGACCGCGAGACCAGTGGCCTGCTGTTGCTGACCGACGATGGTGGCCTGCTGCACCGGATCATTTCGCCGAAGTCGAAGCTGCCGAAAGTCTATGAGGTCGAGTTGAGCGAGGACCTGCGCGGCGACGAGGTGGCGCTGTTCGCCAGCGGCACGCTGATGCTGGAATCGGAGAAGACGCCCCTGCTGCCGGCTGAACTGGAGGTGCTGGATGCGCGCCGTGCGCGGCTGGTGCTGCACGAAGGCCGCTACCATCAGGTACGCCGCATGTTCGCCGCCACCGGCAACCACGTGCAGGCCCTGCATCGCAGCCGCGTCGGCGGGCTGGACCTGCAGGGGCTGGACGAGGGGCAATGGCGGCAGCTCACTTCCACCGACCTGGATACGCTGTTCGCTTCATGACCAACATTGCTGCGCTGCCGTTCCTGCCCGACGCCGTCATCTTCGACATGGACGGCCTGATGATCGACAGCGAGCGCGTTTCGCTGGCCTGCTGGAGCCAGGCCGCCGACGAGTTCGGACTGGGCCTGGATGAAACGGTGTTCCTGCGCATGGTCGGCCTCGGCGACCGCGATTCGCACGCGCTGCTGCGCGCGCAGGGTATCGAGGACAGCGTGATCGATGCGGTGGCCGCACGCTGCCACGACCTGTATGAGGCACGTACGCAGACCGGTTTGCCGTTGCGTCCTGGCATCCTGGAGCTGCTGGAGCTGCTGAAAGCGCACGCGGTACCGCGGGCGGTGGCCACCACCACGCGGCAGCCGAGGGCCAACCGCAAGCTGGCCGCTGCCGGTCTACTGCCGTATTTCGATGCGGTGATCACCAGTGGCGATGTGGCGCGGCCGAAGCCGGCGCCGGACATCTACCTGCTGGCCGCGCAGCGGTTGGGCCAGGCGCCCAAGCGCTGCCTGGCGCTGGAGGATTCACCGGCCGGTACGCGCGCGGCGCTGGCGGCTGGCATGACCGTGATCCAGGTGCCGGACCTGGTGCATCCGGATGAAGAGTTGCGTGCCCTGGGCCACCGCATCGTTGGGTCCCTGGTGGACGCGCACGCGCTGCTGCTGCCGTTGCTGCCGAAATAAGCAGTAGGTGCCGACCGTTGGCCGGCACTGAGCCGAGCATGGCTCGGCTCTACATCTTCTGGTGGGTGCCGACCGTGGGTCGGCACACCTGCCCCCATCACACCCGCCCGAACACCAACGCGGCGTTTGTGCCACCGAAGCCGAAGCTGTTGGACATCACCGTATCCAGTTTCTGCTCGCGGCTCTCGCGCAGGATCGGGAAGCTCTCCACCTTCGGGTCCAGCTCGCCGATGTTGGCCGAACCGGCAACGAAGCCATCGCGCATCATCAGCAGGCAGTAGATCGCCTCGTGCACGCTGGCTGCACCGAGCGAGTGCCCGGACAACGCCTTGGTCGAAGACAGCGGCGGCACTGCATCGCCGAACACTTCGCGGATCGCGTTGAGCTCGGTGACATCGCCCAGCGGGGTCGAGGTGCCGTGGGTGTTCAGGTAGTCCAGTGGGCGATCGACACCCTGCAGCGCCATCTTCATGCAGCGCACCGCACCTTCGCCGGAGGGCGCCACCATGTCGGCACCGTCGGAGGTGACGCCATAGCCGATCAGCTCGGCATGGATGTGGGCACCGCGTGCGACGGCGTGGTCGTAATCCTCCAGCACCAGCATGCCGCCACCACCGGCAATGACGAAGCCGTCGCGGTCCTTGTCGTACGGGCGCGAGGCGCTGGCCGGGGTTTCGTTGAAGCTGGTCGACAGGGCACCCATCGCATCGAACATCACACTCATTGACCAGTGCAGGTCTTCGCCACCGCCGGCGAACATGATGTCCTGCGCACCGTGCCGGATCATGTCCGCAGCGGCGCCGATGCAATGCGCCGAGGTCGCGCAGGCGGCCGACAGCGAGTAGCTGACGCCCTTGATCTGGTAGGCCGTGGCCAGGCAGGCCGAGACCGTCGAACACATCGTGCGCGGCACCATGTACGGGCCGACCTTGCGCACGCCACGTTCGCGCAGCAGGTCGACGGCACCGATCTGCCATTCGCTGGAGCCGCCACCGGAACCGGCGATCAGGCCGGTGCGCAGGCTGCTGACCTGCTCGGGGCTGAGCCCGGCATCGGCGATGGCATCGCGCATGGCCAGGTAGGCGAAGGCCGCCGCGTCGCTCATGAAGCGCTTCTGCTTGCGGTCGATCAAGGCGTCCAGGTCGAGGTCGACGCGGCCTCCGACCTGGCTGCGCAGGCCTGCTTCGGCGTGGTCGGCCAGGGCGGTGATGCCCGAGCGTCCTTCACGCAGCGCGGCCGAAACGGTATCCAGATCATTGCCGAGGCAGGACGTGATGCCCATGCCGGTGATGACGACGCGACGCATCAGAAGCTCCCGGTTTCGGTGAACAGGCCGACGCGCAGGTCGCGCGCGCTGTAGATTTCGCGGTCGTCCACGTACATGCGGGCGTCCGACTGGGCCATCACCAGCTTGCGGTTGATGACCCGGCTGATGTCGATCTCGTAGCGTACGAGCTTGGCGTCCGGCAGTACCTGGCCGGTGAACTTCACCTCGCCGCAGCCCAGCGCGCGGCCCTTGCCGGGCGCACCCAGCCAGGTCAGGAAGAAGCCGGTCAGCTGCCACATGGCATCCAGGCCCAGGCAGCCTGGCATCACCGGGTCGCCGATGAAGTGGCAGCCGAAGAACCACAGGTCCGGGCGGATATCCAGTTCGGCGCGTACCATGCCCTTGCCATGCGGTCCGCCGTCCTCGCGGATGTCGGTGATGCGGTCGAACATCAGCATCGGGTCGTTGGGCAAACGGCCGGCGGCGGTGCCGAACAGTTCACCGCGTGCGCTGGCCAGCAGCTGTTCGCGGTTGAACGCGTGGAGACGGGTCATGAAGCACAATCCTGGAAGCGGAGAACAGGGAAACAAGCGCCCGAGAATGCCCGTGGAAACTGTCCCGATCAAACATTTCAACCGTACGCAACCGTAGTGTTTTCAAGGGAATACGCGCATCCTGTTGATGTGCAACGACCATACTTCGGCGTGTGGCCCACCCGGCCCGGCCCCGCCTTTTTCACCTGACATGACCCGACTGCGCAAGATCATCCACGTTGACATGGACGCGTTCTACGCGTCGGTGGAGCAGCGCGACGATCCGTCACTGCGCGGCAAGCCGGTGGTTGTGGCATGGCGCGGCGCACGCTCGGTGGTGTGCGCAGCTTCGTACGAGGCACGCGTGTTCGGCGTGCGTTCGGCCATGCCGGCAGTGCGGGCCGAACGCCTGTGCCCGGATGCGATCTTCGTGCCGCCCGACTTCGCACGTTACAAGGCGGTGTCACGCCAGGTGCGCGAGATCTTCCTGCGCCACACCGAGCTGGTTGAGCCGTTGTCGCTGGACGAAGCCTACCTGGACGTGACCGAGCCGAAGAGCGGCATCGAACTGGCTACCGATATCGCCCGTACCATCCGCATGCAGATCCGTGAGGAGACGAACCTGACTGCTTCAGCCGGGATCGCGCCGAACAAGTTCCTGGCCAAGATCGCCTCGGACTGGCGCAAGCCCGATGGCCAGTTCGTGATTCCGCCGCAGCGGGTGGACGCCTTCCTGCTGCCGTTGCCGGTGAGCCGGGTGCCTGGCGTCGGCAAGGTGATGGAAGGCAAGCTGGCCGCGCGCGGCATCGCCACCTGCGGCGACCTGCGGCAGTGGGCACTGATCGATCTGGAAGAAGCGTTCGGCAGTTTCGGCCGCAGCCTGTACAACCGCGCACGCGGCATCGACGAGCGGCCGGTGGAACCGGACCAGCAGGTGCAGTCGATCTCCTCGGAGGACACCTTCGCCGAAGACCTGCTGCTGGAAGACCTGGGCGAGGCGATCGTGCAGTTGGCGGAGAAGACCTGGAATGCCACACGCAAGACCGAACGTGTCGGCCATACCGTGGTGCTGAAGTTGAAAACCGCGCAGTTCCGCATTCTCACCCGCAGCTTCACCCCGGAACGTCCGCCGGAGTCGATGGAAGAACTGCGCGACATCGCACTGGCCCTGCGCGCCCGCGTCGACCTGCCAGCGGAGACGCGCTATCGGCTGGTGGGTGTCGGGCTGGGCGGCTTCCGCGAAAAGGAACCGGTGGTGCAGGGGGAATTGTTCGAGCACGCCCAGACCGATCGTTCCTGATCGTTCATCCACGCATGGCGTGGATCCACGTGTCGACCAAGGTCGACACCCACCAGGAGCAGGTCATTCCATCCAGACAGATTGCGCAGACATGCCACCCCGCCCACCCTCAGGAAACCAGCTTCGGCTGTTGCTTCGGCTGTTGCTGTTGCCTCTGCAGGTGCAGGGCGCAGCCCTGCAGAAGAACCCCGTTACCTCATGGCCACTGCATCTCGCCCTTGGCCACCTTCGCACTCAGCTCCAGCGACGCCACGCCGGCCAGCGTCGGGTAGCGCGCCTGCATCGCCTTCACCAGTGCCGCACTGTCCTTGGCCTTTGCCGCCTCGGCGTCGAACGCGCGGATGTAGTCCGCGGTGAAGCGCAACGCACTGGCATCCAGCGCCGCACCCGGCGCGTAATGCCCCGGCACCACCACCTTCGGCTTCAGTGCCTGCAATCGCTGCAGGGTCTGCAGCCAGTCAGTGTGCGACTTCGGCGTCTGTGTGTCGGCCATCCACACGTGCTCACCGGCCACCACCGGAATGCCACCGACGATCGCACGCAGCGACGGCACCCACAGCACCGTGCGGTCCGGGGTCGGGCCGTCCAGGCCGATCAGCGGCAGGCGCTGACCTTCCAGCTGCAGGGCATCACCGTCCAGCACCTGCGGCACCACCACGCGCGCAGGCACGTCGGCCCCCATCTTCGGTCCCCAGTAGGCCAGCTTGCCGGCCTGGGTCTGCTGGATGTGGGCAACGGTCTGCGCGGTGGCGACGATGCGTGCCTTCGGGAACGCATCCTGCAGCGTGGCCAGGCCGAAGTAGTAGTCCGGATCGCCGTGGCTGATGTAGATGGTGGTCAGCTGCTTGCCGCTGGCGCGGATCCGTTCGACCAGCTTGCGCGCGTCGCTGGCACCGAACTGCGCATTGACCAGGATCGCGTCGTGGCGGCCTTCGATCAGTACCGAGGACACCGAGAACATTGCCTGCGGTCCGGGATGGAAGGTCTGCAGGTGCAGCTGGGATTTCGTCGCCGCCGTCTGCGCCGCGGTGGCCGGTGCGGCCAGCAGCGGCGCACTGGTGAAGCTGGCGGCCAAGGCGAGGGGAAGCAGCAGGGCAGCGGTACGCATGGGAATTCCTTGTGTAGAGCCGGGCCAATGCCCGGCTGCATGTTCGCGTAGAGCCGAGCGCGGGCTTGGCTCTACAAGGGGCGTAGCTGGATCAGTACGCGGCGGTGATGATCTGCTTCGGGTAAGCGTGCGCTTCCAGCTCGGCGACGAACGCGGCGCCGTAGTCGGCATAGCTGATGCGGCTGTGGCCGCTGGCGTCGGCCAGGAAGGCCTTGGGCTGCACGCGATACTGGCCACGCTCTTCGCCCGGGCCGATTTCGGCGGCCGGCGAGAAGAAGGTCCAGTCCAGGTCGTCCACTGCCTGCAGGCGATTGAAGGCTTCACGATGGGCCAGCGCGTACGGCTTGTAGGCTTCCGGGAAGTTGGGGGTATCGACCAGCTGCACGCCCGGCGCGACTTCCAGGCTGCCAGCGCCACCCACCACCACCAGGCGCGGTACGCCGGCTTTGCGCGCGGCGGCCGCCAGCTGCGCGGCGATCTCGCCCACGCGGCCGATGTCGTCGCCCGGGCGCGGGCCGTAGGCGCTGGCCAGTACGTCGTGGCCCGCGATGGCGGCGACCAGCGCGTCCTGGTCATCCAGCGAGGCGATCACCGGATGGGCGCCGGCCAGTTCGGCCGGGAGGTCCTGCGCGCTGCGCACGATGACGGTGAGTTCGTGGCCGTGGGCCAGCGCGTGGCGGGCGATCTGGCGGCCGATGTTGCCGGTGGAACCAACGAGGGCGATCTTCATGGCAGGACTCCGTGGGGCGATGTGGGCTGGGAATGGGGCCACTCTAGGCTGCTGCAGTCGCTCGAAAAACAGCGTATAACGCGCTTGTTTGTTGCGTGGATCGAGCATATGGACCGATTGACCGCCATGACCGTGTTTGTCGAGGTGGCCGAGCGCGGCAGCCTCACCGCCGCCGCGGAAGTGCTGGACATGTCGCGGGCGATGGTCAGCCGCTACCTGGCCGAGGTCGAGGGCTGGCTGGGTGCACGCCTGCTGCACCGGACCACGCGCCGGGTCAGCCTGACCGGCCCGGGCGAGGCGGCGTTGGCGCGCTTCCGGCAGATGCTGGCGATCGGCGAAGAACTGCAGGGCGAGCTGGCCAGTGATGATCCCGAGCCGCACGGTACGCTGCGCGTGACCGCCAGCGTGTCGTTCGGGCAGAGCCACCTGGCACGGGCGGTGGCCGGTTTCGTCGCGCGCCATCCGGCGGCGCGCATCGAGCTGCTGCTGGTCGACCGCACGGTGAACCTGGTCGAGGAGCGCGTGGACCTGGCCGTGCGCATCGCGCGCCAGATCGACCCCAGCCTGATCGCGCGGCGGCTGGCCACCTGCCGCTCGGTACTGTGCGCGACGCCGTCGTACCTGCAGGCGCGTGGCACGCCGACCGCGCCGGAGCACCTGGCCGCGCACAACTGCCTGACCCACCACTACGTCGGCAAGAGCCTGTGGCAGCTGCACCGCGATGGCCGTTCGCTGTCGGTGGCGGTGGGCGGCAACATCAGCGCCAACGAGGCCTCGCTGCTGCTGGAGGCGGTACGCGCCGGTGCCGGGATCGCCATGCTGCCGACCTACCAGGTGGCGCCACTGCTGCGCAGCGGCGAGCTGATCGAACTGCTGCCCGGATTCAGTCTGGACGAGCTCGGCATTCATGCCGTGTACGCGTCACGGCGCCAGCAGCCCGCTATCATGCGGCGATTCCTGGATTACCTGGCCGAGTGTTTCGCCAGCCCGGCCTTCCAGGATCTGGATTGGCGCCCACCGGGCAAGGAGAACACATGAACCATGGACAGGCCTTGATCGACCACAACCGTGCTGCCTGGGACCGCCAGGCCAGCGAAGTGCGCGAATGGTCGCGCCCGGTGGAGAGTTCAACCATTGCCGCCGCGCGCGAAGGCCGCTGGCAGGTGCATCTGACCCCACGCGCGCTGCCACTGGACTGGCTGGGCGACGTGCGCGGCCGTCGCATCCTGTGCCTGGCTTCGGGCGGCGGCCAGCAGGCACCCGTGCTGGCCGCTGCGGGCGCCGACGTCACCGTGTTCGACCTGTCCGACGGGCAGCTGGAACAGGACCGCAGGGTCGCTGCGCGCGACGGCCTGCAGCTGCGCACGGTGCGGGGCGACATGCGCGACCTGCACGTATTCGCCAATGACAGCTTCGACGTGGTGTTCCATCCGATCTCCAACCTGTACGTACCCGACGTGCGCCCGGTGTGGACCGAATGCCGCCGCGTGCTGGCGCGCGATGGCATGTTGATGGCCAGCTTCTACAACCCGGTGCTGTTCGTCGGTGCACGTGATCCGCAGCTGGATGCACAGGGTTTGATCCGGCCGCAGTACGCCATTCCCTATTCGGACCTGGAAGACCTGCCCGCCGCAGAGCGTGAGGCGAAACTCGCCCGCGGCGATGCGCTGACCTTTGGCCACAGCCTGACCGAACTGATCGGCGGTCAGCTGGATGCAGGCTTCGTGATTGATCGGTTCATGGAAGACTGGCAGCCGAAGCCGCGCTTCCTGATCGACCGTTACCTGCCCACCTTTCTGGCCACCCGCGCACGCAGGATCGGCTGAGGCCGATCCCGGGGAAAAAGCGCGGCGTACAATGGACGGCCCCACGTTGTACAGGCGTCGTCCCTTGTCGTATCCCTATCCGCTGGTCGTATTCGATCTCGATGGCACGCTGGTCGACAGCGCAGCTGACATCGCCGAAGCGCTGAACCGCACGCTGGAAGCCATCGGCATGGCACGGGTGCCGGAAGCCACCGTGCTCGGCTGGATCGGCGACGGTGTGCGCCGCCTGGTCGAACAGGCCGTGCACGCCGCCGGTCGTGAGGTCGACCTGGCCGAGGTCATGCCGGTGTTCATGGTGCACTACCGTGAATGCCTGCTGCGCAGCCCGCGCCTGTTCGATGGCGTGGCCGACGCACTGGCGCAGCTGCGCGCGCGCGCCGTGCCACTGGCGATCTGCACCAACAAGCCCGAAGCACTGGTGCCGCCGCTGCTGCAGCACCTGGGCATCGGTGATGCGTTCGCGCTGGTACTGGGCGGCGATTCACTGCCGCAGCGCAAGCCCAGCGGTGAGCCGCTGCGGCATATCGCTGCGCACTTCGGGCTGCCGGTCGATGCCTGCCTGATGGTGGGTGATTCGCTGACCGACTACCGCGCCGCCGAAGATGCGGGCATGCCGATCGCGCTGGTCCGCTACGGCTACCCGCGCGGTCTGGACCTGGCCACCGCGCATGCGGTGGCGGTGATCGATGACCTGCGTGAACTGCCGGGGTTGACCGCCGGCGTCCCGGTGTAGAGCCGAGCCCATGCTCGGCTGCTTTGCTGCCTGAGCCGAGCATGGACTCGGCTCTACAGAGAAAGCGCCGGGCAATGCCCGGCGCCTTCTCTCATTTCGGCTGGTAACGCACGCTCACCTGGTACTCACGACCGGGCTGGTTGAACCACGCCACGGTCTCGTATCGTCGGTCGAACACGTTGGCGGCACGCGCCAGCAGCGACCACGACGGCGTCAGCGCGTACTCGGCGCGCAGATCCAGCGTGCCGTAACCCGCCACCTTCACCGCGTTGGCGGCATCGTCATAGCGCTTGCCCGCTCCCTGAACCGTCAGGCCTGCGCGGAAGGCCCCGAAACGTCGATCGAGGTCCAGGCGCGCGGTCTGCTGTGCACGACGCGGCAGCCAGTTGTCGAACTGGGTGCTGCCGCCGGTGCGGTTGCGTGGGTCGGTGTAGCTCAGCTGGGCGTTGATGTCGAAGCCGGCCAGCAGCACGCCACCGGTCAGTTCGGCACCGCGGATGCGCGCCTTCTCCACCTGCTGCATCCTGAAGGTCGCCGCATCGTAGGTGATCAGATCATCGATGCGGGTTTCATAGACGTCCAGGCCCCAGTGCCAGCCCTGTCCCTGCTGCGAAACGCCCAGGTTGGTGCTCTTGGACTTCTCCGGGTTCAACGTCGGCACACCGCTCCACGGGTCGTACAGGTCGCTGAAGGTCGGCGCCTTGAACGCAGTGCCGTAACTGGCATTGACACGCAGGCCGTGGCCGAGTTCCATCGCCCAGCCGAGGCTGCCGGTGGCGTGGTTGCCGAACTGCTGGTTGTCGTCGTTGCGCGCGCTGGCCTGCAGCTGGTGGCGACCGAAGCGTCCCTGGTACTGCACGAACACGCCGGTGTTGCGGCGGCTGTCGACCCGATATCCGGCACTGCTGCCATCCAGGTTGTCTTCGCTCCAGTCCACGCCGGTGCTCAGCAGCTGGCTTTCTGCCAAGGCGAAGTCACCCTGCAGCGAGGCACTGTCGCGGTGGGTCTGAGCGCTGCCACGGGCACCGAAGTCACCAAAGTTGTCCGACTCGTTGTCACTGCGCCCGACATTGGCGGTGAACGCCAGGCGTTCGGACGGGGTGTAGCGCACCTTGCCGGCCAGCACCTGCTGGCGGGTTTCCGAATAGTTGTAGTAGCCGTCGTAATGGTTCTTTCCGTCGGCACGCAATGCACTGCCTTCCACGTTCCATTGGTCGTTGAAGGTGTAGCCACCGCGCAGGCTCTTGGACAGGTTGCGGTAGCCATCGCGGTCATGTTCGTCGGCAAAGCAGCCGGTGAACAGCGTTGCCGAGCCGCGGCAGGCATCGATGCCATCGGAATGCTGGTAGGCGATGTCGGCGCCGAACCAGCCGCGTTCGGTCCCGCCGCCGATCCCGCCGCTGGCTTCGCGCAGGCCGTTGCTGCCGCCACCGAGCTGGAAGTGCGGGGCGAAATCACCCTGGTTGCGGCGGGTGAAGATCTGGATCACGCCGCCAATGGCATCGGCGCCGTACAGGCTCGACTGCGGGCCACGCACGATTTCCACGCGCTCGATCTGCGCCAGCGGCAGGTCCTGGTACATCGCCAGGCCGAGGTCGGCACTGTTGATGCGCACGCCGTC
Organism: Stenotrophomonas sp. YJH_SMC_94-11; assembly: GCF_059370435.1. Classification (NCBI taxonomy): domain Bacteria; kingdom Pseudomonadati; phylum Pseudomonadota; class Gammaproteobacteria; order Lysobacterales; family Lysobacteraceae; genus Stenotrophomonas; species Stenotrophomonas sp. YJH_SMC_94-11. The sequence goes on along the minus strand of NZ_JCAFTR010000010.1, from coordinate 15,142 downwards.
GACCAGCACCACGGTGTGGCCCGAGTTGGTGCCGCGCAGGAACAGCGAGCTCTGCTTGCCGAGCCCGCCGGCATTGGTCAGGTTGATGCCGGCGCGGCCGCGCAGCAGTTCCTGCAGCGAGGTGGCCTGGCTGGATTCGATCTGCGCGCGGTCGATCACCTGGGCCGGCGCGATGCTGTCCTGCAGGGCGATCGGGGTGCGCGTGGCGGTGACCAGGATCTGGTCGAGCGCGGTGGTGTCATCGGCGGCCTGTGCCAGCGCGGGCAGGGCGGCCAGTACGGCCAGGGACAGCATTCGGGACTGCAGCTTCATGGGGGAACTCCAGGTGCCACGCACGCCCGCGTGGCGAAGGGGAGGAGCCGCGAAGGCAGGCACGCGCCGATGCCGCAGCGCACGCCACGGTCATCCAGCGCCATGCCCACCGCATCGCGACCTGAGGCTTCCGGGCCGGTCTCCGGGCTTGCCGCCGGGTGGCGCGAGGCCACCGTCCAGGCGCCTTCCCATGCCTGCGGCACAGTGGCGGTGTTGCCTGGAACTGACGTGCTTACCGTTGCGGGGGCAGCGCCGGCCTGGCGTGGAATCACGCGTCACCGGCTTCCCGTTTCAACCTGCCGGCCACGGCCGCAGGTCACCTGGAAGTGCGCGCAGTCTACGGCATCGCAGGCCGTCCCGTTGCGTCGCGCCTGCGCGGCTGCCTTTGCTGTGCCTTTAGAATGGTTGCTCGATCCCGTGGTGCCGTTACCGATGTCTGCCCGTTCTCAGTTGTACCTGCCTCGCCCGTCCGGGACGCACGCATGATCCTCGACCTGGTCCGCCATGCCGGCAACGGTCGCGATGAGTTCCTTGATGGCCGCAGCGATCCACCGCAGCTGGCCGGCCTGCCGCAGGAGCTGGTCGAGGCCTATGCCGAGCAACGCTGGGAGCGGGTGATCAGTTCACCGCGGTTGCGCGCCCTGCACACGGCGATGGCGCTGGCCACCCCACGCGGGCTGGACGTCGAAGCGGACGAGGAATGGGAAGAACTGGATTTCGGCGATTGGGACGGGCAGTCGCTGTTCGACCTGCCGGAAGATGCGCTGGCCGCCTTCCATGCCGATCCGCATGCGTTCCCGCCGCCGAACGGCGAGAGCTGGGGTCATTTCGAGCGGCGTATCGCGCGCGCGCTGGATCGCCTGCTCGATGATGATGATCCGGTGCCGACGCTGGTGGTCAGCCATGGTGGCCCGCTGCGCATGGTGTTGTCGCAGGTTTGCGGCCTGCCGATGTCGCTGTGCTGGGCCCTGCGCATCGACCACGGCACGCGCCTGCGGGTGTGGCTGGAGCGGGGCGAGGTCGGGCTGGTGGGCGAGCTGCTGGAACTGCAGCAGCCGTAGTCCATCGGTAGTGCCGGCCGCTGGCCGGCAGCCTCAGGAACGTTGCAAGGATCACGCAGTTGCCGGCCAGCGGCCGGCACTACCGGTGCAGTCAATCCTCGTCCGCGCGCTCGGTCACGCTGTCTTCCGCCTCATCGTCGGCATCGAAGCGCTGCTCATGCACCGGGCCCGACGCCGGGCCGGCCGCCTTCAGCGGATGCGCGGCGATGCGCGCTTCGTAGTCCTGCACCAGCGCTTCACGCTGCGGCTCGCTCAGCTCCTGCCAGTGGCAGTCCAGCAATGCGCCTTCCAGCGAGTACAGCAGGTTCAGGCTGGGCTTGAAGCCGGCCCGCTTGACCTTGACGAAGGCGCCAACTGCGCCGATCGCAACCAGGTCCTCGCGGCTGCGCAGCCCGACCTGGCGCAGCCACGCTGCACTCTTCGGGCCGATGTTGCGCAGCTTCGGTGCGCTCATCCCAGTGCCTCGACGAACACGCGGGCGATGGCTTCCAGGCCGGCCTGATCGTCGGCATCGAAGCGGCCGACCTTCGGGCTGTCGATATCGAACACGCCGATCAGTTCATCGCCGCGCAGCAGCGGCACCACCAGCTCCGAACGCGAGGCCGAATCGCAGGCGATGTGGCCGGGGAAGGCATCGACGTCGTCCACGCGCTGGGTTACGCGCTGGCTGGCGGCGGCACCGCACACGCCCTTGTCCAGCGGGATGCGCACGCAGGCCGGCAGGCCCTGGAACGGGCCGACCACCAGTTCCTTGCCGTCATACAGGTAGAAGCCCACCCAGTTCAGGTCGGGCAGGGCGTGATAGACCAGTGCGGAGAGGTTGGCCGCGTTGGCGATGCGGTCGGACTCGGCGTAGACCAGGCCACGGGCCTGTTCCAGCAGCTGGGCGTATTGTTCCGGCTTGCTGCCGGTGAGCGAGGCATTGGCGAACATGCCTGCAGTCTAGCAAGTGCACCGGGCCGGCGATAATGCGCGCACTGTTGCCCTGTTGGAGCCCATCGATGCCGTTGCCCGCTACGCTGCCGCCCGCCCTGTTCGTTACCGGCACCGACACCGAAATCGGCAAGACCGCGGCCAGCACGGCGCTGCTGCATGCACTGCGCCAGCGTGGCCTGCGCGCGGTGGGCATGAAGCCCGTGGCCAGCGGCAGCGAGGACCTGGGGCAGGGCCTGCGCAACGAGGACGCGCTGGCGCTGCAGGCGGCCAGCTGGCCGGTGCCGGACTATGCCGACCTGAACCCCTATGCGCTGCGGCAGCCGCTGGCACCGGAGCTGGCCGCTGCCGAGGACGGCGTGCAGGTGGCGCTGGCGCCGATCGTGGCCGCGTTCGAACGCCTGCGCGCGAAGGCCGATATCGTCGTGGTGGAGGGCGTGGGCGGTTGGCTGGCACCGGTCTCGGCCACGCTGGACCAGCTCGACCTGGTGCGTGCGCTGCAGCTGCCGGTGCTGCTGGTGGTGGGCATGCGGCTGGGCTGCGTCAACCACGCGCGGTTGACTGCGCAATCACTGCAGGCCAGCGGCGTGGACTGCCTGGGCTGGATCGGCAACCACATCGACCCGGCGATGCAGCGCCAGGACGAGAACATCGCCACGCTGCAGCAGCGCTTGCCGATGCCGTGCTGGGGACGGCTGCCGCATCTGCCGGGGGCGGATGGTCAGATCCTGAGTACGCACCTGCTCGACTGACCTGCTTCCTGTAGAGCCGAGCCCATGCTCGGCTCAGCGGGGACCGTCAGCGAAGGGCAGCCGAGCGTAGGCTCGGCTCTACAGGAGCTGGCGCACTGCCAGCTCCCGCGCGATCGCACCCAGCCGTTCCACCGCACCGATGAAGCGCGCATCCAGGCTCTGGCAGCACGACAGCCGCAGGCAGTGGCGATAGCGCGCACCACGCGAATAGACCTGGCCGGGCATGAACACGATGTCCTCCTGCAGCGCTCGCTCGAACAGCTCTCGCGTGTCCACGCCCGGCAGTTCCAGCCACAGCAGGAATCCGCCCTGTGGTTCGGTGGCGCGGGTGCCTGCCGGGAAATGCTCGGCTACCAGCTGGCGCAGTCGTCCCACCTGTTCGCGGTACAGCCGGCGCATGCGATGCAAATGGTGCTCGTAGCTGCCTGCTTCCAGATACGCGGCCACCGCATCGCCGAGCAGCTGCGGCTCGCCGCCGGTGGACTGGAACTTCAGCAGCGCGATGCGCGCTGCGAAGCGGCCGCCATCCAGCCAGCCGATGCGGTAATCCGGTGCCAGTGTCTTTGAGAAGCCACCGACCACCATCACCCAGCCATCGCGATCAAAGGCTTTCAGCAACGGGGCCGGTGGCTCGCAGAACTGCAGCTCGGCGTACACCGCATCCTCGATCAGGGGCAGCTGCCGTGCGTTGACCAGCTCGGCCAAGCGTTGCTTGGCGGCGGTCGGCATGGTGCAGCCGAGCGGGTTGTGCACGGTCGGCATCACCACCAGTGCGGCCAGCGGCGTGTGCTCCAGCAGCGCATCCAGTGCATCTACATCCAGTCCGTGCTGCGGGTGGGTGGGTAACTCGATGGCCTGCAGGCCGAGATTGGCCAGCAACGGATACAGGTTGAAGTAGGACGGCGCCTCGATGCCCACCGCATCACCGGGCTGGGTGACCGCGCGCAACGCCAGCTGCAGGGCTTCCATCGCACCATGGGTCAGCAGGAGTCGCTCGGCGTGGGTGTGCAGGCCCATGCGCGGACTGCGGCGCACGATCTGCGCCAGCAGCCGCGGTGAACCATTCGGGCGCGCGTAGGTCTCCACCGTCTGTTGGCCATGGCGCAGTACCTGCGCGGTGTGCTTGGCCAACTGCGCGCCGGGGTAGAACTGGCGACCACGCGGGCCGGCGAAGGCCAGGTCGACCACACCCGGCCGGCGCTGCGCTTCCAGCACGCGCGCCATCAGCACCTGCTGCAGCGGTGCGGTGGGTGCCGAGGGCGCATCGCGCAATGATCGTTCCGGCACCGATAGCCGCGGCGCCACCTCGAAGCCGGCCTTGGGCCGCGGAATGACCAGGCCGGCATCTTCCAGCTGGCGATAGGCGGCGATCACCGTGTTGAGGCTGAGCCTGCGCTGCGACGCCATCTGCCGCAGCGAGGGCAGGCGGCTGCCGACCGGAAGGCGACCGCCGTGGATGGCCTCGGCCAGTTCGTCGGAGAGCCGCTGGTAGCGTGGAGGGATCATCGTGGCCTGGTCATCTGTATCCATCGAACATCCCGCCATCTGGTTCTGTACCCATGATGATGGCGAGCCTAGCATGTCGTCGTCGGCCGGGCCTGATCGGGGCGTGGCCGGCGCATTCCAAGCGCACGGCGGGACCGCCGTGCGTCTTTTTTGTGTGTAGAGCCGAGCCCGCGCTCGGCTGCTTTTCCGCCAACAGCAGCCGAGCGTGGGCTCGGCTCTACAGAAGCGCAGCGCCGAGCACCGATCAGCCCCAGGGCAAATGCCGTCAGCGCATCGGCACCAGCACCGCCTCGCGCCGGTACAGCGCCGGGAACTGCCTGGCCAGGGCCGCCAGCTTCGGTGCGTCGTAGTAGCGGATGTAGGCGGCCTGCGGGTAGTTGGTCATGTAGTTCTGGTGGTAGCTCTCGGCCGGATAGAAGCGCTGGCCGCTGACCAGCTGGGTGACGATCGGTGCGCGGTAGCTGCCGGCCTGGCCGAGCTGGGCAATGTAGGCACGGCTGGCCGCCTGCTGGCGGGCGTCATCACTGAAGATCGCCGAGCGATACTGGCTGCCGTGGTCCGGACCCTGGCGGTTGAGCTGGGTCGGGTCGTGCGCGACCGAGAAGAACACCTGCATCAGCTGTCCATAGCTGACCTGGCGCGGGTCGTAGTCAATCTTTACAGCTTCGGCATGGCCGCTCTGTCCACCGCTGACGCGCTCATAGCGCGCATTGGCTGCACTGCCACCGATATAGCCGGACACCGCATTGCTCACGCCCTTGACGTGCTGGAACACGCCCTGCACGCCCCAGAAGCAACCGCCGGCAAACACCACGCTGGCGTGGGTGGCGTCATCGCGGAACGCCGCATCGCCGGTGGGGGCCGGCAGTGCCTGGATCTGCGCGCTGGCTTCGACCGGCGCCGCAGCCGCACCGTGATCGACCAGCAGCACCCCGGCAATCAATGCCATGGCCACCAGGCCGGCCACACCGGCGGCGATGCCCTGTTCAAAGGAGAGTTTCATCATGTGCTCCCGGTTCAACCGAAGGTGAAGGCATAGGCCTGCACGCCCGCATCGAGGAATTCGATCTCGAAGCGATGCGGACCGACCGTGCCGCGCTGGCGTACCAGCTGGTACAGGCGATGCTCGTCGACCACGCCACTGCCATCGGCGCCGACATCACTACCGGCATCGGCGGCGGGCAGCGCCTTGCCATCCAGCCAGACGCGGAAGCGCACCGGCCTGCCGTCGCGGCTGGGCGCCAGCACCAGGTGCAGGTCGCGCGCATGGAACTGGAAGGCAATGCGGCCACCGGCCTGCTGCAGCTGTGCGGCTTCATCGGTGACGGTCCAGCGCCCCGACAGTCCCCACTGGTTCAGCGCCAGGGTCGTCGGCAAGGAGTAGTCGAACGCGGCATCACTGCGCTGCCCGCCGGGCGAGGCGAACTGTTCGGCGCGGGCGTGGCCCAGATACGTTTCCGGCGAGCGCAGGTTGCCCATGTCGGCCTGCACGGCCACGCCTTTCAGGTCGGCGGCCGCAGGATCGGCAGGCGGCGGCAGGTTGGCCTGCCCGGCTTCGGTCAGCAGGCGACGGATCATCTGTTCCGAACGCGCATAGTTGCCTTCGCCGAACTGGTGGCCGCGGATGTTGCCCTGCGCATCAACGAAGTACTGCGCCGGCCAGTAGCGGTTGTTGAACGCGCGCCAGATCGTGTACTGGTTGTCGAGCGCCACCGGGTACTCGACCTTCAGCTGCTGCACCGCCTTCATCACGTTGCGCGGGTCACGCTCGAAGGCGAACTCCGGCGTGTGCACGCCGATCACCACCAGGCCGTGGTCGCGGTAGCGGCGCTCCCATTCGTGAACGAACGGCATCGCACGCAGGCAGTTGATGCAGGAGTAGGTCCAGAAATCGACCAGCACGACCTTGCCGCGCAGCTGCTGGACCGTCAGCGGTGGGCTGTTGAGCCAGCCGGTGGCCCCGTCCAGCGCGGGCAGGGTGCCTTCGACCGGCAGCGGTGCATCGCCAGCGGCGTCGGCACCGGCCATCATCATCATTGGTGGTGCCGCCGGTTGCGCGCCGGGTACCGCGTCCAGCAGGCCCTGCTCGATACGCGCGGTGCTGAGCGTGGAAAGACGGGTCAGCAGGCCGGTATCCCAGCCCAGGCCGATCGCTACCACCGCCAGCAGGGCGGCCACGCCCAGCACCTTGCGCAGTGCATCGCCGAGGCCAAGCCGCGCCTGCAGCGCACGGAACACCCGGCCGCCCACCCACACCGCCAGTGCCAGCGCGGTGATCGCGCCCAGCGCATACGCCAGCAGCAGGGCACTGGTACCCACGCTGGCACCATGCAGGGCGGCACCGGTCAGCACCAGGCCGAGGATCGGACCGGCGCATGGCGCCCACAGCAGGCCGGTGGCGATGCCGATCAGCAGCGAGGTCCACGCGCCGCCGCGCCCAGCGGCATCCGCGGCATCGGCGCGCGCGCTCAGACGGGCACCCACGCGCTGGAACGGCGCCAGCAGATGGTCGGCCAGTCGTGGCCACAGCAGGGCGACCGCGAACAGTGCCATCAGCAGCAGGGCGATCCAGCGCCCGACCTGGTTGGCCTGTGCCACCCATTGGCTGCCCACCGCGGCCAGGCTGGCAACCACGGTGAAGGTGAGCGCCATGCCCAGCAGCAATGGCAGCGTGCTGCGCAGGAACGGGCGATCGGCACGCGCGAACACGAACGGAAGCACCGGCAGGATGCAGGGACTGAGCAGGGTCAGCGCGCCCCCCAGGTAGGCAAGCAGCAACAGCAGCATCGTCAGGCTCCGGAAACAGGGGAAGAACCGACCGGCACCCGCCAGCCGTCGGCAGTGCCATCCGTGGCGCCGGGAACGAACACCATCGCTGCGCCGTTCATGCAGTAGCGCAGCCCGGTCGGGCGTGGGCCATCGTTGAACACATGGCCGAGGTGGCCGCCACAGCGACGGCAGTGCACCTCCACCCGCAGCATCCCGAAGGTGACGTCGCGGTCTTCGCCGATGGCGTTGTGCAGCGGCGCCCAGAAGCTGGGCCAGCCGGTGCCGCTCTCGAACTTGGTGGAGGAGGAAAACAGCGGCAGCGCACAGCCGGCACACGCGAAGGTGCCCTGGCGGTGTTCCTTGTTGAGCGGGCTGCTCCACGGCCGTTCGGTGGCCTGCTGGCGCAGCACCGCGTACTGCGCCGGGGTCAGGCGCTGGCGCCAGTCGGCATCGCTGTGCATGACCTCGAACTGTCGCGACGGGCGCGCTTCGGCGGCGGCCGGGGCGGCGCGGCTGCAGGCCCCCAGGCCGAGCAGGCCGGCGGCGGTGGCAACACCTCCCAGGCCCAGCAGATGGCGGCGGGACAAGGACATGGCGGACTCCGGGAAGGGGATGACGGGGCCATGCTGCGCCCGCCCGGGTCAACGAATCCTCACGCAGGATTCAATTTTTCGTGAGGTATCGGCGGCCGTCCCGCGCCACAATGCAACCCGCCTCCCCACTGGCCTTGAGCTGACGATGTCGACCAAACGCGTGCTGATCGTTGAAGACGATGCCCACATCGCCGACCTGCTGCGCATGCACCTGGGCGATGAGGGCTACGATGTCGCCCATGCTGCCAGCGGCGATGCCGGCCTGCGCCTGCTCGAGCAGGAAGGTCCCTGGGATGCGCTGGTGCTGGACGTGATGCTGCCCGGCGTGGACGGCCTGCAGGTGTGCCAGCGCGCACGCGCGATGGCGCGGTATGTGCCGATCATCATCATCAGTGCGCGCGGCAGCGAAACCCAGCGCATCGTCGGCCTGGAACTGGGCGCGGACGATTACCTGGCAAAACCCTTCTCGATGCCGGAACTGGTGGCACGCGTGCGCGCGCTGCTGCGCCGCGCCGAGGCGATGGCGCAGAGCGCACGCATCGATGCCGGCGCGATCGAGCTGGGGGGACTGCAGCTGGACCCGGTCGCGCGTACCGCCTCGGTGGATGGCAATCCATTGGAGCTGACCCCGCGCGAGTTCGACCTGCTGTTGTTCTTTGCCCGTCACCCGGACCAGGTGTTCGCGCGCATGGAACTGCTCAACCAGGTCTGGGGCTACCAGCACGATGGCTACGAGCATACGGTCAACACCCATATCAACCGCCTGCGCAGCAAGATCGAGCCCGATCCGGCCAATCCGCGGCGGCTGCTGACGGTGTGGGGCCGTGGCTACAAGCTGGTCGACCCGGCCGGAGCAGCGGCATGATCAAGCCGAACCTGTGGCAGAAGCTGGCAGTGGTGACCGCTGCGCTGATGCTGACGTGCTGCATGGCGCTGCTTGCACTGCAGATGCGCGCCAATACCCGCCACGAGCAGGAGGTGGTACAGCGGTTGTCGCTGGGCCTGGCCGAGCACATCGCCCAGCGCAGCGAGCTGATGGATACCAGCGGCATGCGTGATGCGGCGGTGCGGGCGTTGTTCGGCCAGTTGATGGCGGTCAATCCCAGCGTCGAGGTCTACCTGCTGGATGACCAGGGCCGCATCCTCGGCCACGATGCACCCAGTGGGCACCTGGTGCGAAACCGGGTGGACGTGGCGCCGCTGCGCCACCTGCTGGCCGGTGCGCCGTTGCCGATCCTCGGCGATGACCCGCGTAGCGCGAATGGCCGCAAGGTGTTCAGCGCGGCACCTTTGATCGTGCAGGGCCGGCCGGCGGGCTACGTGTACGTGGTGCTGGTCGGCGAGCACCGGCAGATGCTGGCCGACGATCTTGCCGCCGGCAGCCAGTGGAACACCACGCTGTGGTCGGTGGTGCTGGTCGGTGGCCTCGGCCTGCTGGCCGGGCTGGTGGCGTTCTACTGGGTGACCCGTCCGCTGCGGCGGCTGACCCGACGCATCCAGGCCTTCGACATCGACGCACCCACGCCGTTGCCACCGCCGGAGCCGCTGCGCCCCGGTGAGCGCGACGAGCTGGTGATCCTCGAACACGCGCATGCGCAGATGGCGCAGCGGCTGGGCGAGCAGTGGCAGCAGCTGCGCCAGCAGGACCTGCAGCGCCGCGAACTGGTTGCCAATATCTCGCACGACCTGCGCACGCCGCTGTCGTCGCTGCATGGCTACCTGGAAACGCTGGCATTGAAGGACGCCACGCTGTCAGCGGACGAACGCCGCCGCTATCTCGGTATCGCGCTGGCGCAGAGCGCCAAGGTCGGCCGGCTGGCGCGCGCGCTGTTCGAGCTGGCGCGGCTGGAGCATGGCGAAGTGCGGTTGGAGTGGGAGGTGTTCGCGCTGCCGGAGCTGCTGCAGGACGTGCTGCAGAAGTTCGAACTGGCGGCACAGGCGCGCGGCCAGCAGCTGCACGCAGCGTTCCCCCCCGGCCTGCCGCTGGTGCGCGCCGACCTGGGCCTGGTCGAACGGGTGTTGACCAACCTGCTCGACAACGCGCTGCGCCATGCACCCGACGGTGGACAGATCGAGGTGCGCCTTTGCGCAACTCCCGACAGCGTGGAGGTCAGCGTGGCTGATGACGGCCCAGGGGTGGCGCCGGCGTTGCGCACCCAGCTGTTCCAGGCACCGGCCGCGCTGGGCGCGCGGCGCGGCGAGAACGGCGGATTGGGGCTGTTGATCGTGCAGCGCATCGTGCAGCTGCACGGCCGCCGCATCGAACTGCGCGACAGCGAGCGTGGCGCGCTGTTCGTGTTTGCCTTGCCGCGTGCGGAACCGGCGGCCTAGCAGGCCGCTTCGCATTCGACGATGCCGCCGCCGTTTTCCAGCGGCAGGTGCAGGCGGATGCAGGCACCGCCCAGCGTCGAATCGGTCACTTCGACGTGGCCGCCATGCTTGTCGGCCACCACCTGCACCAGTGCCAGGCCGAGGCCGAAGCCGGGACTGCCCGGGTCCAGCCGGACGTAGGGCTGCAGTACCTGGCCGCGCAGTTCGGGTGCAATGCCGGGGCCGTCGTCCTCCACCTGCAGGCATAGCCAGCCGTCATTGACGCTGCTGGCAATACGGATCTGCCGGCGCGCGTAGCGCAGTGCATTGCCGAGCAGGTTGCGCAGTGCCAGCTCCAGCATATGCCGGTTGACGTTGACCAGGCCCACCGGTGACAGCGCCTGCTGCACCGGCATCGGCAGCGGCGCGAACTGGGCGACCACGCCGCGCACCAGCGCCGCCAGCTGCAGGCGCTGGCGGGTCAGCTGATGGCAGCGGCCCAGTGCGGCGTACTCGACGCCTGCATCGGTCAGGTGCTGCAGCCGATCCACATCGGTGCGCAATCCGCCCAGTGCATCGCGCTGCCCATCATCGAGCGCGGTGTCCTCCAGGTCGGCCAGGCCGAAACGCATCCGCGCCAATGGCGTGCGCACTTCGTGCGCCACCGCCTGCGCCAGCACACGCTGGCTTTCCAGCAGCTGCTGCAGCTGCTCGGCCATGTGGTTGAAGGCATTGGCCAGTGGCCGCACCAGCGCGGTGCCCGCACGCGGCGCACGCGTGTCCAACTGGCCATCGCGCATCTGCCTGGCCGCCTGCGCCAGCTGCGAGACGTCGCGCCACAACCGATAGACCATCACGTACATCGGCAATGCCACCGCCACCATCAGGATCAGCAGCAGGATCGCCACGCCGGATACTTCGCTGTCCTGCCAGCCCTCGTCCGGCAGCGCTTCATCCAGCGGCCCCAGCATCACCGCGTAGTCGCTGTCACCGATGCGCTGCAGGCTGCGCATGTGCTCCAGGTCGATCTGCACGCGGCCGTTGTTGAACGGCGGACGTTGGCTGGCCGGCAACGCCTTCACTGCCTCAGCCAGCGGCACCATGCGCAGCGCGTAGGCGAAATCGGCGTCGAGTTCGCGTGCCAGCACCGGCCACTGGTCGTGCGGGGTTTCGGCGAAGCGGTGCTGCAGCAGGGCATGGGTGCCACGCATTTCGGCCTGCAGCCCGGCTTCGGTGCGGTCCTCCAGCAGGGCATCCCAGGCCCACAGGCCCAGCACGATCAGCAACAGGTGGGCAACCAGGAAGCCGATGCCGTAGCGCAGGAAGTGGAAGGCGTGGCCGCGCATCGCCGAGGGCGTGCGCTTCATCCCCATGCCGAGCGGCTGAACAGGTAGCCGCGGCCACGGACGGTCTTGATCCGTTCCGGCTGCTCGGGGTTGTCGCCCAGTTTGCGGCGCAGGCGCGAGATGCGGGCATCGATCGAACGGTCCAGGCCGTCGAAGGCGATGCCACGCAGGCCGCGCAGCAGCGCGTCGCGGTCCAGGATCTGCCCGGCGTTGCTGGCCAGCAGGAACAGCAGGTCGAACTCGGCCGTGGTCAGCTCCAGCAGGCTGCCCTGCAGGTGCACGTTGCGGGTGGACGGGTCGATGTTCAGCTCGCCGAAGCGCAGGCTGCCGTCACGCGGTTCGACCCGGCGGTGGCGGCGCAGGTGGGCGCGCAGCCGCGCCAGCAGCACCCGCGGTTCGATCGGTTTGCCGATGTAGTCGTCGGCCCCCAGCTCCAGCCCCAGAACCTGGTCGATGTTGTCGGTGCGGGCGGTCAGCACGCAGATGATGCCGTCATAGAGGGGCCGGATCTGCCGACACACTTCGAAACCATCCTGGTCGGGCAGGCCGACATCGAGCAGCACCAGGGCTGGTTTCTCGGCCAGGATGCGGGCCACTGCGCGCTCGCCGCTGCGCTCGTGGGCCACCTGGTAGCCATGCCGTTGCAGGTAGTCGCTGACCATCGTTCCCAGGCGGGCATCGTCTTCGACCAGTACGATATCCAGCATTTCCAAGGCCTCCGTAGGCGCAAACGTACCGCCACGGCACGAGCGCGGCGATGCTATCCCAGCCATCGGGCCGCCCGGGTCCCGGGGGCGGGCGCCATTCAGCCGGGGTTGCTGGCGCAGGGGCCGGGTCTCAGTCCCGGCAACAACTTGGCGTTCAGCATAGCCTGATGCTGTTACAAAACGTTACCTTCGTGATACGACAGGTGACGATCGCTGACAGCAAAGCGACTGACGCCGCGCGGCCCGGCGCCGAGCATGGAGTCTCCTCCGCTCCGCGTGCCGTCCCCATGTCGCCCGCCGCCCCCTGCCTGCTGAACCCGTCCCGCCGCCGCCAGTGCGGAGGCTCCCGATGAGCGGCGTGGTCGGGGCCTGGTTGCCGCCCGCCGAGGACGAGCAGTTGCTGCAGCAGCTGGCGCCGATGCTGCGGGCGCTGCAGCAGCGTGGGCGTGGCCGCATCGGCTACTGGACCGACGCCGAGGCCGGCCTCGCGCTGGGCCACTGCCGGGCGCCGACCGATACGCCGTTGCAGCCGCTGAGCTCGGACTGCGGTCGCTACGTGCTGTGCCTGGACGGCCGCCTGTACAACCGCGCTGACCTGCAGGCGCAGTTGCGCGATCTGCCACGCAGCTGCAGCGATGCACGGCTGCTGCTGCAGGCGATCGTCGAATGGGGCGTGCAGCGGGCGCTGTCGCGTATCGAGGGCGCCTTCGGTTTCAGCGTCTGGGACCGCGAGTCGCGCGTGCTGTGGCTGGCCCGTGATCCGGTGGGCGAGCGGCCGCTGTACTACGGCTGGTACCAGGGCCAGTTCCTGTTCGCCTCGGAGTTGAAGGCGCTGCAGGCCTTCGCCGGGTTCGCACCGAGCATCGACCAGGATGCGCTGAGCCTTCTGCTGCGTCACGACTATGTGCCGGCGCCGCACACCATCTACCGCGGCATCCACAAGCTGGTGGCGGGCGCGATGCTGCGCATCGATCTCAGCGACCATGCCGCGGGTTGCTCCAGCCAGGCCGAGCAGGGGGGCGCGCGTTACTGGTGCGCACGCGAAGCAATGCAGCGTGCACTGCAGGAGCCGCTGCAACCGGCGCCGAGCCTGGAACAGGCCACCGACCAGCTTGAGGCGGTACTTCAGAAAGCCATCGCTTCACGCATGCACTCGCCGCTGGCGTGTGGCGCGTTCCTGTCCGGAGGCACCGACTCCTCGCTGGTGACGGCGATGATGCAGGCCCAATCCACGCTGCCGATCGAAGCATGGACGGTCGGCTTCGACGATCCGGGACATGACGAGAGCGACTGGGCGTCGCAGGTCGCGCGCCATCTGGGTGTGCAGCACCACCTGCACCGCATGGACGCGCGCCAGGGCCTGGATCTGCTGCAGCGCCTGCCGCAGGTCTGGTGCGAACCGTTCGCCGACGCCTCGCAGCTGCCGACGCTGCTGGCCAGTGAACTGCTGGGGGCACGCAAGCCGGTGGCGCTGACCGGTGACGGTGGCGATGAACTGTTCTTCGGCCACCCCAGCTATGGCCGCGCGCTGCGCAATGCGCGCCTGTGCGGTGGCTTGCCGGACTGGGTACGCGACCTGGCGCGGCGCAGCGGCAACCGCATGAACGCCGAGCGTGGTCGTCTCGGTGGATGGCGTGCCTTGGTGGCCGAAGTTGCTGCCAACGATGTGGAAGGCCACTACCTGCAGCGGGTGACCCGCTGGCGGCAGCCGGCGCAGGTGGTGCTGGGCGCGCGTGAACCGGTGACGATCTTCCAGCAGCAGGACTCGGCGTTGCCGGCCGAAGCGCGCATCCAGCTGCTGGATTTCCGCATGGACCTGGCCGAGGGCATCCTGGCCAAGGTCGACCGCGCGGGCATGGCGGCGGGCGTTGAAACCCGTGCGCCACTGCTGGACATGGAGGTGGTGCGACTGGCCTGGCGCCTGCCGCAGCACCTGAAGTACCACGACGGCGAACACAAACTGATCCTGAAGCACCTGTTGGCACGCTACCTGCCCGAGCCGCTGGTGTACCGTCCCAAGCGCGGCTTTGGCCCGCCGATGGCGCGCTGGCTGGCCGGTCCGTTGCGCGATTGGGCGGAGGCGCTGCTGGACCCGCAGCTGCTTCGCAATCAGGGCTGTTTCGATCCGGCACGCGTGCGCGGCATTTGGGAAGCGTTCCTGCGCGGCGAGCGCAAGTGGCACACGCACCTGTGGAACGTGTTGATGTTCCAGGCGTGGCACCAGCACTGGCACGGTGGTCGCGGGCGCTGAGCCCTTCCTGCATCGCGTGCGGCGGGTTCATTCTGCGTGGCGCAGGGCGGAGGCCCTCGCGTACGAATGTCCTCCGGCGCCGGCTGTTGGCCGTCACCTCCTCCTTTACTTCGTACGCAAGGGCCTCCGCCCTGCGTTCGGAGTTCGTCGGCGCGTCATTGAAAGGTTGCCGCGAGCACTGCGCTCTACCCACCGCAAGCCGAGCCTCGTCGGGGCGGGCAGGGGTCTGGGCAAAGTAAAGGAGGAGGTGACGGCCAACGGTCGGCGCCGGGGGACATTTGCCCAGACCCCTGCCTGCCCCGGCGGGGCCCATCAGTTCGCGGGGAATCGAGACGAAGACACGCTTGTGGCGGATTCATTCTGCGTGGCGCAGGGCGGAGGCCCTTGCGTACGAATGTCCTCCGGCGCCGGCCGTTGGCCGTCACCTCCTCCTTTACTTCGTACGCAAGGGCCTCCGCACCGCGTTCGGAGTTCGTCGGCGCGTCATTGAAAGGTTGCCGCGAGCACTGCGCTCTACCCACCGCACGCCGAGCCTCGTCGGGGCGGGCAGGGGTCTGGGCAAAGTAAAGGAGGAGGTGACGGCCAACGGCCGGCGCCGGGGG
>NZ_JCAFTR010000009.1:0-222780 GCF_059370435.1 Stenotrophomonas sp. YJH_SMC_94-11 | reverse complement strand
GAAATGGTGATGCCGGGTGACAACGTCAAGATGGAAGTCACCCTGATCAACCCGGTGGCCATGGACGAAGGTCTGCGCTTCGCCATCCGCGAAGGCGGCCGTACCGTCGGCGCCGGCGTGGTCTCGAAGATCATCGAGTAATCTGGTAGTATCAGCGCCCCGATGTTGCCTGGGTAGGGCATCGGGGCGTATCAAATGGGAAAGCAGGCATAGGATGTGCCTTGTGTTCCCCGGACCAGGAAGGGTCAATGCCATTCAGGCGGCGTCAACAGGCGACTGTTGACAGCTGCCTTGCGTGCCATTATGCTTCTACGTCTGGGCAGGCCGGGTAACTGGTCTGCCTACGTTTTTGAGGTCCATGGATTGACCTTGGCGGCCTGCAGGACTGCGGGCCGTCCGTATTCAGGAATTTCATGGGACAAAGCAACCCAGAGGCTTTGTCTGTCGCTCTTTTAACGAAGGAACCTACCGCCATGGCGGACCAAAAGATCCGGATCCGGCTGAAAGCGTTCGATCATCGTCTGATCGACCGTTCGGCCAGCGAGATCGTTGAAACGGCAAAGCGGACCGGCGCGCAAGTGCGTGGCCCGATCCCGCTGCCGACCAAGATCGAGCGTTACACCGTTCTCGTTTCCCCGCACGTCGACAAGGACGCGCGTGACCAGTACGAGACCCGCACGCACAAGCGCGTGCTCGATATCGTTGACCCGAATGACAAGACCGTGGACGCGCTGATGAAGCTCGAACTGGCTGCCGGCGTCGACGTTCAGATCAAGCTGACCTGAGGACTACGACCATGACGAAGAAGTATTCGTTGGGCTTCGTGGGCCGCAAGGCCGGCATGAGCCGCGTGTTCACTGAAGATGGCCGCTCCATCCCGGTGACCCTGATCGAAGCAACCCCGAACCGCATCGCGCAGATCAAGACCGTCGAAACCGACGGCTACAGCGCCGTGCAGGTGACCGTCGGCGCGCGTCGCGCTGCCCTGGTCAACAAGCCGGAAGCCGGCCACTTCGCCAAGGCGAAGGTGGAAGCGGGTCGTGGCCTGTGGGAATTCCGCGTTGAAGACGCGCAGCTCGGCGATTTCGCCGTTGGCGGCGAAGTCAAGGCGGACATCTTCGAAGTCGGCCAGATCGTCGACGTCCAGGGTGTCACCAAGGGTAAGGGCTTCCAGGGCACCATCAAGCGCCACAACTTCCGTATGGGCGATGCAACCCACGGTAACTCGCTGTCGCATCGCGCGCCGGGTTCGCTGGGTCAGCGCCAGACCCCGGGTCGCGTTTTCCCGGGCAAGAAGATGTCGGGCCACATGGGCGCGGTGCAGCAGAGCACCCAGAACCTGGAAGTGGTCAAGGTCGACGTCGAGCGCGGTCTGATCGCGGTTCGCGGCGCCGTTCCGGGCGCGGCGGGTGGCGATGTGATCGTCCGTCCGGCGAGCAAGGCATAAGGAGAGATGACGATGGAACTCGTTATCACGGGTAGCAACAACAAGGTCTCGGTCTCCGAAGCCGTGTTCGGTCGCGATTTCAGCGAAGATCTGGTCCACCAGGTCGTCGTTGCTTACCGCAACGCCGGTCGCGCCGGCACCAAGGCACAGAAGACTCGCTCCGAAGTGGCTGGTACCACCAAGAAGTCGAAGAAGCAGAAGGGCGGCGGCGCGCGTCATGGCGCACTGACGGCTCCGATCTTCGTCGGCGGCGGTGTCACCTTCGCGGCCAAGCCGCGCAGCTTCGAGCAGAAGGTCAATCGCAAGCAGTACCGTGCCGCCATGTGCGCGATCCTGTCCGAGCTGAACCGTCAGGGCCGTCTGACCATCGTGGAGGCCTTCGACGTCGAAGCCACCAGCACGAAGGGTCTGATCGCCAAGCTGGCCGGCCTGGAAGTGGGCAAGCGCCCGCTGATCGTCACCGAGGAAGCGTCCGAGCACCTGTACCTGTCCGCCCGCAATCTGCCGTACGTGCAGGTGCGTGACGTGCAGGGTCTGGACCCGGTCTCGCTGGTGGGTGCCGACACGGTCGTCATCACCGCTGACGCGGTCAAGAAGGTCGAGGAGTGGCTGGCATGAACAGCAACGAAAAAATCTTCAGCGTGCTGCGTGCCCCGCGTGTCTCGGAAAAGACCGCGCGCCTGCAGGAACTCTCCAATCAGTATGTCTTCGAAGTTTCGAACGAAGCCACCAAGGCCGATGTAAAGGCCGCGGTTGAGCAGCTGTTCGACGTCAAGGTCGAAGCCGTCAACGTGGTCAACGTCAAGGGCAAGAACAAGTCCTTCCGTAACCGTGCTGGCCGCCGCGGCGATTGGCGCAAGGCGTACGTTCGCCTGGCCGACGGCCAGTCGATCGATGTAACGGCCAAGGCCTGAGGTACATCCCATGCCATTGATGAAATTCAAGCCCACCTCCCCCGGCCGCCGTTCGGCCGTGCGCGTGGTCACCCCCGACCTGCACAAGGGTGCTCCGCACGCCGCGCTGGTCGAGTCGCAGAGCCGCTCGGGTGGTCGTAACCACCACGGTCGCATCACCGTGCGTCACGTCGGTGGTGGTGCCAAGCAGCACTACCGCATCATCGACTTCAAGCGCAACAAGCTGGGCATCCCGGCGCGCGTGGAACGCATCGAATACGATCCGAACCGCACCGCCCACATCGCTCTGCTGTGCTACGTCGACGGTGAGCGTCGCTACATCATCGCCCCGAAGGGCCTGAAGGCTGGTGATCAGGTGATCGCTGGTTCGGACGCCCCGATCAAGGCCGGCAATACCCTGCCGCTGCGCAACATCCCGGTCGGTACCACCATCCACTGCATCGAACTGAAGCCGGGCAAGGGCGCTCAGATCGCTCGCGCCGCTGGTGCGGCCGTGCAGCTGGTGGCTCGTGAAGGCATCTACGCCACCCTGCGCCTGCGCTCGGGTGAAATGCGCAAGGTTCCGGTCGAGTGCTGCGCCACCATCGGCGAAGTCGGCAACGACGAGCACAGCCTGGAAAAGCTGGGCAAGGCCGGTGCCAAGCGTTGGCGCGGCGTCCGCCCGACCGTTCGTGGTGCTGCCATGAACCCGGTTGACCACCCGCACGGTGGTGGTGAGGCCAAGGCCGGCCAGGGTAACCCGCATCCGGTCACCCCGTGGGGTGTCCCGACCAAGGGTTACAAGACGCGCCATAACAAGCGCACTCAGCAGTTCATCGTCCGCGATCGTAGGGGCTAATCGACCATGGCACGTTCACTCAAGAAGGGCCCGTTCGTCGATCACCACCTCGTCAAGAAGGTGGAGGCCGCTGCGGGCAGCAAGAAGCCGATCAAGACCTGGTCGCGCCGTTCGATGATCCTGCCTGACATGGTAGGCATCACCATTGCCGTGCATAACGGCAAGAACCACATCCCGGTTCTCGTCAACGAGAACATGGTCGGCCACAAGCTCGGCGAATTTGCCATCACCCGGACCTTCAAGGGTCACGGTGGTGACAAGAAGTCGGGCAAGTAAGGAGAGATGACAATGGAAGCGAAAGCCATCCTGCGCACTGCGCGCATCTCCCCGCAGAAGGCTCGTCTGGTCGCTGACCAGGTGCGCGGTCTGCCGGCCGAACGTGCGGTCAACCTGCTGAAGTTCTCGGACAAGAAGGCTGCCCACCTGATCAAGAAGGTGGTGGAGTCGGCAATTGCCAACGCCGAGAACAACCAGGGCGCCGACGTCGACGAGCTGAAGGTTCAGACCATCATGGTTGATGAAGGTCCGACCCTGAAGCGTTTCATGGCGCGGGCGAAAGGCCGCGGTACCCGCATCCTCAAGCGCACCAGCCACATCACTGTGGTTGTGGGCGCCGCCAAGTAAGCGGATAAGGAAAAGACCATGGGTCATAAAGTTCATCCGATTGGTATCCGCCTCGGCATTTCCAAGGACTGGAACTCCAAGTGGTACGCCAACAAGGCCGAGTTCGCCGGTTACCTGGCAGCCGACCTGAAAGTGCGCGACATGCTGCGCAAGAAGCTGGCTCAGGCCGGCATCAGCAAGATCCTGATCGAGCGTCCGGCCAAGACCGCTCGCGTGACGATCCACACCGCCCGTCCGGGCGTGGTGATCGGCAAGCGCGGTGAGGACATCGAGAAGCTGCGCAAGGAAGTGAGCGAGATGATGGG
The DNA here is from genome assembly GCF_059370435.1 of Stenotrophomonas sp. YJH_SMC_94-11. Lineage (NCBI taxonomy): Bacteria > Pseudomonadati > Pseudomonadota > Gammaproteobacteria > Lysobacterales > Lysobacteraceae > Stenotrophomonas > Stenotrophomonas sp. YJH_SMC_94-11. Next base: position 218,652 of record NZ_JCAFTR010000009.1, on the reverse strand, counting down.
CGTCCCGGCGCACATCAACGTCACCGAAGTGCGCAAGCCGGAACTGGACGCGCAGCTCGTTGCCGAGTCGATCGCCCAGCAGCTGGAGCGTCGCATCATGTTCCGCCGTGCAATGAAGCGCTCGGTCGGCAACGCGATGCGCCTGGGTGCCCTGGGCATCAAGGTCAACGTCGGTGGCCGCCTCAACGGTGCAGAAATCGCCCGTTCGGAGTGGTACCGCGAAGGCCGCGTGCCGCTGCACACCCTGCGTGCCGACATCGACTATGGCTTCGCTGAAGCCAAGACGACCTACGGCATCATCGGCATCAAGGTCTGGATCTACAAGGGCGAGGTCTTCGATTTCTCCCAGGTTGGCCAGGAAAAGCAGGACGACACCCCGTCGCGCAACGATCGTCACGATCGCGGCGACCGCGGTGATCGTCAGCGCCCGGCCCGTGAAGCGAGGTAACGACAATGTTGCAACCCAAGCGAACCAAGTACCGCAAGGTACACAAGGGCCGTAACGATGGCCTGAGCTGGAGCGCCAACGCTGTCAGCTTCGGCGAATACGGCCTGAAGGCAACCGCACACGGTCAGCTGACCGCGCGCCAGATCGAAGCGGCCCGCCGCTCGATCAGCCGCTACGTCAAGCGCGGCGGCAAGATGTGGATCCGCGTGTTCCCCGACAAGCCCATCACCAAGAAGCCCATCGAAGTCCGAATGGGTTCGGGTAAGGGTAACGTGGAATACTGGGTGGCCCAGATCCAGCCCGGCCGCATGATCTATGAAATCGAGGGTGTTTCCGAGGAAGTGGCTCGCGAGGCGTTCCGCCTGGCCGCCGCCAAGCTCTCGGTCACCACCACTTTCGTGACCCGTACGGTGCGCTGATGGATATCAAAACTCTCCGTGAAAAGTCGGCTGACGAACTCAAGGCCCACCTGATCGACCTGCGTAAGGAACAGTTCTCTGTCCGTATGCAGCAGGTCACCGGCCAGCTGCCGAAGACCCACGACATTCGCCGGGTCCGTCGCGAGATTGCTCGCGTCAAGACCCTGCTCGGCAGCACGAAGTAAGGATGGCCGCTATGAGCGACAATACTGAAAAGAAGACGCTGCGCACGGTCGAAGGCCGTGTCGTCAGCAACAAGATGGACAAGACGGTTACCGTCCTGGTTGAGCGTCAGGTCAAGCACGCGCTGTACGGCAAGTACATCAAGCGCTCGACCAAGCTGCACGCCCACGATGCCGACAACGCCTGCAAGGAAGGCGACGTCGTCCGCGTGACCGAGATTGCTCCGATGTCCAAGACCAAGAACTGGCGCGTGGTGGAAGTCATCACGCGTGCGGCTGAATAAGGAGTCTGAATCATGATCCAGATGCAGAGCTACCTTGACGTCGCGGACAATTCGGGTGCCAAGCAGGTGATGTGCTTCAAGGTGCTGGGTGGTTCCAAGCGCCGTTACGCCGGTATCGGCGACATCATCAAGGTCACCGTGAAGGATGCGATTCCGCGCGGCAAGGTCAAGAAGGGTGAAGTGTATGACGCCGTCGTGGTGCGTACCCGCAAGGGTGTGCGTCGCGCCGACGGTTCGCTGATCCGCTTCGACGGCAACGCTGCCGTCCTGCTGAACAACAAGCAGGAGCCGATCGGTACCCGTATCTTCGGGCCGGTGACCCGTGAACTTCGTTCGGAGAAGTTCATGAAGATCGTCTCGCTCGCTCCCGAAGTGCTGTGAGCGACAGGAGATAATCATGGCTAACCGTATCAAGAAGGGCGACCAGGTTGTCGTCAACGCTGGCAAGGACAAGGGCAAGCAGGGCGAAGTCGTCCGCGTCGACGGCGACCGCGTGGTCGTCGCCAACGTGAACATCGTCAAGCGCCACACCAAGCCGAACCCGCAGGCAGGTGTTGCCGGCGGCGTGGTCGAGCGCGAAGCTTCGATCCATATCTCCAACGTGAACGTGCTGAACCCGGCTTCGGGCAAGGGCGAACGCGTTGGCTTCAAGGTGCTGGAGGATGGACGCAAACTGCGTGTGTTCCGCTCCAGCGGTGAGGCGCTCGACGCCTGAGGAATGTGAAGATGACTTCCCGTCTCGAAAAGATCTACAAGGAAGAAGTGGTGCCGGCGCTGATGAAGCAGTTCGGCTACACCAATCCGATGGAAGTACCGAAGCTCGTCAAGGTCACCCTGAACATGGGTGTCGGCGAGGCTGCCACCAACAAGAAGATCCTGGAAAATGCCGTCGCGGACATGACCAAGATTTCCGGCCAGAAGCCGGTTGTCACCAAGTCGCGTATCTCGGTTGCGTCGTTCAAGATCCGTGATGGTTGGCCGATCGGCTGCAAGACCACGCTGCGTCGCCACAAGATGTACGAGTTCCTGGACCGCCTGATCAACATCTCGCTGCCGCGCGTGCGCGACTTCCGTGGTGTTTCCGGTCGTTCCTTTGACGGCCGCGGCAACTTCAACATGGGTGTGAAGGAACAGATCATCTTCCCGGAAATCGACTTCGACGCCGTCGACGCGATCCGCGGTATGGATATCGCCATCACCACCACTGCGAAGACCGACGCGGAAGCGAAGGCGCTGCTGGCAGCGTTCAAGTTCCCGTTCCGTAACTGATCTGTCGAGGAAACCGAAATGGCAAAGACCTCCATGGTCAACCGCGACATCAAGCGGGAAAAGCTGGCCAAGAAGTACGCTGAGAAGCGTGCAGCTCTGAAGAAGATCGTGTCCTCCGTGGACGCGACCTACGAAGAGAAGATCGACGCCGCAACCAAGCTGGCCAAGCTGCCGCGCGATTCGTCGCCGAGCCGCCAGCGCAACCGTTGCGAGCTGTCGGGTCGTCCGCGTGGCGTGTACAGCAAGTTCGGCCTCGGCCGCAACAAGCTGCGCGAAGCCACCATGCGTGGCGACGTCCCGGGCCTGCGCAAGGCCAGCTGGTAATTCCAGCCGGCCCTGCGATCAGGAGCCCCCTCGGGGGCTTCTGAACCGGGGAGGGAGGCGTTCAGCTTCCTTTCTGCGAAAAAACCCGAAGAGCCCGGCGCAAGTCGGGCTCTTTTGGCGTATACTCCCGCGTCTTGCCCTGCGCAAACGGGGTTGTAGGAGTGGGCCCCGGCCCGCTGCATCAAGGGACCTGGCCCGTTTCCAGGAGACAACAGATTTTCGCGAAAGCGGATATCGGTGCACTCAAAGGTACTCATATGAGCATGACTGATCCCATCGCCGACCTGCTGGTCCGCATCAAGAATGCGGCTGCGGTTGGCAAGCAGACGGTGAAAGCCCCGTCGTCCAAGATCAAGGTTGCGATCGCCCAGGTCCTGAAGGACGAGGGTTACATCACCGACCTGCGCGTGACCCAGCTGGAAAACAACAAGGCCGAGCTGGAAATCGTGCTGAAGTATTTCGAAGGCAAGCCGGTCATCGCGACCCTGAAGCGCTTCTCGCGTTCGGGCCTGCGCCAGTACCGCGGCAAGAGCGAGCTGCCGAAGGTCATGAATGGCCTGGGCATCTCCATCATTTCCACCTCCAAGGGCATCATGACTGATGCGCAGGCGCGCCAGCTGGGCGTCGGCGGCGAAGTCCTGTGCTTCGTGGCCTAAGGCGAAAGGAGTAGAACTATGTCCCGCGTAGCCAAGAAGCCCGTCACCCTGGGTAAGGTCGAACTGAACGTCCAGTCGGAAAGCGTCACCGTCAAGGGCCCGAAGGGCACCCTGTCGCTGGTCAAGCCGGCCGGTATTGCCATCAACGTCGACAGCGGCGTTGCCACCCTGAGCACCGAGAACGCCGACCTGGTCGCGCTGACCGGTACCGTGCGCGCGATCCTGGCCAACATGGTCAAGGGCGTGTCCGAAGGCTTCGAGCGCAAGCTGGAGCTGGTCGGCGTGGGTTACCGTGCTGCCATGCAGGGCAAGGACCTGAGCCTGTCGCTCGGTTTCTCGCATCCGGTCGTGTTCGTGGCGCCGGAAGGCATCACCATCTCCACCCCGACCCAGACCGAGATCCTGGTCCAGGGCGCTGACAAGCAGGTCGTCGGTGAAGTCGCCGCCAAGATCCGTGCGTTCCGCAAGCCGGAGCCGTACAAGGGCAAGGGCGTGAAGTACTCCGACGAAGTCATCATCCGTAAGGAAGCCAAGAAGGCCTAATTAGGCGCTTCCGCTTTCAAGGAAAACACATCATGAACAAGAACATCGCCCGCCTGCGTCGCGCCAAGTCGACCCGTGCCCACATCCGTGAGCTCGGCGTCGCCCGCCTGTCGGTGCTGCGCACCGGCCAGCACCTGTACGCCCAGGTCTTCACCGCTGACGGTTCGAAGGTGCTGGCTGCCGCCAACACCACCCAGACCGACGTCAAGGAAGGCCTGAAGAACGGCAAGAACGCCGATGCCGCTGCCAAGGTCGGCCGCATCGTTGCCGAGCGCGCCAAGGCCGCCGGCATCGAGAAGGTTGCCTTCGATCGTTCGGGCTACCGCTACCACGGCCGCATCAAGGCCCTGGCAGAAGCCGCCCGCGAAGCCGGCCTGCAGTTCTAAGGGACAAGGGCAGGGGGCCGATGGCCTCCTGCCTGCCTGCTCGCCAGCCTGAGTGAGGCTGGACGGCGCCGCTCTTCTGCAGCGGTCCACCGGAACAACGCGTCACTTCACAACCATAAGCGGCCTCGAGCCGTACATACCCAAACAACCAAGGAATCAACATGGCAGAAGAGCGTCAGCAGCGGGGTCGCGATCGCGACCGTAACCGCGAAGAGAAGATCGACGACGGCATGATCGAAAAGCTGGTCGCGGTCAACCGCGTCAGCAAGACCGTCAAGGGTGGCCGCCAGTTCACCTTCACCGCCCTGACCGTGGTCGGCGACGGCGAAGGCAAGGTCGGTTTCGGTTATGGCAAGGCCCGCGAAGTGCCGGTCGCCATCCAGAAGTCGATGGAACAGGCCCGCAAGAACCTGGTCAGCGTTGACCTGAACAACGGCACCCTGTGGCACACCATCAAGGATGGTCACGGCGCAGCCCGCGTGTTCATGCAGCCGGCTTCGGAAGGTACTGGCGTCATCGCCGGCGGTGCGATGCGCGCCGTGCTGGAAGCCGTTGGCGTGAAGAACGTGCTGGCCAAGGCCACCGGTTCGCGCAACCCGATCAATCTGGTGCGCGCCACCGTGAAGGGCCTGACTGCTGCGCAGTCGCCGGCCCGCATCGCGGCCAAGCGTGGCAAGAAGGTGGAGGAACTCAACCATGGCTAATGAGTCCAACAAGACTGTGAAGGTCCGCCTGGTGCGTGGCCTGCGTGGCACCCAGTCGCGTCACCGCTTGTCGGTGCGTGCCCTGGGCCTGAACAAGCTCAACGATGTGCGTGAACTGAAGGACAGCCCGCAGGTGCGCGGCCTGATCAACAAGGTTCAGTACCTCGTCCAGGTTGAGGAGTAATCGACCATGACTCTGCGTCTCAATGAACTGAGCCCGGCACCGGGCGCCCGCACCGAGCGCACCCGCGTCGGCCGCGGTATCGGCTCGGGCCTGGGCAAGACTGCCGGCCGCGGCCACAAGGGTTCGTTCGCCCGCAAGGGTGGCGGCAAGATCAAGGCTGGCTTCGAAGGCGGCCAGACCCCCATGCAGCGTCGTCTGCCGAAGATCGGCTTCCGTTCGCCGATCGCCAAGGACACCGCTGAAGTGCTGCTGTACGCGCTGGACAAGCTGCCGGCCGGTGAGATCGACTTCGCCGCCCTGCGTGCTGCCAAGCTGGTCCCGAGCACTGCCAAGAAGGCCAAGGTCGTCGTCAAGGGCGAAGTGACCAAGGCGTTCACCCTGAAGGGTATTGCTGCCACGGCTGGTGCCAAGGCTGCGATCGAAGCTGCCGGCGGCAGCGTAACGGAGTAAGAAAATCATGGCGCAAGCTGGCATCGGTAACCTCGCGGGCGGAATGGGCAAGTTCACTGAACTTCGCCAACGTTTGCTGTTCGTCGTCGGGGCTTTGATCGTCTATCGCATCGGCTGCTACGTGCCGGTGCCGGGCGTCAATCCCGATGCCATGCTTGCCATGATGCAACAGCAGGGCGGCGGCATCGTGGACATGTTCAACATGTTCTCGGGCGGCGCCCTGCACCGTTTCAGCATCTTTGCGCTGAACGTGATGCCGTACATCTCGGCATCGATCGTGATGCAGCTGGCCGTGCACATCTTCCCCGCCCTGAAGGCGATGCAGAAGGAAGGTGAGTCCGGCCGCCGCAAGATCACCCAGTATTCGCGCATCGGCGCCGTGCTGCTGGCAGTGGTGCAGGGCGGTTCGATCGCACTGGCCCTGCAGGGCCAGGTTTCGCCGTCGGGCGCTCCGGTCGTGTACGCCCCCGGCATGGGCTTCGTGCTCACGGCGGTGGTCGCACTGACTGCCGGCACCATGTTCCTGATGTGGGTCGGTGAGCAGGTCACCGAACGCGGTATCGGCAACGGCGTGTCGCTGATCATCTTCGCCGGTATCGTCGCCGGTCTGCCGGGTGCGGTCATCCACACCTTCGACGCCTACCGCGACGGCAACATCCAGTTCATCCAGCTCCTGCTGATCGCCATCGTCGTACTCGCCTTCACCTTCTTCGTGGTGTTCGTGGAGCGTGGCCAGCGCCGGATCACGGTCAATTACGCGCGCCGCCAGGGCGGTCGCAACGCGTACATGAACCAGACCTCGTTCCTGCCGCTGAAGCTCAACATGGCCGGCGTCATCCCGGCGATCTTCGCCTCGAGCCTGCTGGCCTTCCCGGCCACCCTGGCCATGTGGTCCGGCCAGGCTGCCAACCAGAGCAGCTTCGGCCAGGTCCTGCAGAAGGTCGCCAATGCCCTGGGCCCGGGCGAGCCGCTGCACATGATCGTGTTCGCTGCGCTGATCACCGGTTTCGCGTTCTTCTATACCGCGCTGGTGTTCAATTCGCAGGAAACCGCCGACAACCTGAAGAAGTCGGGCGCTTTGATTCCGGGCATCCGTCCGGGCAAGGCCACCGCCGACTACATCGACGGCGTGCTGACCCGCCTGACCGCGGCCGGCTCGGCCTACCTGGTGATCGTCTGCCTGCTGCCGGAACTGATGCGCACGCAGCTGAATGCCTCGTTCTACTTCGGTGGCACGTCGCTGCTGATCGTGGTGGTGGTGGTGATGGACTTCATCGCCCAGGTGCAGGCACACCTGATGTCCCACCAGTACGAGAGCCTGCTGAAGAAGGCCAACCTGAAGGGCGGCAACCGCGGCGGTTTTGCCCGCGGCTGATAGGCCTGTTATACTTTCGTCTTCCTGACGTGATGGTCCCTCCGCTTCGCGGACTCCGGCCACACAAACGAAGGGCGGCCCCCGCAGCGGTTCCGGGTGGGGGTGTGATGAGGTGGTCCCGCGCTGGAGTAGCGCGGGCGGCCCCGGGGGAAACCCCAGGTCCAACCCCATCCGGCGCCGGAGCCTGGGCACACTCCCCAGGCCGGGTTCATGAAACCAATGGTTTCACGGGCTTCCATGTAAACCGGAACCTTGTTAGTATCGCTAGTTCACTTTTTTGATCCATCCTGCCGGATTGGCGTGCCCGAGGCGCGCTGTCGGCCATCACTCAGCTGGAGAACCGCGTCATGGCGCGTATTGCAGGCGTCAACCTGCCAGCCCAGAAGCACGTCTGGGTCGGGTTGCAAAGCATTTACGGCATCGGCCGTACCCGTTCGAAGAAGGTCTGCGAAGTCGCAGGCGTTGCTTCGACCACCAAGATCCGCGATCTGTCGGAGCCGGAAATCGAGCGCCTGCGCGCCGAAGTCGGCAAGTACATCGTGGAAGGCGATCTGCGCCGTGAGATCGGCATCGCGATCAAGCGCCTGATGGACCTGGGCTGCTACCGCGGCCTGCGTCACCGTCGTGGCCTCCCGCTGCGTGGCCAGCGCACCCGTACCAACGCCCGCACCCGCAAGGGTCCGCGCAAGGCGATCAAGAAGTAAGGGACTGAGAAATGGCTAAGCCCGCTGCTAAGACCAAGAAGAAGATCAAGCGCGTCGTCACCGACGGCGTTGCCCACGTCCACGCTTCGTTCAACAACACCATCGTCACCATCACCGACCGCCAGGGCAACGCTCTGTCGTGGGCGACCTCCGGTGGCGCTGGCTTCCGCGGTTCGCGCAAGTCGACCCCGTTCGCTGCCCAGGTGGCTGCTGAGAAGGCCGGTCGTGCTGCGCTGGACTACGGCGTGAAGTCGCTGGAAGTTCGCATCAAGGGCCCGGGTCCGGGCCGTGAGTCGGCCGTGCGTTCGCTGAACAACGTCGGCTACAAGATCACCAACATCATCGACGTGACGCCCATCCCGCACAACGGGTGCCGTCCGCCGAAGAAGCGTCGCGTCTAAAGGGAGCGATAAGAAATGGCTCGTTATATCGGTCCTACCTGTAAGCTCGCCCGCCGCGAAGGCGCCGACCTGTCCCTGAAGAGCCCGGCGCGTGCGCTGGACTCCAAGTGCAAGCTGGAGCAGAAGCCCGGCCAGCACGGCGCCACTGCCCGCAAGGGCAAGCTGTCCGACTACGCCACCCAGCTGCGTGAAAAGCAGAAGGTCAAGCGTATCTACGGCCTGCTGGAGCGTCAGTTCCGCAACTACTACAAGAAGGCCTCGACCAAGAAGGGCAACACCGGCGAGAACCTGCTGCAGCTGCTGGAAACCCGCCTGGACAACGTCGTCTACCGCATGGGCTTCGCCGTGACCCGTCCGGCTGCCCGTCAGCTGGTGTCGCACCGCGGCGTCACCGTGAATGGCAAGTCGGTCAACCTGGCTTCGTACCAGGTCAAGGCTGGCGACGCCATCGCTCTGTCCGAAAAGGCTGCCAAGCAGCTGCGCGTCCAGGAAGCCCTGACCGTCGCCGCCCAGCATGACCTGAGCCCGTCGTGGGTTGAAGTGGATTCCGGCAAGTTCACCGGCATCTTCAAGGCTGTTCCGGATCGTTCGGATCTGCCTGCGGACATCAACGAAGCGCTGATCGTCGAGCTGTATTCGAAGTAATTCACATTGGAGAGCCCCCGGCGACGGCCGGGGGTTCACTAGGAGAACCCGCAACATGACGGTTACCGCCAACCAGGTTCTGCGTCCTCGCGGTCCGCAGATCGAACGCCTTACCGACACCCGTGCAAAGGTCGTTATCGAACCTTTGGAGCGGGGTTACGGGCATACGCTGGGCAACGCCCTGCGTCGCGTGCTGCTGTCGTCCATCCCGGGCTTCGCCATCACGGAAGTCGAAATCGACGGCGTGTTGCATGAGTACACCACGGTCGAAGGTCTGCAGGAGGACGTCCTCGAAGTCCTGCTCAACCTTAAGGATGTGGCCATCCGTATGCACTCCGGCGACAGCGCCACCCTGTCCCTGTCCAAGCAGGGCCCGGGCGTTGTCACCGCTGCCGACATCAAGGTCGACCACAATGTGGAGATCCTGAACGGCGACCATGTGATCTGCCACCTGACCAAGGATACGGCGATCAACATGCGTCTGAAGATCGAACGTGGTTTCGGCTACCAGCCGGCTGCCGCGCGTCGTCGTCCGGACGAAGAAACCCGTGCCATCGGCCGCCTGGTCCTGGATGCCTCGTTCTCGCCGGTCCGCCGTGTCGCCTATGCCGTGGAAGCGGCGCGTGTCGAACAGCGCACCGACCTGGACAAGCTGGTCATCGATATCGAGACCAACGGCACCATCGATGCCGAGGAAGCCGTGCGCACCGCCGCCGACATCCTCAGCGACCAGCTGTCGGTGTTCGGTGACTTCACCCACCGCGACCGCGGTGCGGCCAAGCCGGCCAACAACGGCGTGGATCCGGTGCTGCTGCGCCCGATCGACGATCTGGAGCTGACCGTGCGTTCGGCCAACTGCCTGAAGGCTGAAAGCATCTACTACATCGGCGATCTGATCCAGAAGACCGAAGTGGAGCTGCTGAAGACCCCGAACCTGGGCAAGAAGTCGCTCACCGAGATCAAGGAAGTGCTGGCTCAGCGCGGCCTGTCGCTCGGCATGAAGCTGGAGAACTGGCCGCCGGCCGGCGTCGCCAGCCACGGCATGCTGGGCTGATATCGGTAATACCTGAAGGCTCCACCGTTCGCGGTGGGGCCTTCAACGCACCACACCATGCCACGACGAACCGCAGGTTCGCGGGCAGGTCGTCCAGGATGGGCGGCCAGGACCATCCGCAGTCCGCGCAGCAACGCCAGGATGGCGACAACGATCCGCACAGCCTCATCATTAACCAAGGAATATCACCATGCGTCACCAGAAGTCTGGCCGTAAGTTCAGCCGTACCAGCGCCCACCGCGAAGCGATGTTCAAGAACATGGCCGCCTCGCTGTTCAAGCACGAGCTGATCAAGACCACCCTGCCGAAGGCCAAGGAACTGCGCCGCGTTGCCGAGCCGCTGATCACCCTGGCCAAGGTCGACTCCGTCGCCAACCGCCGTCTGGCTTTCGCCCGCCTGCGCGACAACGAAGCCGTGGGCAACCTGTTCACCATCCTGGGCCCGCGCTACGCGAACCGTCCGGGCGGCTACCTGCGCCTGCTGAAGTGCGGCTTCCGCGCTGGCGACAACGCGCCGATGGCCTACGTCGAGCTGGTTGACCGTCCGGTCGTGGCCGAGGAAGTGGCCGAGTAATCGGACCGTTCCAATGCGACACAGCGAAAGCCCGGCCTCTGCCGGGCTTTTGCGTTTCTGGGGGATCTGACCCGCACCGTTCCGACAGGCGTCACCTGTGGCGGTTCGAATGGCATGCACTCTCGGTTACGCTTGGCGCCTGATCCATTCGAGCGTTGACGATGAATCCACTGCGCTGGCCCTTCCGCGCCCAGTTCTTCCTGGGCTTCCTGATCTGCGCCGGCCTGCTGGGCTACGCGATCTTCCTGCAGCTGAAGATGGGCCTGGAGCCGTGCCCGCTGTGCATCTTCCAGCGGCTGGCGTTCGCTGCGCTGGGCCTGCTGTTCCTGATCGGTGCACTGCACGGGCCCTCCAACCGTCCTGGCCGGGCAACCTACGGCGTGCTCGCCTTCATTGCCGCCGCGGTCGGCGTAGGCATCGCTGCGCGCCACGTCTACGTGCAGATGCTGCCACCGGAGATGGGGGCGACCTGCGGCCCGCCGCTGAGCTTCCTGCGCGAGACCATGGGGCCGCTGGAAGTGTTCCGCACGGTGCTGACCGGTACCGGCAACTGCGGCAATATCGACTGGACGTTCCTGGGCCTGACCATGCCGATGTGGTCGGGCGTGTGGTTCGTGCTGCTGGCGCTGTGGTCGCTGGTGGTGTCGCTGCGCAAGGTCAAGCGCTGAACGCAGGGTAGTGCCGGCCGCTGGCCGGCAACCCCATGAACGATGGCAGCGTTCCCGTAGATGCCGGCCAGCGGCCGGCACTACCACGGTCCGTTCTCAGAAATCCTGCTGCAGGCTCAGGTAGGTGCCACGGCGCGGCCCCCACTGCGGCGCGAACACGCCAACACCGCCGCCATCGCGCAGCTGGTAGCTGCGATCCAATGCGTTGATCACGGCCAGTTGCACGTGCAGCGGATGCCCGCTGTCGGCATTGAAATCGTGCCCGGCGCTGAGGTTCACCTGCAGGTAGGATGGCAGCTCGCCGCCGTTGGGCACGCCCTCGATGTCCGAACGCAGGCCGCTACCGAACACGTAGTTGGCGCCGACCCGGTTGTGGCCGGCGAAGGCGTAGCTGAAGCCGCCCGATGAGGTCAGCTTCTGGTCGTGGTCGAGGTGGATCCAGTGGTTGGCCACATAGGCCAGCGCCTCTGGATCGAGGTTGTACTGGCTGGTGATGACCTGGGTGCCGATGGCCTTGTTGTACGCCGCGTTGACGTAAGCGCTGAACGGACCGTTGCTGTAGTCGGCACTGAACTCCAGGCCACGGATATGGCCGCGGCGGTAGTTGAACGTCGAATAGATGTAGGCGGCACCAAACTGGCCTTCGTCCTGCAGGCGCGCAACACGGCGGTCGTACGCGTCCAAGCCCAGGGTCAGGTGTTCGCCCAGCTGATGCGATACGCCGATGTCGTAGTAGTCACTGCGCTCGGCCAGTGGCGTGTTGTTGCCGCCGCTCGGCTGCTGGTTGGTGGTGCCGTCGTACAGCGCGATATCGCTGCTGGCGATCAGCTCACTGGCCGGCGGCGTGAAGTAACGCGAATAGCCGGCATGCACGGTGGTGCTGTCGCTGGCATTCCAGGCCACGCCCACGCGGGGGCTGAGCTGGCCCTCGGTGTGGCCAAAGGCCTTGTAGCGATCTCCGCGCAGGCCGTAGTTGACGGTCCAGTCGTCGCCGATCTTCCATTCATCCTGCACGTACAACGCCAGCGTGCTGGCATGGAAGGCACTGTGGTCAGGTATCAGCAGCGGCGTGGTGCTGGACTGCTGGCCGGCGTCATCGACCGGGAACACCCAGCTGCTGTTGCTGGCCCGCGCGTTCTCGTAGTTGCCGTACAGGCCATAGCGCAGCGTGTGGTCGCTGCCCAGTGGGGTGGAGAAATCGGCCTGCAGCGTGTTGGCGCGGTTGCTGCGCTGCACCTGCGAGGCGACGCCACTGAATACCAGGTCGCCGATGACATCCGGGTTGAACGCCACATCGCTGTAGCGCTGCCCGGCGGACAGCTGGTAGGCGGTGCTGCCCAGCGCGCCCTGCAGCACCAGCATGCCGAAGCGGGTGGTTTCGCGCTGGGTTTCATCCAGCTGGCTGGAGTCGAAGGTGGTGGTGTCCAGGTAACCGAACTGCGGGGTCTGCCCGGGGTTGACCGGGATCTGGAAGCGGTTGTTGGCGAAGCCGGCGAACACGCTCAGGCGGGTGTTCTCGTTGACCAGGTAGGTGAGGTCAGCGAACGCTTTGCCCTGGTGGGTGTCGTCGTGCAGCGGCGTGCGCGAGCGGGTCGGGTTTTCCAGGCCAACCTCGTTCTGGTCGTAGTTGCCAGTCAGGAACCAGCTCCATCGCCCCTGGTTGCCCCACCACGAGGCATTCGGATTGATCTTGCCGAACGAGCCTGCGGTCAGTCCGGCGCTGCCGCCATTGCCGAGCTCGGCACCATTGCGGGTGGTGATGTCGACCACTGCAGCGGTGCGCTCGCCGAACTGCGCCGGCAGCGCGCCATCCATCAGGCGGATGCTCTTGATGGTGCGTGCATCCAGTGTCTGGCCGAAGCCGGAGATCGATTCGGGCAGCAGCACGCCATTGATGCGGTACTGCAGGTTGGCGTGGTCGCCGCGCACGTGCACGCCGCCATAGGAATCCTGGACCACGCCCGGGGCCTGCAGCAGTACCTGGCTGAGCGGCGCGGAGGCACCCAGCGGCTGCTTCTGGATGTCCTCGGCGGTGATCTGGTACTGGCTGCTGCCGATGTCCGGCGACAGCGCGTTGCGGGCCTGGTCGAGCTGGGCGTGGACGGTGACCGCGTCCAGATCCTTGACGGAGGAAGAAGTGTCGTCGGCCGTTGCGGCGAAGGCGGGCAGGCTGGCCAAGGCCAGGGCGAAGGTAATACCGGTAGCGAGGGGCGAGGGCTTCATGGTGAGAGAGGGGGCGGCTGGGCGTGGAAGGGGCCGGTCCATGACGTGCAAGTGTTACTCCGTAACAAATCATGCGCCTGTCCCGTGCGGCCGGCCATGCCGGATCTGGCTGCTGGCGTTGGCCTTTCCCTGCCGTTCAGGTGGCCGGGGCGGTGGGGGTGGGCCTTTGCGTCAGCGGCTGGCTCTGCGACCATGGCCGCCCCCCACCCCGGAAGTCTGCAATGAGCCTGTCCGCCGTTCCGCCCGCCTCCGATTCCGACGCGACCACCGCTGGCGCTGCCTGGTCGCCGGAGAGCTGGCGTGGCAAGACCGCGCTGCAGATGCCGACCTACCCGGACCCGGTGGCGTTGGACGCCGCTCTGCACGAGCTGAAGCGGCTGCCGCCGCTGGTCACCTCGTGGGAGATCCTGGCGTTGAAGCAGCAGCTGGCCGAGGCCCAGGAAGGCAAGCGCTTCCTGCTGCAGGGCGGCGACTGTGCCGAGAATTTCAGCGACTGCGAATCGGGCACCATTTCCAACCGATTGAAGGTGTTGCTGCAGATGAGCCTGGTGCTGGTGCACGGCCTGCGCCAGCCGGTGATCCGCGTGGGCCGCTTCGCCGGCCAGTACGCCAAGCCGCGCTCGGCCGACACCGAGACCCGCGATGGCGTGACCCTGCCCAGCTACCGCGGCGATGTGATCAACGCGCCGGCCTTCACCGAGGCAGCACGCCTGCCGGACCCGAAGCGGATGCTGCAGGCCCACGCGCATTCGGCGATGACGATGAACTTCGTGCGTGCGCTGATCGACGGCGGTTTCGCCGACCTGCACCACCCCGAATACTGGAACCTGGAGTGGGTAAGCCACTCGCCGCTGGCGGCCGAGTACCAGAAGATGGTGGCCTCGATCGGCGATGCGGTGCACTTCATGGAGACCCTGGCCGGGGCCCGCGTGCACAACCTCAACCGCATCGATTTCTACACTTCGCACGAAGCGCTGCTGCTGCCCTACGAGCAGGCGTTGACCCGCCAGGTGCCGCGCCAGCAGGGCTGGTTGAACCTGAGCACGCATTACCCGTGGATCGGCATGCGCACGGCCGCGCTCGATGGCGCGCACGTGGAGTACCTGCGTGGCGTGCGCAATCCGATTGCGATCAAGGTGGGCCCGTCGGTGACACCGGACCAGCTGCTGCGCCTGATCGATGTGCTCAACCCCCATGACGAGCCGGGCCGCCTGAGCTTCATCCATCGGATGGGCGCAACGCAGATCGCCGAGAAACTGCCGCCGCTGCTGGACGCGGTCAAGCGTGATGGTCGCCGCGTGCTGTGGGTGTGCGATGCGATGCATGGCAATACCGAAAGCACCGCCAACGGTTTCAAGACACGCCGCTTCGACAACGTGCGTGGCGAGGTGGAGATGTCGTTCGATCTGCATGCGGCCGCCGGTACGCGCCTGGGCGGTGTGCATCTGGAACTGACCGGCGAGGACGTGACCGAGTGTATCGGCGGCGCGCGCGAACTGACCGAGCGCGACCTGGAGCGTGCGTATCGTTCGACGGTGGACCCGCGGTTGAACTACGAGCAGTCGCTGGAGATCGCGATGGCGATCGTGCGCAAGCAGGAGCTGGTGCGGTAAGGATTTTTCGGCAGGGCTTGCAGCCCTGCACCTGCTACGAGCCAGAGCAACGTCAACGTCAGCGTCAACGTCAAAAGCGGGCTATCCGTGGGTTGGCGGAACGGTGTCGGAGTGCGGGGACGCCGCAAGTACGTCCTTGTAGGCTTGGCAGCCGCATCCATGCGGCTGACACCCCGCACCCCGACACCGCCCCACCTTCGACAGGTTCACTCGGCTGCTGGTAGGTGTCGACCTTGGTCGACACGGTAGATCCACGCGATGCGTGGATGAATTTCCAATGGAATCGAATATTTCGATATCTGTGAGATTTGAGCCTGGCATGGCTCGGCTCTACAGAAAGCAGTACCCGGCAGGTTGCAAGAATCTGTCGAAGGCGGGGTGGGTCCGGTTGCGGGAGTGTCCGCGGCATGGATGCCGCGGCCAAGCCCCCAAGGATGGGTTTACGGCGTCTCCCGCAACCGGACCCACCTCGCGATCCCACGGAATGCCAGCTTCGGCTGTTGCTATTGCTGTTGCCGTTGCTTCGGCTTCTGGCAGGTGCAGGGCTGCGAGCCCTGCCGACCAACACCCTTCTTACGAACGGCTGACGTGACGCTCATGTGCCATGCGCGAGGCTGTCCACTTGGCGGTTCGACTGGAGGTGACAAGGGTGCACTGGCAGAGCGCACAGGCCTACGCATGGCCGTTGGGATTGGCCGTGGTGGTGGGCGGTATCGGCGCGTGGCTGATCCTGTGGATCTATCATCGGCTGAAAGGGCGTGATCGGCGGCGCGCGCGCATCGGGCGTGTGCTCGGGCTGCCAATGGCCACCGCATGGCCGCTGCTGCTGTTGATTCCTGCGTTGCAGGCCACGCCGCTGCAGGATCCCCTTCTGGGCAACCTGCAACGGGTGCTGCATATCGCACTGACCGCCTGCTTCATCTGGTTGCTGGTACGCGCAGTGGCAGCGGGTGAGCGGGCCATCCTGCGCAGCCATCCCATCGATGTCTCCGATAATCTGGAAGCGCGCCGCATCCAGACCCAGACGCGGGTGCTCAGCCGCGTGCTGATGGGCGGCATCATCGTGCTGGGCACTTCGCTGGTGCTGCTGACCTTCCCCATGGTGCAGAAGATCGGCACCGCGCTGCTGGCCTCGGCGGGCCTCATCGGCCTGGTGGCCGGTATCGCCGCAAAGCCAGTGTTCGGCAACCTGATCGCTGGCCTGCAGATTGCAGTGACCCAGCCGATCCGGCTGGACGATGTGGTGATCGTCGAGGGCGAGTGGGGACGCATCGAGGAGATCGGCAGCAGCTACGTGGTGGTACGCATCTGGGACGAGCGGAGGATGGTGGTGCCGTTGACCTGGTTCATCGAGAACCCCTTCCAGAACTGGACGCGGCGTAGCGCTGACCTGCTCGGCACAGCCTTCCTGTGGCTGGATTATCGTGCCCCGATTGCGGCGATCCGTGCTGAACTGGAGCGCATCTGCCGGGGCGAAGCGTTGTGGGATGGCCGGGTCTGCGTGACCCAGGTGACCGAAACCAGCGAGCGTGCGATCCAGGTGCGCCTGCTGGTGAGTGCGCGCAGCTCCGGCGACGCGTTCGACCTGCGTTGCCTGGTACGCGAGCGCATGCTCGATTTCCTCGCGCGTGAGCATCCGCACTCGCTGCCGCAGCTGCGTGCGCGGCTGCAGCATGCAGACGAGCTGGACATGCCGCGAGGTCCTCGTGCACGCACTGCAGATGTGCGTTCGCCGGGGGCTGAAGACGGTGAGGCGGCAATCGTGCCGATGGAGCCGGAACCCGAACGGTAGCGCCGGCCAGCGGCCGGCACTACCGGATCAAGGCTCGCCGGCGTCGATCAGCGTGTCGGTGCCGAAGTGCGGTGGCCGCCGCGCGCGGGTGCGCTGTTCGTAGGCGTACGCCATTTCGATCAGCTTCGGTTCGCTCCAGGCGGTGCCCATGAACAGCAGGCCGACCGGCAGGCCATCGATCTGGCCCATCGGCACGCTGAGGCTGGGATAGCCGGCGACGGCGGCGGCACTGTAGCTCTCGCCGGGGAAGTCGTCGCCTTCGCTGCGGATCGGCCACGCAACGCCGGTGGTCGGCGCGACCAGGGCGTCGAGCTGGTGGGCGGCGAGGGCCGCATCGATGCCTTCCGGGCCCGCCAACCGGCGCGCATCGCTGCGTGCGCGGATGTAGGCGGGGTCAGCCAGGCCGGCGGTGGCGTCGGCCTCCACCAGCAGTTCCTGGCCGAACAGGCCAAGCTCCTGCTTGCTGTGCGCCTGGTTGAAGGCGATCAATTCGGCCAGGCTGTGGAGGGGAGCGCGGTGGGTGCTGAAGTAACGCTCCAGCCCGGCCTTGAACTCGTACAGCAGTACCTTGCGTTCGGCGTCGGCCCAGGCGCCCTGGTTGGGCAGCTCCACCGGCACCACGACGGCACCGGCCCGACGCAGCTCGGTGGCGGCGTGTTCGATCAGTGGCGGCATGCCGCGGTATTTCAGCAGCGGCGTCTGCAGCAGGCCGATGCGCTTGCCACGCAGTCCCTGCGGATCCAGCCGCGCGGTGTAGTCGTACACCGCACGGCCGGGCATGGTTGCGGTGGCCGGGTCGGCATCATCGCGGCCGGCAATTGCGGTCAGTACGGCCGCAGCGTCGGCGACGCTGCGTGTCATCGGCCCCGCAGTGTCCTGGCTGAAGGAAATCGGGATGATGCCATCGCGGCTGACCAGGCCGACGGTCGGCTTGAGGCCGACGATGCCATTGATCGCCGCAGGGCAGACGATGCTGCCGTCGGTTTCGGTGCCGATCGCCACGCTGGCCAGGTTGGCGGCCACCGCTACCGCGCTGCCGCTGCTGGAGCCGCAAGGCGAGTGGCTGAGGCGATAGGGATTGCGGGTCTGGCCACCGCGCGCGCTCCAGCCGGACACCGAATCGTTGCCGCGGAAATTGGCCCATTCGCTGAGATTGGTCTTGCCCAGCACCACGGCCCCGGCCTCGCGCAGGCGCCGCACCAGATACGCATCGTCAGGGCGGAACCCCTGCAGGGCCAGCGAGCCGGCACTGGTGGCCATCGGTGCGGCGTTGATGTTGTCCTTCAGCAATACCGGGATGCCATGCAGCGGGCCGCGCAGGTGCCCATCGCGGCGCTCGCGGTCGCGTTCGGCGGCTTCCTTCAGGGCATCGGGGTTGAGCTCGATCACCGCGCGCAGGCGGGGGCCGGCCCGATCCAGGGCGGCGATCCGCTGCAGGTAGGCCTGGACCAGGGTGGCGCTGTCCAGCTCGCCGGCGGTCATCTGCGCCTGCAGGTCGGTGACATCGGTTTCGGCGTACGGGAAGGGCACGTTGCGGCTCGCGGGTTCGGCCGCATGCGCGCTGGGCGTGGCCGGGCTGCAGCCAGCCGAAAGCAGCACAGGCAGCGTGGCAAGCAGGCAGGTCAGCAGAGGCGGCAAGGACGGGCGCATGGGGCGGCTTGGTCGGCTCCAATCCCCAGTGTAGCCGCTGCTCAGCGGTGGCGCTTGCGCAGATCGCGGGCGAGGACGTAGACCACGATCAGGTTGATCGCCAGGATCGTCCACGACGGCCAGCCGGGGTGGCGGATGATCGCGAAGATGTCGAAGGGCAGGTACAGCGAGGCAGTCAGGCAGCCCAGCCAGGAGGCCCAGGCCTTGGCCCGCCACAGGCCCCAGGCTTCGACCAGGTGCAGCAGGCCGTAGCCGATCATCCCCGCCGCGGCCAGGTGGACCGCGTCGGGGCTGATCATATGCAGCAGCGAGGGCAGGGTGCCATGGTCCGGATCCAGGCTGAAACGCCGGATCAGGACCATGATGCCGTGCCGAAGCGGCTGCGGTCCGAGCACTTCCAGCCCGGTGGCGGCCAACAGCGCCAGCAACGCCTTGCTCGCTTCGAGCAGGGCGATGACGTGCAGGCCCGGATGCCGGTGTGGATCCGGGTTGTAGCCGCTCTGGTTCACGGGGTGCAGGCTCAGCCGCCGCGCGAAGCCTTCTTGCGATCGCTTTCGGTCAGGAACTTCTTGCGCAGGCGGATCTCCTTCGGGGTGATCTCGACCAGCTCATCGTCTTCGATGAAGTCCAGGGCCTGTTCCAGCGAGTACTTGATCGCCGGGGTCAGCTGGATCGCATCGTCCTTGCCCGAAGCGCGCATGTTGGTCAGCGGCTTGGTCTTGATCGCGTTGACGGTCAGGTCGTTGTCCTTGGAGTGGATGCCGACCAGCTGACCTTCATACACGTTGTCGCCTTCGGCAGCGAAGAGCTTGCCGCGTTCCTGCAGCGGACCCAGCGAGTAGGCCGGGGTGACGCCCGGCGCATTGGCGATCATCACGCCGTTGATGCGCTTGGCGATGGCGCCCTGTTCCTTCGGGCCGTAGTGGTCGAACACGTGGAACAGCAGGCCCGAACCCTGGGTCAGGGTCTTGAACTCGTTCTGGAAGCCGATCAGGCCACGGGCCGGGATCTGGTACTCCAGGCGCACGCGGCCCTTGCCGTCCGATTCCATGTTCTTCAACTGGCCCTTGCGGGTGCCCAGCTTTTCCATCACGCCGCCCTGGTGGATTTCTTCGATGTCCACCACCAGCTGCTCGATCGGCTCCATCAGCTGGCCGTCGATTTCCTTGATGATCACTTCCGGGCGCGACACAGCCAGCTCGTAGCCTTCGCGGCGCATGTTCTCGATCAGCACCGACAGGTGCAGTTCGCCACGGCCGGAGACCAGGAACTTGTCGGCGTCTTCCAGCTGCTCGACCTTCAGGGCCACGTTGTGGACCTTTTCACGGTCCAGGCGGTCCTTGATCTGGCGGCTGGTCAGGAACTTGCCACCGGACAGGTCCTTGTTGCCGGCGAACGGCGAATTGTTCACCTGGAAGGTCATCGAGATGGTCGGCTCGTCGACGGTCAGCGCAGGCAGGGCTTCCGGGAAGTCCGGTGCGCAGATGGTGTCGGAGATGGTCAGCTCCTGGATGCCGGAGATGGCCACGATGTCGCCGGCCTCGGCCGAATCCTGCTCGATGCGCTCCAGGCCCATGAAGCCCAGCACCTGCAGCACCTTGCCGTTGCGCTTCTTGCCTTCACGGTCAATGACCGCGACCTGCATGTTCTTCTTCAGGGTGCCGCGCTGGATGCGGCCGATGCCGATCACGCCCACGAAGTTGTTGTAGTCCAGCTGGCTGATGCGCATCTGGAACGGGCCTTCCGGGTCGACTTCCGGCTTCGGCGCGTGCTGCATGATCGCTTCGTACAGCGGGGTCATGTCGCCGTCGCGCACGGTGTCTTCCAGGCCCGCGTAGCCGTTCAGGCCCGAGGCGTAGACGATCGGGAAATCCAGCTGCTCGTTGGTGGCACCGAGCTTGTCGAACAGGTCGAAGACCTGGTCGATCACCCACTCCGGACGGGCGCCCGGACGGTCGACCTTGTTGACCACGACGATCGGCTTGAAGCCCATCGCGAAGGCCTTCTGGGTCACGAAGCGGGTCTGCGGCATCGGGCCGTCCATCGCATCAACCAGGATCAGCACGGTGTCGACCATCGACAGCACGCGCTCGACCTCACCGCCGAAGTCGGCGTGGCCGGGGGTATCGACGATGTTGATCCGGTTCTTGATGCCGGTCTTCTTGTCTTCCCAGGTGATGGCGGTGTTCTTGGCCAGGATGGTGATGCCGCGTTCCTTTTCCTGGTCGTTGCTGTCCATCACGCGCTCGGCGAGGACGGTGCGCTCGGACAGGGTGCCGGACTGCTTCAGCAGCTGGTCGACCAGGGTGGTCTTGCCATGGTCGACGTGGGCGACGATGGCGATGTTGCGAAGATTTTCGATGGACATACGAAAGGGGGCCAGTCGGCGCCGGATTTGGAAAAAGAAGTCCAACATTATACGTCGAACTTGACGATTCGCGAAAAGGTGGATTTCACGCCGGCCCAGCGGCCCATTCAGCTGGCTGTCCGCCGCTTCGGCCGAGGTCGCCAGGACGGGGCCCCCGGCTCACCTTCCGCTGGCTGAAGGCGGGGGCTCCACCGATGGTCGAAGGCACCGCCGCCACGAGGCAGGTGTAAACTAGGTGGCTAGACGCATTCCCCTTTGCACCAAGGATCTTCATGTCCCTCATCGCCACTTTCGACACCACCCAGGGCCCGATCAAGGTCGAGCTGTTCGCCGACAAGGCGCCGCTGACCGTGGCCAACTTCGTGAACCTGGTCAAGCACGGCTTCTATGACGGCCTGATCTTCCACCGCGTGATCGCCGACTTCATGATCCAGGGCGGCTGCCCGCAGGGTCGTGGCACCGGCGGCCCGGGCTACAAGTTCGAAGACGAGAAGAATGGCGTGAAGCACGAGGTCGGCTCGCTGTCGATGGCCAACGCCGGCCCGAACACCAACGGCAGCCAGTTCTTCATCACCCACATCAAGACCGATTGGCTGGACGGCCGCCACACCGTCTTCGGCAAGGTCCTGGAAGGCCAGGCCATCGTCGATTCGGTCAAGCAGGGCGACGTGATCCATTCGATCACCCTTGAAGGCGACGTCGACGCCGTGCTGGCCGCCCAGGCCGACCGCGTCGCGGAGTGGAACAAGCACCTCGCCGCCTGACCCCCTTCGAAACGGCCACCCACGGGTGGCCGTTTCCCTGTTCCCCGCCGCCTGCCCGGCCTGCGTGGCCATGCCCGCGGCGTCCCATCAAACGCTTGCAAGCAAGAGGAAACCCCCATGAAAGCACCCGTTCGTGTTGCCGTGACCGGCGCCGCCGGCCAGATCGGTTATGCCCTGCTGTTCCGCATCGCCTCCGGCGAAATGCTGGGCAAGGACCAGCCGGTCATCCTGCAGCTGCTGGAACTGCCGGTCGACAAGGCCCAGGCCGCCCTGAAGGGCGTGATGATGGAGCTGGAAGACTGCGCGTTCCCGCTGCTGGCCGGCATGGTTGGCACCGATGACGCCGAAGTCGCGTTCAAGGACGCCGACATCGCTCTGCTGGTCGGCGCACGTCCGCGTGGCCCGGGCATGGAGCGCAAGGACCTGCTGCTGGAAAACGCCAAGATCTTCACCGCCCAGGGCGCGGCGCTGAACAAGGTCGCCAGCCGCGACGTGAAGGTGCTGGTGGTCGGCAACCCGGCCAACACCAACGCCTACATCGCGATGAAGTCGGCCCCGGACCTGAAGCCGGAAAACTTCACCGCCATGCTGCGCCTGGACCACAACCGCGCGCTGAGCCAGCTGTCGGCCAAGCTCGGCAAGCCGGTCGGCGGCATGGAGAAGCTGGTCGTGTGGGGCAACCACAGCCCGACCATGTACCCGGACTACCGTTTCGCCACCGCCGACGGCGCCTCGATCGCCGATGCGATCAACGACCAGGAGTGGAACGCCAACACGTTCATCCCGACCGTCGGCAAGCGCGGCGCGGCGATCATCGAAGCCCGTGGCTCGTCCTCGGCCGCTTCGGCCGCCAATGCCGCCATCGACCACGTGCGTGACTGGGTGCTGGGCAGCAACGGCAAGTGGGTCACGATGGGCGTGCCGTCCGACGGTTCCTACGGCATTCCGGAAGGCGTGATCTTCGGTTTCGCGGTGACCACCGAGAACGGCAAGTACACCCTGGTCAAGGATCTGCCGATCGACGACTTCAGCCAGAAGTACATCGACAAGACCCTGGCCGAGCTGGAAGAAGAGCGCGCCGGCGTCGCCCACCTGCTGGGCTGATGCAGGCGGTACCGGCTCCGGTCGGTACGCAGAAAGCGGGGAAGCTTCGGCTTCCCCGTTTCTGTTTGGACGGATACAGAGCCGGATGATCCATCTGCACTACATCGACGACGCGCTGCTGGTGGCTGAAAAGCCCCCCGGCCTGCTGTCCGTGCCCGGCCGCAGCGCCGAGAACCAGGACTGCGTCGTCGCGCGCCTGCAGGCGCTGTACCCGGATGCGTTGACCGTGCACCGCCTGGACCAGGTAACTTCCGGGCTGCTGCTGCATGCGCGTGGCAAGGACATGCAGGCGGCGTTGTCGATGCAGTTCGAGCAGCGCCGGGTTGGCAAGCGCTATGAAGCGGTCGTCGAGGGGCTGCTTGAAGGCGATGCCGGCGACGTGGATCTGCCGCTGATCGTGGACTGGCCGAACCGGCCGAAGCAGATGATCGACCATGAGCGCGGCAAGCCGGCGCTGACGCGTTGGCGCGTGCTGGCGCGTGATGTTGAAGCGCAGCGTACGCGCGTGGCGCTGGAGCCGATCACTGGCCGCAGCCATCAGTTGCGCCTGCACATGGCCAGTCTCGGCCATCCCATCGTTGGTGACGTGCTGTACGACGCCGCACCGGCGCCACGCGTGCACCTGCATGCGCGCAGCCTCCGGCTCACCCATCCGGCGACGGGCGAAGCGCTCGCGTTCGAGTCCGCGACTCCGTTCTAGGGATTCGGCAGGGCTTGCAGCCCTGCACCTGCAGAATCAACGTCAACGTCAACGTCAAAAGCGGGCTATCCGTGGGTTGGCGGGACGGTGTCGGAGTGCGGGGACGCCGCAAGTACGTCCGTGTAGGCTTGGCAGCCGCATCCATGCGGCTGACACCCCGCACTCCGACACCGCCCCACCTTCGACAGGTTCACTCGGCTGTTGGTAACGGTGGCCGTTGTTCCGCGCAGCTGTTGGTAGGTGTCGGCCTTGGTCGACACGATTTTTCTGTCAGATATCGAATGAATCATCCACGCATGGCGTGGATTTACCGTGTCGACCAAGGTCGACACCTACCAGCGCAATCCGCCGTTCCGACAGATGGCAGGAAACTGTCGAAGGCGGGGTGGGTCCGGTGGCGGGAGTGTCCGCGGCATGGATGCCGCGGCCAAGCCCCCAAGGACGGGTTTACGGCGTCTCCCGCCACCGGATCCACCCCGCCATCCCCCAGTAAGCCAGCTTCTGCTGTTGCTTTGGCTTTGGCTTCGGCTTCTGCGGGTGCAGGGCTGCAAAGCCCTGCAGAACAAACCCACCCCCTACCAAGGTAGGGCGGCCCGCGCGCCAGCGCCGGACTATCCTCGAACCCATGACTTTGTCTGGGAGGGCTGCGTCATGAACTACGAGGAAACCTACCGTCGCTCGATCGACGAGCCGGAGGCCTTCTGGGGCGAGGAAGCCAAGCGCATCCATTGGCACAAACCGCCGCAGCAGGTGCTCGACTACAGCAACCCGCCGTTCCGGCGCTGGTTCGTCGGCGGCGAAACCAATCTCTGCTACAACGCCGTCGACCGCCACCTGGCAACGCGCGCCGACCAGCTCGCGCTGGTTGCGATTTCCACCGAAACCAACAGCACCCGCGAGATCACCTATCGCCAGCTGTATCGCGAAGTGAACGACTTCGCCGCCGTGCTCAAGCATCTCGGCGTCGGCCACGGTGACCGCGTGGTGATATACATGCCGAACATGGCCGAAGCCGTGTTCGCGATGCTGGCCTGCGCGCGCATCGGTGCGGTGCACTCGGTGGTGTTCGGTGGCTTCGCCGCGCACAACCTGGCGCTGCGCATCGACGATGCGAAGCCGAAGTTGCTGATCGCAGCGGACGCCGGCATGCGCGGTGGCAAGCTGATTCCGTACAAGCCGATGGTCGACGCGGCCTGCGCCGAAGCGGCGTCGCCGCCACCGCACGTGCTGATCGTGTCGCGCGGGCTGGA
Organism: Stenotrophomonas sp. YJH_SMC_94-11; assembly: GCF_059370435.1. Lineage (NCBI taxonomy): Bacteria > Pseudomonadati > Pseudomonadota > Gammaproteobacteria > Lysobacterales > Lysobacteraceae > Stenotrophomonas > Stenotrophomonas sp. YJH_SMC_94-11. The sequence continues at coordinate 193,918 of NZ_JCAFTR010000009.1, read as the reverse complement.
TGCCGCCGAACCCCGCGTGCCGGGTCGCGACGTGGACTACGCCGCGCTGCGTGCACAGGTTGGTGAGGTCGATGTGCCGGTACAGTGGCTGGAAGCGAGCGAGCCGAGCTACCTGCTGTACACCTCCGGTACTACCGGCAAGCCGAAGGGCGTGCAGCGCGATGTCGGTGGTTACGCGGTGGCGATGGCGCAGTCGATGGAGACCGTGTTCGACTGCAAGCCGGGCCAGGTGATGTTCTCCACTTCCGACGTCGGCTGGGCGGTAGGCCACTCGTACAACGTGTACGGCCCGCTGATCGGTGGCTGCACCTCGTTGCTGTACGAGGGGCTGCCGACGAATCCGGACCCGGGTATCTGGTGGGCGCTGTGCGAACAGTACAACGTGCGCACCATGTTCTCCTCACCCACCGCCATCCGCGTGCTGAAGAAGCATGACGCGGACTTCATCCATCGCCACGACCTGCGCGCCCTGAAGTATCTGTTCCTGGCCGGAGAGCCGCTGGACGAACCCACCGCGCACTGGATCAGCGAAGCGCTGGGCAAGCCGATCATCGACAACTACTGGCAGACCGAAACCGGCTGGCCGGCACTGACCCTGCTGCCGGGCCTGGAGATGAAGCCGGTGCGCTTCGGTTCACCGGGCTTCCCCAATCTCGGCTACCGGATGAAGGTGATCGACGAGAACACCGGCGAGGAAGTGGCGCCGGGGCAGAAGGGCGTGCTGGTGGTGTCGCCGCCCTTGCCGCCGGGTTGCATGAGCACGGTGTGGAACGACGACAGCCGTTTCCTGCAGAGCTACTTCAGCCACTTCAAGGAACTGCTGTACAGCTCGCTGGACTGGGCGATCCGCGATGACGATGGCTATACCTTCATCCTCGGCCGTACCGACGATGTGATCAACGTGGCCGGGCATCGTCTGGGCACGCGCGAGATCGAGGAGGCCATCTCCAGCCATCCGCGCGTGGCCGAGGCTGCCGTGATCGGGGTCAAGGACGAGCTGAAGGGGCAGGTGCCGCTGGTGTTCGTCACCCTCAAGCAGGGGCTTGAAGGCGAGGATCCGGCGCCGGTGGTGGCCGAGATGATGGCGACGGTGACGACTTCGCTTGGTGCGGTCGCGCGCCCGGCGCATGTGCACGTGGTCAACGCGCTGCCCAAGACCCGTTCGGGCAAGCTGCTGCGGCGCTCGTTGCAGGCGTTGGCCGAGCAGCGTGACCCGGGCGACCTGTCGACGCTGGACGACCCCAGCGCGCTGGAGGAGATCCGCCGCGCGCTGGGCCGTTGATCCGGTGGTGCCGGCCGCTGGCCGGCCCCCCATCAATCCCGAGGTTGCCGGCCAGCGGCCGGCACTACCCGCTGCACTTGCGCTAAGCTCGCCCTGTCATCGACCTGCAACACGCGGTGCGCGCCGGGGAATGCGCGCGCCGCCCAGGGGTGGCACACAGGGGGGCGTGCCCGTGAGGGTGCGCCGGCATGGCGCATCAAGGGAGGGGGATGCAATGGCATTGCTGCACGCCAAGACGGCTGCTGGCCGTCAGGAAATCGAAGACCGTGGCCGGCGCCTGCCGGCGGCACTGCGTTCAATCCTGCTGATGGTCGATGGCCATCGCGATGACACCGAACTGCGCGGCTTGTTCGATGGCCTGCGCGCACCTCCGGATGCACTGGAGCAGCTGGCCGCACAGGGACTGATCGAGGTGATCGGCGGGAGCGTAGAGGCCGCTCCGACGCGTGGCATCAGCACCGGCCGCGAACAGGACCCGGCGCTGTACCAGCAGTTGTACGACGCGATGAGCGAGGCGGTGCGGCGCCATCTGGGGCTGAAGGGCTACTTCATGCAGTTGAAGATCGAACGCTGCACCGATGCGCTGGCGTTGGAACGCCTTTGCCCGGAACTGCTGGCGGCGGTGGGCAAGGCGCGCAGCCCGGCGCTGGCCCAGCGCTGGTGGCAGGAAACCCAGTCCGCCGTAGTAAACGCTGGCAAAGAGGTCGTGCAGGCCTGAGCCACCGCGTAAAGTGATCGGTTCACTTCCCCACAAGGAGTCCCGCGTGCAGGACGACCACGATGACACCGACACCCCCGGCTGGGACGCGATCAATGCGGCGCTTTCGCCGCTGTATGCCGGGCAGGAGCCGCGACACTACGGCACCGCGCTTCCCTACACGCTCGGCGGCCAGGATCCGCTGGATGGCATCAGCGTGTACTGGGCGGATGCGCCGGTTCCGCATTGGCACTACATCACCTACGGTTTCTCCGAGCTGTATGCCAAGGAGAGCAGTGATGCTGCCGCCAGCGGCTATGGTTTCGAGCTGACGTTCCGTCTCGCTGCCGAAGCCGCTGAGAACGCCGACAGCACGCCGCCGGTGTGGCCGATGAACCTGCTGCAGAACCTGGCGCGCTATGTGTTCGGCAGCGGCAACGTGTTCGAGGATGGCCACCATCTGAATGCCAACGGCCCGATCGCACTGGAGACCGACACGCGGTTGTGCCACCTGGCCTTCATTGCCGACCCGCAGTTGCCGGCACGCGACACCGCCAATGGCCACCTGCAGTTCCTGCAGCTGGTCGGATTGACCGATGAGGAAATGGAGGCAGTCAAGCGCTGGTCTACGCGCGGCGTGCTGCAGGCGCTGCAGCCGGCAATGCCGCTGTGGGTCAGCGACCTGCACCGCGGCAACCTGCTGGAGGACCCTGCGCTGGCGGCAGAGGTGCGGGCCGGCAGCGAGCGCGAAGGCTCCAGCACCGGCATGTTGTTCATCGAGACACTGGACTGGCGCCAGGAGGCGGGCATGACCACGCTGGTGCTTGGCGCCGGCCAGGTGGCGAGCGTGTGCGAACTGCTGCCGCTGCGCCTGCGCCACGGCAGATCGCTGGAACTGGTCAGCCGCGAGCGGCAGTGGGAGTTCATCTCGGACGGGGGCGGTGAAGTGGCGGACGTATCCGCCGACAGCGCGCGCTGGTCACTGGACGAGGCGGGCCTGCAGGCCCTGGCAGGGGTGCACGCCGAGCGCGGGGTCTACCCGCTGGCAGGAAGGTTGCGTATCGAGGTGGTGCCGACCTACCTGCGCGATGCCAAGGGGGAAGTGATCCGCCAGATCGGCTGATCGCGCCAATGAAATCGAGGGGGGGCGGAGCCGCCTGGTAGCCGATGGGGTCAGATCCGTTCGCCACGCGAACGGCTCTGACCCCTGACCAAGGTCAGGCCAGGCCTTCGGCCTTCAGCGCGGCCTGCACGCCGGCATCGGCGTCCATGCGTGCCTTGTAGGCGGCCAGGTTGTCCAGGCCGGACAGATCAACCTTGGTACCGGCGGCCCAGCGCAGGGTGATGTAGAAGTACGGGTCGGCGAAGCTGCGGAAGCCGGCCAGCCAGGGCTTGTCGGCCAGCTGCTTGTCAGCGGTCTCGAACAGGCCACGCAGGCGCTTGTGCGCGGCGGCGCGGATCGCGTCGTACTGGCTCTCGTCGGCGATGAACTTGCCCGGCGCGAACAGCGGCGAGAAGGCCGGGTGCACGTCGGAATTGACGAAGGCCAGCCAGCGGGTGGCTTCGGCGCGCTGGCGCGGGCTGCCATCACCGGCGAGGCCGGCCTGCGGGAAGCTGTCGGCGATGTAGCCCATGATCGCGGCGTTCTGCAGCAGCACGAAGTCGCCGTCGACCAGTGCGGGAACGGCACCGGCCGGATTGATCTTCAGGAATTCCGGACCCTTCAGGGTGTCCTTGTTCAGCAGTTCAACCTCGAACGGCTGGCCGGTCCACTGCAGGGCGATGTGGTCGGCGGTGGAACAGGCACCGGGCTTGCTGTACAGCTTCATGGGAACTCCAGGTGATGCGGGCGGGAAACGCCCACTATCCCAGAGCCCGGCGGCGGCCGGCAACGCTGCCGCCAGCACGGATCGTTACGATTGCCGCGGCTTGAGGTTCTGCACCTTGTAGAAGGTGTGATCGCCGATGGTCGCCACCTGGTAGGCGTTGCGCCAGTTCGGGCTGGCGATGGACAGCGCGGCGAAGTGGCTGGCACCGGGCACGATCTCGCGGCGTTCGCCGGCCGGCAGCGCCCAGTTGCGCTCGGCGTCGAAAGCCACGTTCATCGCTTCGCTCCACGCCGCGTCATTGCCCAGCTGGGTGCCGGGGGAGACGATGGTCGGTGCGAACTGCTTGCGCGCGGTGACCACCTGGCACATCGAGTCGCCCCACAGGCCACTGTCGAGACGGCGCAGGGCGACCTCGGCAACAGCCTGCTGGCCGCGCAGGGTCTGGTCGCGGGCTTCCAGGTAGACGGTGGTGCTCAAACACAGTGAATCAGCGGCCGGCTGAGGCAACAACTGCGACAGCCAGAGAATCCAGGCCAGTTTCATATAACTCCTTGCTCCGTATGGGCCGCACCCTCCGGTTCCGGCCGCGGGGCGACAGGAGGTGGGGGACGACTTGGCGTCATGGGGAGGCGGCCATCGGGGCCGCCCCGTGGGCAGCCCCAAAAGAAACGATCAGTACCGATCGTGGGGACTGCGCCGGCTCACCGGAAACTGGCTGGTGAGCGGAAAGATGGCGCAAGGTAGGGGGGCATAGCCGAACGCATCGTGAACCGCTCGGCTTGACATTCAGGTTCAACCGGGGTGACGGAAATCACATTCCGTCCCCCATTCAGGCGCTCATCAGAGCGCGGCGGCGACCCGGCTGCCCTGGTCGATGGCGCGTTTCGCATCGAGTTCGGCGGCCACGTCGGCACCGCCGATCAGCTGCGCGTTGATGCCGGCCGCCTGCAGTTCGGCCTGCAGCGTGCGGTTCGGTTCCTGCCCGGCGCAGATCACCACATGGTCGACCGGCAGCAGCTGTTCGCTGCCGTCCACGCGGATGCGCAGGCCCTCGTCGTCCACCCCCAGGTACTCGACGCCACCGAGCATGCGCACGCCCTTGGCCTTCAGCGTGGCGCGATGGATCCAGCCGGTGGTCTTGCCCAGCCGCGCGCCCGGCTTGCCCGGGCTGCGCTGCAGCAGCCACAAGCGCCGCGGTGACGGCTCGACCTCGGGCCGACCCAGCGAGCCGCGTGCCTCGAAGCTGGGGTCCACGCCCCATTCGGCCATCCAGCGCTGCGGATCCAGCGAGGGGGATTCACCGGCGTGGCTGAGGAATTCGCCGACATCGAAGCCGATGCCGCCGGCGCCGATGATCGCCGCATTGGCGCCCACTTCGACCCGTCCCAGCAGCACGTCCAGGTAGCTCACCACCTTGGCGTGATCGGCACCGGGGAAATCGACCTTGCGCGGGGTGATGCCGGTGGCCAGCACCACCTCGTCGAAGCCAGCCAGTTGGGAAGCGTCGACGCGGGTGCCCAGGCGCAGCTGTACGCCGGTCTCCTGCAGCGCGTGGCGGAAGTAGCGCAGGGTCTCGTGGAACTCTTCCTTGCCGGGGATGCGCTTGGCCACGTTGAACTGGCCGCCGATCTCATCATTGGCATCGAACAGGGTGACCTGGTGGCCACGCTGGGCAGCGACAATGGCGCAGGCCAGGCCGGCGGGGCCGGCGCCGACCACCGCAACCTTCTTCGGCGTAGCAGTGGGACGATAGACCAGCTCGGTCTCGTGGGCGGCGCGCGGATTGACCAGGCAGCTGGCCAGCTTGTTCTCGAACACGTGGTCCAGGCAAGCCTGGTTGCAGGCGATGCAGGTGTTGATCGCCTCCGCGCGGCCGGCACGGGCCTTGTTCGGCCACTGCGGGTCGGCCAGCAGCGGGCGTGCCAGCGACACCATGTCGGCGCCGCCACCGGCCAGGATGCGTTCGGCAACGTCGGGCATGTTGATGCGGTTGGTCGCCACCAGCGGTACCTTCACATGCGGCTTGAGCTTGGCGGTGACGCCGGCAAAGGCCGCGCGCGGCACCGAGGTGGCGATGGTCGGAATGCGTGCTTCGTGCCAGCCGATGCCGGAATTGATGATCGTTGCGCCAGCCGCCTCGATCGCCTGCGCCTGTTGAACGATCTCGTCCCAGTCGCTGCCGTCGTCGACCAGATCCACCAGTGACAGGCGGTAGATGATGATGAAGTCCGGGCCACAGGCCTCGCGGATGCGGCGCACGATCTCGACCGCGAAGCGCATGCGCTGGCGCGCGTCGCCGCCCCAGGCATCGGCGCGCTTGTTGGTGCGCGGGGCGATGAACTCGTTGATGAGGTAGCCCTCCGAGCCCATCACTTCCACGCCGTCGTAGCCGGCCTCGCGGGCCAGCTTCGCGCTGCGAGCGTAGTCGGCGATATGGCGCTCTACGCCGCTGGCCGACAATGCGCGCGGGGTGAACGGGTTGATCGGTGCCTTCAGCTTCGACGGTGCCACCGACAACGGGTGGTAGGCATAGCGGCCGGCATGCAGCAACTGCAGGCAGATCTTCGCGCCGTGCTGGTGCGCGGCGGCGGTGAGCTGGCGGTGCGGCCGCACTTCCCAGGGCCAGGACAGCTTGCCACCGAATGGCTTCAGCCAACCGACCACATTGGGCGCGAAGCCGCCGGTGACGATCAGGCCGACGCCGCCCTCGGCGCGCTCGGCGAAGTAGGCCGCCAGCCGTGGGAAGTCGCGGGCGCGATCTTCCAGGCCGGTGTGCATCGAACCCATCAGGACGCGGTTGCGCAGCTGGGTGAAGCCCAGATCCAGCGGGGCGAACAGGTGGGGATAGGCGCTTTCGTTGGCTGGCGACATGGTCGATACGCTTGCGTACGGAAGCGCGAAGCGTGCCGCGAAACGGCGGCCGGGGCAAGGGCCGCTTCTTTGGGAGGGCTGGCCGCTGTCTGACGGTTTGGTAGTGCCGGCCGCTGGCCGGGTGCGCTCGGCACATGCGTGCTGTCGCTCCCGCGTTTCGCTGCGCGAATCGCGGGCCCCACTCACCGGCCTCCAACCCCCGCGCCTGCGGCGCTGCCCCCGAACTGCGGGGGCGGTAGTGCCGGCCGCTGGCCGGGTGCGCTCGGCACATGCGTGCTGTCGCTCCCGCGTTTCGCTGCGCGAATCGCGGGCCCCACTCACCGGCCTCCAACCCCCGCGCCTGCGGCGCTGCCCCCGAACTCCGGGGGCGGTAGTGCCGGCCGCTGGCCGGCATTGCGGTCAACTCAGGGCGATTGCGGTTGCCGGCCAGCGGCCGGCACTACCGGAGCAGGCCGACCGATCCCGAACCAGCCCAGCGTCACTCCGCACAGCGGCCCGATCAGCAGGGCGAAGGCGAGGGTGCCGAGGCCGACATTGCCGCCCAGGCACCAGCCCAGCAGCAGTACGCTGCCTTCGATCAGGCTGCGCACCTTCCAGATCGGCCAGCCGGTACGGGCATGCAGACCGGTCATCAGGCCATCGCGTGGCCCCGGGCCAAGGCGGGCACCGATGTACAGGCCGGTGGCCAGCGCCACCAGCAGCATGCCGGCACAGAACATCGCCACCTGCCAGCCAAGGCCGACGGCCGGCGGCAGCAGCCACAGCCCGAACTGTGCGGAGGGGCCGATCAGCATCACGTTGAGCACGGTGCCGAGGCCCGGCTTCTGCCGCAGGGGCCACCACAGCAGGAGCACCAATGCACCGATGGCATTGGTTGCCAGGCCGAATGACAGCGGCGTCTGCGCGGCGATGCCCTGCGACAGCACATCCCAGGGTGCCACGCCGATGGCGGCGCGGATCATCAGCGAGGCGCCGAAGCCGTACAGGAACAGGCCGGTGATCAATTGCAGCAGGCGCAAGGGCAGGGCGGTGGGCATGGCGGTCCGGGGGGCGGGGATCTGTTTCCACCGTATCGCCGTTTCTGCACCATCCATAGATACAGATGCCGGCCAATCCGCCGCTACAGGCAGCGTCGATCCCGCGTAGAGGCTGTGGTGTAGAGCCGAGCCCCTGATCGGCTCCGCACCGCGGCGTCAGTCGTCCCAGCCGACCAGCGCCAGCTTGCCCACCGTGCGCCCGCTGGCCAGGCGCTGATGCGCGATGTCCAGGTTGGCCGCATTGATCGTGCCCAGCGTCTCATTGAGCGTACCGCGCAGCTGGCCGGCATCGATCATGCTGGCCGCACGGCTGAGGATGCGGTGCTGTTCGATGCAGTCGGCGGTGGCGAAGCGCGAACGCGCGAACATGAATTCCCAGTGGATGCCGATGCATTTGGCCTTGTAGGGATCGCCGATGCGCAGTGCACCCCGCGGCTCGACGATCAGGCCGACGTGGCCCTGCGGTGCCAGCAGCTGGCCCAGTTCATCCCAGTAGTGGTCGGTGTCGGCCAGATTGAGCGCGACCTGCACCGCATCGATGCCCAGCGCCTGCAACTGGGGCTGCAGTGGCTGCCGATGGTCGATCACATGCGCGGCCCCCATCTGTCGGCACCAGTCGATCGAGGCCTCGCGCGAGGCGGTGGCGATCACCTCGAAACCGGCATGGCGCGCCAGCTGGATCGCCATCGAGCCGACGCCGCCGGCGCCGCCGATCACCAGCAGGTGCTGGCCCACGTGGCGGCGGCCATCGAGCTGCAGCGGCATGCGCTGGAACAGCAGTTCCCAGGCTGTGAGAGTGGTCAGCGGCAGCGCGGCCGCTTCAGCGAAATCGAGCGTGGTCGGCTTGCGGGCGACCAGGCGCTCATCAACCCACTGGTACTGGGCGTTGCAGCCCGGTCGGGTCACGTCACCGGCGAAGTAGACCTCGTCACCGGAGGCGAACAGGCTGGCCTCGTCACCGATGGCTTCGACCACGCCGGCTGCGTCCCAGCCGAGCACCCGGGGAACCTCAAGGGTGGCCGGATCGGTGGCGGCCCGCTGCTTGCCATCGACGGGGTTGACCGAAACCGCTTCGATCCGCACCAGCAGATCGCGGCCGCGAGGAGGCAGCGGCGGTGGCAGGAGGACATCACGCAGGGCGGGCGCGTATTCACGACTCAGGGCGACGGCTTTCATCACGGCTCCGGCTGGGTTCGTGATCCCATCATAAGGTTCCTCACGTTTCCTCAGACGCGCTGAACCGTGTGATGCAGCACGTTGCGCAATATGTCGCTTCTCGCACCTAAACCCCGTCAAACCCTTGCAGCGTGTGGGTCTTGCGGATTTTCATCATCCTGTATAGGGTTTCAACGTCGGACCGGTGGACGGTCGGGCGCAACACTTCACATGTTACGGGACTGTTAACATGGCCTTCACCCGCCTGAGCATAATGTTCGCGGCGGTGGCGTGCTGAATCGGCTGTCGAACATCGACGCACTAGTGCTGGCCCATGCCTCTACCGGTTTCATACCCCCGAAATAGGAGCTGTACTCAATGAACAAGAAGATCCTTACTGCCGCGCTGCTGGGCGGCCTGGCTTTCGCCCAGGCAGCTTCTGCGCAGGAGTTCGATGACCGCTGGTACCTGACCGGTTCGGCCGGCTTCAACTTCCAGGACAGCGACCGTCTGACCAATGACGCTCCGTTCGTGACCCTGGGCCTGGGTAAGTTCATCAGCCCGAACTGGTCGCTGGACGGTGAGCTGAACTACCAGAACCCGAACTTCGACAGCAACCAGGACCTGAACTGGTCGCAGTACGGCGTCTCGCTGGACCTGCGTCGCCACTTCATCAAGGAAGGCCGCGGCTGGAACCCGTACATCGTCGGTGGCCTGGGCTACCAGAAGTCGGAAGAAGAGTACGCTGCGCTCGACAACAACGGCCCGCGCCAGCGTAAGGACGGCAATGTTGCTGCCAAGCTGGGCGTCGGCCTGCAGACCACCTTCGAGAAGCGTGTTGCTGTCCGCGCCGAAGTGGCCTACCGCGCTGACTTCGACGACCAGAGCATCGCCGCACGTGACGAAAGCTGGTTCGGCGACGTGCTGGCTTCGGTCGGCGTCGTGATCCCGCTGGGCCCGGCTCCGGTCGCGGCTGCTCCGGCTCCGGCTCCGGTTGCCCCGAGCTGCGCCGACCTGGACGACGACGGTGACGGCGTCAACAACTGCGACGACAAGTGCCCGAACTCGCAGCCGGGTCAGACCATCGGTCCGGACGGTTGCCCGGTTCCGGTCTCCATCGACCTGAAGGGCGTCAACTTCGACTTCGACAAGTCGAACCTGCGTCCGGACGCCGTGGCGATCCTGAGCGAAGCCACCGAGATCCTGAAGCGTTACCCGGATCTGCGCGTTGAAGTTGCCGGTCACACCGACTCGAAGGGTACCGACGCTTACAACCAGAAGCTGTCGGAGCGTCGTGCTACCGCCGTGTACAACTACCTGACCAAGAACGGCGTTGACGCCGGTCGCCTGGTCGGCCCGATCGGCTACGGCGAGAGCCGTCCGATTGCTCCGAACACCAACCCGGATGGTTCGGACAACCCGGAAGGTCGCGCCAAGAACCGTCGTACCGAGCTGAACGTCCAGAACTAAGTTCTGACGCTCTGCCCGTAGGACACAGCAGGACCCGGCTTCGGCCGGGTCTTGTTGTTTCTGCGGGCAGGACGCTCGCCTGTGACGGGGCAAGGCAACCGTTCGTCGGTCTTTTCTCCGTAAAACCAATAAGTTGTCGTATTCATTGAAAGTGGCGCTTGAAAGCTGACGCGGCATTGCTAAACTCGCCGCGTCACTTCCTTCCGTGGATGCCCCTCATGCTGCGCTCTGCATCGGCCGCCGTCCTGGCGCTGGCCCTGGTTCCCGCCGCCCACGCTGCGGTCGATTGCTCGGTCAACACCAGCGCCTCGCCGCTGCCGTTGCCGGCCACGACCATCGCGCCAGTGGCCGACGAGCTGTACATCCGTGGCAACCAGCTGGGCATGCCGGCCGGTGTGCTGAGCAGCAACTACGATCCGTCGCAGTCGCTGGACCAGGTGCTGCAGCGCCTGCGCATCGACGGCTGCCAGAACATCGCCAAGGCCATTCCGAGCGCACCGGCGGTGAAGCCGAACGATCCGGCGGCCTACAAGCCGCAGACCGAATTCGACAACACGCCCTGGCGCTTCGACATGAGCCAGAACGGCAAGCGCATGACCGCCGAAGAGTTCGACGCCTGGATGAAGGCGCGCGGCGTTCGCGTGGTCAAGGCGCGTCCGGCTCCGGCCGCCACTCCGGCCCCGGCCGAAGCACCGGCTGAGACCAAGCCGGTCGACAAGAAGTAAGCGCCGCGGGGAGCAGAGGCTTGCGCACGCGCCGCCCACCTGCCGCCCCCGCCGCCCGCTCCCGCGCATCGCGTGGGCGTGCGACTCCGAATGTCTCCAGTGGCGTGCGCCATGGCCTGGCGCGGGTGCTGTCCAAGGCGGGTGTGTGCTCGCGCAGCGAGGCCGCGCGCTGGATTGCCGAGGGCCGCGTGCGCGTGTCCGGCCGCATCGTCCGTGATCCCGAATTCCCGATTGCCAGTCCGCCCCCGCCGATCGAGGTCGACGGCCAGCCGATGGGGGCGCCGCAGCGCCTGTACCTGATGCTCAACAAGCCGCGCGGGGTGGTCACCACGGCGCAGGACGAGCGTGGTCGCGACACCGTGTATCGCTGCTTCGATGGTGCCGGCCTGCCGTGGATCGCGCCGGTCGGGCGCCTGGACAAGGCCAGCGAAGGCTTGCTGTTGTTCAGCAATGATCCGCAGTGGGCGGCGCACCTGACCGATCCGGATACCGGCCCGCAGAAGACCTATCACGTGCAGGTGGATCGTCTGCCCGATGAGGACACCCTGGCCGCGCTGCGCGCCGGTGTCGAAGACGCGGGCGAGCTCCTCGCCGCCCGTGCCGTGCGCGTACTGCGCAGTGGCGACAAGACCGCATGGCTGGAGGTGGTCCTCGACGAGGGCCGCAACCGCCATATCCGCCGCCTGTTGGCGGCCTTCGACCTGCAGGTGCTGCGCCTGGTCCGGGTCGCGATCGGTGGGCTGGTGCTCGGCGATCTCGGCAAGGGCCAGTGGCGGGTTCTGCAGGTCAGCGACCAGCAGCGGCTGGGGGCCGCTGCACCGGGCTGATCATCGCCCGTGGCCGGCAGTTGCCGGCCGCCGTTCCAGGCGTAGGGGGCGCCTGGCTGTCGACATTCCCGAACGGAGCCTGCCATGTACCACCTGACCCTCAATCAAACCCTGCGCTGTGCAGGCCTGCTGCTGCCGATGGTGCTGCTGGCCGCCTGCGGCGGCCACAAGAAGGTGGCCAAGGCGGAAACGCCTGCCGAGACCCCGGTGGTGGAAGTGAAGACCCCGGAGCTGGATGGTCGCGGCAGTTACCGCTTCCTGATGAGCAACGGCGACAAGAAGATGACCGCCGATGAGTTCGATGCCTGGATGAAGGCCAACGGAATCCGCGTTGCCAAGGGCAATGGCCAGGACGCTGCCGCCAAGCCGGTAGTGGTGGCCAGCAAGGAAGAGCCGAAGGGCAAGAAGAAAAAGAAGTGACGCCAGTGGGTGCCGACCTCGGTCGGCACGCCATCAAGCTGCGGTAGGTGCCGACCTTGGTCGGCACGCTTTGACCGCTGGGATCATCCCTTGACCACGCCCAGTTCGACACCGATGCGGGTGAACGCATCAATCGCCCGGTCCAGGTGCTCGCGGCTGTGCGCGGCGCTGATCTGGGTACGGATGCGGGCCTGGCCCTTGGGCACCACCGGGAAGAAGAAGCCGATCGCGTAGATGCCTTCTTCCAGCAGGCGCTCGGCGAACTTCTGCGCCAACGGTGCGTCATACAGCATCACCGGGCTGATCGGATGCACGCCCGGCTTCACGTCGAAACCGGCGGCGGTCATCTTCTCGCGGAAGTAGGCGGTGTTCTCGGCCAGGGTGCTGCGCAGGTCGTCAGCGGCAGCCAGCATTTCGAACGCCTTGATGCCGGCGGCCACCACGTGCGGCGGCAGCGAGTTGGAGAACAGGTACGGGCGCGAGCGCTGGCGCAGCAGTTCGATCACCTCGGCGCTGGCGCAGGTGAAGCCGCCCAGTGCGCCGCCCATGGCCTTGCCCAGAGTGCCGGTGATGATGTCGATCTTCTCCAGCACCCCCTTCACTTCGGCCGAGCCGCGGCCGGTGGCGCCAAGGAAGCCGGTGGCGTGGCATTCGTCGATGTGCACCAGGGCGTTGTACTTCTTTGCCAGCGCGGTGATCTCGTCCAGCGGCGCGATGAAGCCATCCATCGAGAAAACGCCGTCGGTGGTGATCAGCTTGGTCTTGCAGCCGGCGGCATCGGCGGCCTGCAGCTGGGCTTCCAGATCGGCCATGTCACAGTTGGCGTAGCGGAAGCGCTTGGCCTTGCACAGGCGCACGCCGTCGATGATCGAAGCATGGTTCAGTGCATCGGAAATGATCGCGTCGTTCTCGCCAAGCAGCGGCTCGAACAGGCCGCCGTTGGCGTCGAAGCAGGCCGCGTACAGGATGGTGTCCTGCTTGCCGAAGAAGTCGGCGATCTGCTTTTCCAGCTGCTTGTGCAGGTCCTGCGTGCCGCAGATGAAGCGCACCGAGGCCATGCCGAAGCCGTGGGTATCGAGTGCGTCCTTGGCGGCCTGGATCAGGTCCGGATGGTCGGCCAGTCCCAGGTAGTTGTTGGCACAGAAATTCAGCACCTTGCGGCCGTCGTCGAGGGTGATCTCGGCCGACTGCGGGCTGGTGATGATCCGCTCGGACTTGAACAGGCCCTGGGCGCGGATGGCGTCCAGTTCCTCGGCGTAGTGGCGGGTCAGGGCGGAGGAGGCGTCGGTCATGGCGTGGGCACGGCTCTGAACGGGAAACCGCTGATTCTACCGGGCATCGCCGCGTGCCGACCGGCCCGGGCGGGGCATCGCCACGGCCGGCACATGTTGCATCGCAATAGCAAAGTGGTTAAAAATTCGTGAACCGGAGCTGTCCCGTTCCGGCCGATACGCCCGCCCTCGGCCTTCCACGCCACCGCCCCCACCGGAGACGCTCATGAAGCACGCCCGTGCCTGCCTCGCCATTGCCGCTGCCTTGACCCTGGCTGCCCCGTTCGCCGCCAGTGCCCAGGAAAACGAATCGCCGTACAGCTGGAACGTCACCGCTGTGTCGGACTACCTGTTCCGTGGTGTCTCGCAGACCGACGAAAAGCCGACCCTGCAGGCCGGTTTCACCTACACCTCGCCGGTAGGCCTGTATGCCGGTGTCTGGGGGTCGGGCGTGGACTTTGGTCCGGGCGACCCGAACACCGAGGTCGACTACCAGATCGGTTACGGCGTGGACGTCACCCCGCGCGTCAACTTCGATGTGCTGCTGAACCGCTATACCTACATCGGTGCCAGCAACCAGAACTACAACGAGCTGGTGACCACCACCACGCTGGATGAGACCTACAAGCTGACCGTGGCCTACACCAATGACCAGTGGAACAGCGGCACCGACGGTTGGTACTACGGTGTCGGCGGCCAGTGGGGCCTGCCGCGTGACTTCACCCTCAACGCCAATGTCGGCCGCAGCAGCTTCGAGAAGGGCCTGGCCAAGGACTACACCGACTGGAACGTCGGCGTCAGCCGCCAGTTCGGCCTGTTCAACGTCGGCCTGGGCTACTACGGTACCGACGGCAATGGCCGTGACAACTCGGGCAAGCTGGCACACAGCCGCGTGCTGCTGACCGTGGCGATCGGCCAATAACCCGTGCTTCGGTAGGTGCCAGGCTTGCCTGGCACGCTTTGCGAAAAAGGCGCCCATCGGGCGCCTTTTTCAATTTCAAGGTGTGCCGAGCAAGCTCGGCACCCACCCATCGCGTGCGGCGTTGGTCAATTCCAGCTCAATACCACCTTGCCGGCCTTGCCTTCTTCCATCAGGTCGAAACCCTTCTGGAAGTCGTCGATCGGCAGCTGGTGGGTCATCACCTTGCCGAGCGGGAAGCCGGACAGCACCAGCTGGGTCATCTTGTACCAGGTCTCGTACATCTTGCGGCCGTAGATGCCCTGCACGGTCAGGCCCTTGAAGATGATCTTGTCCCAGTCGCAGCCGGCACCCTTGGGCATGATGCCCAGCATGGCGATCTTGCCACCGTGGTACATGCAGTCGAGCATGTCGTTGAACGCACGAGGGTTGCCGCTCATTTCCAGGCCCACATCGAAGCCCTCCATGTGCAGTTCCTTCATCACGTCCTTCAGCGACTGGTTGGCGACGTTGACCACCCGGGTGGCGCCCATGTCGGCGGCCAGCTTCAGGCGGAAGTCGTTGACGTCGGTCACCACCACGTTGCGCGCACCGATGTGCTTGCAGATGCCGGCAGCGATGATGCCGATCGGGCCCGCGCCGGTGATCAGCACGTCCTCACCGATCACGTCGAATTCCAGTGCGCAGTGCGCTGCGTTGCCGTACGGGTCGAAGAACGCGGCCAGCTCCGACGGGATCTGGTCCGGGATCGGCCACAGGTTGCTGGCCGGCATCACCATGTATTCGGCAAAGGCGCCATTGACGTTGACGCCGATGCCGACGGTGTTCGGGCACAGGTGCGGGCGGCCGCCGCGGCAGTTGCGGCAGTGGCCGCAGACGATGTGGCCTTCGGCCGAGACGCGCTGGCCGATCTCGTAGCCGGTCACGCCCGGGCCGATTTCGGCAATGCGGCCGACAAATTCATGGCCGATGGTCAGGCCCGGCTTGATCGTGCGCTGGCTCCACTCGTCCCACAGGTAGATGTGCAGGTCGGTACCGCAGATCGCGGTCTTCTCGAGCTTGATCAACACCTGGTTGGGGCCCGGAGTCGGCACCGGAACCTCTTCCATCCAGATGCCCTTGGCTGCTTCGCGCTTGACCAGGGCCTTCATCGTTTGCTGCGCCATCGGGGTGGAACTCATCAGGGGGGAAAGCGCGGATTATAGGGTGCCGCGCGGATTTCCCATGTTGCGCTGCGGGTGCAGTGGCGGAACGAAAGGCGTGCGCCGGCGGGCGTTTCGAACGTACTGCGAACAGCGGCGCCGCTTCGCTCGCCGGGCATGGCCCGGCGCTACCGTCCGAGGCCAAGGGACTGTGGGGAGGCGAGAGGCAAGGCCGATGCAGGACCGTGAGCGCCATGGATGGCGCGACCGAGCCCCCATGGGTGAGGGCGCTTTGCTTGCGAAGCACTGCTTCGCAAGCGCCCGAACGCACAGCCGCCAGCGGCTGGGCCGGGCCGCGGAGCGGGGTTTACGGCGTGTCCTGCATCGGCCTGGCCTCTCGTCTCTGACCGATCGCAATGGAGACGCTGAACGGTGGGCGCACCTGATTGCATGACTTCCGGGGTTCGGGCCGGGGCAGGGCGGCGGGCTACAATCGAGGGTTCCACTACCAGGGGCCGCTCCATGCGCTCGAACCTGCTTGCATTCTCCATCGTCGCCAGCCTTGGGCTGGTCCAGGTCGCCCACGCCGCAGAAGGCATGTGGGTGCCGCAGCAGCTGCCGGAAATTGCCGGGCCGCTGCAGAAGGCCGGCCTGAAGCTGTCCCCGGAGCAGCTGGCCGACCTGACCGGTGACCCGATGGGTGCGGTGGTTGCGCTGGGGGGCTGCACTGCCAGCTTCGTCTCGCCGCAGGGCCTGGTGGTCACCAACCACCACTGCGCGTATGGCGCCATCCAGCTGAATTCGACCGCGCAGAAGAACCTGATCAAGGACGGCTTCAACGCGCCGACCCTGAAGGACGAACTGAGCGCCGGCCCGAACGCCCGCGTGTTCGTGCTCGACCAGATCACCGACGTCACCGCCCAGGCCAAGGCCGCCATCGCCGCCGCCGGCAACGACCCGCTGGCCCGCAGTCGCGCGCTGGACGCCTTCGACAAGGCCCAGGTTGCCGCCTGTGAAGCCGATGCCGGCTTCCGCTGCCGCCTGTACAGCTTCTCCGGCGGCAACACCTATCGCCTGTTCCGCAACATGGAAATCAAGGACGTGCGCCTGGTCTACGCGCCCCCGGGCAGCGTCGGCAAGTTCGGCGGCGACGTCGACAACTGGATGTGGCCGCGCCACACCGGCGATTTCTCGTTCTACCGCGCCTACGTCGGCAAGGACGGCAAGCCGGCCGCCTTCGCCGCCGACAACGTGCCGTACCAGCCCAAGCACTTCCTGAAGTTCGCCGACCAGCCGCTGGGCGCCGACGACTTCGTGATGGTTGCCGGCTACCCGGGCCGCACCAACCGCTACGCGCTGGCCGGTGAGTTCAACGAAACCGCCAGCTTCACCTACCCGACCATCGCCAAGCACTACAACGCCGTGCTGAAGATGATCGCCGACGCCGGCAAGGCCGACGCCGACGTCAAGGTGAAGTACGCCGCCACCGCCGCCAGCATGAACAACGTGGCCAAGAACTACCTGGGCCAGCTGGAAGGCTTCAAGCGCATCGACGCCGCCGGCCAGAAGCAGGCTGAAGAAGCTGCCGTGCTGGCCTGGCTGAAGAAGCAGGGTGCCGCCGGCAAGCCGGCCCTGGCGGCGCACGCGCAGCTGGTCAAGCACCTGGATACCAGCAAGGCGACCCGCGAGCGCGACCTGTTCGTCGGCCAGTTCAACAACACCTCGGCCGTTGGTGCGGCAATCACCCTGTACCGCCTGTCGATCGAGCGCAGCAAGCCGGATGCCGAGCGCGAAGCCGGTTACCAGGAACGCGACCTGACCACCATCGAAGGTGGCCTCAAGCAGATGGACCGCCGCTATGTGGCGAAGATGGACCAGCAGCTGCAGGCCTACTGGCTGGAGCAGTACGTGGCCCTGCCGGCCGCGCAGCGCGACAATGAAGTGCTGAACAAGTGGCTGGCCGGTAGCGATGCCAACGCAGTCAAGGCGCTGGTGGGCAAGCTGTCGGGCACCGAGCTCGGCAGCCTGGACGCACGCCTGAAATGGTTCAAGGCCGACCGTGCCGCATTCGAAGCCAGCAGCGATCCGGCCATCCAGTACGCCGTGGCTGTCATGCCGGCACTGCTGAAGCAGGAAGAGCAGAAGAAGATCCGCGAAGGTGAATCGCTGACCGCGCGTCCGCTGTACCTGCAGGCCGTGGCCGACTACAAGAAGAGCCAGGGCGAGTTCGTCTACCCGGACGCCAACCTGTCGCTGCGCATCACCTTCGGCAACGTCATGGGCTACGGCAAGGACGGCGTGAAGTACACCCCGTTCACCACCCTGGAAGGCGTGGCGGCGAAGGAAACCGGTGAAGATCCGTTCGATTCGCCGAAGGCGCTGCTCGATGCGGTCAAGGCCAAGCGTTATGGCGGCCTGGAAGACAAGCGCATCGGTTCGGTGCCGGTGAACTTCCTGTCCAACCTGGACATCACCGGCGGCAATTCGGGTTCGCCGGTGCTGGACGCCAACGGCAAGCTGGTCGGCCTGGCATTCGATGGCAACTGGGAATCGGTCAGCTCCAACTGGGTGTTCGACCCGGTGATGACCCGCATGATCGCCGTCGACAGCCGCTACATGCAGTGGATCATGCAGGAAGTGGCGCCGGCGCCGCAGCTGCTGAAGGAACTGAACCTGGCGAAATAAACCGGTTGCGGTAGTGCCGGCCGCTGGCCGGCAAACCCGACCCGATGGCCGGGAATTCCGAAACCCCGCGACCCACGTCGCGGGGTTTTTTCATGCCCGCCCCGACCCGGCGCGCCGAACAGGTATCATCCGTGTTCCGCGCACTTCACAGGATGTGAACGAAACGCGGGAACCTCCTCCCCCCAGGACCCCTTGCACGCATGCGCATCCTGCTTGCCCGCCACGGTGAAACGCCGTGGAACGCCGAAGGCCGCTATCAGGGCCAGATCGACATCCCGCTGTCGCCGATCGGCGAAGCCCAGGCCCAGGCACTGGGTGCCCGCCTGGCCTCGGTCGACATCACCCGTGCCGTCGCCTCGCCGCTGTCGCGCGCGCAGCGCACCGCGCAGCTGGCGCTTGGCGCCGCCCGTGCCGACATGCTGCTGACCGAGCCGGAACTGCAGGAAATCGCCCACGGCGAATGGGAAGGGCTGCTGGCCAGCGAGATCCACGAGAAGGATCCGTCGCGCCTGCAGGCCTGGCGCGAGGAGCCGGATACCGTGCTGATGCCCGGCGGCGAATCGCTGCGCCTGGTGCTGGAGCGCAGCTGGCGCGGCCTGGCCCGCGCCACCGACGGCCTCGGCGAGCACGACACCCTGCTGGTGGTTGCCCATGACGCGGTGAACCGCGTGATCCTGTGCAAGGTGCTGGGCCTGCCGATCTCCCGCCTGTGGACCTTCCGCCAGGCACCGACCACGCTCAACCTGCTCGAAGGCGCAGACCTTGACAGCCTGGAAGTGGTGCGCCTGAACGACTGCGCCCACCACACGCCGTTCTTCGGCGAAGCCAAGCACCGCGCACTCTGATCGATCCCCTCGCACCAACTGCTTCTGCTGGAACCGCTGCCGTGACGAACACCCCGACCACCCTGGCCGACTGGCTGGACTACATTGAACGCCAGCATCCGGCGAGCATCGACATGGGCCTGGAGCGCGTGCGCGCCGTGGCCACGGCGATGGGCCTGGGGGCGCCGGCCAAGCGCACCATCGTGGTCGGTGGCACCAACGGCAAGGGCTCCACCGTGGCCTTCATCGAAGCCATTGCACGTGCCGCCGGCTGGAAGGTCGGCGCGTACACCTCGCCGCACCTGCTGCGCTACAACGAGCGCGTGCGCATCGACGGCCAGGACGTGGACGATGCCGCGCTGGTCGCTGCGTTCAGTGCGGTCGAGGCCGCGCGTGGCGAGACCACGCTGACCTATTTCGAGTACGGCACGCTGGCTGCGCTGCAGCTGTTCGCCGACGCCGGGCTGGACCTGGCGGTGCTGGAAGTGGGCCTGGGCGGCCGCCTGGATGCGGTCAACATCGTCGATGCCGACGTGGCGGTGATCACCACCGTGGACATCGACCACGCCGAATGGCTGGGCGAGGACCGCGAGGCGATCGGCACCGAGAAGGCCGGCATCATCCGCGGCTGGAAGCCGGTGATCCTGGGCGAGACCGACCCGCCCTCGAGCGTGCTCGCGCGTGCCTACCTGGTCGGTGCCAACGCGATCCGCGGCGGCAGTGATTACTTCTACGAGCCGATCGACGCCCAGCGCTGGCGCTGGCGCGATGTCGGCCTGCGCATGGAGCTGCCGACCCCGGCGCTGGCCGGCCCGATCCAGCTGGCCAATGCCGGTGCGGCCATCGCCGCGCTGCGCGCGCTGGACAAGCCGGTGCCGCGCGCGGCGTGGGCCGCCGGTATCGCGGCGGCGCGCATTCCGGGCCGCCTGCAGGCGTTCGAGCGTGGCGGTGTGCAGATCCGCGTCGACGTCGGGCACAACCCGCAGGCGGCGGGCCAGCTGGCGCGCGCGCTGAAGGCCGAGGCGTCGGCCGGGCGCACCTTGGCGGTGTATGCCGCATTGCAGGACAAGGACGCGGCGGGTGTGGTGCAGGCATTGCAGGGCGTGGTTGGCGAGTGGACCCTTGCCGGCCTGGACGGCCCGCGTGGCCAGAGTGCCGCCCAGTTGCAGGCGCGCCTGGCCGAGACCGCTGCTGGCAGCGCGCAGCTGGCCGCTTCGGTCGAACAGGCGCTGGCGCAGGTACTGGCCCGGGCCGAGCGCGGTGACCGCGTACTGGTGTTTGGCTCCTTCCATACCGCTGCCGCCGCGTTGCAGTGGTTGCAGGGCAGCGCCTGAGCCACGTTCAGCCAATCCCGACGCCGTCCGGTCCGGCACCCGTATAATCGACCGCAACCTCCGGACAGTTGCCGCCTCACGTGGATACGCCTCTGAAACAGCGTCTGATTGGTGCCATCGTGCTGGTTGCACTGGCCGTGATTTTCCTGCCGATGCTGGTCAAGGGGCCTGCACCGGACAGCGGCGTGGCCTCGGTGCCGATCGCCGCGCCGGATGCACCGGCCGATGGCCAGTTCGAAACCCGTGAACTGCCGCTGGTGGCCCCGGCCGGTGGGGCTACCGGCCTGCAGACCGGGCAGGCCAAGCCGCTGCAGGAGGCCGCCACGCCGGCCACGCCGCCGACCGTGGACACGTCCCCGGCGGTTGCCGCCGGCAACTACGCCGTCACTTTCGGCGCATACGGCAGCAAGGCCGACGCCGATGCCGTGATCGCCTACCTGCAGCGCTCGCAGCTGCCGGGCTTCGCAGAAGCGACTACCATCAACGGCCGTCAGGCATGGCGTGTGCGCGTGGGGCCGTATGCCGACCGTGCACAGGCCGAGGCGGCCCGGCTGCAGGCGGTGAAGATCCGCGCCGATGTGAAGGCCGAAGTGATCACTCTGGATGCCGCAACGGGCAGCAGCGCCCCGGTGGCAGCTACCCCGGCACCGGCTACGCCAAGCGCCAGTACCCCGTCCGCAGCCACCTCGCCGTCCGCCAGCAGCAACCCGGTGCGCAGCGAAAGCCTGCCGCCGAGTACGCCGACTGCGACGGCCACTCCGGCGGCCAAGCCCGAGCCGCCGAAGCCGGCGCCGAAGCCCGAAACCCCGAAGCCCGAGCCGAAGCCGGAGGCCACCGCCAGCAAGCCGGCGACGGCACCGGCCACGCCGGCTGCACCGGCGGCCAGCGGCGTCGGCTTCGCCGTGCAGCTGGGCGCGTTCGGCCAGGCCAGCGATGCCAATGCGCTGCGTGACAAGGTCCGTGCTGCCGGCTTCAGCGCCTTCGTCGAGCAGGTGCGTACCGAAAAGGGCACCCTGCATCGCGTCCGTGTCGGACCGGTGGCCAACCGGGCTGACGCCGAACAGCTGAAGGCGCAGGTCGCCGCCAAGGTTGGCGTCGCCGGCATGGTCCGACCGCACCCATGACCGACGTGCAGGCCCGTTGCCAGCGCCGCCGAAGGAGCGGGGCGCCATGATCGACGTGGTGCTGCTGATCGTGATCGCTGCCTCGACCCTGCTCGGGATGCTGCGTGGCTTCGTGGGAATCGTCATCGGCACGTTGTCGTGGCTGCTGGCCGCGTGGGCGGCCTTCGCCTTCGGCAACGATGCCGCGCGCTGGTGGGCGGCACCCGCGGCACCTGGCGGCGAACATTTCGTCGGCGGCTACCTGGGCGTGGGTATTGGCGTGATGATCGTGGTCGCGGTGATCGGCATGGTCATCAAGGCGATGATCCACCGCAGCATGCTGACCAGCCTGGACCGGTTGCTGGGCGGTGTACTGGGGGCCGTGCGCGGTGGCCTGATCGCGGCGATCCTGGTGCTGCTGGCCGGCTTCACCCCGCTGACCGCCGAGCCCTCCTGGAAGCGCTCGGCGGTTCGCCCGGTGCTGAATCCGGCCGTGGCCTGGATGAACGGGAAGCTGCCGCACTGGCAGGTACCCGGCGCCGACATGCTGCCCAAGGCCTTGCCGACCGACATGCTGTCCCCATCTGCATTGATGGAATTGGGGAAGAACGCAGGCGCCGGGTTGGGAAAGCCGGGCGCGGCAGGCGATAATGGCATCCTCAACCAGGTAGTGGCGGGCGGCGGATGGCTGCGGCCCGCGAAAGCGGAACAGGGCGATGCATACGATCCGGCCGAAGTGCGCCCGGACGCCCCAGCACTGCCGGACAGTATCGAGCCGGACGATCCGGCCAATGTCGACCGCAGGCGCGGCGACCACCGCGGCCAGGTACGGCCACCTTCCTTGTAACTGGGCACAGCCCAGCGGAGACCTCGCACCATGTGTGGCATCGTCGGAATCGTCGGCAACCAGAACGTCGCCGGGCAGTTGTATGACGGCTTGACCGTTCTCCAGCATCGCGGCCAGGACGCGGCAGGTATCGCCACCGCCAATGGCAGCCGCCTGCGGGTGCAGAAGGCCACCGGCCTGGTCCGCGATGTGTTCGACGCCCGCACCATGTCCACGCTGGAAGGCAGCGTCGGCATCGCGCACGTGCGCTATCCGACGGCAGGTTCGGAAGGCATGGACGAGGCACAGCCGTTCTACGTGAATTCGCCTTACGGCATCGCGCTGGCCCACAACGGCAACCTGATCAACACCGAGGCGCTGCGCCAGCAGGTGTTCGAACAGGACCGGCGCAACGTCAACACCGATTCGGACAGCGAAGTGCTGTTGAACGTGTTTGCCTACGAACTGGAGCAGCAGCGCCAGCTCAGCCCGGAAGCCGCGATCCGCGCGGTGGCCGGCGTGCATCGCCGCTGCAAGGGCGGCTATGCAGTGGTCAGCGTGGTGCTGGGCCTGGGCCTGGTGGCCTTCCGCGACCCGCATGGCATCCGCCCGCTGGTGCTGGGCAAGCGCAGCCACGCAGAAGGCGACGAGTACATCGTGGCGTCCGAGTCGGCCGCACTGGACGTACTGGGTTTCCAGCGCGTGCGTGACGTGCAGCCGGGCGAAGCGCTGGTGATCACCGCGCGCGGCGAGCTGTTCTCGGAAATCTGCGCCGAGCCGGCCGAGCACACCCCGTGCATCTTCGAATACGTGTACTTCGCGCGACCGGATTCGATGATCGACAACGTCTCGGTGCACAAGGCACGCATGCGCATGGGCATCAAGCTGGGCGAGAAGATCCTGCGCCTGCGCCCGGACCACGACATCGACACCATCATCCCGATCCCGGATACCTCGCGCGATGCCGCGCTGGAGATCTCCAATGTGCTCGGGGTGAAGTACCGCGAAGGCTTCATCAAGAACCGCTACATCGGCCGCACCTTCATCATGCCGGGGCAGGGGGAACGCGTGAAGTCGGTGCGCCGCAAGCTCAACCCGATCCACCTGGAGTTCCGCAACCGCGTGGTGCTGCTGGTGGACGATTCGATCGTGCGTGGCACCACCAGCCAGCAGATCGTGCAGATGGCCCGTGATGCCGGCGCGCGCAAGGTCTACCTGGCCAGCGCCGCGCCGCCGGTGCGCTACCCGAACATCTACGGCATCGACATGCCGGCGGCCGAAGAGCTGGTCGCGCACAACCGCACGGTGGAAGAGATCGAGGCCCACCTGGGCTGCGACTGGCTGATCTACCAGGACCTGGAAGACATGGAAGCGGCGGTGAGCGAAGGCAACCCGGCGCTGCGCAGCTTCGATTCGTCCTGCTTCAACGGCCACTACCCGACCGGTATCGAGCCGGGCTACTTCGAGCGCATCCAGCAGTTGCGTTCGGACGATGCCAAGCACAAGCGCCGCGCCTGAGGATCAGGCGTGGTGGATGTGCCCGACGTTGGTGGCGACCTGCTGCGCGCTGCGCAGCAGTGCCTGGCTGAAGCCGATCCGCTGCGCAAGGTCGCATTGACCCAGGCGTATGCGGCCGCGTTCCGTGCCGGTCGCCTGAAGGTGGCCGCGGATGCGCCGCCGCCGGATCCGATCTGCATGCCGGGTCGTCCGGGACGACTGGTGCTGGTGCATCCGCGCGAGGTACCACGGCGTGGACTGGGCGGCGTGGAAGGGCGGGCTGCCTTCATCCACGCCATCGCCCATATCGAGCTCAACGCGATCGACCTGGCCTGGGACGCGGTGTACCGGTTCCGGGGCCTGCCGTCGGCGTTCCATGCTGATTGGGTCAGCTGTGCCGATGACGAATCGCGGCATTTCATGCTGCTGCACGAGCGCCTGCAGGTGCATGGCCACGACTATGCTGATTTCCCCGCACACAACGGTCTGTGGGAAATGTGCGAAAAGACCGCGCATGACGGCCTGGCGCGCATGGCGCTGGTGCCGCGCGTGCTGGAAGCGCGTGGCCTGGACGTCACCCCGGGCATGATCGAGAAGCTGCGCAATGTCGGTGATGGCGAAACCGCCGATGTGCTGGAGGTGATCCTGCGCGAGGAAGTGGCGCATGTTGCCGCCGGTTCGCGCTGGTATCGCTGGTACTGCGACCGCGCCGGTGTCGAGCCGCGCGCGCGTTTCAAGGAGCTGCTGGTGGAGTACGCCGGCGGCTACCTGCATGGGCCGTTCAACATGGAAGCGCGCCTGCTGGCTGGATTCGATGCGGACGAACTCGCCAACCTGGTCGAGCAGGCCGTTTGAAAAAAGGGGACGGAGGGAATTAAGTCGTTTGTGCCAAAACGACTTAATTCCCTCCGTCCCTTTTTTTCATGCGTTCGGCAGAACCACGCGCTTGCCATCCACCGTTGGACGGTTGATGTAGAACAGGCCCGGGCCCGGCCGGTACGGCAGCTCGCTGACGCCGGCATCGGCGGCGTAGGTCAGTGCGGTGTCGCCCAGCGCGTCGAAGTTCCAGTGCGCCGACTGCATCAGGTAACGCCGCCGCAACAGCGCCTCCTGGGTTTGCGTCAGTGGCTGTCCGGCCACCAGTCGTCGTGCGATGGGTTGCAGGGCGGACGGCAGCTCCCAGCCGGGGACTGCGTTGGCATTGGCCGTCCATCGCACGCCGGCATCAATGGCATGCTGCTGCATCACCTGAAGCGCGATCAGCTGGTAGCGCCAGTCGATGCGCCGGCGCAATACCACGGCCGCCGTCACGTACAGCACCGGTGACAGCAGTACGCTGCGGCTGCCGGCGCGACGCTGTTGCTGCCACTGGTGCCAGACATCCACCCAGACTTCCTTTTCGTCCAGGCCCAGCTGCTGCCGCCAGCGCTCGGCGTCGGCCTGTGCCTCGGCGTAGGCCGTGGTCGCCTGCAGGATCGCCAGCGGTGGCGTCTGGTACTCGGCCACGCTCGGGCGGCGCAGCAGCTGCCGGCGCGGGCGACTGAGCAGCTTGGGCCCTTCTTCGAGCTGGTTGTAGCCGCCGCCGATGTTGGCGTGCACGCCGGGCAGTGCGATCTCGGTGAACGCTGGCGCCACGCTGGTCAATGGATAGTGCTGGCGATGCTCGTCACGCGCGCTCAGTTGCAGCACCTGCCTGGCAACGCCTGCATGCAGCGCGAGGTGAGGTTGTTCGTCGGTGCGGCCACCGCTGACCGCAACCACCGTGTCGAACAGGCCGATGAAGCGCAGCGGCGGATCGGCCGGGGCGAAGTCCGTTGTGCAGGACAGGCCAGCGGCCTGCAACAGCTGCCGCCAGCGGGTGCGATCCCAGGCCTGCAACTGGTTGGCCACATCGCGCGCGGCGGCCGCGCCCCGTGAAAAGCCGAACAGATCCAGCTGCACGCCACGCAGTGGTCGCTGCCAGCGTGCAGCAAGTGCACCCAGTGCCGCCGGCAGCAGCACCTGCAGCGCACGCTGCACTTTGGCGCGCACACCGCTGGCGCCAATGCCGAACGCCAGTCCGATCAGGTCGTCGTCGGCGTCATCGCGGGTACCGACACCTTCCACGTAGATCGACAGGGACGGGGGCGCCGATGTCCCGCTGCGGCTGTCCGGGTACAGCTGCTGCAGGCGGGCGATGTTGGTCAGGCCATTGTCGTAGCTGCTGGTCAACCGGCTCTGGTAGGTCGAATCGTCATCCGCACGCAGCTGCGCCGGGCGCGGCTGCGGCAGCTGGGGCCTGCCACGGGCCAGGTTGTGTGCGTTGTTGCGGGTGCCATCGAAGAACAGCCCGATCCGCAGCAAGCCGACATCTTCGTCCGTGTCCTGCGATGGTGCCATGTGCATTCCCCGTCGTGGCTGCGTCACGGTAGCGCGAAAGCGGCGTATTCGCGACGTGTAGCAACGCTTTTGACCTTACTTAATCCAGATGCGGTCGATCACAAATCCTGATTTTCACTTCTCTCGCCTATTGAATTCACACGCCCCGCGCAGGCCATATGGTCAGACCCGGCACACCGGGTCGTGCTGCATCAACGCTGTTCACATCATTCAAGGAGCGACGCAATGTTGTCCAGATCGATTGGCAAAGCGGCAGGTGGCCTGGTGTTGGGTTTGTCGGTGGCAGCGGCCGCGCATGCGGCACCGTTGTTCGAGCCGGTGACGGTCATCAGCCGCGCATCGGCAAACAGCGAGCCCGCACTGGGCAAGCTGCTGGCCACCCCGTCCACGGCGACGGTACAGGAAGTGCGTGTCGATGCAGCAGCTACTGCACAACCGCAGCTGGAATTCGAACTGCTCGGCCGGCGGGTGCAGGCGGTGCGCAGCAAGGTCGAAGCACTGCCCGATGGCGGCAGCATCTGGTACGGCCAGTTCCGTTCGCCCTCGGACAAACTGACCGCGGCCACCTCCAACGGCCAGGACGACCCCGGCAATTCGCTGATCCTGGTGCGCTCGGGCGACACCGTCACCGGCTCGATCCGCAAGGATGGAAAGCTGTATCGCCTGCGCCCGTTGGGCAACCGCCACGTGCTGGTGGAAGTGGATGAATCGCGGATGCCGGCCGACCATCCGGCCGACTACAACCAGCTGCCGAAGATCCCGATGGGCAACAACGATCGCATCGGCATCGCGCAGGCATCGTCCGGTACGCCGGCGACCATCCGTGTGCTGGTGGTAGCGACCAATGCCGCCGTCGCCGCCTATGGCGGCAACATGCAGTCGCTGGTGCAGCTGGCGGTGGCCGAATCCAACCAGGGCTACGTCAACAGCAACGTCGGCATCACCATGCAGCTGGCCGGTTACGAGACCACCAGCTACACCGAGTCGGGCAGCTTCGACACCGACCTGGCACGCTTCCGTGGCACCAGTGATGGCTACATGGACAGCATCCACACCAGCCGCAACAACACGGCGGCCGACGTCGGCGTGCTGCTGATCAACAACACCGCCTACTGTGGCCTGGCCTCGGGCATCGGCTCGACCGCGTCTACGGCGTTCGCGGCGGTGTACTGGGATTGCGCGACCGGCTACTACTCGTTCGCGCATGAGATCGGCCACCTGCAGAGCGCGCGGCATGACATCGCCACCGACCCGAGCACATCGCCCTACGCCTATGGCCACGGCTACCGCTATGAGCCGTCCAGCGGCACCGGCTGGCGCACGATCATGGCCTACAACTGCACCCGCAGTTGCCCGCGCCTGAACTACTGGTCCAACCCGAACATCAGCTACAACGGCATCCCGATGGGCAATGCCAGCACCGCAGACAACCAGCGCGTGCTGGTCAACACCAAGGCCACCATCGCGGCATTCCGCTGAGGCCAGGCGCCGGCCAGGGTCGGCGTCTACCCGGGCGCGTTCACCGGCTCGGGTAGATGCCAACCCTGGTTGGCATCCTGCAATCCATCAATCGCGGGCGAGCGTATCCAGCGACCAGCCGCTGGCATCCACGCGCAGCACCGAGCCCTGTTCGTACCAGTCACCCAGCACGATACGGATGCAATCGCGTCCACCGGCCTGCAGTGCGTGGATGGCCGGACGGTGCGTGTGACCGTGGATCATGGTGTCCACGCCGTGGCGTACGAAGGTAGCATCGACTTCGGACGGGGCCACGTCGGTGACGGTCTCGAACTGCGCGCGATCGCCCTGCTTCATTTCCGACTGGCGGGCCTGGCTCGCCTCGCGCGCCTTCT
Organism: Stenotrophomonas sp. YJH_SMC_94-11; assembly: GCF_059370435.1. Taxonomy (NCBI): domain Bacteria; kingdom Pseudomonadati; phylum Pseudomonadota; class Gammaproteobacteria; order Lysobacterales; family Lysobacteraceae; genus Stenotrophomonas; species Stenotrophomonas sp. YJH_SMC_94-11. The sequence continues at coordinate 165,772 of NZ_JCAFTR010000009.1, read as the reverse complement.
GCGCGAAGGCGATGCGTGCGGCCAGCGGCTGCGACAGGAACTGCGCCTGGAACACCGGGTCGCGGGTCTGCGCACGGAACTGCTGGTAGGGGATGTCATCGGTGCACAGCAGGTCACCATGCTGCAGCAGCACCGGGCGGCCGTACAGCTCGATCACGCACGGGTCGGGCAGGATGCGCAGGCCGGCACGGCGCGCATAGTCCTCGCCAAGCAGGAAATCGCGGTTGCCGCGGATGAAGTACACGGGCACGCCGCTGTCGGACAGCACCTTCAACGCATCGGCCACCGCATCGGCAGCCGGGGAGGGCGTGTCGTCGCCGATCCAGGCCTCGAACAGGTCGCCGAGGATGTACAGCGCATCGGCGCCGGGCGCCTGCTCGCGCAGGAAGCGCAGGAACAGGTCGGTGATCTCCGGACGGCTGGGGTCCAGGTGCAGGTCGGATATGAACAACGTGGTCATGCCTGCATTCTAGGCCATCAATGATGATGGTAGCGCCGCCGGTATTGTGGGGGTCAGATCTCTTTTCCGAAGGAAAAGGATCTGACCCCGGGGCTACACCGGCAGCGGCAGCCAGGTCAGGCTGGCCGAAGCCAGCAGGACGGCGATGCCCGTGGCGGCGAGCACGTCGGAAGGATAGTGCAGGCCCAGCACCACCCGCGACAGTGCGACGCCGAGGGTGAACGGCACCAGCAAGGGTGCCAGCCAGGGGTAGTAGGCCAGTGCGACGATGGTGAACGACACTGCGTGCAGGGTGTGCCCGGAGGGGAAGCTGAATTCGTCCAGCGGTGCCACCCAGGCGCGGATGCGAAGATCGGCCGCGTAAGGCCGCGGGCGCCGCGTCCAGCGCTTGAGGCCCTTGTACAGCAGCAATGCGGCCAGGCCGGTGGCGGCCATGTGCACCGAGGCGCGCAGGCCATCGAAGCCATCCAGCACCACCAGCGCAGCCATCAGCACATACCAGAACACGCCATCGCCGAGACGGCTGATGGCCGAAAACAGGCGGCGCACGCGGCGGCGCCGGCAGTAGTGGTTCGCCCGCCGGCACAAGCGTGCCTCGCGCCCTGCCAGCAGTTCAAGCGGCGTGGTGCGCATGGCCGCTCCTCCGCGACTGCGCAAGCTCGGCCAGCAACGCATCGAACTCGGCCACCACCTGCTGTGGATGCAATCGCTTCATCGCGCGTGCGGCATTGCCGCCCAGTTCGTGGCGTTGCGCGTCATCGGCGGCCAGTTGCACGGCGGCCTCGATGAACTGCTCGTCGCTGTCCACCGCTGCGCCGTTCTCGCCGTTGCGCAGGTACTCACGCGCGGCGCCGTAGTCGAAGGCCACGGTGGCCACACCGCTGGCCATGCTTTCCAGAGTCACGTTACCGAATGTCTCGCTGCGGCTGGGGAACAGGAACAGATCGCCGCTGGCGAAGTGGCGGGCCAGCGCATCGCCGCGCTGGATGCCACAGAAGATGAAATCGGGATTTTCATGTGCCAGCTTCTCGCGGGCCGGGCCGTCACCCACCCATACAAAGCGTGCCTTGGGCCGGATCTGCTGCAGGCGGCGGAATGCCTTCACCGCCAGGCCGAGGTTCTTCTCGGCAGCAATGCGGCCGACATAGATCGCCACCAGGCCGTTGCCATCCACGCCCCATTCCTCGCGCAGTGCAGGGTCGCGCCGGCCTGGATCGAACTGCTGGCTGTCCACCGCGCGGGCCAGCAGGCGCACGCGTTCGAAGCCCTGTTCGCCGAGGAACTGCTGCAGTTCGCGGGTCGGCACCAGGGTAGCGTCCGCCTGGTTGTGGAAGCGGCGCATCCAGCGCATGGCCGCGGCCTGCAGCCATGCCACGCCATAGTCGGGCAGGTACTCGTCGAAGCGGGTGTGGAAGCCGCTGGCGACCGGAATGCCGAGGCGACGTGCGGTACGCAGTGCCGACCAGCCGAGTGGACCTTCTGTGGCGATGTAGACCGCATCCGGACGCTGATTCTGCCAATGGCGGCCCAGCCGGATCGGGGCTGGCAGGCCGAAGCGCAGGCCGGGGTAGCGGGGCAGGGCAGCGCCGGGAACCAGCAAGGTGCCGGGTGCCGAATCCAGCGCTTCGGTGGACTGGCGGGGGCGGACGAGGTCGATCTCGTGTCCGGCTGCACGCAGACCCTGCTCCAGGCCCTGTACGGTGAGGGCGACGCCGTTGACTTCCGGCGGATAGGTCTCGGTGACGATGGCATAGCGCATGGCGGGCCTCCCGGTTTCCGGCATGCTCGGCCCTGGCGATGTAGCCGACATGACCACTTTGCGACCGTCAGATGACGGGGGCGCCGGCCACCGCAGGGGCGCTGCGGCCAACAAAAAACCACGGCCCCGAAGGGCCGTGGTCCTGGTGCTTCATGTCACAGCGCGATGGATCAGAAGCGCTGCTGGTACTTCATGTAGACGAAGCGGCCGATGTCGTAGCCGCCGTAGTACGAGAAGGCCGAGTTCGGCTTGCTGTACATGATCGGGCCGGTCTTTTCGAACACGTTGTTGGCACCGACCGACACGGTGGCATCCCACGGCAGCGAGTAGCGCACCTGCACGTCGTGGAAGGTGACAGCACCACGCTCGTTGTAGTTGCGGGCGCCCTTGTACCACGGTGCATACACACCCGGATCCGAGCATTCGTCCGGGTACAGCGCGATGTTCGAGCAGGTTTCCTTCACGCCCGAGTAGTAACGCGCGGTCCAGCTCGCGCCGAAGTTGCCCCGCTCGTAGCCCAGCACCAGGTTGGAACGGACGCGGAAGGCGCTGCCGATGCCGTTGGTGACGATCGGGACGATCGAGTTGTCGTTGGAGGTGCGGTAGGTTGCACTGGATACGTAGGTGGTGGCCGAGTTCACGTTGAACTTGCCGAACCGGGTGTCCAGACGGTAGCTCACATCCAGGTCGTAGCCTTCGGTTTCCATGAAGCCCGCGTTGCGGTTGCCGAACTTCAGGTTGGTCACGATGCCGGTCACCGGGTCACGCTGGAAGCGCGAGCAGCGCGCGTCGATGCCCGACTCATAGCAGTCCTGCAGGATCTGGGTCGGCGTGTCGGCGATGATCGTGTTGTCGATGCGGATCTTCCACCAGTCCAGCGAGGCGTTGAAGCCCTGGATGAAGCTCGGGCTCCAGACCAGGCCCAGGGTCTTGCTGGTCGAGGTTTCCGGCGTCAGCAGCGGGTTGGACCCGGAGGTGAACGGCACCGGCGTCGCGTCCGTCGACGTGTTCACCGGGGTGCCGCCCTGGCGCAGCTGGCGGAAGGTATTCGCATTGGCGATGTCGCGTGCGCAACGTGCACGGACTTCGGCGCTGGAGGCCGAGGAACCGAAACGGGTGTCGCACGGATCGCTGAACTGCGCGAAGGTCTCCGAACCACCACCGAACAGGTCGCTGATGGTCGGTGCACGGAAGCCCTCGGCCCAGGTGCCACGCACCATCAGCGAGTCGATCGGCTTCCACTTGAAGCCGAACTTGCTGTTGAGCGTGTTGCCGAAGGTGTTGTAGTCCGAGAAGCGGGTTGCGCCATTGAAGGTCAGTTCCTTCGCGCCCGGCAGGTCGGCCAGCACCGGAACGTTCACTTCCAGGTAGGCCTCGTTGACGGTGTAGTCACCGCCGGTCGGGCCTGCGGCCAGGTTGGTGGTAGCGCCGGTCTGGGCCAGGGCATCCGGGGTGTACTTGCCTTCTTCCTTGCGGCTTTCCACGCCGAAGGCGAAGCCGAGATCGCCAGCCGGCAGGGTCACGATGCTGCCAGCGATGTTGGCAAAGAAGTTCTTGGAGGTGGTGCGGCCCTTGGTGATCTCTTCCGGGAACAGCCACGCCTGCAGTTCTTCGTTGCCGTACAGGCCATCGGCAGCCGTCGTGCCGTACGGAACCAACGGGTTCCACGGCTTGCACACGTCATAGGAGATCGGTGCAGCTGCGGTACCGCACTGCACCTTGCCGGTGGCGGCGTTGTAGAACGACGGGCCGACGCCGCCGGCGACGCGACCCTTGTGCAGGTTGCCGGTGGCCACCGATTCCAGCTCATTGCGGTTGTACTGGTAACCCACTTCCCAGTCGAAGTAGCGGCTGCCGATCTCGAACGAACCGTCGAACGACGCCACCGCGCGGTAGGTCTTCAGCTCGCTGGTGGTCACGCGCGGCACTTCCCAGGTGCGGCGGTTCCAGGCCACGGCGGTCGGGTTGGCGTAACCGTGCTGGCGGCCGAACGGGTTGAAGTAGCTGTTGATCGACATCGAGCCGACACCGGCGGTGCTCGACTGCAGCGGATAGCCCGCGATCTGGCGGGTGGACTCACGCTTGTTGTAGCCCAGCTCGGTGCGGAAGTTGACGTTGTCGGTGATCTTGAAGCGGCCGTCGAAATAGACCGAGTCGCGCTTGACCGGATACATCACATGCATCTGGTCGTTGGCGTTGCTCACGTCACCGGTGAAAGGCGTGGTATCGGTGAGGTGGTAATTGGCCGGGTTGGTGGGATCCGCGCCGCGGTTGAGGGAATAGCCGCAACCCGCAGTGGCGGTACAGCCCGGGCCGCGCAGACCCGTGAACTGGCCGTACTGGCTGATGGTGGTCCAATTGCTGCTGTCGTACGGATGGCGATCGGTCATGCCGTACTTGCTGAAGCCGCGATCGCGCGCCCACACGCCCTTCTCTTCGGCATGCTCGGCCGAGAGGGTCAACGACACGCGCTCATTGCTCCAGCCGGCGACAACGTCGAAGCGGTCGCGTGCACCGTCGCCCTGGCTGTACTGGCCGTGGTAGACGTTGGCAGTCACACCGGTGACATTGGAACGGGTGATGATGTTCACCACACCGGCCATGGCGTCGGAGCCATAGATCGCAGAGGCGCCGTCCTTCAGCACCTCGATGCGTTCCACGGCGGACACCGGCAGCGTGGAGATGTCCTGGTAGCCGGACGTGCTGATGCCCAGGCGCTTGCCGTTGACCAGCACCAGGGTGCGCTGGGTGCCCAGGTTGCGCATGTCGATGTAGGTGCCGCCCGCGTTTTCGCCTGCGGTCAGCGCATTGGCGCGGCTGATGGTCGGGCTGCCCATGGCGGTGACGTTCTGCAGAATGTCGGCAACTGAGCTGAACCCCTGCTTTTCGATGTCGTTGCGGCTGATCGCGAACACCGGCTGGGCGGTCTCCACGTCCACCTGGCGGATGCGCGAGCCGGTGATCTCGATGCGGTCGAGGTTGGTCGGGTTGGCGTTGCTGCCTTCCTGGGCAAACGCGGGCAGCGCTGCCAGCGCTGCAGTGGTAGCCAGGGCGTAGCGGATGGCCTGCCCCAGTGCGGTGGTGCGTGAAGTCATGGCGAGCTCTCTCTCTCAGGTCGTGCACAGGACGCCAAAGTGGGCGTCGAAGGAGCCAGCAGGGTCGATGACCGAGCCGGTGACCCGATAGTAGTCTCGTTAGTTAATGCTCTGTAAAGGGTTCGTATCCATTTATGTCACGCGGCGGCGCCATTCTTCACAAAACGTGAACAAAAGCAGGCGCTTACGTGATGGCAGCGATTGCCCACAGCGGGCCGTTTGTGGTGCGGAGCAGCACAAAAAACCGCCAGACTGCGCAAAGTGGGAGTGGGAAATGCGTCACCCCGGTTGTCCTGTGGACAACAGCGGACAGCGTATTCAGGCCACGAACGGACGGAACTGGATGCCCAGCCCGGCGATGCCATCGGTCTCGCCGATCAGGTCCGCGCGCAGCAGCGGGCGGGCATCGATGAAGGCCTGCGGCACGATCAGCGACAGCCGGTTGTCGTCGGCGGTCAGTTCCAGTGCCGGCAGCGGATCGTCTTCGTGGGCGCGATTGAGCAGCACCGCCAGCCGCAGCAGGGCCGCCAGCCGGCGTGCGGTCAGCAGCAGTCGCTCGGGCAGGGCGTCGAAGGCGGTCTTGGTCACGCTGCGGCGGTGGCTGCGCACCAGGGCCGCCAGCATCTGCTGCTCCTGGCGCGAGAAGCCGGCGATATCCGAGTGTTCCAGCACATAGCTGCCATGCACGTGGTAGCCGCTGTGCGCGATCATCAGGCCCAGCTCGTGCAGGCGCGCGGCCCAGCCGAGCATGCGCGCATCGTCGGCATCGAGCCTCCAGCGCTCCTGCACCTGTTCCAGCAGGGACAGCGCGGTGTCCTGCACGCGCTCGGCCTGGACGGTATCGATACCGTAGCGCTGGCTGAGAGCAGCCACCGATTCGTCACGCAGGTCGTTCTCGCCGGCGCGGCCGACGATGTCATACAGGATGCCTTCGCGCATCGCCGCCTTGCTGACCAGCAGCTTCTGCAGGCCCAGCGCCTGGAAGGCCGCTTCCAGCACCAGGATGCCGCCGGCGATGATCGGGCGGCGGTCGCTGGACAGCCCCGGCAGCTGGATGTCGTCGATCTTCTTGGCCTTCAGCAGTTCATCGCGCAGCTGCGGCAGGGCCTCGGCGGTGATGGCGCCCTTGCTCAGCTTCATCGTCGCGCAGATCTCGCTGATCGCCTTGTGCGTGCCGGAAGAGCCCAACGCTTCCTGCCAGCCCAGCGCGCGGTACTTGCTGGCGAAAGGCTGGAACTCGCGGCCAATCTCGGCCAGCGCGTCCTTCCAGCGCTTCTTGCTCAGCTTGCCGCCAGGGAAAAAGCGCCGGGTGCTGGCGATGCAGCCGGCCTGCAGGCTTTCGCGCTCCAGGGTCTGCATGCCCATGCCGATGATGAACTCGGTGGAGCCACCGCCGATGTCGATCACCAGCCGGCGCTGCCCGGGCTTGGGCGGTTGCGCGTGGGCCACGCCCAGGTAGATCAGGCGCGCTTCTTCGCGCCCGCTGACCACTTCGATGGCATGCCCCAGTGCGGTCTCGGCCGGTACCAGGAACGACTGCGGCGAGCGCAGCTGGCGCACGGTGTTGGTGGCCAGCGCGCGCACCCGGTGCGGCGGCACATTGCGGATGCGCTGGCCGAAGCGGGCCAGGCATTCCAGTGCACGTTGGCGTGCAGCGGAAGAGAGACCACCCTTGCCATCCAGGCCATCGGCCATGCGCACCGTCTCGCGCAGGCGGTCGATCACCCGCAGCTGGCCGAGCGTATAGCGCGCGATGACCATGTGGAAACTGTTGGAGCCAAGGTCGATGGCGGCCAGCAGGTCGCCATCCTGCAATGCGGGCGGAGTCGTGGTGGTATGCGGCATGGACGAATGTTAGCCGAAGGGGCGGTGTGCTCGTCACCGCGCGGCCTTCACATTTTGGAAGAGGGGAGTGCGGCAGGGCTGCGCCCTGCATCTGCAGAGGCAACGTCAAAAGCGAGGTATCCGTGGGATGGCGGGGTGGGCCCGGCTGCGGGGGACGCTGCAAGTACGTCCATGTAAGCTCGGTCGCGCCATCCATGGCGCTCACGCCCCCGCAACCGGACCCACCCCGCCTTCGACAGTTTCCCGCGGTCTGTCGGTACGGCACGGGGTCGGATCCCGTTGCTGCGCAACGGGCTCTGACCCCTTGGTTCTGCATGGGCGATGCGTGCCGACCAACGGTCGGCACCTACCGGATCACAGCCCCTGCATCAACGCCATCTGCGCCGAATGCGGGGCTTCGTCGTGGGCTGGGGCACGCTTGTGGTAGACGCCGTCCGCGTCCAGTTCCCAGGCGTTGAGGTTGTCGTCAAGGTAGTTCTGCAGGACTTCGCGGTAGACCCGCTTGGCCAGTTCCGGATCGAGGATCGGGAAGCAGGTCTCGACCCGGCGCAGCAGGTTGCGTTCCAGCCAGTCGGCGCTGGCGCAGTACATTTCCGGTGCGCCGTCGTTGCCGAACCAGTAGACGCGGCTGTGTTCCAGGAAGCGGCCGACGATCGAGCGCACGCGGATGTTGTCCGAGATGCCCGGTACGCCCGGTCGCAGCGTGCAGGCGCCGCGGATGATCAGGTCGATCTGCACGCCGGCCTGCGACGCGGCGTACAGCGCGCGCACCACCTGCGGTTCGTTCAGTGCGTTCATCTTGGCGATGATCCGCGCCGGGCGGCCAGCGGCGGCGATGCGCGTCTCGCGCTCGATGCGGCCGAGGATGCCGGTGTGCAGGGTGAAGGGCGACTGCAGCAGGCGCTTGAGCTTCATCTTCGACGCCAGCCCGGACAGCTGCTGGAACAGCAGGTGCACGTCATTGCCGATGTCCGCATCGGCGGTGATCAGGCTGATGTCGGTATACGCGCGGGCGGTGCCGCTGTGGTAGTTGCCGGTACCCAGGTGCACGTAGCGGCGCAGCTTGCGGCCCTCGCGGCGCACGATCAGCAGCATCTTGGCGTGGGTCTTGTAGCCGACCACGCCGTACACCACCTGCACGCCGGCTTCCTGCAGGCGATCGGCCAGGCCGAGGTTGGCTTCTTCGTCGAAGCGGGCGCGCAGTTCGACCACCACGGTCACGTCCTTGCCGTTGCGCGCGGCCTGGATCAGCGCATCGACGATCAGTGAGTCCTTGCCGGTGCGGTACAGGGTCTGCTTGATCGCCAGCACGTTCGGATCGATTGCCGCCTGCCGGATCAGGTCCAGCACTGCGGTGAAGGCGTCGAACGGATGGTGCAGCAGCAGGTCCTGGCGCGCCACCGTCTCGAAGATGCCGTCACTGTCGCGCAGCGTGCGCGGGGTCATCGGCGGGTATTTCAGGTCCGGTTGCGCGATCAGATCGTACAGCTGGATGATGCGGTTGAGGTTGACCGGGCCATCGATGCGGTACACCGCGTTCTCGGTCAGGCCGAAATTCTGCAGCAGGGTCCGCACGATCTCGCGCGGCATGTCGTGCGCGATCTCCAGCCGCACCGCTGGCCGGTAGCCGCGGTCGACCAGCTCGTCACGCAGCGCCAGCGCCAGGTTTTCCACTTCCTCCTCGTCCACCACCAGCTCGGAATTGCGGGTGACGCGGAACTGGTAGGCGCCCTGGACTTCCATGCCCGGGAACAGCTCATCGACGAAGGTCGACAGCACCGACGAGAGGAACACGAAGTTCTGGGGCCCGCCGAGCTTTTCCGGCAGCTGGATGATGCGCGGCAGCGAGCGCGGCGCGCGCACGATGGCCAGGTGGCCGGCGCGGCCGAACGCATCGGTGCCCTTGAGCACCACCACGATGTTCAGCGACTTGTTGAGGATCTTCGGGAACGGGTGCACCGGGTCAAGGCCCAGCGGCGACAGCACCGGCATGATCTCGTTGCGGAAGTAGGCGCGCAGCCAGCGCTTCTGGCGGTCGGTCCAGGAGTGGCGGCCGAGCACGCCGATGCCGGCCTCCATCAGCGCCGGCCGCAGCGTCTCGTTCCAGCAGCGGTACTGCTGGTCCACCAGTTCGGCGGCGCGGTCATGGATGGCGCTCAGGATGGCCTGCGGGCTCATCCCGTCCGGTGCGGGTGGCAGGCCGTACTCCTGCGCGTGGCGCACGGCGGCGGCGCGGATCTCGAAGAACTCGTCGAGGTTGGTGCAGGAAATGCACATGAAGCGCAGGCGTTCCAGCAGCGGTACCTGCGGGTCCATCGCCTGGGCCAGCACGCGGAAGTTGAAATCCAGCTGCGACAGCTCGCGGTTGATGTACAGCGCCGGGTCACGCAACGGATCGTTGTCCGGGCTCACTGGGAGAGGGAGGGATCCGAGGCTGCTCATGGCGTCATTCTTCGATGGAGGTCAGGGGGGCGGACTCGCGCGGGCGCACGTGGTCGGCATCGAAATGGCAGGAGAACACCGAGCCCTTGCCGACTTCGCTTTCAATCTCCAGCCGCGCGTGGTGCAGGCCGAGGATGTGCTTGACGATGGACAGGCCCAGGCCGGTACCACCGCTTTCGCGCGAGCGGCTGCTGGAGACACGGTAGAAGCGTTCGGTCAGGCGCGGCAGGTGGGTGGCCGGGATGCCGTAGCCGGAATCGCGCACCGCCAGCACCGCCCCGTCGCCCTCGCGGCGGAACTCCACCGCGATGCGGCCACCGGCCGGCGTATAGCGCACCGCATTGGTGACCAGGTTGGAGAATGCGCTGTGCAGTTCCTTGGTCGAGCCCTGAAGGTCAACGCCGGCGAGGTCGTCGATGCTGATCTGGTGGCGGCCCTGGCTGTGCGCTTCGGCTTCGCGGCGCAGGGTGGCCAGCATCGGCTGCATGGCCACGGTCTCTTCCTCGCTGTGTTCCTGCGATTCGAGGCGCGACAGGGTCAGCAGGTCTTCCACCAGCTGGGCCATGCGCTGGCTCTGCTTGCGCATTTCTTCCAGCATCGGTCCGGTTCCCGGGAAATCCTCCGGATCCATCATGTCCAGGTAGCCGTGGACCACGGTGAGCGGCGTGCGCAGTTCGTGTGAAACGTTGGCGACGAAATCCCGCCGCACCTGCTCCAGGCGCAGCAGCTTGCTGACGTCACGCGCGATCAGCAGCCAGTAGTCCGACGAATAGGGAATCAGGCGCAGGTTCAGGCGGATCGCCGGATCGACCGGCGAGGGTACGTCCAGGATGGGCTCGGCATTGCGGCCACCAGCCAGCCAGTGCGCCAGCGGCATTGGCTGCAGGCGCTCGACCAGGGCCTCGCCAAGGTCGCCGGGATGGTGCAGGCCGAGCAGAGCGGTAGCCGCTTCGTTGAACCACTGCACGCGCTGGCTGTTGCGATCCAGCACGACGACGGCATCAGGCAGCGCGGCGGCAGCAGCGCGGTAGCTGCGCAGCATGTCCAGCAGGCGGCGCTTGCGCACGCGCATTTCCACCTGGTTGCGGTACAGCAGGCGGTCCAGTTCGTTCCAGACGCCGGTGCCTTCTTCGGCGGTGTCCCAGCGCTGGCGAGCGGTCAGCCGGCGCAGAACGCTGCGCAGGCGCCAGTAATGCCAGGCCAGGGTCGCCAGCGCGCCCAGTGCGATGCACAACCACAGATGGCCCGTGAACCACCCCACCAGTCCGGCGAACAGCAGCACCGCGGCAACGGTGGCCAGGGTCTTCAACCAGGCAGAGCGGATGTGGCGGGGCATTGCGATCTCGTCGTTGAGGTGCGGCGGTTCACTGGGGTGAACCGAGGGTTATAGCAGAGTTGCCGGCACCGGCACCCGCAGGTGCGCGGTGCCGGCACGACGAGACTCAGGTAGCAGTGGAGAAGCGGTAGCCGGCGCCGCGCACGGTCTGCACCATGTTCTCGGCGTTGAACGGCTCCAGCGTCTTGCGCAGGCGGCGGATATGCACGTCGATGGTGCGCTCCTCCACGTACACGCTGCCGCCCCATACATGGTCCAGCAGCTGCGCGCGGGTGTAGACGCGCTCGGGATGGGTCATGAAGAAATGCAGCAGACGGTATTCGGTCGGGCCGATCGGCACCGGCTGGTCGTTGGCGAACACGCGATGGGCGGCGCCGTCGATACGGATCGGGCCGACGGCTACGCTGCCGTCCTCGTCATCTTCGCGGGCGCGGCGCATGACCGCTCGGATGCGGGCCAGCAGTTCGCGTGCCGAGAACGGCTTGACCACATAGTCATCGACACCGGCCTCGAGGCCACCGACGCGATCATTCTCTTCGCCGCGGGCGGTCAGCATGATGATCGGTACTTCGCGGGTCAGCGTTTCCTTGCGCCAGCGGCGGGCCAGGTCCAGGCCGCTGGTGCCGGGCAGCATCCAGTCCAGCAGGATCAGGTCGGGAACGCGATCGGCGATCGCGGTCTGGGCCTCCCGGGCATCGCCGGCGTGGACCGGTTCGTAATCGCCCTTGCGAAGGGCGAAGGCGACCATTTCACGGATCGCGGGCTCGTCATCGACGATCAGGATGCGTTTCTGCACGAGGACACCGTAGGGCTCGGTTACTGGAGTGGTGCCAGTAGACTACGGTTTGATGACATGTTTGTGACTACCCGGCCGGAACCGGCCTGGATTGCCATCGGCCGGTCATGCGGTGCTCAGCGGCGGTCCAGGTCCGGGTCCTGCACGCCCTGCCGGCGCAGCTCCAGCACTGTCGGGGTGATCGATTCGATGCGGGCGTCAACCCGCGCGCGGCCGATGTAATCCAGCGCCGGGTTGCGCTTGAGCGCCTGCAGCTGCATCAGCGCCTGTTCTGGCCGCCCGCTGAGGAAGGCGGCCTCGGCATAGGCCTCGCTGGCGCGCACGCTGTCGCCAGCCAACTCGCTGGCGCGGGCGAAACGCTGCTGGAAGACCGGATCGTTACCGCTTTGCGACAGCAGGGGGCGCAGCATCGCCTGCGCACGCTGGCCGGCTTCGCGGCTGCCTTGTTCGTTCAGGATCTCGGCATAGGTCAGTGCCACCGGGCGGCTGTTGGGGTGTTCGCGCAGCAGCTGCTCGAAGCGGCTGTTGGCCTGGGCCGCCTGGCCTGCGCGCGACTCCGCCTCGCCCAGCCCCAGCGCCAGCCACAGGTTGCCGGGGTGGCTCTGCAGCAGGCCGGCCAGGGTCTGCCGGGCCTGGCCGGCACCGGCACGGCCACCGCGCATCACCGCCAGCGCCTGGCCGTAGCGCTGCGCATCGTTGAGGCCGTCCTTCTGCCGCTTGGCCAGGTCGGCGTACTCGCGCTCCAGCTCGGGGGGGGAGTCCGCGCTGAGCACGCGCAGGCGCTCACGCGCCCACTCGAAGTCACCGCTGGCGCCACGGTTGAGCTGGCCGATCGGCAGGCGCAGCACACTGCCGGGCAGCAGCGGGTTGTTGCCGCGCAACAGCGGCTCGCCCAGGCTGGGATCTGCCGGGTCCACCCGCTCCTTGCGCTCGCCGGTGGGGGTGCTGGTGGTGAGCAGCACCGTATCCTTCTTCATCTGCTGGGCGCGGGACTTGGCCTCGCTGATGCGGGTGATGTTGACCGGGTGGGTGCGCAGGAACTCGGGCACGCTGTAGCCGCCTTCGTTGCCGCGCATGGCTGCCGACATCCGCTCGAAAAAGCCGGCCATGGCATCCACGTCGTAGCCGCTGCGCGACAGGGTGCGGATGCCCAGACGGTCGGCCTCGGACTCGTTGGAGCGGGTGTAGTTGATCTGCCGCTGCTGCATCAGGCCCATGCCCGAGCTGATCGCGGCCATCGTCGCGTTGCCGGACGACGTGCTGTTGCTGGCCTGGGCGGCCACTACCGCCGCCAGCATGCCCAGCAGGATCGGGATCTGGTCGCGCTGGGCGCGCTCGACACCGCGCAGCACGTGCTGCTGGGTAACGTGGGCGATTTCGTGGGACAGCACCGCAGCGACCTCGTCCTCGCGCTCGGCGGTCAGCACCAGTCCGGCATTGACCCCGATGTAGCCGCCCAGCGTGGCGAACGCGTTGATCTGGCGGTCGTTCATCACGAAGAAGGTGTACGGCTGCCGCGGCTGGTCACTGTTGGAGCCGAGCCGGGTACCCATGGTCTGCAGCCAGTCGTTGACCAGCGGATCTTCCAGCAGGTAGCCGTAGTTGCGTAGCTCGCGCAGCATCATCGCGCCGTACTCGGCCTGGCGGGCCGGGGTCAGCAGCTCGCCGGCCGAAGAGCCGATGTCGGGCAGCTTCTCCTGGGCCTGGGCCAGCGGCATGGCCAGGGCCAGGGTGACGGCGGTAGTCAGCAGCAGGGCTCGCAAGCAGAAGGTCCTCGGGCGGGGCGCGCCAAGCGTGGCAGGGCGGGGGGCAACCATTCGTTAATCCACAGTGTTGCGGCCGTGGCGTGGAAATTCCAGCGCACCGGTACCATATGTAGACCGTCGATCCATCGTGGAGTTTCCCGTGACAGCCCAGACCGCCGGCGGTGCCCCCGCCATCACCATCTATTCCACTGCCGTCTGCCCGTATTGCGTGGCCGCCAAGAACTTCCTGAAGAGCAAGGGCCAGCAGTGGACCGAGGTCCGCATTGACCTGGACCCGGCCGAGCGCGAGAAGATGATGGCGCTGACCCGCCGCACCAGCGTGCCGCAGATCTTCGTCGGCGACGTCCATGTCGGCGGCTACGACGACATGATGGCCCTGCACCGTGAAGGCAAGCTCGAGCCGCTGCTGGCCGGGCAGGGCCAGGCATGAGCGCGGCCGACGACGGCAGCAAGGACCGCATCGCCGAGTTCACCGAGTTCCGCAAGCGCATGAACGAGCGCATCCTGGGCGAACCGAACCAGGTGGTGCGCCGCTTCTTCGCGCTGGATACGCAGACCTACCAGGCCGGCGCGCTGGACGTGAAGACCAAGGAGCTGCTGGGCCTGGTGGCCTCGATGGTGCTGCGCTGCGACGACTGCATCAGCTACCACGTGGCCCAGTGCAAGGACGCCGGGGTGACCCGCGAGGAGTTCTTCGAGACCTTCTCGGTCGGCCTGGTGGTGGGCGGCTCCATCGTGATCCCGCACCTGCGCCGAGCGGTCGACTTCCTCGACCAGCTGGAAGGCGGCGCCGCCGCGCCAGCCGCGCACGAGCACTGAGGGTCGTGCCGGCCAGCGGCCGGCATCCCCTGAACCCGACATGGCCGGGGTTGCCGGCCAGCGGCCGGCACTACCGGGCCCGCGAGGGGGCCTGTCCCGCGATCCAACAGCCCAGGAGCCCCTTCTTGTTGAAGGGGCGCGCCGACAGGCGGGGGTAGAGGAGGGATGCGCGGGCAATTCTGCCTGAGCCGGGGACTGGGACCATGGTCTATTTGGGACCTCGGCCCCGGCTCAGGCATAATTGCCGGTGAAACTTCCTTTGCGCCGGCGTTTCCGGGCACGTCCGGACGGCGTTTTTCCCCCTGTTCGGAACATCGATCAATGACGCAGAAAATTACGGTCATCCGCGGCGACGGCATTGGCCCGGAAATCATGGACGCCACCCTGTTCGTGCTCGACCAGCTCAAGACTGGCCTGGAGTACGAAGACGCCGACGCCGGCCTGGTGGCCCTGGAAAAGCACGGCGACCTGATGCCGGCGGTGACCCTGGAATCGATCGCGCGCAACAAGGTCGCGCTGAAGAGCCCGCTTACCACCCCGGTCGGCGGTGGCTTCACCTCGATCAACGTCAGCCTGCGCCGTCACTTCGACCTGTACGCCAACGTGCGTCCGGCCCACACCTTCCCGAACACCAAGTCGCGTTTCGACAACGTCGACCTGATCACCGTCCGTGAGAACACCGAAGGTGCCTACCTGGCCGAAGGCCAGGAAGTGTCGGCCGATGGCGAGACCGCCTTCTCCGGCACCCGCATCACCCGCAAGGGCTCCGAGCGCATCGTGCGCTACGCCTTCGAGCTGGCCAAGAGCACCGGCCGCAAGAAGGTCACCGCCGTGCACAAGGCCAACATCATCAAGTCGACCTCGGGCCTGTTCCTGAATGTCGCCCGTGAAGTCGCCGCGCAGTACCCGGACATCGAGTTCCAGGAAATGATCGTCGACAACTGCTGCATGCAGCTGGTGATGCGTCCGGAACAGTTCGATGTGATCGTCACCACCAACCTGTTCGGCGACATCATCTCCGACCTGTGCGCCGGCCTGGTCGGCGGCCTGGGCCTGGCTCCGGGTGCCAACATCGGCAAGGACGCGGCGATCTTCGAAGCCGTGCACGGCACCGCGCCGGACATCGCCGGCCAGGGCAAGGCCAATCCGTGTGCGCTGCTGCTGGCGGCCGCGCAGATGCTGGACCACATCGGCCAGCCGGAGAATGCCGAGCGCCTGCGCAAGGCCATCGTGGCGACCATGGAAGCCAAGGACTCGCTGACCGGCGACCTGGGTGGCACCGGTACCACCATGAGCTTTGCCCAGGCCATCGCCAGCCGCCTGTAAGCGGCCGGCCGACCTCGGTTGGATCTACAGCGGGGCGCCTTCGGGCGCCCCGTTGCGTTGTGGGCTGGCTCGGTAGATCCACGCCATGCGTGGATGACGGGGCCCCTACGGTCCGCAGCCACCCATGGGGTGGCTCTACAGGGAATTTTCTGTGCGTATATCGCACAGATCATGTGCCGCTGGGCGGCTGGTTCGTGCGTAATGTGATCGGCATCCTGTGCCCACTTCCCAATGCACCGGAGCTTGAACATGAACCTCACCGCCTTCGGCCTGGCCAGCCTGATCGGCATGACCGCAACCGTCCCGCTTGCTGCTGCCGAGCCAGCCCATCCCACCATCCGCCATATGGCGGGTGCGCCGGTCCCGACCTCGCTGGATGCGGCGAAGACTGCCGTGCTGGTGATCGACTTCCAGAACGAGTACTTCGATGCCAAGGCCGTACCAGGCTTTGCGGGTGGCCGCATGGTCATTCCCGATGGCGAGGCCGCACTGCGCCAGGCCAGGCGGGTAGTCGAATTCGCCGATGCCCACGGCATCCGCGTGATCCATGTCCAGCACGTGCTGCCGGCCGGCGCACCCTTGTTCGCGCAGGGCAGCGTCAATGCCGCCTTCCATCGCGACCTGCAGCCGCGCCAGGGCGAGACCGTGGTGCAGAAGGACAATGTCAGCGTATTCGCCGGCGCGTCCGCCGCGGTGCTCGACCCGATGCTGAAGAACGCCGGCATCGACACCCTGATCGTCACCGGCCTGCAGACCCACGCCTGCGTGGCCGGTGCTGCGCGCGACGCGGCAGCGGCTCCGCGCGGCTACCGGGTGATCGTCTCGTCCGATGCCAGCGCCAGCCGCGATCTGGATCTGGCCGGCGGCCGTCGCATCGGCCATCGCGCGCTGCATGAGGCCTCGCTGGCGCAGATCGAAGACGCCTTCGGCGATGTCATGAGCACCGACGCGATCCTCGCGCTGCCGGTACGCAAGGCCGGTGACGGCGCTTGATAAGCTGGCGGGGCCCGCATGCCGTGGGCCCCGCCACGTGGAGCTGCCCGCCGATGGATCACTTCGCCGCCCTGCGTGCGCTGCGCGCCATCGTTGACGCGGGCAGTTTCACTGCGGCCGCCGAGCGCCTGGGGACCACCCACTCGGCGATGTCGCGGCAACTGCGGCAGCTGGAAGAGCACCTGCAGGTACGCCTGCTCGATCGCAACAGCCGTCGGCTGTCATTGACCGAGGCCGGGCGCGATTACTACCGCGAGGCGGCAACGCTGCTGGACCGCCTGCAGGAGGCGGATGATCGTGCTCGCGCCGGGCAGGCGCAGCCCAGCGGCAGCGTGCGGATCAGCGTGCCGCAGGTGGTGGCCAGCCAGGAGCTGCCCCACTGGCTGCCCTCGTTCCTGCAGCGTTACCCGCAGGTCACGCTGGACCTGTCGGCGGATGATCAGGTGGTGGATGTGGTCGGTGGTGGTTTCGACCTGGCGCTGCGCATTGCAGCTTCATTGCCGGACAGCCAGCTGGTTGCGCGCGAGCTGGCCAGCTGCCCGCGCATCCTGGTCGCCGCACCGGTCTACCTGGCGCGCCATGGCCTGCCACGGCACGCCGTGGATCTGGAGCAGCACACGCTGCTGGGTTTCAGTCCCACGCCGTCAATGCCGCCCTGGCGGTTGCAGGGACCGCGCGGCGCCAGCGTGAGCGTTGAAGCCGGGCAGCGCCTGCGCGTGGATGCCACGCCCGCGCTGTACGCCGCCGCGCTGGCCGGAATGGGCATCAGCCTGTTCACCGCGCTGACCGTGCAGGAGGATCTGCGCGCCGGTCGTCTGATCCGCGTGCTGCCGGCCTGGCATGCCGGCCAGCGGCGCTACTTCGCGTTGTACCCGCATGCACGTGCGCTCGCGCCCAAGGTGCGAGCGCTGGTCGAACACCTTGCGGCGCACTACGCTGCACAGGCTGGCGTGGCTGGCTAGCCGGGAAATGCAGCCACGCGTTACAAAGAGAAAAGGGCGCCCCGAAGGCGCCCTTTGTCGTTCATGGCTCTGCCTGGTTCAGCGCTGCTGGATCTTCGACAGCAGGCGCAGGAACTCCACATACAGCCAGACCAGGGTCACCATCAGGCCGAATGCGCCATACCACTCCATATACTTCGGCGCGCTCTGGGCCACGCCGGTCTCGATGAAATCGAAGTCCAGCACCAGGTTCAGCGCGGCCACGACCACCACGAAGAGGCTGAAGGCAATGCCCAGCCAGCTGGAGTCGTGGATCACCGGCACGTTGATGTTGAAGAAGCCCAGCACGAACGAGGCCAGGTAGAGCAGGGCGATGCCGCCGGTGGCGGCCACCACGCCCATCTTGAAGTTCTCGGTGGCCTTGATCAGGCCGCTGCGGTATGCGAACAGCAGGGCGGCCAGGGTGCCGAAGGTCAGCAGCACCGCCTGGAACACAATGCCCGGGTACTTCATGTTGAACAGGGCCGACACGGCGCCCAGGAACAGGCCTTCGACCAGTGCGTACATCGGCGCGGTGACCGGCGACCATTCCTTCTTGAAGATGGTGATCAGTGCCAGCACCAGGCCGCCGATCGCGCCACCGATGGCGTACAGGCTCGCGCTGCCGGAAATCTGGCCGTACTCGTCGACCGCCTGGCTCCAGGCGAACGCCGCGGTCAGAACGGTCAACAGCAGCAGGATGCCGGTCTTGTTGGCGGTGCCGTTGAGGGTCATGGCCTGGTCGGGGCTGGTCACTACCGAGCCACTGGCGAGGTCGAGGAAGGTCGACTCGGAAAGAGCCGGGTTGCCGCTGCGCATGCGTGTTCTCCGTGCGAATGAAGGTCGGGACGGCCATCCGGCCGATGGGCGTCAGCATAGCCGATGACTGCTTTCGGCGTTGTGGCAGGCCGGGGATCTGTGCATCCTTCGTTGACAGTTCCCAACGCGCTTGGCGACAATGACCAGCTCCCCGGGCCCAACCCGAGGGGATTGCAAGACCGGGGTATAGCGCAGTCTGGTAGCGCGCCTGCTTTGGGAGCAGGATGTCGGGGGTTCGAATCCCTCTACCCCGACCAATCCCACGCCACGTCGGATTGGACACCGTTCCGGTTCGGGCGCCCGTAGCTCAACTGGATAGAGCACCGGCCTTCTAAGCCGGCGGTTACAGGTTCGATTCCTGTCGGGCGCGCCATTGGCGAGCACCGGGATCGCATCGACGGATGTGAAGAAGTGCTTGCAAAAGCGCAAGGACTCCACCAGAATATCGGACTCGCTTCGGCGGACCGCAACTTCGGTGACAGTCCCCAGGCAATGTTCAAGGTTCCGGCGTCAGTGGTATCGGCGATGGAGCGAAAGTTTCAGTGGTGGCTGTAGCTCAGTTGGTTAGAGTACCGGATTGTGATTCCGGTGGTCGGGGGTTCGAATCCCCTCAGCCACCCCACTGTTTTCTTACTACCGTCGCTAAGTTACTGAAAAGTAAGCTGGCGACGGTCAGTTTTGGTACTACAATCCCTCGTTGGCAATCAATCCCTGTCTCGGAACGTCACCTGTGGGCGTCACCTGCGGCGCAGCCCGCAATTGCTCCAGCGCAGACTTGCCGATGAGCGCCTGTTCGGCCAGCACCTTCGCGTAGGTCTCCGACGTGGTGCGGATGTCCCGATGCCCCAGCCACTCCTGCACGAGCTTGATGTTGCCGGTCGCCAGCAGCAGCCGGGTGGCGCAGGTGTGCCGCAGCGAGTGGATCACGCACTCCTTCTCCTTGGCGAGATGCGTCCCCTTTCGCGCACGATTCCAGAGCTTGTTGGCGCGGGTCTTGTTGAGCGTGGAGAAGGGGCCGGTCTGCTCCTTGCCTGCCGCCCTGCGCCGCCGCTGGACCACTTCCGAGGCGCGGGAGGTCAACGGGATGGTGCGCTGCCGGCCGCCTTTCAGTTCCCCGTGACGCCAGAAGCGAACGGCGGTCGGCGGGGTTCCCACCAGGTCGCTCCAGCGCAGGTTGAATGCCTGGCTCAGGCGGCAGCCCACGTCGGCCAGGAACACGAACAGGTCGTGGTAGTCCTTACCGTCGCGCGTCCGCGGCCGACCGCCGTACTCGGGGTCGGGCAGGATGTCCCACGCGAGCACGCGGGAGAGGATCAGCTCCTCGTCCTCAATGGTCAGGGTGAACTGGCGCGCGTTGTCGCGCTCGTCGCTCGGCCGGTACTCCGGGATGGCGGCCAGCATGCGCCCGGCCTTCGCCTCGCGGCGCAGGACGGCCATCAGGGCGTGCATCTTGCGGTTGATGGTCGCCGGAGCAGCTCCCTCGGCCTCCATCTTGGTCACCATCGCGTCCACTGCGGCCTGGGTGATGTCGTTGATGGGCGTGTCCTCGCCCAGGAAGCCCTGGACGATCTTGCAGTTGGTGCGGACGGTCTCGATGGACTTGAGCTTGCCCCAAAAGTTGCGGTCGTCCAGGGCGTCATCCATCGCGTCCTTGAGGGTGCGCTGCCGGGCCTTGGCTTTCGCCACGGCCATCTGCGCCGACCGGGACTTGCCCCGGATGAGTTCGCGCAGCACGTCCTCGGAAACGTCGGGGTCGTCGCGCAGGGCGTCGAGGACCGCCTGCTCCTTGCGCTCGGCTGCCACGCGGTCGCGGGTGCCGGTGGACAAGCGCACGCGCCGGTATCCCTCCTGCACGTCGAGCATGTAGTAGCGCTTATCGGGCGCACCCGGCTTGGGCGCGGTCCCTTTGAGGCGAAGGGCCATGTGTATCTCCAAAAATGAAAAGGCCCGCACTAGGCGGGCCTCGGGGCACAACGGGGTGTTGGGGGTTAGGCGGCTGCGACGCGCGCCGTCACCTTGCGGTTGACACGTTCTGCGAGCGAAGCCAGCCAGTGCAGCGCCTTGGTCGTCGGGAAGATCAGGTTGCGCTTGCGGTAGGCGGGATCAGGGCGCTGCTCCAGGAAGTCAGGCCCCGGCTCGCGGTTACGCTTGATAGACGACAGGTCGAGCACATTGCGGCTCACTGCGGAGGGAGAGAGTCCGCCGAGGACGCGCTCAAGGTCCACCTGCTGAATGCCCGGCTCGTCCACAACGGCGAGTAGGGTGAGGATGCGGGTGGCGGTGATGTCCTCGTCGATCTCTTCCCGGAAGGCTGACAGTGCGGTTGTGAGAATGGCCGTCAGTTCTTTCTGCGAGAGATTCATGGTGCGCTCATTTTCCGTAAGGGGATGGTTCCCCCTTGGGAAACCATCAGGGTCTATCTTGGAGCCGCAATGTAAGGATTACAAGGCCCAAGCCAATGTTGATGGCATTCTTGCCAATTTTGTCCATCCAGAAACCACGCTGCCAGGGCGTGGGGGAGGGGTCGATTCCGATCTCATATCCAAAGGCTTTCACGAACAGGTCCAGGTACTTCTGCCCTGCGAAGGGGCCGTCCTGTCCCCTGCTCACGGCGTTGTAATGCGCCGCCACCCCCGGCTGCGCTCCACAAAAAGGTCTTACGTTTCAGTGTTTTAAGAACGGTAGTGCCAGCATCGCCGCCAGGGTCACAATGGCCCCGACCACGGATGCAAAAAACAGTCCTTGCCCTACGCGGACTACCGCGCTGGCTATTGTCCGTCTCACCGCACTCATAGACTGAGAACGCCCCCCTGGTCGTCTGCGGATGCGCAGCCCGACAGCATGACGCTGCCGTCGGGCAGACTACAGGCCACAATGATGGCGCGTCCGTAGGAATCAAGTACCACGGGAGAGATTGATCCCGACTGGTGCAGTGAAGTCATGGCCGCGGGGTCTCCGTTGGGGCCGCGGGTGGGACCGGATACGACACCCGCCAGCCACAGTCCTCGGGGACGACCGAGAACTGGACGCGCTCGTTGAGTAGGCCGAGCATCGCGCGGAGAGCGCCGCGCTTCTCGTTATGGTCGAAATTGATGGTCCGAATCATTCGGGCACCTCGTAGGTCCGTTCATGCAGGACCAAAACCTCCCGCTCGAATACCAAGAACGGGCCGAACTGGTGGACGCGGAGGGCCACGTTGACGATCACCAGGGTCGAGTTTGCGGTGAAATCTGCGTTACGCATATGTAAGTCTCCTGTTATGCAAGTGCTACAAATGGAACAATGAGTGCCAAATATCGAGATTGGCCTTATGATTAGGGCTGAAGGGCGTGATCGCCACTCCCGACCCCAAGGACCATTCGATGATTGACCCCCGCGTAGAAGTCGCCATTACGGCCCTTCACCTAGTCGTATGGGTGTGGACTAGCTCGGTGCCGGCGCATCGCACATACCTGTATTGGCGCAGGGTCTTGCGGAAGCGGCGTTAGCGGCTCCAGAAGTAGAAGCCGCTCACCTCAAACGCGTCACCGTTGAGCCGAATGTCGCGGCCATAGCTCTCGTAGTCGAAGTAGCGGGAGAGGGCGTCGGGCACGTCGTGAAGAAGCCTCGATTCGTCCACATAGTTCTCGGCAAAGTCGGCCCAGCTATCGAACTGGCCCGCGTAGGCTTCGTGGAACTGCTCCACGGTCACATCGTCGAGGCCCTCGTGGTCGCAGAAGGCCGTGTAGGCGGCGCGTTCGGTGTCGTTGTGCAACTCGTCCAGCCGCTCTTGCAATGCGCACAGCTTGTCCAGGTCGGGGTGCTCGCCCCAGGTATCCCCGAACACGTCGTCGTAGTCGTGGACGGCCCACTCCTCGGCGCTGGCGACCTTGCCGCTTCCGCCACACGCCGTGCATTCCGCCCCGCCGAATACTCGGGGGACGTATGTGGTTCCAGTACCGCCGCAATCCGGGCAATCAACGGTCACGTTCGGGTGCGGCGACTCGCGCAGGATGCGGGCAATCTCATCGCGCACGTCGTCGGCGTCGCGTCCCTCCAAGTTGATCCACTCGCCGTGCAGGACGCCAGCGTTATATGAGGCAAGGCAGGCAACGTATATTTGCATGGTGTGCTCCAGAAATGCGAAGGCCCGCACTAGGCGGGCCTCGGGATCAGCGGTGGTTGTCGGTCAGTGCGCCCAATCGGGCTTGACGTTCAGCAGGTAGGCGGCGGCCACTGCGCGGGCGGTGTCTTCGTCGGCCACGTCGGCAATCCACCACCAGCGGTCCTTACCAGCCCAGCGGTAGACGCCCCAAAACTGCGCGGCCATCGGTGCGCAAGGCTCGACGCTTCCATCGAACTCTTGGCGGGGACCGTAGGAGACCGATCGGTCGCCCAGGGTGACCAGCTTGTCACCGGCAGGTACAGCCAGCTCGTTGTCGTTGCTCATTGCGACAGGCCCTTTGCGTGCTCAATGGCGCGATCCAGCGCGCCGGGGATGTTGTGAAAAATGCCGTGGCGTGTCGAGTGCGTGAGGCCGATTTTGTAGACCTCAAAATGGTTCGGCCCCTTGCGCAGCACCCACGCTTTTTCGGTCTCGAACATGATGTCCTCCTCGCGGTAGCTCATGCGAAGCGGCCCATCTCGGCTTGGATCATTTCGCGTGCCTGCCGCTCAGCATCGGCGAGTTCGCAGCGATTCTTGGGGCGTTCGGCAAGCCACGCACCCAACGGTTCCGCGATCTCGTAGCCAAAGACGCCGGGATAGCCGTCAGGGGTGCAAAGCTCCTCGAACAGCTTGTGAAGCATCCGGGCCACATTGGTCAGGAACTCGCCCACTTCGATGGTCACAGGCACGTCAGCCAACTGCCACCCTGCCGCAAGCAACGCAAGGTCGATGGGGTCGAAGTCGGTATCCCTGATTGCCCGGTTGACCACGGTGGCGAACTCCTCGGCTTGCTGCGGCGTCATCGCGGTCGCCGCCAGTTGTTCGTGATAGCGCCCCGGCTGTGCCAGGAACACGTTGCGGGTTCCGTAGGTGCGCAGTTCCATCACAGCACTCCCAGCCCGCGCAGCACCGGCATCACCAGCGCGTTGGTCTCGTCGTTGTCGCTCCAGTCGCTCGCGGCGTCGTTCCCGTTCTCCCAAATCAGGAGCACAAACCCCGCCTTTGTTGCGTCCGGGCGGTAGAACCGCAGGTGATCGTGGTCGGTAGAGGCGAGGGCCTCCAACACTTCTTGCCGGTCGCGGCTGTGCCGCACCGTGGTTTCTTCGCCGTCGTAGACGCCGAGCGAGTAACCAGCGGCGAGGGCGGCATCCACCAGCGCCACGGCTATGCGCTTCGCGCTCTCAGGGGCGTACTTGTCGAGGTTCATGGCTTTCTCCGGGCAACAAAAAAGCCGCCTAGCGGCGGCTAATGGGTTCGGGTTAAGCGCGGAGCGCGTCGCTGCACAGGGCTTCCGGGTATGACGAGTCGCGCATTGGCATGACGATCAAAGACGCGCACCTGATGCTCGGATCGGTGATGCCGCCAATACCGAACATGGCCGCCACGTCGCCGCCAGTCACCGGAATCAGTGAAGTGGCCTTGCCGCCGAATGCCTTGCGAATTACACCGGCCGCCTTCACTACGCCTTCGAGGACGGCAGGCGCGAATCCGGACAGCTTGAGTTCGTTCGGCTTGGACACCGCAGCACGCCAGTCCGGGTAGGTTCCATCAACGGCAGCAAACTCAATGGCCTGGCCTCCGCGCTCCGCCTTGAACCGGCTGGCATCGCCCACGGCGCTGAAATAGACATCGCCCTTCATCTTGGCGACCAGCTCGCACGCATTGCGCGGCACGATGATCTTGCCAATGTCCCACGGCAGGCTGGTACGCACCACAAGCATGCGGTGGCCGTCTGTAGCAACGATGATCGCACCATCGGCGTGCGACTCAATCAGCACGCCATTCAAGTAGAAGCGAACGTCATTCTTGGGTGCCACATGCAGAGCGGCGGCGATCAGGGCGGAAGGAATTTTGTTCATAGCTTTCTCCGGGCAACAAAAAAGCCGCCTTGCGGCGGCTTCGGTGGATTGGGATAGGGCGCTGTTAGAGGAACAGCTTGGTCAGCGTGACGATGCCAGCCACAAAGGCCGTGGCGACCACCAACGGATACCACCGGGTCTCCATCATCAGCTTGTCGCTCTCGCGGTTGATCTTGCGAATCTCAGCGGTGAGCTTGCGCACTTGCAAGTCCTCCAGTGGTCCATTGGTGCTCATGGTAGCTCCAAAAAAGACCCGCCGTCACACGTCGGCGGGGTGTGGAAAACCGGGTTGACGAAAGGGGATCAGATGACAACGGGGGAGGGACAAGGCGCAACTTGGGTGCGGTTCCTGTTCGCCTGGCGCTCCCGCTCGTTGAGTCGGGCGCGGTGCTCGCGGATGCCGCGGCGGATGCAACCGGCCACGTAGTAGTCGCGGGCGGTCATATCAAACGGGATCATCGTCATGGGTTGCTCTCCAGTGAATCGGACCACCAAAACGCCCCATCACAACGGTAGGGACGCTTTGGCGGTCAGACTCATGCTTGTAAGGCATGGAATCTGACCGTCGCCAGCTTCCGGGAGCGCCTCCAGCTCGCCTAGGAATCCCGTACAGATGGCCCCGCTCTTTCTGGCGGTGACCCGGTATCCGTGGCGGCCTTCATCGGCCCTTACACTTCCCGGCGCGGCTAGTGTTCCCAGCTCCCCGCGTTCTGCCGTGGGCGGCGCTCCTGCCTGCCCCTTTCCTACTGTCCCGACCGCACCCTGCGACCGTTGTTCGATGGTGGGCATTATGCCCGTTTGTTCCCGGTTTGTCAATCACTCCCGGTAGTGGGAGGATTGAGCCGGACGTTACCTGCGGTGCGCTCAGGGGCCTTTGGGGCTAGTCCTCAGTGCTGGCGGGATAAGCTCTAGGTGCTGTCGATCCATCGGTCGCACGTCTGTCGCCGCCTTTTCCGCTGCCGCCGTGCTGCTGGCGACGGGTATAGATTAGATCAATCCCCGCATGGCTGTCAATACCCCGATGGCAACGATGTTTGGATGGTCGCAGGGAGCGCCTAGCGCGCGCGTGGGGAGCTTCTATAGGCGGGGCGGTAGGGATGCCCGTGGCGGGCCTTGCGTGGGCCGTGGCGGCGCATTGGCTGGCCGTGGTGGGCGGCAGGTGGGCATAGGCTGGGGCAGGGTGCGCCGAGGTGGTAGGCAGGTGTGCCGAGGTGGTGCCGAGGTGGACGCGTGGCGGTCAGGGCAAAAAGACAGATAGGGACAGACAGAGGCGCGAACATTTGAGCGCGGATGTCCGCAGGTTGCCCAGGTATCGCATGGGATTGCCTAGGCACTGGATACCTAATCCGGTGGTTCACCTTTGGAATCAGCAGGTTAGCCGAGGTGGTGACGCCGCAGGTGACGCGAAGGGGGGGCGCATCGTGCCTTTGCGCTACAGGGGGCGACCCCCTACGGGGGGTGATCGCGCGGTTCCAAGTAGTTGGATACCCCTTCGGAAATTTGCCGCAAACGTTTCGACCCCCTCAGTCGCGCGAGGAGGGAGCCTCAGTCACACCGGAGCGCTTCCGCGTTGCCACGACAGCGAACCAGGCGAGCGACCCAAGTCCCCATAGGACGCACACAGGCACAGCCCAGGTCATCCCTCGGTTGTACGCGAGGATCGCCAGGAGCGGGTTGATGGGCGTGACGCCCGCGATGAGCAGGATCAGGAGAAGTCGGTGCATGGGAGTTCCGCCGCAGTGGCACCCAAGGAGGACAGAGGAACACCCCAAGAGTGCATAGGAGGACTGTAGTTCTACTTGGTGGTGAATACCAATGAATAGAACTCTACAGTCCCACTATAGTAATACTTAGGTCTATCTAATGATAACAGCTCTGTCAAGCCCCCTAGGAGATGACGGTCTGTGTGGTCCGGTAGACTTGGCGTTTGCCCTAGACAGCTCATCAAGACCACATGGCATCGCTCAATAGCATCCTCACCCGGTTCGCGGCTTCGATCACGCTGGCTTGTGTAATCCTTGTGGGAGTACCGGCTCTGTATCAACATGTAAAGATGCGAGATGCGGACGCCGTGGCGGAAAGAAGCCGCGGACTTATTAACGACGATAACACCGCCCCAAGCGTTGTGGAGCAGCAGGTGCGTATCCTTGATTCCGCGCTTACTGAGTCGGCGGGATGCGAGTACATGAGAGACCTGTTACTCCAGTTCCTTGTCGGAATACCCTTGATCGTATGGTTCGTCGCCTTGGCTGTAATGTGGTGGTTCAAGGAAGACGACTTGACTCTCTAGCTGAACAGTTCAGGACGCTGCAAATCATCAGCGCGATATTCCCCTTCAATAGTTATAGGGTACGGGCCGCTACGCATGGGAGGTGTCAGATGGCTTCGCGGGTAAACGGTAAGGGTTGCTTGGGGTCGCTACTGGTCTTAGAAGATGACCCCGACCTGTCAGAGATGTTGCAGGAAATCCTGGTGAATTTCGGCTATGAGGTCGAGGTTGTTGCTTCCTCCGCGCAAGCTTTAGACCAACTGGCGGCAAAAGTGTTCCACGCGGCAATCTTAGATATTCATATCGAGGATGGTGGCTCCATGTCGGTCGCTGACTGTCTCTTGTCGAATCGAATACCCTACATGTTTGCCACGGGGCTTCCCAATCCTCAACTGCCCACCATTCACCAATGGGCTACCTTTCTTCAAAAGCCGTATCGCATAAACGATCTCATGGGGGCCTTGGAACGGACGCGTCAGATGGGGATTCCAGTTTAGGCGCATCCTTGCGCCGTTAAGTCATGTCCGTTTTCTAAGGAAGCGCTTGTTGAAAGTGTCGTAGGTCTGCACCGGTGGACCGCTGTAGAGGTCCGTCGAGCAGGCCATGAGGACTGCTTCGGTCGCGTTGTGGCCTGCCTTCATGGCGGCCAGGGCAATCGCACCACCACTACCGGCGACGAGGAAGTCGCGCCGGAGGTCGAGAGGGAGACCGTCGTGGTAGAAGGCCACCGGGTTGTCCCGCAGGCCGACCACGAGGATCGTGTACTCGCCCTTGGTCAGTTCGTCGAATCCCTCCGACAGCTCGCGCACGGCTCGCTGGATGTGGGAAGTGGTGCCCGCGCCGAACACCACCAGGTCGCGCCCGGTGGTGTCGGTGGTGCGGTAGAACTTCTCCTCCTCGTACCGCAGATCACCAGCGGTGACCTGCGAGTCGATAGCAACGAGCCGGCCGTCAAAGGCCAGCGTGGTCACTGCTTGATGTGCTCCCGCCAGTAGCTCGGGGTGAACGCAGCCCACTCGATGTCGCTCACGTCATCCCACAGGCGCTCCGCGGCATTCCGCAAGTGCTCCCACAGGCCGCCGAGGACGACGTAGGGCAGCGCCAGGAACACGGCGACGAACAGCCAGCCGGTGTAGGTGCGACGGGAGGTCTCGCGCAGGCGCTCCGGGAGCCACTGCGAGGCGAGGGCAATGCGCAGCGCTACGTACCCCTTGGCGCGCTCGTAGGCGCGCACCAGGCGCTCGCTGGCGCGGTTGTAGATGGTCTTGATGGTCACTTGGAGTTCCAGAGTTTGACTTCCGCCTCGCGGCGGTCGATGAGGCCGGGCAGGTCCGTCAGCACGCCCTTGACGCGACCCTTGGTCCATCGGCGGAGCTGTGCGGGCACCGCCGCGTAGTCGCCCGCGTTGAGCACGCGGAGCAGGGTGGAGCTGGCGAAGTTGCCCTCGCCGAGGTTGAACACGAAGTCGATCAGAGCGGCTTCCTGCGGCGCGCTGAGGGGCACGCGCACGTATCGACGGACGACCGTAGCGGCCTTGGAGAGGTCAGCCTCCAGCAGCTCCACAGCGCGTTCCTCGGTGATGCGGAGGCCGGGCTTCACGTCACTGCCGGTGTGGCCGTAGCCGATGGTCCACTTGTCTGCGGGGCACAGGTAGGCCACCAGGCGCAGACCCTCCGACTTCATCGTCAGAGGGCGCGCGAGCTGGACAGCCTGGCTCACACCGGGGCGTAAGGGTTCGACTGGCCGCCCTGGGTGTGGCAGCAGGGAGCGTGGTTGCAGTCGCACGGCGTTACCGGCGCGGGTGCGCTCGGGCCGTCGTTGTCGTCGTCGTTCTTGCGGCGCAGGAACAGGTACAGCAGGGCAGCGGCGGCGAGCGCCATCAGCCACGCAGCGAGCGTGTTGGACATTGGGTCTCCTACAGGATGTCGAGGTAGTTGTCGGGTGACGGCACGCGGCCGGTCACGGACTGGATGAAGGAGGCGTACTCGCGGTCGAGCAGCTCCTCCAGGTAGCGCTGCTCCTCCTTGGACACGTCTCGGGAGAGCTGGTCGGCCCAATACTTCACGGCCATCGCCAGCGCTTCGAGGCGGTCGTCGTGGCGCAGTGCGCCGCGGTCGCGCGTGATGCGCGTCAGCTGGTAGAACAGCTGGTACTTCTGCTCGGACTTCTGATCGGCGCGGATGATCGAGGCATCGACCACCAGGCGATGCTGGTTCAGTACCGGCTCCAGCACGTCGATGATTCGGTTCTCCTTCGAGGTGCCATAGTGCTTCACCTCCTCGATGGAGCACGGGTACACGCGCGCCAGGACGCCGGAGAGCATCTTGGCGAACATGCCGTCGCCGAAGTTGGCCTCAATGAGGACTGCGGAGACCTTCTCGGCGCGCGCGATGTGCGCCAGGGTCTCCAGCGTGTCGTCGTCGTAGCCGCCCTTGGTCGCACCAGCACGGCGCGCGTAGAGCATGCCGCGAAGCATGCCGACGACCGCGTAGCCGGTTTCGTCGCCGCCTCGGCCCGAGGGGTCGATGGCGAGCACCTTGCCGGTGAACTCCTCCATTTCCGAGGCGAGGTACATGGGCCGGTACAGGCGGTCGCCGGTGAAGCCCACGGACGGGATGTCGCTGACGATGTACTCCGGGCCGCTGCTGTAGACCACGCGGATCGGAGCGACCTCGCGGTCCACGTCCATCACGATCAGGTCGGACAGCTTGAGCGGGTACTTCTCGGCGTCGGACAGCGACGCATCGAGCATGAACTGGAGCATGAAGCCGGAGCGTCCGTAGGACGCCTCGCGCTCCATCAAGTCCTCATCGGAGAAGCGGACGCTCTCGCAGTTCTTCCAGGCGAGCTTGGGGTTCGCGTCGAACGCATCGGCGATCATCGGCGCGAGGCGGTCGCCGTACACCTGGCGGTGCTTGGTGTCCTTCGGGTAGCGCGCAGGCCAGATGCGGATGACGTAGCCGCGCTCGGGCAGCTTGTTGTAGAGCGACTCCTCGGTCTGCGGAGTGCCGAGGTAGATGATCTCGCCGCCCGGCTTGAGCACCGCATCGAACTCCTTGACCAGCTCGGCGAGCTTCTCGCGCTGCACGACGGTCATGGAGTTCTTCGGGACTTCGATGTCGTCCGCGATGATGGTGTCGGCGCGGGAGCCGGTGAGCTGGCCGTTGATACCGACCGACTTCACCGAGGGCGACTGATCGGGCTGCGCGGGGCCGACATCGAACGCCAGGTTCGAGTTGCGCTGGTCGGGACGCGGGCGCAGGTGTTGCAGCTCAGGCAGGGTTTCGATCAGGCGCTTGACGAACACCGAGAACGCATCGGCGCGTTCCTTCGATGCCGATACCACCATGATCTTGTGCTGGGGGTCTTTCCAGAGGAGCCAGCAGACGTAGGCGGCCGTCACCCAGGACTTGCCGACGCCGCGGTACGCCATGATGACGCGACGGCGCGGGCCGGTTTTCAGGAACTCGCAGATGTCGTACTGGATCGGAGTGGGGCTTGGTAGCCCCAGCTCCTTCCAGACGTACCAGGCGAAGTTGCGGAAGTCCTCGAAAGGGTGACGAACGTGGAGGCTCGTCATGCCCTCCATCAGTTCAGCCGCCCATCCTCAGCGGGATCGAACGGGAACTCGGACACCTTGTCGGCCAGCTTGCCCAGCGGTGAGCCGGGCGGCGTGGCCGCAACGTCGATGCCGTTGTCCTTGAGAAACTGCCGGGCCACGTTGAGGATCGAGGCCAGGCCCTTCGCGTCCGACTCCATCGAGTCGATGGTGTCGGCGAGCTTGTCCGCGACTGCGGCGTGCAGTCGCTCCAAGGCATCCTTGGGGGCGGTCACTTGTTGACGACGCGGTTCAGTACGGTCTCCAGCGCGGACGT
The DNA here is from genome assembly GCF_059370435.1 of Stenotrophomonas sp. YJH_SMC_94-11. Lineage (NCBI taxonomy): Bacteria > Pseudomonadati > Pseudomonadota > Gammaproteobacteria > Lysobacterales > Lysobacteraceae > Stenotrophomonas > Stenotrophomonas sp. YJH_SMC_94-11. Next base: position 135,187 of record NZ_JCAFTR010000009.1, on the reverse strand, counting down.
GCCGAGCGACGCCAGGATGCACGCGAGCGCGACCTGGGCGACGAAGGAGACGCCGGGGATGAAAATGACGATGGCACCAGCGGCAAGGCCGGTAGCGCCAGAGAGGATTGCGCGGCCGAGCGCCTGCTTCCAGGTGATCGGATCGTTCGACGTGAGCATCTTTGCGATGCCCACGATGAGGCCGACGCCCGCGAGAGCGCCGACCAGCTTCACTTCATCGTGCATTAGGTCTCTTGTAGGTGGTGGATGCGTTAGAGCGGACGACCGAAGCTGTACTCGTAGTTGCCGGTCAGGGTGATCTGCGTGACGCCATCGGTGACGACGACAGTGAACTGCCCCATGCGGGAGGTGTTCCGCCCCGAGGCGGTCACAGTGCCGCCGAGGCCGCTGCCGGAGATCGACGCGCCGCCTGTGACGGAGCGGGAGACCACGGAGTAGTTGCCGGTGCCGCCCGAGCAATAAACGCTGAACGACTCGCTGACCGTGCCGTTGGTGGACTGAGGCCAGTTACCCATCAGGTAGCTCGGCGACAGCGATGCTTGGAACGGCGTCGCCTTGACCGCGTTGTAGAACTGCGAGGCGTAGATCGGGCCGCTCGTGGGGACGCCGTAGTTGGCCGGAACGTCGGGCACCAATCCACGTCCTCGGTAATACTGGTCCGCGTAGATCGGGTAGCCGCCGCCAAACTCGGCGCGGATCATTTCCCAGGAGATAGGGCCGGAGCCGGGGAGGGCCATCAGGCACCTCCCCCAAGGTCCGCGACGCGCTTACGCAGCGCCTGCACCTCAGCGATCAGGAAGGGAACAGCCTTCTCCCACTGGATCGTCTTGATGCCGTTTGCGTGCGTGGCGACCATCAACGAGTAGACCTCCTCGGCCTCCTGCGCGATGCCGCCGACCTCATGCTCCGCACTCGGGTGGAACGTGGGATTCAACTCGGCGATAGCTTCGGCGTCCCAATCGAACTCGCGCACACGGAATCGGTCGAAGAAGTCGCCCACCTTGGAGGCCGAGGCGTCCACGATGTTCTTCTTGAGACGCGCATCGGACGCATAGGCGACGATGTTGCCCGTGGCGATCCAATTGTTGCTTGCGTCGCGGTAGGCGCACCACGCGAAGGCATTGTTGGCGAGGAAGCCGTGCTGGTTGTCGTTACAGTGTATCCAGTGCGTCGTGCCGGCGTCCGTGTCGTAGCAGGCGATGGTCGGCGAGTAGCTCTCCAGTCGGAGATCGCCGCCGCTTCCGCCCGGCCCCGAAAGGCACAGACCCTTGCCGTTGTAGTTGCGAATCCAGGTGTTATCGGCCATGTACCAGCCGCCACCGTGGACCTGGTGATACCAGCCCGTACCGGACGTGTTCGAGCGCATCCAGTTGTTGCAGTAGACCTCACCGACAGCGGTGATGTTCTGTGCGCTCACATGACTGGCGAAGTTCGCACTGTTATCCCCGTTGATACGGAACAGCCACACGTTGTTCGTCGCGTCCCAAATGCCGGTGTTCGGCGTAGCCGTCGCAGCGAAGCGGATGGACCGCCCGCCAGTCGGGTTGAGCTGCACCGACAGGTCACTCGCCCCGCCAATGTTGATGAGGTTGGTGAACTGAGCGCTCGTCGAGTTCGCCTTGGCGTCCAGTGCGCCTTGGAGGCCGCTGACGTTGGCGATGGTGTGCGTGTGGCCCGCGTCGGCCTTCCCTGCCGGGTTGAAGTTCGCCGAGGTCCAGACGGTGCCGCCAGCGTTGAGGGACGCGACGCCACCCGTACCGTCCGCAAACCGGAACTCAATCGAGTTGGCTGTCGGGGGGACGTAGACGTAGCGATCCAGCGAGCCGAGATAGACCACACCAGCCGCCGCATTGCCGCCGAAGCCCTGCGCACGAATCTGACCGGCCGCGAACGTCTTGATGCCGCCGATGCTCTGATCGTCGGTGACGTTGACGACGTTGGCGATGTCGGTGGAGTTGTGCGTGTGGCCGACAGCGGACTTGCCATCCAGGGCCGATTGTAGCCCCGTGACGTTGGCGATGGTGTGCGTGTGCGAGGACGCTGCCTTGCCGTCGAGCGCGGTCTGGAGACCGGTCACGTTGGCGATGGTGTGCGTATGCGACGCCGCAGCCTTGCCGTCGAGCGCAGCCTGCACCGCAGTGCTTACCGGCTTGTCCAGATCGGCGGTGTTGTCCACCTTGTCCAGACCCACCTGAGCCTTCGTGTGCGAGTGCGTGCTGGGCGGATAGGTCGTCGGCTTGCCGGTGACTTGGGTGTTGAAGTCCACGTCGCTGCGGGTTGCCAGCGCGCCCAGGCCGCCGATGTCACCAGCAACGAGCGACACGTCGCCCTGCTTTCCGGCGACGCTGGTTACCTGATCGGTGTTGTCGATCTTCTCCCAGGTAGCGCCGTAGAGCGCCTGGTCGCCGACTCGCCAGTGGATGTCACCGACAGTGCCTTCGCCGATCACCTTGTAGAAATGCCCCTTCACCGGGTTGGTCGGGAACGCACCCGTGCTGGCATCCCACGATCCCATGTAGACCAGCGAGCCGGTGACGGCAGCCTGCGCCTGGGCGGCCCAATGCTTCGCCGAGAACTCGCCCGGCGACACCTCGGTGCCCTGCGGGGCGTTCGCGTACAGGTTCGCCTTGTCGCGGGCAGCCTCGGCAGCGGTCTTGGCCGACGATGCGGTCTGCGCCGAGGTCGAGGCAGCCGACGCCGAGCCGGACGCAGCGGAGGCATGACCGGCCGCGGTGGTCGCCAAGCCAGCAGCCTCGCCAGCCTTGGTCGACGCAGCGGACGCCTGGGCTTCCGCCCGGTTGGCCTGGGTGGTTGCCTGGGTGACCGAGGTCGCTGCGGCGGTCGCGCTGTCGGCGGCTGCGGCAGCCGATGCGGCGGCAGCGGTGGCGTCAGCTTCCGCGCGGTCGGCCGCGTCGGTCGCATAGCCCAGGATAGTCTGCGCCTGATCCCGTGACGTGGCGGCAGCAGTCGCCGCTGCCTGCGCGTCCGAACGCGCCTGACCCGCTGCGGTGGCCGACGTGCCCGCCTGGCTTGCAGAGCCAGCCGAAGCCAGCGCCGAGGTGGCCGAGGCCGTCGCCGAAGCGGCGGCGTCCACTGCGGAGCTTGCCGCCTCGGTGGCGCTGTCGGCAGCCTCGGCCGCCTTGGCAGCAGCGAAGGTCGCCGCGTCGGCGGTGGCCTGCACGTCGTCGTCGATGCTCGCAGCGGATTCCGCAGCGCGCACGGCGGATGCTTCGGCAGCGTCGGCGAAGCCGGAGGCGTCATCTGCGGACGCCTGTGCGGCGTTCGCCATGCCGGTTGCCACGGACACCAGGTCGCGCACCTGCACGACCGAGCCGGTCAGCTCGTCGGTCAGCCCGGCCACGTCCTTCTGGAGCTGCGGGAACGAGGGGAGGGTGTGGTTGTTGCCCAGGCCGTCCGTCACGACGACGGTGCCTTCCTCCTGAGTCAGCAGCGCGATCATCTGATTCTCGCGCCGGTTCCAGCGGTCTACCAGCGTCGAGAGGCGCGAGGCCAGCTCGGCGTTGGAGACGTAGCCGGGGGTAGTGCTCATGCGGTGCTTGGATTCTCTCTGAGGGTTATCGGATGCCGAAGGCGAAGCCGCCAATCGACGTGATGAGGTAGTTCGGGTAGGCCGGGGCGTCGTAGCCGTGGACCTGCGGAGGCGGACTGGATGCGCGGCAACGCACGCGGAACGCGCGGGCACCGCCTGTCCATGCCCCGGACGCCGAGAGCGTCACCGACTGCTCGTAGGTGTAGAAATTGGACGCGGTGAAGGTGTTGCCGTCGCCGCCCATCTGCTGAATCAACGCGCGGTACATCGGCGGTTCGTGTGAGGCGATGACGACCCATACGGAGTCGCGCAGCTCCTCCAAGATGACGTGCAGCCCGTAGACGCGCGTGTTCGCGGTCACGGTCACCGACACGGAAGGCGTATGACCCTCGCCAGCCAGCACCGGAGCGCCGAGCCAGAACTCGTGGATCGCCACCCAATCGCCGAGCGGGATGAAGTTGTTGCCCGCCTGGTAGCAGAGGCTCGTTGCCCCGGTCCACCACACGCCGGTCGCCGACTGGAACTGCCCCACGATGTTGGGGGCATTGACGCGGCCTCGGAAGAACGCGCCGCCGTTGCGGTCCACGTAGAACACCGCGTTGTTGGCGTTCTTCGCGCCGGAGCCGACCCACAGGGGCCAGTCGCCGAGGTTGGAGATTTCCACGCGGAACTCGGCAGCGTTGACGATGTTGCCGTTGCCGTCGAGAGTGTGGGTCTTGAACGTGCCGCCGTTGATCGTGCCCGCGTTCGCCGTGAGTGCGGCTAGGGAGTTCACCCTGATCTTGTCCGCAGTGATCGTCCCGTCCACCACCAGCGCACCTTGGATACCCACGGTGGACTGGCCGCCGACTGTACCGATCACGAACGGATACTTGATGCTCGCCAGGGTGCCGCCCGAGGTGTACTGCGGGTGGACGAAGGCGAAGCGATCCGCGGTGACGATGAAGTCGCTGCCGGTCTGCGGGTTGGCGGAGAGGGCGATACCGGCGACCACGGGGACGCCGTTGATGGTGCCCGCGTTGATCTTGACCGAGTAGTTGGCCTGCCACTGACCGTACATGCCGGAGTGCTGCCCGGCGACCACATTGAACTCCTGCCGGATGGTGGCGAAGTCGCCGTCCTTGAACGCCTGGACCTGCGTGGCCGCGATGGCCTGTGCCTGCTCGGCGGTGATCTTGGTGGTGTTGAGCTGCTGCACCAGCGCGCCGGTCGGAGAGGTGACATCCAGGTCGGCCTTGCGCCAGCCGGTGCCATCCCAAATCTGCGTCAGGTACGCGCCGGTCTGCCCGGTCTTGACCCAAAAGGTCGGAACCTTGAAGCCGCCAGCGGGCGGGGAGGGCTGTGCGTCCGAGAAGATCGTCGGCGCGGTGCTGGTCTCAAGCGTGGACACCTGGGACGCCAGGGCTTCGCGTGCGGACGCTTCGGTGTCGATGCGCTGCTCGAAGGCAGCCGAAACAGCCGACACCTGGCCGTCGATCTCGTTGGCGATCCCCTGCGGCACGTTCGCGCCGTAGCTCGCCGCCATCTGCTGCCGGAATGCCGTGTTGGCACCCTCGGCATCCGTCAGGGCTTCCGTGGTCTCGGCCAGGCCAGCGATGTTCTCGCCGTGGCGAACCACTGCCGTCTCAACGTCGGACACGCGGGCCTTGGTCGCGTCAACCTCGGCCATGACTGCGGTGCGGACCTGCGCCGCGCTGTCCTCGATCTCTGCGCCGAGGCGTTGCTCGGTGGCCGCGCGCGCCGCTTCGGTGGTGCTCTCCACCTCGTCGATGCGCTGGTTGAGCGCTGCGGAGATTGTCTTGCCGTTCTCGACCACCTGGCCTTGCAGCTCGGTGATCGCCTCGACGCGCGCAGAGTGCTCGTCGGCGATGGCGCGATTGACCTCCAGGAACCGTGCTTGGTTACTCTGCTCGCCGTAGTCCACCCGCGCGAACAGGTCGATGATCTGCTGCGCGATGACCTTGTTGCCTTCGGTCAGCAGCCCGATCTCATGGGTGGCCGTGCTGATCTTGTCGCCGTAGTCGCGCTGCACGTCGAAGAACTCGTGCGAGCGCATGATCTCCTCCAGGATCGCCTCGGCGTTCACGTCGATGAGGTCGATGCGGGTCAGCAGGTCTTGCAGTGCTGGCGAGCGGAGGAGCTGCTCGATGATTGCATTGAGGTCCGGGTTGCCACCGGGGTTACCGGGGCCGCCACCGGGGAGGCCGCTGCCGCTACCGAACTCGGCGAGTTCCTGGTGTGCGTACAGTAGTTGGCGGAACGACTTGGACAAGTCGCGCGCCGGGAGGTTTGCGCCTTCCTTGTAGTTGACCAGGAGGGCGTCAATCGGCGTGAATCGCCGGATGGTCACAGTGTAGGGTGCGTCGAGCACGCCATCCTGCGACGGAATCTCGATGGTGCTGGCGTCCACCCACGACACGGAGACAGCGCGGGCCGCGTCCGGTTCACCGACGAACGCCCGGATGTGTTCGCGGGCGATGTACAGGAACGGCACGGTGAACCGCGTAGGGCCTCCCTCGTAGGTGTAGAGCACGAAGGAAAGGCCGCGCGATAGTTCGATCATGCGTCCTCAAAAAGGTGGAGGCCCCGAAGGGCCTCCTGGTTACGGTCGATCAGTCCCGTCCTTGCGGTCGGGGAACTGCTGTAGGGCTTGATCCGCGATGTTGCGGACGCCCGTCATGTTGTTGAACCACCAAATCTTCCAGAAGTCGCGCATCTGCTTCTCGGTGATCTCCTCGTCGTCGCGGATGGCCGAGCCGATCATCCGCGTGCTGCCGTAGACCTTGTTGAACAGGTCGATGGACGGGATGCCCATCACGCCGTTCTCCAGGCCGGTCGAGCGGTTGTTGGCGAATACCGGGTCGTTGCCCAAGGCGTCAGCCCACACTGCGTCGGTGACTGCGGGGATGACGTTCGACCAGCTCGATTGCGCGACAGCGTTCTTGTAGAAGTTAGCCTGCGTGAGCTGCTTCTTCCGCTGCTCGGGGTTGCCAGCGGTGTTGATGTACGTGCGAGCCGCCCAGCCCATCCCTGCTGCCGAGGTGGACAGCACGACCATCGCGTAGGTGCGCCAGTCGTCGTAGTGGTGGACCGAGTTCAGGAAGTGGCGGGTGAAGCTGTTGATCATGAAGCTGCGGAACTGCGTGACGATGCGGCCGGTGGTGGAGTGCATCAGCTCGATGCTGTCCGAGGCATCACCTTCGAGAACCTGGTGTCGCGTCACGCGGAACAGGAATGCCGCCATGCGCTCGCGCGTCTGGAACGGCAGCTTGTCCGGGTCGATCTGCTCGATCTGTCGCTTGCCTTTCAGGTAGCCGAACACGTCGGCCTGGGCCTTCTCGTCGAGGCCCCAGGTGCGCAGGCGGGCCACTTCGGCGTCCGACAGCTTCTTGGCGTTCGCCATGTCCAGCAGCCGCAGCAGCGTGGCGCGACCGGCGATGCGTTGGAGCATCGTGTTGATCGGGGCCATGCCGGATGCGACCGAGGTGACGTGCGTCGCCATGTTCATCGCGTTGTCGATCTTCTCGCCGTGCTTGACATTGAACGTCTGCGGCACGAGCGCGTCCTCGTCCAGGCGCAGGAACGGCGGGTTGCGCAGCCAGTCGGTGCCGGGTGCGAACAGTCGCTCCATCACGCGCGCCTCCTGCGAGGACAGCTTGCCGTCAGCACCGCGCACCAGGAAGTCGCGGGCGGCACCCACGGAGTTCCAGAAGTTGCGGAGACCAGCATGCGCGATGGTCGGGCCAAGCTCGGCGAACAGCGAGAAGCCTACCTGGTTCATCACGCGGGCGAAGTTCCAGTTGCGCAGGAACCGCGCGTAGCGTGCGCCACGGCTGGCGGGATCGAGTTCGGTGCTGCGACCGAAGGTGGACTTGAGGCCGATGTCGATCAGGCGCTCGATGTCCTTCACGTCGTCGCCGGACTTGCGGGCGTCGCTCTTGAGCTTCGACACGAAGCGGTCGAGCTGTGCGCGGTTCTTGATGCCAGCCTTCGACGATAGCGCCGACCAGCCGGTGATCTCGCGCATGTAGCGGGTCATCACCGAGTCCACGTCGTTGTCGAACAGGTCGGCCATCGAGACCTGCACGTCCTCGCCAGCCTCGTTGCGGATGGTGGTGGAGTAGGTCTCGTCGAGGTCGATGCGCTTCTTCGCGCGGTCGAGCTTGCCCGACTCGTAGGTCTTGCGCTCCAGCTTGGACAGCAGCTCTTGCGACCGCACGGGCGAGACGCCCGCCTCGGTCAGCATGTTGCCGATCTCCTCGACCGAATCGTTGTCCAGCGGGCGGACCAGCAGGTCCATCCCGTCGCCCTCGAAGTTCGCCTGAGCGCGCTTGAGGTAGGAGCGTGCAACCGCCCCGAGCAGCTCGTCGTCGATCTCGTCGCCTTCGTCGGCGGCGGCCTCCCATGCGCGACGCATGGCGGGCTTGATGAGCTGGTCGATCACGTCGTCCTGGTGGAGCTGCATTTCGCCGAACAGGCGCTTGAAGCCCTTGCCGCTCCAATAGCGCGGCAGGTAGTTGCCGTTCTGCGCCACGTTGGCGAAGCCGTCGAGGTTGCTGTCCTGCGCCAGCTTGAGCGCATCCCGCATCGCCTTGGCGACGCTTCCGGCAGCCTTGGCGGCTTCCGGTGACACGTCCGGCGCACCGCGCACGGCACGGCCGACCTCCTCGTTGAACTTGGCGCGCTCGGAGAAGTTCCACCAATGCGTGCCCGTCCGTTGCTTGTAGGCGTCCCACGCGGCGTTCACTCCGCTCCGCCATTCCGTCTCCATGACGGCCAGGTGGCGCTTGGCGAACTCGCTGGTGGACTCCTGGACCGCGACGGAGCGATCGGTGTAGCCGACGCCATCGCGGAACAGCAGGCGGCCCGCCTCGCGCACCAGCGGCGACTTGGCGCTACCCATGCGGGCAGCAAGATCGCGGCGGACGGTGGCGAAGTGGGGCGTGATGTGCGCGTTGACCAGCGCCTTGTCGGTGAACTCCTGCTCGAATGCGGTCTCATTGCGCAGCGGGAGGACGCCGGGCGTCGGGTCGGTGGTGGCGGTGCCAGCAACGCGGGCGGCCGACAGCGAGTCGTCACCAGCCAGCCGCTTCACCACGTCAGGCTTGACCTCGCCATCGAACAGGGCACCCCGGCGAGCGCCGAGGGCACCACCGAACGCGAACGACAGGGCGGCGCTCTGCACGCCATCCGCGAGCGTCTGCTCGGGGTCGTAGGTGGAGGTTGCGGCCGACATCAGCGCGGAGGTGCCCGCAGCCTGTAGACCGGAACGCACCGCGTTGGCGAGGCGTCCGGCCTTGGCTGCGTACCCCAGGCCGCCCGTGGCGAGATCGAGGCCGGTTGCCACCGGGTCGGTGAAGCCGAGGGCGATCTGTCCGCCCAGGCCAAACTGCGCCAGGTCGTCGTCCGCCATCTGATTCATGAAGGCCACGGATTCCAGATAGGAGAGGTGCTCGTCGGACGTGGCCCGGCCGAACAGCTCCCACTGCTCCGGGCGCAGGCCCATCGACTCCCAACGCTTGCGCGCGTCTGCGGGAATGCGATAGCCCTGCTGCGGCTCGTAGCCCAGCTCGGTGATGAAGCGGTCGATGAAGCCGATGCCGCCCTTTGCCTGGGCAGCGCCCCATCCGTCCCATACGGTCGTCTGATCCTTCCGGCGCTGCGCGGCCTCTCGCTGCTCCTTGCGCTCGCGCACGGCTTGCACGATGGGCTGCTGGGTTGCCGGCTTGACGATGTTCTCGTCTGCGCCGGGTAGGGATTCAAACATGCGGTCTTACTTCCTCGTCAGGTACTCCAGGAAGTCCTCGGGGACTGCCGGGGTGGTGGTGGTTTGCTTGGTGCCCGCGTTGGGGACCAGCGGCTTGGTGAGGTCGAACTTGGGCAGCTCGAAAGCGGCGGCCTCGGCGGCGCTGGCGTCGCGCTTGGCGATGGTCGCGGGGACTTCCGTTGTCGCCGACTGCGAGCGCAGGTCGCGGATGTTCCGGGACTGATCCGCCCAGGTGGTGCGCTGCTCGACCCGACGACGCGCCTGGGATTCCGCAAGGTCTCCCTTCCAGCGCTGGTGCTGTGCCGCGATGGCACGCGGGTCGAAACCGATGGCGCGGCCGGTGTCAGGGTCAGGGATCAGCCAGTTGTCGGGGCCGACGATCTGCCACTGCCCAGGATTGCGGGGATTGGGCAGGGCCGACAGCTCATCCGGGTCGCGGCCGAGCTTGCGCGCGACCGTCTGGATCAGCTCGTCTACCGCTGGCTCGGCACCCTGCGGCATGCCGATGTTCGGCACGCGGCGGCCGTTGACGGTCGTGCGCTGGGCGTCGATCTGACCGACCGCTGCACGGATGGCGGCTTCGCCGGACACGCCGCCACGAGAGGCGATGCGCTCGGCTTCCTGGCGGATGCGGTACAGCTCACGCGGGTCGCGCGGCTTGCCGTCGATCTCCAGGTAGTCCTTGATGCCGGACTTCCAGGTGTCGTTGATGACCGAGCGGGCCTCCTCGACTTCGCGCTTCGGTTGCGTCAGGACGCGAGCGGCCTCCTGGTGCGACTGACCGCTGCGCCGGGTGTCGTAGAGGTACTGGTCCAGCATCGCGGCAGCCTCGCCGCCAGCGACCGTATCGGCGTACTTGGGCGAGACCTTGCGGAGCTGTTCGTACAGCGTCGCGGCGTTCTGGAAGTTCTCCTGGAACGCCGGGTCGGCGCGCTTGAGGATGCGTTCGAGCTGAGGGATGACGATGCCCTGCCGTGCCCACTTCTGGAGCACCTGGCCGCGTGTGGCCTGCGGGGTTTCCTCCCACTCCTTACCGGCCTGCTTCTTGAGGTCGGCGTCGCTGATCTCGTAGGGGTTGCCCCCGGCGACCAGCTTGCGGATGCGCTCCTCTCGGGCGCGCTCCTTCGCTTCCTGCTCCCAGCGGCGGAGAGTCTGCTCCTGCTGGTTGTTCCAGTAGCGCTTGAAGGACTGGAGGTCGCCGCCGCTCAGGCCGAACTTGCTGGCCCAGGTGTCGATGGTCTTGTGGGTGAGCTGGCCGCGATCCGCGAGGCCCTGGAGCGTCCACTCCGCCTCGGCCATCGCCTGCTTGCGTGCCTCGTCCTCGCGGTGTGCGATTACGCGGGCACCAGCGGCAGCCGCCGCGCGCAGCTCGTCGCCGTGCTCGGTGTTCATCAAGCCTGGCTGGCCGTCGCCGCGGTCCTTCTCCAGGAACGCCAGGATCGACTGAGGATCGCGGTTGCCCGCAGCCAGCTCCTCCTTGGCGGCCTCGACGTAGAGTTCGTCCACGTCGCGCTTGTTGAGGTAGGCGTACTCCTCCTGATCCAGCATCGCGTACAGGCCGTTCATGCCCTCGGAGGTGAGGAACGTGCCGCCCTTGATGCCGTCGCGGATGATCGCGGTCAGCGACTCCTTCTGCCGCACCAGCATTTCCCGCATCGAGTCGGCCTGCCACTGCTGGCGGACCTGCTGCGCGGCGCGCATGGCGACCGGCATCAGGGCCTTGCGGACCTGCGGGTCTTGGAACTCGGGGTTCTGCGTCAGCGCCGCCATCCGCTCCTTGATGAGCGGCTCGATGTCGGTGCCGGGTTCGGCCTTGGCGATCTCCTTGGCCGCTTCGATCTGCCAGTCGCGGACGCGGATGATGCCGTCAGCCTTGAGGTAGCCGCGACGCCATGACTCCGACTGCTGGGCAACGAAGTCCTCGGCCTGCCGGGGCGTACCCTCGGCGTCCTCCTGCATACGTTGGGTCGCCGCGGCGGTGTACTGCTCGCGGCTGTTGGAGATCATCTGCGAGTTGACGGAATCCGAGACGCGCGTCAGCACCGCAGCGGCGGTGCGAGAGAGGGCACCGGCACCAGCGGAGGACGCCTGGTCAGCCTGCACCGCCAGAACGGGGCGCTCGGCGAGACGCTGCGGCACCTGCGCGCGGCGGATGATCTCTTGGGGTTTCGTGCGAGCCACGGGTTACTCGTCTCCGGGGATGGAATAGCGCTTGTAGGTTTGGATGTTGCTGTAGGCGTTCGCGCCTGACTGCATCACGCCGCCCATCGCCTCGGCATTGCCGGTGCGGATACGAGCGCGTGCTTCGGAGCCGCTTTCGACGACTCCGTTCCTGCGGTTCTTCTCGATGAGGGCCACGTCACGGCCAGCCTGGGCCATGATGTCGTTCGCCAGCAGCTCGACCGAGTTGCCGGACACTGCCGCTTCTGCTGCGGAGGCGCGCATCGCGGATCGCAGTGCGCGGGCCTCCTCCATGCGCTGTTGGGTGCGCTCGGCGGCCTGGTCGTTGATCTGCTCCTGCTGACGCTCCGCGGCTTCCTCGATGGCCTTGTTGTTCTGATTCTGGCCGTACATGGTCGCCATCGCGCTGACTGCGGCGATACCGACCTGGACTGCTACGGGGTTGCACATGGGGTCTTGGTTACTCGGACGAAGGGTGTCTTGGCGAAGCCGTAGGCGGACTCGACGCCGCTCTCGCGGAAGCCAAGCCAGCCGAGCCATCGCCGCGTGGTGACGGCGTGGACATCGACGAAGTTGAAGATGGTGCCGAAGGTGGCCGCCCACTCGTCGCTGATCCGCCGAGCTTCTCGGAGGAACGTGCGGCGGAACGAGGGAGCCACCAGGGCGTCGGTGCCCAGCAGCCAAACCGAGGCGATACCCTCGGCGTGCTGGGTGAAGCCGAAGATGCACACGGGAGAACCGTCGTGCATCGCGGCGAAACTGCGGTCGCTCGCGGTCACTGCGTATGCGAGCGCCTGGAGCGGGGTGTGACCATGCGAAGCCGCCACCTCCAGGATGTCCTCCTGCCGCATGTTCTCGGCGACGTGGAGGATGTCGCTGGCGGTGGGGCTTCGATAGGTCAGGGTCATACTCGGCTGCGGGAGACGAACATGCCGCGCCACTGTGCTGACTGGAACCAGCACTGGAACGGCAGGCGGTTGACGAGGTGCATGCGGACGCTGTTGGCGTCACCCAGCACGGGGAACCGGCGAGAGCCGGAGTGGAACGTCGGGGCGCTGGTGCGGAACACCGAGTCGTTGAGGACGCGCGCGGTGTACGCACCGGAGTGCGACGCCACGTAGGTCTCGACTCGGCCGTTGCCGTGTTGCTCGACCTCCAGCTCGAAGTACGCGCCGTCCTTGTAGGCGACCTCGATGTCACGCACCTGCGTGCGGCCCACCAGCACGGCCTGGTTCTGCCCGCCGCGAACGATGGGCTTGGTCAGCGTGAGGCGGTGCTCGTAGTCCATGCCGACGACCACGCGGCCCTCGGTGTGGTTACCGGGGAGCGCGAGGCGGGTGCGGGCGTTGTCCCAGCGCGCCTTGGTGATGTCGAGGTACGCGCCGGGGTCTTGCCAGTCGTCCGTCTTGAGGACGGTGACCGTCATGCCATCGGGCACGATGTAGGGTAGGTCGATCCAGGTCTCGTTGCCGAACTGCTGATAGGTGGGCTGCACCACCAGCATGCGGTCGAGCAGGAAGTTGTAGTCGCCCGTGGCGTCCGCGTCGTGCTGGTTGAGCACCATGCGGAACTTGAGCAGCTCGCAGCCGCCTCCCGGCGCTTCCGCGACGGCGTACAGCACGTCGTTGATGGCGTGCATGTGGACGATGCGGCCGACGCCGGAGATTGACCAGCGCGTCCATGCGGACTGCTGCTTCTCGTCACCGATCCAGCGGACGAAGTAGACGTAGAGCTGCGCGTCGGTCGGCTCGTCAGGAGCGAAGAACACGCAGTCGGCACCACTTGCGCTCGCCATCGCTCGCATGCGGCCCGGCATCAGCTTGGGCACATGCGCGGTCACGTCGGCGGCGTCGCCGGTCACCGACAGGTCGTCGATGAAGTATTCGCGCACGCTTGCGTATGCGCCGCTGTCCTCGGTGAAGTACAGCGACTCGCCCATCAGCTTCGGCCGGATGTACGGCGAGCTGCTGTAGCTGTTGACCGGATCGCTCTTGACGTTCTTGGCGGCCAGGTACGGCTCGGCGGTCAGGAGGAACTGGCCGCCCGCAGCGGCAAGGAACAGGGCCGACTGGAACGGAACTGCGTGGTAGAGCGTGGTGACGCCGTTCGACCCGCTGACGCTTACGTCGATGGGGTCGGCGTCGAGCACCTGGGTCACCGAAGTGCGCCAGAGGTTGAACGGGTCGGAGACCTCGGACATCAGCACGTTCTCCCCGGCCAGTAAGCCCAGGCGGTCCCGGTGCTTGAACACCTCGCGGATGCGCTGGCCGTCGATGGACGGGAACGGGTTGCTTTGCTCGTCACCCGCGAGGCGAGCGGTCCACTCCGGTCCACCGAAGGAGAACCAAAAGCCGTCCGCATGCACCGGATCGGGGATGCGCTTGAGGATGTGCGGCATCGTCTTGGCATCGAAGCGGTGCTTGATGCCCGGCCGGGCGACCTCCAGGTAGACCGAGGAGGACTGCTTCTGGACGTAGTAGTCGTCGAACTGCGACTCGGACGAGCCGATGATGTTGTAGATCGCGCCGGTCGGCACAACGGCCGAGCCTTTGTCACCGGGCTTCGGCAGGTCGGACATCGTTTGCGCCGATCCGTACAGCGAACCGGGCGACAGCTCGTCGCTCTGCTTCACGTCTACCAGCCGGTTGACGATGAAGGTGGTGTCGGAGAACGTCGCCAGCGCGAAGCACGACCACGCACGCTGTCCCTGGGTGTCCAAGTAGTTGAGCGCGTCGCCCGTGGCATTGACGGTGTATTCCTTGCCGGTCTCGTGGTCGAACACGCGGATGCTGCGGTGACCCACGGCGACGATGTAGCACTCGTTCTCATCGCGGACGATGGAGTGGAAGGCACAGTCGTGATCGAGGGTGACGCCAAGTCCAGCAACGAACTCGGCGGGCGGGCGCTTGCCCGCGCCCATTGCGGCATGCAGCCAGGCGTTGATCGCCTTGGTGAGCTGGTTCGGCGAGCGGACGGTATCGTCCTGCTGCGACTCGCCTCCCAGGAACGAGGGATAGTCCCCCGTGATTAGCGGCATCAGCGGTCCCAAATATCAGACACGTCCGTCGAGCCACTGAGGAAGTTGTGGCCGCGGGCGTAGGTGAAGTCAGCGTGCTCCTGCGCGAAGATGAGGTATGCCTCCTCCTCGTGCTTCTCGGTGAACACGTAGAGCTGGTCGCTACCCAGCACGCTCGTCTGGAACAAACGCGCAGCGCGCACGGCGATGTAGCGGCGGGCCGACTCGGGCAGCTCCTCGTAGGCGAGGAACCAGGTCACGAAGTCGGCGGTGGGTGCCGACGAGAACGTGTCGGCGAGGGTGAGCGGGTTGATGAGGCGCGTGCCTCGGATCACCAGCGGCTCGCTTCCGCGTGCGGGGACGAGCTTGAGGATCGACTGCGGCGGCAGCACCTTGCCTTCCGCGTTGAGCGTGAAGGTGAACGACTCGCTGGTGTTGAACCACCAGCCAGCGGTTTGGACCTCGCGGCTCACCGCGCGGAGGGTGTCGCGCGCCTGCGAGGCGTACAGGTTGCCGAGCGCTTCGAGGTCGCTGATCGGCGCTTCGCCGATAGCACCGAGCAGCACATTGACGGCTTCGAGTTCCGTGGTCGGAGTGAGTTCGAGGTTCATGGATTCGGGGCAAAAAAACGGGGGACACCCATGTGGATGTCCCCCGTAGATGGAGAGAGATTGAAGCGCCGCGGGATTTGCCCAACGGCGCTGTATTGCTTACGGAGCCTTCGACAGCTCGATGGCACCGCGCGGAGCCAGGATGCCGTGACCCAGCGCGTACTTCGCCAGCATCAGGGTGCCCTGCTTCTCGCCCTGGTACACGTCCTCCAGGGACAGGTCCAGCAGCTTGAGGGTGCCGACCGCCGAGCGGTGGAAGATCACGCCCACGGTGTCCGCAAAGTTGCCGCGGTACTTGGCAGGGATCGAGGCCAGGGCCGACTCATCGACACGCGGCATCGCGTTGATCTTCACCAGCGGGATGCGAGCGACCGAGGAAATGATCGCCTGGCCGTAGGAGCCGTTCGATTCCGCGTTGATGTCGCGGTCGATCAAGTCCTTGTTCTCGGTCAGCAGATACCACTGAGCCGGGGCCAGTGCGCCAGTGAACTCCTGCGGGTTGTCCGGCAGCAGCTTCTCGTCGAACAGCATGCGGGCGTTGCGGAACGCATCGGCCAGCACGGTCGGATCGGAGGCCATCGTGGCGGCCTTGATGATGGCACCACCCGGCTGGCCTTCGACCTTGCCTTCGGTGGTGCGAGCGGCCAGGATCGCGCAGCGCAGCTCGTTCTGCATACGCTTGAGCGCCAGCTCCGCACCCTGCTGACGGGTGTACTCGGAACGCACGTCGTAGTGGTTCATCGCCTCGTCGATGTTGGCGATGAAGGCGTGCGAGATCAGCATCGGATCGAGGGTGATGATGGTCTCGTTGTGCTCGACCACCATGCCCTTGATCTCGGTGCCGGGCACATGGTACTCGGAGCCGATGGTGCCGACGTTCGGGAACGAGGCGGACTTGCCGCTCTCGATGTTGCGCACCGACACGCGGCCGTCCAGCTTGTAGTTCTCGACGAAGCTGGTGATGGTTTCAGCAGTGTAGTTCTGCTTGAACAGCGCCCAGGCGTCGCCGTTGGCCTGGGCTTGACCCAGGCGGGAGGGGATTGCGTCCGACATTTAGTCCTTGCTTGAGGTTGAGTGGATTACTTGAACAGCGGCGACACGGCCAGGCGGGCGGAGACTTCCGCGCGGTAAGCCGGATCACGGTGGTAGCGCACATCGCGCATCGCTTCGACGACCTGCGCCTGCGACTGGAACGGCTTGGGACCGGCATCGGCGTTCGCCGCGGTCTTGCCGTTCAGAAGGCGGCCGTTGCCGCCACGGAGGGCGACGAGGCCCTGGACTGCCAGCGCTGCGCGTCCGGCGTCGCCGGACTGCACCGCTTCGTTGAACGCCCGCTTCTGCTCGGCGCTCAGGTTGGTCTTGGCCCACTGGACCAGGCCGTCGTAACCGGCCTTGCCGCCTGCAGGCGAGTAGACGGCGTTCTCGTAGGTCTGCACGCGAGCGCGCAGGCCATCGACGTACACGTCCACCAGCTCCTTCGGATAGCCCGCGTCCTGGAGCTTCTTGTAGCTCTCCTCGGACAGCGAGCCGTTCGAGTTGAACTCGGTGGCGAAGTCGTCCAGGTTCAGGCCAGCCCGCGCCAGGGCGTCACGCGCGTCATCCGCGGTGGCGTCGTCGATGGTCGCGGGGCCGCCCTTGCCACCCTTGTCGTCGGCTGGCGTGCTCAGTTCTGCGTAGGCGGCTTCCAGCTCCTCCACGGTCTTGTACTTGCCGCCGAACAGGCGCTCGCCATCGGTGCCACCCTGCGCGCCCGGTGCGGGCTGCTGGGTGTCCTGGGAGTTCTGCGGCGGCTGCTGACCTGGGGTCGGCTGGCCGTTGATGCCGTCAAGGCTGACGGTCACTTCGGACTTGCCCGGCTGCGACATTACTTGTCCTCGGGCTTGTAGTTGACGATGACCAGGCCGTTCGTCTTGCGGGTGATCTCGGCCTTGCCCTTACGCTCGACGCTCGGAGCCTTCGGGGCTTCCTTGGTCGGCTTGGCGGGCTTCTCGGTGGTTTCGTTCGACATTGCGTCCTTCTCGGGGGTTACGGGGTTTGGGTCATCGCTGAGGCGATATTCGGAGCGGCACGGACCATCGCCTCCTGCGCCGAGGCGTCCTGCTGCTCGGCAGCAAGCTCGTCGTCGGAGCGGATCAGGCCCTTGGTGGAAATGTCGGAAGCGGCGGCCAGTCGGGAGATCGCCTCGCCACTGTTGAGGCGGCGTGCCTTCTCCTCTGCGCCGACAAGCGCATCCACTGCCTGACCGAACTCGATCAGCTTGTTCAGGTCGTGGCCGCGGCCGAGGGCGGCGATGCCTACGGTGATGCGCGGCTTGATGAGTTCCTGCGGCAGCTCGGGCAGGCGACCCTGCTTCTGGAGCTTGTGCAGGCGGCGGCGGATCAGCGGCAGCAAGAGCTGCTCGCCCGACATCGCCATGAAGCCGCTGAGGGCGTCGTCGAGTTCCTGGGTGAGCACCCGGATTTCGTAGGCGGTCACACGCTCGCCGGGGCGCTGCACGGCGGACTTCACGCCAAAGATCAGCTCCAGCGAGTTCGCCAGCCCTTCGGCCTCCTGACGCACGAAGTTCAGGTCGTAGGCTTTCTGGAGCTGGAGCGTGGTCACGTCGCTGGCCTCGCCACGCAGCACCGCGCCGGACTCGGCCTCGGTGAGCTGGCGCTCGCGGATCGTCGAGGTCGGCTTGAGGAACATGATGATCTTCGCCAGGGCGGCGGCACCCTTACGGATCGCCTTGCGCAGCGCCTCCAGCGACTCGAACGCGCCCACGTAGTCGTAGACCAAGCCCTCGCCGTAGTCGTCCACGAGGGACGGCGGGGCGCACAGGGGAATCCACGGGCAGGCGTCGATGGGGTAGGTGCCCACGGTCTCGGGGACTTCGACGCCCTCGACCTCCTGGACCACTTCCCACTCCTTGCCATCTTCCGAGCGACGCACCCAGGTGTAGAGGTTCACGTCGTCGTTCTTGGTCTTTTCGTCGCGTTCCTGGGCGAGCTTCTGCATCACCGCCGCGCGGATCGAGTCCGGCAGCATGGCCGGGGCGATCTTGTCGAGCGTGATGATCTCCAGCACGTTGCCCAGGCCATCGCGGTCGGTCACGTAGGAGGTCAGCGGGTACAGCTTGGGCTTGCCCTCGTCGGGGTCGTAGAGCAGGAAGTTGCCGAGGACGATGGCGTGCTTGGCCGCCTCGCTGAGGACCGGGCGAACGCCGCTGGTCTCCAGGTCGTTGACGATGACCCGCTCCACGTCCACCAGCGCGGCCTCCAGTTCGGAGGTCTCCACGCCAGCCTGCTCGGCGATGTTCTCGGCGACGGCCTGGTCAGGCGCGAGCTTGAATACCGAGGCGTTCGGCGGGAGCCAGGCCAGCACGATCTTCGAGGCCAGGGCGTTGACGCACTTCGGGCCGGTGTCGATGTAGGCGGAACCGGGGGTGCGCGATTTCGCGCCCTCGTCCACCCACAGGCGGGGCAGGGTGACCTTGGCGCAGCGCTTGGCGCGCGTCTCGGCTTCTTTGCGGTTGGACTTGAGATCGCCGTAGCGCTTCGCGGCCGTCTGCTTCTCGGCCGAGGTCTGCTTGGCGTCAGCCATTCGGGATGGTCAGTCCTTGGTACTGCGTTGCGTTGTTCAGGTCCAGGCGGACCTTGGACTTACGCCGCTGATCGGCCGCGTGGCCGGTCGGCTGGGTGTCCTGGCGGGTCAGCAGGATCGGGTCTTTCTCCTGCTGGTCCGGCATGTTGGGCTTGCTGCACATGGTTAGCGGGCGCGGTGATCCATCTGCTCGACCTTCCGCAGCGCCTTGAGCCGCAGGATCAGGCGACGCTCGCCCTGCCGGAGCAGGAACTCCTCCTTCGGCTGGGCGGGGTCGTAGATCACTTCGGGGTGCAGTTCGTCCAGGAGGTCGATCAGGTCGTAGGAGTGCAGAGGGATTTGCATAGAACTCCTGGGTTATGAATAGGTGGGGAAACTGTCGTTTCCCCCGATGATGACCACTAAACCCTTAGAGTCGGGCCAGCGATTCCGCGACCATCCGCAGGCGGTGGATCGGGCCGTTGTTGTCGAGCACGGTGTCGATCAGGTCGCCGTGGACGCCTGCCTCGGAGGCATGCGCCGAGACCGGGGCCGCGCTGTCGCGGAGCACCTGGACCACCTGGCCGCCCCACTCACGGATGAACTGCGCTTCGTTGTCGAAGCGAACGTCCGACACCACGACGCCAGCAGCGCCGTCGCGGCGGGCCTGACGGATCTTCTGCGCGACCACCTTGACCCACAGGTCGCGGTCGATCATTTCGCGGCCCCACTCGGTGCCCACGGTCTGCATCAGGCGGCGCGGGGTCTGCCCGTTGAGCCAGTCGAGCGGCTCCTCCTTGAGCGGGCCGTCCTCCATCGCGGACACCGGCAGGCCGGTGATGTCCGCCACGAAGGCGCGGATCGGGGCCGCGAAGGACAGCTTCACGAAGCCGTGGTCGCTGACCAGGAACTCGGCCAGGGTGTCTTTGCCGCTACGGGCGCGGCCGGTAATTCCGATGATCTTCATGGGGACTCCAGAAAAGGAAAGGCCCGCACGAAGCGGGCCAGTTACCAACAGGGATGTTAATGCCGCATACTCAGCGGTCAGAAAAGGAGCCGCTTATGGACGGGATCGAGTACGCCGAATACGAACAAGTAACGCACACGCAACAGAACTACGCAGACAGGATTTACGGCTTCGTAGCCGCTGAGGCGAGTTACGAGCATTCCCCTCCCGCTAAGGCTCAGCAAGACCACGACAATCTCGTCAATAGGGTGCAGTCGCTGGTAAATCTCAAGGTGGTCGGCGGCGAGACCGCTGACGGCAAACCGACAGTCACAGTGTTTTTGCATGACAAGGTTGTGCGTCCGGTTGCAGCGGATCACGTCCGGGACGAATTAATTGCTGATTGGGAGAACGCTAGGGCCAAGCGGGGCTAATCGTCACGCGAGCGAGCGTGCGACCAGCCAAGCAACGCCGACAGCGCCGACAGCAGCGGGCCACAGCTTGATACTGGCGGCGTCGCGGTACATGGCACGTTCGAGGGTGTTGAGGCTGCGCCACCACAGCCAGGCAGCGCCGTAGGCGACGAAGGCGAACAGCACGGCCAGCACGGCGACGATGGTGATGAACAGGATCAGGGTTTCCACAGCTTCACTTCCTTGGTCTTGGGGTTGTAGTCGCCGTAGCGCAGGATTCGCGCGAGGCGTGCTTGGCGGATCGCATCGTGCTTCGACAGCGGCTCGGTGCCGCCGCGGGGGATGCGGGTGGTGTAGGTGGTGACGACGGTGTTCCACAGCGCGCCGAGGTGCTCCTCGACGGACGCATCGCGGTACGCCTCGTGGATTGGCATGAGCAGCTCGTCCGCGCCCTTGTGGCCGATGCCGGGGAAGCCGGGGTAGTTGTCCACCTGGTCGCCCGTGAGCACCTGCTTCATCCAGAACAGGTCAGCGTCGTGAGCCGAGATCGGCCGGACGCCCACGTCGGGACGGTTGGGGTTGTAGAGACGGATGCCGGGGATCGTCTGCATGTCCTTGTCGATGGACACGACGATGCGGCTACCTGGCGCGCGCTTCGGATTCGGGTGCGAGGCCAGCAGGCCCAGCACGTCGTCACCTTCCAGGTTCTCGATCTCCACGATCTTGTCGCCGAACTCGTCGTATACGAACTCGTCGAGCACGTACCACAGGGCAGGCTTGTCCTTGCTGGCGCGGTTGAGCTTGTAGGTCGGGTCGATGTCCTTGCGGAAGTTGTGCTTCTTGCAGGACAGGGCCAGCAGGTAATCACGCGCGCCGAACTTCTCGACGATCTCGTCGATGTAGTCCTCCAGCTTCGCCTTCGCGCGCTCGGGCTGGATCGCTTCGACCTTGTTGCCGTCGCCGTTCCAGTCGATGTTCGCGGTGTTCGAGAACGCGAGCTGGTAGCGCAGCACGTCGGCGTCGATCAGCAGCAGGGGGCCGCGCTTGTTCATGCGTCCACCCACTGCCATCCCAGGAACGCCAGCGCGAACCAGCGGTGCAGCCAGTTCGGACGCTCCTTGACCTGCACGAAGAAGTTGCCGCCGATGACCCAGGAACCGGCCGCATGCGGTGGCCGATAGGTCACGTAGGAAGTCATGGCCGCTTCTCCGGGTGACGCTCATACCACGCCTGTAGCTCGGCGGCGTAGCGCTTCATTCCGGCCTGGTACTCCGGGCCGTCGCCGAGCGGGTACTCGTACTCGTCGCAGACGTAATCGCTGGTGGGGATGTACGAGAATCCGCCATTGCTGTTTGGGATCAGCATCAGGCCACTCTCGGTGTGTCCTTTCAGGCACGAGCCGTAATCGGCGCGTGGCGGCCAAGGCTTCATGTCGCACGCAGCGAGGCCAGCGCACAGCGCCAGGATCAGAAGTGCGCGCTTCATGCCATGCTCTCGTGTACGGCGACCCAGCACTTCTCGCCAACGCGGCGGATGAAGTAGATCGCGGTGTTCCACTCCACGGGGCGCAGCATGCGCTCCGTGCAGCACGGGCACTTGGCGTTGTAGGCGTGAACCTCGGGCTGGTGTTCGAGCACAGCCACGCGGTAGGTAGTACACGGAGCGATCAAGCGGACATCGCCGTCAGCGGGGCCGCCAATGAAATGCACGCGAAGCTGATTCTCGTTCATCGGTTCGATTCCTTGAGGACTTCCAGGGCGCTCGCCTTGTCGGCGTTGCAGCGCAGGAGGCCGTCCTCGGCGTTGCCGCCGAAGCGGTAGAGGTCGTAGGTGGTGGTGGTCGGGTCAGCCATCACGGCGTCGAGTGAGGAGTGCGTGCCCTCAATGACGGTCGGCTGGAGGAACTGCTCCGGCACGACTTTCGAGGTGTGCGCGGCGCAGCTCGTCAGGAATGCGGCGAGACAGGTAATCGCCAGTTTCCGGGTCAGCATTTGCTGCAATCTCCACAGAGCGGTTGGTGGTGGCGCGGGCGTTCCGCAGCGCTGCATCGAAGGCAGAGCGGCGCACGGCTTCGCGGTTGAGGGTCTCGACGGTCTGCTTGAGGTCGGCCAGTTCCTTTGCCGACTCCTCCAGCTCCGTCACGCGCTGGGCCATTGCGGTGTACTTCCAGGCTGCGAAGCCGCCAGCCGCGAGCGCGGCAACGACCAGCAGCGCCGCGAGGGCGCGCAGGATGTTGGTTGGGTTCATCGGTTCTCTTGGACGTAACAGGCGACTCGCAGAAGCTCCGAGGGAGTCGCGTCGGACTTGATCTGATTCGCGCGTGCGGAGATCACGCGCACGTTGCCCCGGACGTAGCCGAGGTCAGGTTCGATGCGGTCGAGCGTGGGTGAGTTGGGGCCTTGGGCCTTGCGCCCGACAGCGCGGTACAGCGGGATGCCCAGCGCCGGGCAGAAGTCGGGGACCACGATGTCGTCCGACGTGAGGTCGAACGGCAGTCCCTTCCTTGCTGCCCGGCGTTTCGCTTGGCGCACCAGGGCGAGTGCAATGTCCCGCTTGCCGCGGGTCAGTGCGTCTCGGCCCAATTCCTTCCGATCTTGAACTCGCCATCGAGCGGACAGCGGAAGCCGAAGTATTCGCCAGCCTTGCGGATGGCAGCCTGTGCGGTCTTGCCCACGAACTCGGCCTTGTCCTCGTCCACTTCGATCTGCCACTCGTCATGGACGTTGGCGAGGAACTCGTAGTGGACGCCCGGCACCAACCTTGCGGCTTGCAGGTCGGCGTCGAGGATCACCAGGGCTTTCTTCATCACCAGCGCACCGGCCGACTGGAGCAGGGTGTTGAGCGCGGCGTGGTCGCTGCGGATGTGCAGCTTCCGGCCATCGAGACCGATCAGGTATCCCTTCTCGGCCGCGCGCTTCTTGACCCCGCGTACCAGCTTCTCCAGCGCAGGCAGCCCGGCCAGGAACTTCGAGCGGAGCTTCGCCCCGGCCTGGCGACCCTTACCCACGATGGAGCCGAGCTTCGCGTCGCCTGCCCCGTAGAGGAAGGCGTAGATGAAGGTCTTGGCGTTGTCGCGGGTGGGCAGTCCTGCCGCCGATTGGTTGACGGAGTGGATGTCGCCTTCGAGGATGACCTTGGCGTACTCGCCGCCGTCGTGCTTTGCCATGAAGTGCGCCAGGCAGCGCAGCTCCAATCCCGAGGCGTCCGCGCCGACCTGGAGCTTCCCTGTTGGGACGCAGAACAACGAGCGGCACTCGAATCCGTAGCCGCCTTCCTGGCCCTTGAGGATTCCCTTCTCCTTCGAGTGCTGGACCTTCGGCACCTGAGCGATGTTCGGCTTCGAGTGCGTCATGCGGCCGGTCACCGCTGCGTTCTGATTCACGCTGCCGTGGATGCGGCCGTCCTTCTTGATGGCCTTGAGCCACGCCTCGTCGCCTTCGGCGAGCTGGCCGAGGCGCTTGTTGACGATGAAGTGCTCCAGCAGGAGCGGGATGATCGGGAACTTGAGCGCGCCCAGGACTTCTTCGTCGATCTTCGGCTGGCCCTTCTCGGTGAACTCCTGGGGCTGCCAGCCGTACATTGCAGTCAAGCGGTCAGCGATGTGCTGGCGGCTTGCCGGGTTGAACACCACGTCCTTGTAGGTCGTGACCTCCACGCCCTTGACGTAACCGCGGCGCTTGTCGTCGCGCTTCGGTACGAACTTGCGCTTCACCACCTTCCACGGCGGAATGACCTTGCGCAGCTCGGCCTCCAGCGCAGTGCGCCGGGACACGAGGATGCACTCCAGCTCACGCGCCTTCTCCTGATCGAACAGGTAGCCGTAGCGCTGCTGACGCGAGAGGATCGGCGCGACGGCCTGCTCCAGCTCGATGGCCTCGGTGGGGAGGCCCTTGCTCATCAACAACGCGAACAGCGCTTGCGTGACCGCAACGTCCTGGTCGCAGTAGTCGTCCATTTCCTGAGACCACTGTGCCCAGGGGTCGAGGCCGCGTGCGGCCATCTGCGCCGCGTAGTCGCCTTTCCAGCGGCCGAGGCGGTAGCCCCACGCTTCGAGGGAGTGACGGCCGATCAGCTTGCCCGGCAACACCGGGTTCGCTCCCTGCTTCTTGCGGGCCTTGAAGTCGCGGTCCTTGAGGTCCGGGTAGACCAGCGTGGACATCAGCAGCGTGTCGAAGTACGCCTGGACCTTGAAGTCCGGGAACACCTTGGCGATAGCCGGAATGTCGAATCCGGCGATGTTGTGGCCGACAACGCGCTTGGCCTTCTTGAGCCTCTCGACGGCCTGACGGACTGTCATTTCGCCCGTGCCGTGATCGTTGGCGGACAGGATGGGACCGCGCGGTGCGCCGGTCTCATCTACCTCTTGGAGGGAAATGCAGTGGATCGTGTCAAGTTCGTCGAGGAGGCCATTGGTCTCGCAGTCGAATACGAGGATCAACGGCGGTCCTCCTTACGGGTAGCCGTGGTTGGTTACGGGGATTGCGCGGACGCGGCGGCGGGCGCGGAGGATGTACTCCGGCTCGGGGGCCTTCGGCGGCGTGTGGACGCCCTGCGGCGCGTGGCCGGAGAAGTCGTCGTCCTCGAACAGTTCGTCCTGCTCGGGCTGGTCGGGATGCAGCGTGTAGCCGTAGTCCTCGACGTAGTGCGTGATGCGGCGGATGGTGCGCTCGGTGCCGTTGTTGTTCAGCACGAACAGCAGCTTCTCCGATGCGTCGGCAACCGCGCCTTCGAGGGATACGACCACCACCTCGTCGGTGCTGGGTTCGTAGATGGCGACATGGGCGCAGCACCGCAGATCGAAGCGGGCGCAGTGCTCGTGCGGCGTGCCGAACTCGAAGCCGATCAGGCTCACGAGGTGACCCTCGGGCGAGCGGAAGTTGCGGATACCGTTCGGAGCGGCTTCGCTGGTCCAGTCGCTACGGCCGCTCAGGTACGCGGCCACGTAGGTGTAGCTCGCAAGTGACACGAAGAAGCAGTCGATGTCCTTGATTTCGGTCCCGTCGTAGAACGCGCGCAGGCTTCCGCCACCCAGGATGACCAGGTGGCGGACTTCGGCCGGCAACACGTCGAACAGGGACCGAGCGTGTTGCTCGGCAGTCATGGTTGGTCCCTTAGCGGATCAGGTTGGTGAAGCGCTCGGCGACGCGCAGTGCGCGCTCGGCTTCTTCCTCGTGCTCGTCGGCCTGCGAGTGCAGGACATCGGCCTTGTCGCGCAGCGTCGAGGCGGTGGCGATGCGGTCGGCGCTGATCTTGAACAGCTTGTCCACCTGGCCCTCCAGCACCTTCACCACGTCGGTCACGGTGTCCTTGCGGAACGGGGCGGTCAGCAGGTCGATTGCGATGGCGACGATCTCTTTCATTGGGGTAGTTCCTCGGCTTTGATGTGGATGACCACGCGCCGCCCTGGCTTGCCGTACATGACACGGCAGGCTTGGTCGGAGCGCGGGAGTTGGTAGGGGAGAACGAGGCTCTCAGCGAAGGAGAGCGGAGCATCAGCTGGGATGAAGCCGACGACCGAGCGGCCGTCAGTAGTCGGAGGTGGATACATCGGATGACTCGTCGGCGAAGTCGCCGTATTCGCCCGGAGCATCTGCATTGAGCAGACGGCCGGATGCGTGGTCGTAGCTGTAGTAGAGAACCTGGCCGTTCGACTGGCCGGTGAAGCGATCCTTGAGGACGCGGAAGGTCGTGCAGTTGCGCTCGGCCTCGTTCTCGGCCTGCGTGTTGCGCTCCAGGCCGAAGGCGAAGTGCGTCCAGAAGCCGATGGCGCGGCTGCCCTTGAAGTGACGGAGCATCACGCGCCCGCCTTCCTCGTGGGGCTTGCCTTCCGGCGTGGCGAGGTGCGAGACCAGGTAGATGCAGATGAGGTGGCGCTGCGCGAACTGCGCGATCTTCGCCATCGTGTCCTCCAGCATCTTCCGCTCGTCCTCGGCACCGGCCGCGAACGACGTGAGGTTGTCGAGGACGATGTGCTTGACGCCCTCGGCGACGACCATGTGGGCCATCTTGGCTTCGATCACGTCCCACTCGGACGAGCCGAAGTGGTCGTAGATGAACACCTGGCCCTTGTCGAGAATCTCGAACGCGGCTTCCAGTTCCTCCTGCGTCCAGCTCCCATCGGGAACGTGGAAGCGGCGGCCTGCAACCTTGCCTGCCATGCGCTTCGCCGTCTCGACCGGCTGCTGCTCTAGGAAGAACAGGCCAACACGGTCGCCGGTTTCCTGCGCGATGAAGGCTGCTTCCTCCATCAGCCAGTCGGTCTTGCCGATGCCGGTGCCTGCGCCGAAGGTGTAGACCTCGCCGTACCGCTTGCCGTAGGTCAGCGCGGTGAGGCGCGGGTCGTGCCAGGGCATGCCCATCGAGACCGGCTTGAGTGCCTTCTCCTTGAGGGAGCCGAACGTCACCACGCCATCGGGGCGCTTGGTCTGCGCTTCGTAGATGGCGCGAGTGATCGCCTCGGCGTCGCCACGCTGGAGCAGCTCGTTCGGGTCTTTCGCTGGGAGCTGTGCGATCTTGGCCTTGCCGGGAGTCAGCAGCAGCGCCACTTCCTGCGCGGCGGCCTGGCCCGGTTCGTCCATATCGAACATGAGCACAACCTCGTCGAAGCCGTTGACCCACTCCAGCTCGCGCTTGATGGACTTGGCTGCGCCTTGCGCCCCGTTCGGGACGGACACCACCGGCCAGCGGAGGCCGAGTGCCTGCGCCACGGAGAGCGCGTCGATCTCGCCTTCGGTGATGACGAGGCGTCGCCCCGGTTCGTAGAGGTGCTGGCCGAACAGCCCGCACGCCTTCGAGTCGCCGATGAACGAGAACTTCTTGTCGGGGTAGCGGAGCTTCTGCGCGACGATGCCGCCATCGCGCTTGTAGTTGGCGATCTGCACGGTCTTGCCGTGCTTGTCCTTGCCGATCCAGTAGCCGTACTTACGGCATGCTTCCTCAGTGATACCGCGCTTCGCCAGGGCTTGCGGTTCACCCTTCGCAAAGTCGCTCATGGTTTTCCTGCTGGTGGGTTGAGAGACCTCCTCGCCTTCGGCTGGCTCGTAGTGACCGCAGCCGAAGCAGTAGCCGTGCCCGTCGCTGTAGCGCGCAAGGTTGTCCTTGCTGCCGCAGTTCGGGCACGGCTCTTTGTGGAGGTATTCGGAGTCAGCGCTTTGCACGCTCCACGGACCACATGCGCTTGCGGTAGGAAATGCCGAGGCGACGATTCAGCGCACCCTTGACGGTGCGGCCCAGGCCGCGGAAGGGCTTGTCGGCGCTCGCCCATGCGCGCTCGAAAGCCAGGCGCATCGCGGACGGAATGACGGTGGTGGCAGTGTTGGTCATGCGTTCTTCTCCAGCAGGAACTTGGTGAATGCGGCGACTTCTTCGGTCGCATCGTTGGCGTCGAGGCCCAGCTCGTCGGTGCAGTAGTTGCGATACAGCTGGAGCAGCGCATCGACGCGGTACTGCTTCGGAGCGCGGCGCGCTTCCAGGAGCGGAGCCTTGCTGCGGCGCTGACGGCGCGACAGGCGATAGCGCGTGTACCGCTGCCCCGAGGCGTCCTCGCAGGTCTGCGTTTCGATCTCGAAGCCAGCAGCGCGCAGCTCATCGACGCGCGAGGCAAGGCGGCGGATGCGGTAGACGCCTTCGGCCTGCCACGAGGTCAGGTGCGAGTGGCGACGCAGGTGATCCAGGACGACCTGGGTTTGCGGGGGCAGCGGTTTCACGTTGGGTTCTCCTATCGAGGGAAGTCAGGTGCCCACACGACGGGCTTGCCGTAGGCGGCGAGCAGGCGTCGCAGCGCGGCGTGTTGGGCTTCGGTGAAGTTGTCCTCGGGCTGCATGGCGTCGTTGACGCCGCCCAGGAGGCAGACTTGGTATGCGGATTGGTTGTGCTTACCGGCGAGAGCGCCGGGCTGATTCAGCGGGCGACCGTCGTAGATCGAGCCGTCACGTTCGATGACGAAGTGGACGGCGATCTTCGAGTAGCCCTGCGAGCGGTGCAGGCGTGCGAGTTCTTCGCCGGTCGTGACCTGCTCGGGGCGGGTCATGCTGGCGAGGACGAACAGCGCCTCTACCGATTCCAGAGGTTTGAGGCGCACTTAGAGTTTGTAGAGGTGGACTTCGGTGCGTGGTTCTTCGTCCGGCTGCGCCCAGCGCTTACCGGAGAGCAGCCACATGACTTGCTTGTCGTCGGCCCAATAGCCGGTGGCTTTGGTCACAACGTCCATCGGCCCCTTGGCGAGGTTGTCCACGTCGCCCTTGGGAAACGCGGCCTTCGAGGTCTTGGCGCGTTTGCATACCGCGATGATGACCACTAAAACCGGATCGGTCGGCGACAGGTCCAGGTCACCGGCTGGCAGATGCTTCTCTGCGGCTTCCTTCCAGGTCTTGTAGGTCTTGCCGTAGTAGACGCCCCAGCGCGAAACCTTCGGGCGCGAGGCGGGCACCGGGTCAAACGGGAACGTGAGGGAGGCCAAATGCTCGGCCCCCCTCGCGGTGTCCACGATGACCGACAGCGGATCAGTAGTCGCCGTCATCGCCCTCGTCGTCGGAGTCGCTGTCGTCGTCCGAGTCGTCATCGCTGTCGCTGAACGGCGCGCTGTCGGCGGCCTCGTAGCCGTCCTCCTCGCCGAAGCCGTAGTCCTTGGCGTTGCGCTGGCCGAACTCGACCAGCTCGATCACCTGGACGGCGACCATGTAGCAGGTCAGGTAGAACTTCTTGGCCGATTCGACGAACGAGCCGCCGATCTCGTAGGAGACCTTGAGTTCGCTGCCGCCGCCGATCTGCGGCGGGTTGTCGATCTTCTTGCCGCGGGCGTCGAAGATGTCCGGGCGCATGGTGAACTTCTTGCCGGTGCGCTTGCTGACGCCGCTGGCCTTCATCTTGAACTTCACCAGCACGCGGCCGGTGTCATCGCCGTTCTCGTCGGTTTCTTCGGTGAACACCGGGGCCACTTCGGCACCCTTCTTCTTCTTCGGGTTCTCGCTCAGGAACTCCTGGAACAGCTCGTCGCGCCGGGTTTCCAGCTTCTTCGCCAGCGCCTTGAAGTCCTTGTCGTTCGGGTCGAACGCCAGGCTCACGGTGTATTCGCCTTCCGGCTTGAACTTGGTGTCCGGTTCGTTCAGGCGCGGCCACACTGCGGTGCCCTTGGGGGAGACGAATCGTTCGCGCTTCTTGGTTGCCATCAGTTGTCGGTCTCGTAGTTGGTCGGGAGATAGATGCCCGCGCGCCACAGGTCAGCGGCGGCGGTCAGCGGGGTGTCGGCGGAAATGCCGAAGGCTTCGTCGATGTCGAAGCCGATGAGCGCCTCGTCGATGAAGGCGTCGGTGATCGGGTCACGCATCACGGGTAGTGCGGTTTCAGCTCGCGCTCCGCGTAGCGGCGCACGGCGTTGAGGGTGTTGACCTGCCGGTAGCGGCAGTCCTGCTCCATGCGCGAGACGACCCGCAGCACTTCCATCGGATCGAGGCTGAGCACTTCGCAGAAGTTCTTGAAGGCACACGCCAAGCCGATCACCTGATCGGCCGGGTGGCCGAGGGACTGCACGCTGTCGATCACGACGAAAGCGCCGCGTGCGGCGCTCTCGGCAGAACGTGAGTGCAGTCCGTCGATGACGCGATCACGCACCTGCGTGCAGCTCCGTCATGCGGTGCTTGAACTCCTCGACCGTGCCGTGTTCGGCCGGGTTGTAGATGCCGAGGACCACACCGAAGTGGTCCTGAGCAACGTAGGTGTTCAGTGCGTGCTGGTAGTTGATGCTCATGTGGATGTTCTCGTTTGGGGTATCAATTGCCAAAGGGGGGTGGACTAGGCAAAGAAATAGCGCGACTCCAGCACCAGGCTGAGGTCCAGGTCGCCATGCGGCGGGAGGGGTGGGAGTTTCTCTGCCGCTTCTGGCGGGAGCTGCTCGACGAGTTGCTGTCGGAAGTCGGCCAGTACGTCGCCGCTGTACTGATCGACGAACGCCTGTCGGAGTGCGGCGGCGAGGATTGCTGCCTGGCCTGCGTGCGTACCGTAGGAGTCGTGGATCATTGCGAACGACTCGATGCCGTTCTCTGCCGCGAGGCAGGTGGTCAGCATCATGTGGCTGGCGTCGCAGGAGTGGACGAAGTTCGGGCTGATCCCGAGGGTCTGCCTGCGACGGTCGAGCTTAGTACCGCCGATGTTGACCACTAAATTCACCTCGCGGCCTCCGACGTGCGGCCGGATGCGGACGCCTTCCTCCTCGCGGTACTCCTGGAGGACCGGGAAGCCGGCAGGGGTCGTCCAGCTCACCGGCAGGTCGGCCGACGAGGCGACCTTGGAGGCGTCACGCAGCCAGTCCATCGCCGCGCGGGCTGCGATCACCACCTCGCCAATGCACTCCCACAGCAGGGTCGCCAGGTACTCGGCGGTCTCCCAATCGTCCTCCATGCCCAGCTTCTTGAACTTGGAGAGCACCTGGGCGCGCATGCCCGACTTCGTGACGCCGTAGGGCAGCGTCATCACCGGCTGCTTCACGATGTCACGGGTGAGCTGGCCGTCCAGCTTGATCGCCAGCGGGTCGCCGCTCTCGGCACGGGCGCGCAGCTTCTCCTGGGCCACGTCCTTCACGCGCGAATAGATGTCGGCGGGCTTCGGCTGCGGGATCAGGTTGGTGGCTGCGCCGCCCACGGAGTCGCGGAGCATGGCCGAGAAGTTCTGGAGGCCGTTGCAGGAGCCGTCGAGCGCGATGGGCAGATGGGAGACGTGATCGCGGCCGTTGAGGCTGTAGCCGAGCCACTCGAAGCACGCGGCCAGCGCGCAGAACGGGCTGTCGGCGTCCATCCAGAAGCGTTGGCCGTCCAGCGGATCGAGGGCGCTGTCGAGAATCTGCTCCTCGTGCTCGCGCACCCAGGCCACGCGCTCCTCGAACGACACCTTGTCCACGCCGAAGCAGTTGGCGACGTGGATGGCGAGCCAGTAGGCACCGTCCTCGCCGAGCGGCACGCCTTGGGCGAACGTCAGCAGGCCCTTGGCCGCATCATCACCCTGCGGGGTCAGCGTCGGGGGCAGGGGGTAGCACCGGCCGCGGAAGTCGAGGTTGTGCGGGAAGTAGATCGCGGGGTACTCGGCGAACTTCTCCGCAAGGGCGATCTTCTGCGCGGCGGCGAGGCGGGTGGACACGCTGCGCGCGTTGGCCTCGTAGACCTTGGCGCGGTCGCGCTTCCATTCCTTGAACTCGTCGGCGTGGTGCTCCTTGAAGTAGTCCGGGTCGGTCTCCAGCAGGGCAGGGCGGCTCGGCAGGTCCATCAGCTCGCGCTCCGGCAGCCCGGCGACACCGCCGCCTGCGTTCCACAGCTCGCGCATGACCTCCAGGACGGGCACGTTCACCTTCCAGGCGGTTGCCTGGATGGCGTTGAGGGCCTGGTAGACGTTGGGCATATCGACCAGCGCC
The DNA here is from genome assembly GCF_059370435.1 of Stenotrophomonas sp. YJH_SMC_94-11. NCBI lineage: Bacteria > Pseudomonadati > Pseudomonadota > Gammaproteobacteria > Lysobacterales > Lysobacteraceae > Stenotrophomonas > Stenotrophomonas sp. YJH_SMC_94-11. Next base: position 103,745 of record NZ_JCAFTR010000009.1, on the reverse strand, counting down.
AGCTCGCGCTTGTAGGCGCGGTTGCGGGTACGCACGAGGTCAGCCCGGCCGCCGATGTCGGTCAGGTAGCCGCCGTCGCGGGGCGTGGTCCACGGACGGGGCGGGACGACCATCGGCATCAGCACCGGCTGGTACAGGGCGGCGCTGTCGTGGGCCTTGGTCAGCCAGTCGAGCACCTTCTGATTCCCGGCGATGAGCAGGTGGCGCTTGCCACGCTCGGCCACGGTGACCAGCTCGACCAGCCCGGTCGCCTCGACGAACAGCTCGATGAGCTTCATGCCCACCAGCAGCGCGTCCTTGTCGGACAGGTAGAGGCGCTTGTCGTCCTCGGGGGCGAACTCGGCGTCGGCGATGACGTGCCGCATGACGGCGGTGGAGTGCCGGGCCGAGGTGGACTTCTTGAGCTGCTCCTGGACCACCCGGTACAGGCCGGGGTGCTTCTCGCGGAGCAGGGAGAAGTTGATCTCGTTGGCTACCTCGTGGCCCAGGGTGATCGCCACGGACACCGCCTTGCGGTGATCGGCGACCAGCGCGTTGACGCAGGTGAAGCTGGTCAGATAGGCGAGGGCGTGGGGGTTCAGGTGGCGGATGAACTTGAGGGCGGCGTGGCGCTTGCCCGGCTTGCCGGTGTCGGCTTCGGCCACGAACGCCATGATCGCGGCGGCGGTGGCGTCGATGCTCTCCATGACCAGCTTGCGGCCGGGGCCGGTCTCGGCCTCCTGGCGCTGCTCCCTGATCTTCTCGTAGCGGGCAATGCCCAGGCTGGTGCTTTCCTTCTCCAGTTCGAGCTGGGCGGCGTGCAGGTCGTTCTCTTGCCAAGTCGTCATCGTTTGCCCTCGGGGGATGCAAAAGTCAAAACGGGAGGACCGCACCGGGGGCTGCCCGGTACGGTCCTGAGTGGTTCGGTTGTTGGTCCTGGGTGGACCTATGTGGAACTGTAGTAGTCCTCGGTGGTGAACAGCAATGAGTAGTTCTGAATGGTTGTCCTAGGAGAGGTCCGCCGAAGATGACCACTTTATTCGGCGTCACCTCGCGTCACCTGTGACGGCACTAGGCGTCACCTAGTTGTCACCCGTGATGTCACCTGTTACGCTGTGCGTCTCGTAAGTGCTTGCACTTGCTGGGGTTCAAGATCAGCGGAATCAGATTGTGATTCCGGTGGTCGGGGGTTCGAATCCCCTCAGCCACCCCACTGATTCAACCGCATCGGCGCAGCCGAAACGGTATTGCAATAAACAGAAAGCACGCTACAATGTGCGTCTGAGTTTCACGGGCCGTTAGCTCAGTTGGTAGAGCAGTTGACTCTTAATCAATAGGTCCAAGGTTCGAATCCTTGACGGCCCACCAAGACAGAAGCCACCTGGTACGCCAGGTGGCTTTTTTCTTATAGGTGTGACTCCCATCGTTCCGATGGATCACGCGTTGCAGAACCCGTTTGGCGTGGATCTGCAGCAGGAGCGGGCCCCGCAGTGCTGGTTTCAACCACGTTGAAAAAAGTGCTTGCACCCACCGAGCGGATCGGGTCATAATTCGCGCCCCGATTTCGGGCTGTTAGCTCAGTTGGTAGAGCAGTTGACTCTTAATCAATAGGTCCAAGGTTCGAATCCTTGACAGCCCACCAGACGAAAGCCACTTGGTTCGCCAAGTGGCTTTTTTCTTGCCTGTTCGCTGGGGGGCATCTGCAGATGCCAGCGGTGCTGGCTGGAGTGGAGCCCCCTTGAGTCAAGGGGGCGCGGCGAAGCCGCGGGGAAGTGGCGGCTGATGAAGTGGGGCCCGCGCTTTGCCGCGCAAAGCGTGGGGCTGCGGCGCGAATGCGCGGCAGCTTCCCACTTGGTTCGCCAAGTGGCTTTTTTCTTGCCTGTTCGCTGGGGGATTTCATCCACGCCTGGCGTGGATCGACTGAAGCAATGCTGAAATCAGCGGCATACACGTCATCAGTGTTTTCAATGCTGTGCGCTGCATCTCACCGCATCGTGTCCTGCATCGCACCCAATGGATCTTCCGCGCCGACGGCGCATGCACGAAGGACGATGTTGATGGCTCATATCAATCGATTGCACCGCACGCTGTGGGTTTCCTTCGCGTTGCTGGCACTGGCGGCCTGCGCGCCCGCCGACGATCCCGCGCAGACCGTCGAACGCGATGCTGGCACGGAGAGCGCTCCTGCACGCCCGGTCGGTGAGGCCATGCAGATGCAGCTGGCTCAGCCGGCAGAGCGGGAGGCCCTGCCCGATGCGGTGGACGTGCAGCGCAATGCGGATGGTTCGGTGGATGTGCGCAAGGCCACACCGGAGTCGGCGGCCCTGCGGCGCACCGGCGACGGGGGCGCGGAGATTCGCGAGGTGGATCCTGCAGCCGGGCAGGGTGCCGATACGGCGTCGGCCAAGGCCAGGCCGCAGCAGTGACCCCCGCCACCCCGGATGAGCTTGCGCTCGCCGGGGTGGTTCAACGCGCGGGCTGCGCACAATTGCCATGTTCAGTTTTGTGCAGGCCTTCCGCTTCCCGTCATCGCCTGCGACAATGAACACCTGCGCCGGCCACGCGAAAGTGGCGGAATTGGTAGACGCCCTGGATTTAGGTTCCAGTGCCGCAAGGCGTGGGGGTTCGAGTCCCCCCTTTCGCACCAGTGCCGGCCTGTCCCCGCCCTGATCGGGCCATCTGCGCCCCCTTGACCGGCACGCGCTGGCAGTGCAAGCCGAATTGGGCGAAACTAAAGGGCTGCGGCAAGCAGGCGCGTCCCAGACGTCGCGTCCTTACAACCGTTTCATCCCAATCATCGAGCCGGGGGCCTGGGCCACCGGTGGCAGGAGTCAACATGCAAGCTTCGATCGAATCCACCGGCAACCTGGAACGCCGCCTGAGCTTCTCGCTGCCGGAAGAGCGTCTGCAGAGCCACATCGTCGGCCGCCTCGGCGAAATCGCCCGTACCACCCGCATCAAGGGTTTCCGCCCGGGCAAGGTGCCGGCCAAGGTGATCGAGCAGCGCTTCGGCGCGCAGGTCCGTGGCGAGGCGCTGGACGGCCTGCTGCGCGAAACCTTCGATGCGGCCGTGCGCGAGCACGACCTGCGCATCGTCGGCAGCCCGCGCATCGACAAGGGCGACGAGGGTGAGTTCTCCTTCGTCGCCACCGTGGAAGTGGTGCCGGACTTCGGCGACATCGACGTCAGCAAGCTGACCGTCGTGCGCCACACCGCCGAGATCACCGACGCCGACATCGACCAGATGATCGAGAACCTGCAGAACCAGCGTCGTACCTGGGCCCCGGTCAGCCGTGGCGCGCAGGACGGTGACCTGGTCGCGGTGGAAACCTGGTCGCAGGCCGGCGAAGAGCGCCTGCCGGCCGAGGGCACCGAGAAGGGTTCGATCGTGCTCGGCCAGGGCATGATGTTCGACACCATCGAGAAGGGCCTGGTCGGCCTGGCCAAGGGCGAAGAGAAGACCCTGGACGTCGAGTTCCCGGCTGACTGGCGCGTGCCGGTGCTGGCCGGCAAGACCGTGCAGGTCACCGTCAAGGTCACCGAGGTCTCCGAGCCGATCGTGCCGGCGGTCGACGAAGCCTTCATCAAGAGCTTCGGCGTGAAGGGCGGCGATGTGGAGCAGTTCCGCAGCGACATCCGCGCCAACCTGGAGCGCGAGCTGAAGGGTGCGTTGATGAACCGCCTGCGCCGCGAAGTGGGCGAGCAGCTGATCGCGGCCTACTCCTCGGTCGAAATGCCGCCGCGCCTGGTCGAAAACGAAGCCCGCGCCATGCTGGCCCAGCAGGTCGAGCAGCTGCGCCGTAACGGCCAGAACGTCGGCGAGATCCCGGCCGATGCCCACGAGGGCTTCAAGGACGCTGCCGCCAAGCGCGTGCTGGTCGGCCTGCTGGTCGGTGAAGTGGCCCGCATCAACGACCTGCGTCTGGAAGCCAAGCGCCTGAATGAAACGATGCGTCTGATCGCTTCGACCTACGAAGAGCCGGAGCAGGTCATTGAGATGTACCGCAACGACCCCCAGTTGATGTCTGGCCTGCAGAACCGTGTGATGGAAGAGCAGGTGATCGACTGGATCGCCGAGCGTGCCCAGCACACCGAAGAGAAGCTGTCGTTCCAGGACGCGATCCGCCAGTAAGCCCGGGCGGATCACCGGATGCCCCGCGCCTTTGCCGGCGCGGGGTTGTTGCCCCCCAAGATAGGTACCTCACGTAATGGACAACCGAACCAAAGCCCTGAACCTGGTTCCGATGGTGGTCGAGCAGACCAGCCGCGGCGAGCGTGCCTACGACATCTATTCGCGCCTGTTGAAGGAGCGCCTGATCTTCCTCGTGGGCCCGATCGACGATCACATGGCCAACGTGGTGGTGGCGCAGTTGCTGTTCCTGGAATCGGAAAACCCGGAAAAGGACATCAACATCTACATCAACTCGCCGGGTGGCGTGGTCACCGCCGGCATGGCGATCTACGACACCATGCAGTACATCAAGCCGAATGTGAGCACCACCTGCATCGGCCAGGCCGCCTCGATGGGCGCCCTGCTGCTGGCCGCGGGCGAAGCCGGCAAGCGCTATGCGCTGCCGAACTCGCGCGTGATGATCCATCAGCCGCTGGGTGGCTACCAGGGCCAGGCCACCGACATCGACATCCACGCGCGCGAGATCCTGACCCTGCGTTCGCGCCTGAACGAGGTGCTGGCCAAGCACACCGGCCAGTCGCTGGAGACGATCGCCCGTGATACCGAGCGCGACAACTTCAAGAGCGCCTTCGAGGCGCAGGCCTACGGTCTGGTCGATCAGGTCCTGGAGCGTCGTCCGGATGAGTCGATCCAGGCCGGCTGACCGGCCTTCACGGGGCCAGGGAGGCCTCGTTCCTGCAGGGTCGGGTGGGACTGGTGTCCCCTCGGCCCTGTGCTATTCTCGAATCGAACCCCCGTTCAGCGGGTGGGGTAACTGGGTAAGCGAAGCATGAGCGAAGACCGCCAAGGTCGTTCCACGGACACCGGCAAGATCCTCTACTGCTCTTTCTGCGGCAAGAGCCAGCATGAAGTGCGCAAGCTGATTGCGGGTCCGAGCGTGTTCATCTGCGATGAGTGCGTGGAGCTGTGCAACGACATCATTCGTGAGGAACTTGAGGAAAAGGCGCAGTCGGCGCGCAGTTCGCTGCCCAAGCCGCGCGAGATCCTCGAGGTCCTCGACCAGTACGTGATCGGCCAGAACCGTGCCAAGCGCACGCTGGCCGTGGCCGTGTACAACCACTACAAGCGCATCGAGAGCCGGCAGAAGAACGACGACGTCGAACTGGCGAAGTCGAACATCCTGCTGGTTGGCCCGACCGGTTCGGGCAAGACGCTGCTGGCCGAGACCCTGGCCCGCCTGCTCAACGTGCCGTTCACCATGGCCGACGCCACCACGCTGACCGAAGCCGGTTACGTGGGCGAGGACGTGGAGAACATCATCCAGAAGCTGCTGCAGAAGTGCGACTACGACGTCGAGAAGGCGCAGCAGGGCATCGTCTACATCGATGAAATCGACAAGATCTCGCGCAAGAGCGAGAACCCGTCGATCACCCGCGACGTGTCCGGCGAAGGCGTGCAGCAGGCCCTGCTGAAGCTGATCGAAGGCACCGTGGCCAGCGTTCCGCCGCAGGGCGGCCGCAAGCACCCGCAGCAGGAATTCCTGCAGGTGGACACCAAGAACATCCTGTTCATCTGCGGCGGCGCGTTCGCTGGGCTGGACAAGGTGATCCAGGCACGTTCCACCGACGTCGGCAGCATCGGCTTCGGCGCCAAGGTGAAGAGCAGCGAGCGCAAGCAGGAAGTGGGCAAGGTGCTGGCGGACGTCGAGCCGGAAGACCTGATCAAGTTCGGCCTGATTCCCGAGTTCGTCGGCCGCCTGCCGGTGGTCGCGACCCTGGAGGAGCTGGACGAGCCGGCCCTGATCAAGATCCTGACCGAGCCGAAGAACGCCATCACCAAGCAGTTCAAGAAGCTGTTCGAGATGGAGAACGTCGAGCTGGAGTTCCGTCCGGACGCTTTGTCGGCCATCGCCAGGAAGGCGCTCAAGCGCAAGACCGGCGCCCGTGGCCTGCGCACCATCGTCGAATCGGTCCTGCTGGACACCATGTATGACCTGCCGTCGCAGGAGAACGTCAGCAAGGTGGTCGTGGACGAATCGGTGATCGAGCACAAGTCCGAGCCGTACCTGATCTACCAGACCCCGGCGGCCCCTGAACAGAAGGCCGCAGGCGCCGAGTGATCCTTCCAGGTTGTTGATTGGAAAGGATTTTAAAGGAATGCCTTGCATCTGAAAGCCGATGGCCCCATAACGGGGCCATCGGCTTTTTTTGTCTCCGGAAGATGCCCTCCCGGAGGCGGTTTTCCCCCTTCCCTGGAGCCCCCATGGCCCGTTCCCCAAGTGAAACCCTCGACCTGCCGGTCCTGCCGCTGCGCGACGTAGTGGTGTTCCCGCACATGGTCATCCCGCTGTTCGTCGGCCGTGACAAGTCCATGCACGCGCTCGAACAGGCAATGGAGGCGGACAAGCGCATCCTGCTGCTGGCGCAGAAGTCGGCCGAGACCGACGACCCGCATGCGGCCGACCTCTACCAGGTCGGCACGCTGGCGCAGGTGCTGCAGCTGCTGAAGCTGCCCGACGGCACCATCAAGGTGCTGGTTGAAGGCCTGTCGCGCGTGCAGGTCACCCACGTCGACGAGCGCGACGGCTCGCTGCATGGCCAGGCCGTGGAGATCGACGCCACCGACGAGCGCGAGGCGCGCGAGGTCGAGGCGATTGCCCGCTCGCTGATGTCGCTGTTCGAGCAGTACGTGAAGACCAACCGCAAGCTGCCGCCGGAGCTGCTGCAGACGCTGTCGGGCATCGATGAGCCGGCGCGCCTGGCCGACACCATCGCTGCGCACATCAGCGTGCGCCTGGCCGACAAGCAGCGCCTGCTGGAAACGCTGGCCGTCGGTGACCGCCTGGAGATGCTGGTCGGCCTGGTCGACGGCGAGATCGACGTGCAGCAGATGGAGAAGCGCATCCGCGGCCGCGTGAAATCGCAGATGGAGAAGAGCCAGCGCGAGTACTACCTCAACGAACAGATGAAGGCCATCCAGAAGGAACTGGGTGACCTGGACGACGCGCCGGGCGAGCTGGAAGAACTGGCCCGCAAGATTGCCGAGGCCGGCATGCCGAAGGCGGTTGAAGCCAAGGCGCGCAACGAACTGAACAAGCTCAAGCAGATGTCGCCGATGTCGGCCGAAGCCGCCGTCGTGCGCAACTACCTGGAGTGGCTGCTGGGCGTGCCGTGGAAGAAGCGCAGCAAGGTGCGCAAGGACCTGAAGGTCGCGCAGGATACGCTCGATGCCGACCACTACGGCCTGGAGAAGGTCAAGGAGCGCATCCTTGAATACCTGGCGGTGCAGTCGCGCGTGAAGCAGATGAAGGGCCCGATCCTGTGCCTGGTCGGGCCGCCGGGCGTGGGCAAGACCTCGCTGGGCCAGTCGATTGCCAAGGCCACCAACCGCAAGTTCGTGCGCATGTCGCTGGGCGGCGTGCGCGACGAGGCCGAAATCCGTGGCCACCGCCGTACCTACGTCGGTTCCATGCCGGGCCGCATCGTGCAGAACCTCAACAAGGTCGGCAGCAAGAACCCGCTGTTCGTGCTCGACGAGATCGACAAGATGTCGATGGACTTCCGTGGCGATCCGTCTTCGGCGCTGCTGGAAGTGCTCGATCCGGAGCAGAACAACGCGTTCAACGACCACTACCTGGAAGTGGACCTGGACCTGTCCGAAGTGATGTTCGTGGCGACCTCGAACTCGCTCAACATTCCCGGCCCGCTGCTGGACCGCATGGAAGTGATCCGCATCCCCGGCTACACCGAGGACGAGAAGCTCAACATCGCGACCCGCTACCTGGTGCCGAAGCAGGTCAAGGCCAACGGCCTGCAGCCGGAAGAGCTGGAGATCGGCAGTGATGCCATCCAGGACATCGTGCGCTACTACACGCGTGAATCGGGCGTGCGCAACCTGGAACGCGAGATCGCCAAGATCTGCCGCAAGGTGGTGAAGGAGATCGCGCTGGCTGGCCCGCAGCCGGCAGCGAAGGCGAAGAAGGGCGCGAAGAAGAAGGCGCTGGTGAGCGTGTCCAGCAAGAACCTGGACAAGTACCTGGGCGTGCGTCGCTTCGACTTCGGCCGTGCCGAGGAAGAGAATGAAATCGGCCTGGTCACCGGCCTGGCCTGGACCGAAGTCGGTGGCGACCTGCTGCAGATCGAATCGACCCTGGTGCCGGGCAAGGGCCAGCTGATCCTGACCGGCCAGCTCGGCAACGTGATGAAGGAGTCGGCTTCGGCGGCACTGTCGGTGGTGCGTTCGCGCGCCGTGGGCTTTGGCATCGACAGCGACTTCCTGCAGAAGCACGACGTACACCTGCACGTGCCCGATGGCGCCACGCCGAAGGATGGCCCGAGTGCCGGCGCGGCGATGGTCACCTCGCTGGTGTCGATGCTGACCAGGGTGCCGGTGCGCGCCGACGTGGCGATGACCGGCGAGATCACCCTGCGTGGTCGCGTCACTGCCATCGGTGGCCTGAAGGAGAAGCTGCTGGCCGCACTGCGTGGCGGCATCCGCACGGTCATCATCCCGGAAGAGAACCGCAAGGACCTGGCCGACATCCCGGCCAACGTCACCCGCGATCTGAAGATCGTGCCGGTGAAGTACATCGAAGAAGTCCTGGACCTGGCGCTGGAGCGTCCGTTGGCACCGAAGAAGGCGCGCAAGAGTGCGCAGCGTGTCACGGTGCGCAGCAAGGCCAAACCGAGTGGAAACGCGCGCGTCAAGCATTGACACGCGCTGTCCAATGGCCCGAAACCCGCGTCGTTGCTGGCTTTCCAGCTTGCGTGGGGGTAGGGCCACTGGTATAAAAGCAGCACTCGCGAATGAGTGGTCGCAGTCTGGTGATCGCTGGAATTCGGCGAACCGTTTCCACATGGCGGCCGCATGCAGATGGCGTGCGGTTGCTTCCCTGTCGAATAAGCGGAACCCACCGCCAAAGGAGTTGTAGAGAATGAACAAGACCGAATTGATCGATGCCGTTGCTGAAGCTGCCGACCTGACCAAGGCAGAGTCCAGCCGCGCTGTCGATGCCGTCGTTGCTGCCATCACCAAGGCGCTGAAGGACGGCGATGCGGTCACCCTGGTTGGCTTCGGTACCTTCCAGGTCCGCGACCGTGCTGCCCGCACCGGCCGCAACCCGAAGACCGGCGACACCATCAAGATCGCTGCTTCGAAGAATCCGTCGTTCAAGGCTGGCAAGGCCCTGAAGGATGCTGTAAACTAAGCGGCTCGCTGGGGTGCTTAGCTCAGCGGTAGAGCGTCTCCTTTACACGGAGAGGGTCGGGGGTTCGAAACCCTCAGCACCCACCACAGCACCGCGGTAAAAGTTTGAGTGTGGAGCGGTAGTTCAGCTGGTTAGAATGCTGGCCTGTCACGCCGGAGGTCGCGGGTTCGAGTCCCGTCCGCTCCGCCATCCCGGATCCCAACAAGTTCTGCCCATGTGGAGCGGTAGTTCAGCTGGTTAGAATGCTGGCCTGTCACGCCGGAGGTCGCGGGTTCGAGTCCCGTCCGCTCCGCCAGCAGAGTTTGAAGTGTCAACGAAGATGCCCGTCGGTCCTGGACCTGCGGGCATTTTGCTTTCTCGGGGTCGATCTACGCCGGGCATGGCCCGGGGCTACCGTTCAAGCGAGCTGCGCCGGGCTTGGCCCGGCGCTACCGCAGCGACGCGACGCGGTCGAGCACCGCTTCCACCGCCAGATGCCGCTGCACCGACGCCTGCAGCGCGGCCAGCCCCGGGAACGCATCGGACTGCAGCGCACGCGCGAACAGCGCCGGCAGCTGATCCAGATCGCGCAGCCACAGCCCTGCGCCTGCTTCCTGCAATCGTGCGGCGTGGTCGAATTGGTCGTAATCCAGCGGATGGACCAGCGATGGCACGCCGGCGCGCAGTGCGTGGTACATCACGCCAGCGCCACCGTGGTGCAGCACTCGGTCATAGCGGTGCAGGTGCCGCGCGTAGTCGACGAACGGCAGCCGGTGCAGGTTCGGCAGCGGCTGCAATGCATCGCTTGTTTCATGCTGGTGGCCGTCGCTGACGTGGATCTCCCACTGTGGGTGCATCACCGCCAGCGCCGCCGCCGCCTCGGCCAGGCGCGGCTTGATCCAGTCCTGGTGGGTGCCGGCGGTGACCAGCAGGTGTTGCGCACCATCCACGAACGGCGGCGCCGCATGCACGCTGTGCGGGGTGTGCAGCATCGGCCCGATGAACTGCAGCGCGCGTGGCCAGGTGCGCGGGAATTCCAGCTCCGGTACGCCCAGGGCGAGGATGCACTCATCGGAATACACGCGTTCGCTGCCATCGGCGCGATAGATCGATGGCACGCCCAGCCGCTGCATCGCCGAGCGCTGCCAGGCGTGCACCCCGCGCTTGAACAGCCGGGTCAGCTGCCGACCGCCGGCATGCTGCAGCGCCTGCCAGCCCGTGCGCGCCGGGCCCTGGCCGCCCAGATAGGGCGGCGGGCCGTCTACGCAGTCCAGCACGCAGGGCGAAGGCAGGCTGGTCCACCAGCGGATGCCGAGCTCGGCCGCCAGCAGGCCCGCCGGCGGCAGGGTGAAATCGACGATGGCCAGATCCGGGCGCGCGTGTTGCCAGCGCTGCTGCAGCGCCTGCCGCATCTGCTCCATCAGCCGCAGGGCCTGGGTCAATTGCGCGTGCAGTCGCAGCGGGTTGGCCTTGACCGGCTTGGGCGGGTTGGCGATCTGCCACAGCGCTGCTTCCTGGTCCGCCGACAGCAGCACGCCACCGTTGAGTCCGCTGGCCGAGATCGCCGCCTGTACGCCGGGCGTGCTCAGCACGGTCACCTCATGCTGCTGTTGCAGTTGGCGGGCGATGGCGAGGACCGGGTGCAGATGGCCGCTGTACGGCGGGGCGAGCAGTTCGATCTTCATGCGTGTTCCTGCTGCAGGCGCGCGGCCAGGTCGCGGGCGATGGCCAGCACGTCCGGCTGCTGCAGATAGTCCATGTGGCCGCTGTCGACCCACTGCCGTGCACCCCGCCAGCCCAGGCGCGAGATCCAGTCCTGGCGGCCCACCAGGATCTGCAGGTGGGCGACCGCAGGTGCGCGGCGTGCGACCGGCCCGTAGGCCAGCACGCTGCAGCGCTGCGCCAGGGCGGCAGGCAGGGTGAGGTTGGCCAGCAGCTCCAGCCCGCAGCTGCCAACCAGTAGCAGGGTGTGCGGTGCGGCGTGCAGCAGCTGGACCAGTGCCGGTGCGTGCGCTGCGGCGAAACCGGGCCGGCGCGAGCGCAGGTAATGGCGGCTGTTGTGCCAGCTGGCTGCCAGCAATGCGGCGGGCCGGTGTTCGGGCGTAGCGGCGTCGTAAGGGAAATTGCAGGGATGCAGCACCCGGCCCGGTGCCAGCAGGGCATCGCCGAATGCGCGTTGCAGCGGGCTCAGCGCACAGCGCGCCGGATCGCTCTGGCCGGTGAGGAAGGCCAGTTGCAGTTGCGGTGCGGGCGTGGGCATCGGCTCAGCCACCCTGGAAATCATCATTGGCCCGCACCAGGTAAAGCCGGGTGCGCCAGCGGATGCGCCGTACGCAGGCCGCATGCAGCAGATGCAGGGGCTGCAGCAGTTCGGCCAGCAGCGAGGCCAGCGGACGATGTCGGGCGCGGCCGCCGGCGCGGCGCTGCAGGTGCATCAGCAGGCCTGCACGCAGCATCAGCACCAGTGCGGCAACGAATGTTGGCAGCCCGATGGGCGGTAGTACGGCCAGCACCAGCAACGCCCACAGCAGCATCGGTGGCAGTCCATGCAGCACGCCGATCAACAGGCGCAGGCGCGGCGATTCATCGCGCAGCAGCAGCACCGCAAACAACATCCAGCGGTGCATCTGCTGGCGGTAGCGCTGCAGCGTCGGGACATGGGTCTGCACTTCCACGGGCGCGGTGGACTGGAACAGGCGCGCCCCCTGCCGGCGCAGCGCGCGGGCCAGGGCCAAGTCGTCGGCCAGCATCCGCAGCAGCGGGCTGAACCCGCCCAGGTCACGCAGGCGTTCGCTGCGAAGCGCGTAGCACATGCCGTTGATCGACAGCGGCGGCAGCCACGGCAGCAGGCCGAGGTAGGTCAGCACCGCATTGTTGTTGACGAACTGCGCCATCAGTCGTGCGCCGTGCGCGGCGTCATCGCGGTAGCAGGGCAGGGCGGTGACCAGGTCGACGCCGGCCACGCCCAGTTCATCGACCAGCTGCGCCAGCGCCGCCGCCGACAGGCGCGCATCGTCGTCCAGCACCAGCAGCACCGGCTCGCGCACCTGGGGCAGCACCGCGTCCAGCTTGAAAGTCTTCGGGTTGGACCCTTCCGGTGCAGCCGGATAAACCAGGCAGGTGATCTGGTGGCCGGGGTGTGCCGCGTACAGCGCGTCCGCAGTGGCGCGTCCGATGGCGTCGGCCTCATCCAGCAGCCAGTGGAAATGCGCGCCGGGCAGCGCCTGCAGGTTGTGCCGAAGCACCTGCGCCAGCAGCGGGTCGCCGCCGAGGATGGGCTGCAGGACGGCCACGCCGCGGCCGTCATGGCCGGCGGGCGCCTGCGGTCGGGGCGGACGCTGGCCGAGGATGCGCAGGGCGCCGGCGGCCTTGAGGCCCATCAGCAGCAGGTACAGGGCCGCCAGCAGCAGGCTGGCCAGGGCAATCCCGTTCACGCTCAGGCTGCCCATTGCGCACGCTGCTCGGTGATGAAGCGTTCGATACCGTCCTCGAGCGACACCCGTGGTCGCCCCAGGTCGGCCAGCATGCGCTGCGGATTGAAGGTTTTTGAATAGGCGAAGGCGGCAACGCCGAAGCGGGTGATTGGTGGTTCGCTGCGCAGGCGCAGGGCGCGCCAAGCGGCTTCGATCACGCTGGCCGTGCGCAGGGCCAGCGCGGTCGGCACGCGGCGGCGTGGGGCTGGCAGCTGCAGGGCGGCCAGCAAACGCTGCAGCAGCGCGTGCAGGTCCACCGGGGCGGCATTGGTCAGGTTGTAGGCCGGGCCCAGCTGCGGCGCCTGGGCGGCGCGCAGCAGGTACTCCACCAGCGTGTCGATGTGGATCAGGTCGATCCGTGGCGGGCCACCGGGACTGACCAGCAGCGGCACGCCGCCGCGGCGCGCGGTCGCCAGCAGGCGCGGCAGCAGCACGGTGTCACCGGGGCCGAACACCGCGCGCGGGCGCAGGATGGAGGACGGGCCGCCGTAGCAGGCCAGCAGGCGCTCCGCCTCGGCCTTGCTGCGCGCATATTCATTCAGGAAGACCGGGCCGATCGGGCTGTCCTCGTCAAGATCATGCTGGTGTGCCTCGCGGTAGAAGACGGCGGTGCTGGAGACCAGCAGCAGGCGCGGATGGCCATTGCGTCGGCAGAACTCGATCACCTGGGCGGTGGTGTCCACGTTCTGCTGGCGGAACTGCGCCGGGCTGCCCCACGGGGCAACGCGGGCGGCGGCATGCACCACCACGTTGGGCCGGAACGGCAGCTCGAACGGCTGCGACAGGTCGCGCGCGGCGTAGTTGGGCAGGGGCAGCGGGCGGCGGGCGACACCGAAGGCCTGCACGCCGGGCACCTCGGCAAGGCGGCGCAGCAGGGCGCCCCCCACGAAGCCGGAGGCGCCGGTAACCAGGATGCGCATGGACGGGGTCCTCCTTGTGCCTGTGACGCGCCGCAGCCAGGGCATGCCGCCCGTCTGACCGGCCAGTATGCGCCGGCTGCCGCATCTGCGCCCAGCGCGGGCACGGCCTGGATGCCGCGCATGCGGCGCAGATCCTTGTCCTGCCTGCCTCCGGGCCGTTTTTGGTGCGGGCCGCGAAGCGGGTTACACTGCCGGGCTCGCCAATCAGGCCTTGTGATTCCTCACCATGCTGCAGAAACTCCGCGACAAGACCTCAGGCTGGATCGTCACCGTGATCCTGGGGCTGCTGATGATTCCGTTCCTGTTCGTGATCGACAACAGCTACCTCGGTGGCGTTGGCGCACAGAACGTGGCCAAGGTTTCCGCGCCGCCCACCTGGTGGCGTTCGGCGCCGTCGTGGTGGCCGGTGCGCATGCTGTGGCAGCACCATGAGATCAGCTCGCAGGATTTCCGCACGCGTTTCGAGCAGGAGCGCATGCGTGAGCGCCAGCAGCAGGGCGACAACTTCGACCCGCGCGCGTTCGAGAGCACCGAGAACAAGATGGCCGTGCTCGATCAGCTGATCGACGAACAGGTCGTGCGCCTGGTCGGTGAACAGGCGGGCGTGGTGATCGGCGACGGCGCTGTGCGCGAATACATCGCGACCATGCCGGCGTTCCTCGATTCGAACGGCAAGTTCAACGAGAACAACTACCGGCTGGCATTGGCCGGTGGCAATCCGCCGCGTACCCCGACCCAGTTCCAGGAACTGGTGCGCGAGAGCCTGCAGCAGTCGGTGATCCCATCGGGCCTGCAGAGCTCCGGCTTCGTCACCCAGGCCGAGACCGAGCGCCTGTTGAAGCTGCTGGGCGAAACCCGCGACGTCGAGCTGGCCGCGTTGCCGCCCGTACCGGCCGATACCGCGCCGGTCACCGATGATCAGATCAAGCAGTGGTACGACAGCCACGGCAAGGATTTCCGCCAGGCCGAGAGCGTGTCGCTGGAGTACGTCGAGATCAACGGTGCGAATCTGCCGGCACCGGTCCCGGCCGATGAAGCGACCCTGCGCAAGCGCTATGAAGAGGAAAAGGCAAAGTTCACCTCGCCGGAGCAGCGCCAGGCCTCGCACATCCTGATCACCGGTGACGGCGCCGAAGCCAAGGCGAACAGGATCGCTGCCGAAGCCAAGACGGCCGGTGCCGACTTCGCTGCGCTTGCCAAGGCCAATTCGGAAGATCCGGGCTCCAAGGACCAGGGCGGTGACCTGGGCTGGGTCGAGCGCGGTGCGATGGTCAAGCCGTTCGAGGACGCGCTGTTTGCGGCCAAGGCCGGTGACGTGATCGGCCCGGTCAAGACCGAGTTCGGTTACCACATCATCAAGGTGGCCGCTGTGCGCGGTGGCCAGGGCAAGTCGTTCGAGGAAGTGCGTGACACCCTGGCTGCCGAGCAGCTGAAGGCCGACGGCGAGCGCGGCTTCAACGAACTGGCCGGCCGCCTGGTCGATGCCATCAACAAGAGCCCGAGCGACCTGGCGGCCGCCGCCAAGGAAGTGAACCTGCCGCTGCAGACCCTGGGCCCGATCACCCGCGCGACCGCCAGCGGCATCGCCGCTGACCCGGCCGTGCTGCGTGCCGCCTTCTCCGACGTGCTGGTGCAGGACGGTACCGCCAGTGACCCGATCGCCGTGGGCGGCGCGACCAACCACAGCGTGGTCATCCGTGTGGCTGCACACACCCCGGAACAGGCCCTGCCGCTGGACAAGGCCCGTGACCAGGTGATCGCTGCGATCCGTGCTGATCGCCAGCGCCAGGCCAGCGACAAGGCGGCCGATGCCATCCTGGCCAAGCTGAAGGCGGGCGCCACCCTGCAGTCGCTGGCCGCCAGCGAGAAGCTGCAGCTGAGCCCGATGCCGGGCCTGCCGCGCAGCCAGCCGGTGCCGACCCCGGAAATCAACCGCGCGATCTTCAGTGCGCCGGTGCCGGCTGAAGGCAAGCCGAGCTATGGCAAGGTCGACGTCAATGGCCACGCGCTGCTGTTCGCGGTGAACAAGGTCAATCCGGGCGACATCAAGGAAGTGACTGCAGAGCAGCAGAAGCAGCTGAAGGAACAGCTGAGCCAGATCGACGGCATGGCCGCAGCCAAGGCCTACATCGAAGCGATGCGCAAGAAGTTCATGATCCAGACCACCGAAGCGAACCTGTAAGCCTCGCGGCGGCACCCATGAGAGAGGCCCGGCAATGCCGGGCCTTTTTTTGTGCCTGCCGATGCGTAGCGTCGAGCCATGCTCGACTGCGCCTGCTGGGCGCAGGCATGAAAAAAGCCGAGCGTGGGCTCGGCTCTCCAGAAAAAAGGGGCGGGCAGGGCGCGGCGGTGCCGCGCCGGACTCAGTCCTCCACGCGCAGCACGGCGCCCGGCTTCAGCACGCTGCTGCCGCTCAGGCCGTTCAGCGACAGTAGCGCCTTGACCGGCATGCCGTAGCGGCGGGCGATGGTCCAGGCCGACTCGCCATCACGCACGGTGTGGCGGCGGCTGCGCGGACGATCGGCGATCGCGGCCACGGTCTTGGCGACCTGCGGCGTTGGCGAGGCGGCGGCAACAGGTACGCTACTGGCCACCAGTGCGGTGGCGGTGTCCGCCACGGTCGCGCTGGCGGCCGAGACCGGCGCCAGCACGCGGGTGGTGCCGGACGAGACGCGCCCACCGCCGGCCAGGGCGGGGTTGAGGCGGACGATCCTGGCCGGGTCCAGGGCGCGCTGTGCGGCCCACTGCTGGACGCTGGTGCCGGCGGGCAGGGTGTGGTCCTTCAGTACGGGCACGGTGCGGTCCAGCGAGGCCATGACACCTGGCTGGTCTTCCACATCTTCCAGCACGCAGGCCAGGGCATGCAGCTTCTCGACGTAGGCATGGGTGACCGGCGACAGGCCGGGCAGCGCCGAGGGCTTGGCGTTCTGCGCGTTCATGCCGGCCTTGCGCATCGATTGCAGCACGCGGTACTCGCCGGCGTTGTAGGCCATGGTGGCCAGGCGCCAGTCGCCGCCGAACATGCCGTGCAGGGTCTTCAGGTAGCGCACTGCGGCCTGGGTGGAATCGACCGCCGACAGGCGCCCGTCGTAGCCGTTGGCCATGGGCACGCGGTGATTGCGCGCAGTGGTGGCGATGAACTGCCACAGGCCGGTCGGGCCGCTGCCATTGCGTGCATTGGGCCGGTAACCGCTTTCCACGAACGGAATCAGCGCGAACTCGGTAGGCAGGTTGGCCTTGCGCAGCTCTTCGACCACATAGCCGAACAGCACCAGTGCATCGTCATCCTGGTTGGCCAGGCGCGACGGGGCGTGGGCGAACTGCTTCTGCCAGCGCGGGCTGGTGGCCTCGGCATTGCAGGTGGGCTCGGCCAGGCCGTCGCGGAAGCTGGAGAAGATCTCCTGGCCGTTGCGGACCGACGCGGCCGGCAACGCGGCCGGATCCAGCGGCAGGGCCGCGGCGGCGGTCAGGTTCTGGCCGATGCCAGCGCCCAGCGACTGGGCGCCGGCGGTTCCGGCCAGCCCCAGGACCAGGCCCAGGGCCAGAGGCAGACTTCGGCGCATCATGCGCGGAAGCCGTCTTTCCAGTGCCGGAGACCGGCCATCACGTCGACGTCGTCAACGACGTCACGGCCCAGGTGTGCCGACACCGACGCGCGGATCGGCGCAGTGTGCACACGCAGGAACGGATTGCAGTCGAATTCGCTGGCCAGGGTTACCGGCAGGGTGGAACGGTCATCGCGGCGCATGGCCAAAGCCTCCTCTTGGCGCTGCCGCAAGGCAGCGTTGGCGGGGTCGACATGCCGCGCGAAGACGGCATTTGACACGGTGTACTCATGGGCGCAACAAAGCAGCAGTTGCGCGGGCAAGGCCCCCAGCTTGCGCATCGATGCCAGCAGCTGGGACGGCGTACCTTCGAACAGGCGTCCACAGCCCAGGCTGAACAACGAATCTCCGCTGAAAAGATGTTCAGCAGTGTGAAACGCGATGTGGCTGCGGGTATGCCCGGGCACGGATAGTACGTGGAACGCCTGGCCCAGTGCCTGAACGCGTTCACTTTCGCCGACCCGTTCGGTTGCCGTGGGGATGCGCTCCTCGACGGGTGCGATCACCCGGACTCCAGGAAAACGTGCCTGCAGCACCGGCACGCCACCGATGTGGTCATCGTGATGATGGGTGAGCAGGATCGTGTCCACGCGCAGGCCCTGATCGGCGAGCGCAAGCACCGGCGCGGCATCGCCGGGATCGACGACCACGGCGTTACCGTCGTCGTCGATCAAGGTCCAGATGTAGTTGTCCGCAAATGCGGGCAGGGCAGTCAGTCGCATAGAATTGGACCATGCCCGCGCTGCAGAGCACCCGTCAAGCGAGCCAGACCCCGTGGTTCGACAGCGAACCGGCGGAAGCCCTGCGCGTTCTGGAGCGGCAACTGCTGCTGCCGCAGCTGTCGTTGCTGCCGGTGCAGCCCTGGCTGTGGATCGCGCCGAGTGCCGCATGGCTGGACGATGCGCAGCTTGGCGGGCGCGGCCTGCGCCTGTACCGACAGGGGCACGGCTATGCAGGCGACACCCGCTGTGCGTTGCCGCTGCCGCTGGCCAATGAAAGCGTCAATGCGGTCGTGTTGCAGCATGTCACCGCAGCTGATGCTGATCGGTTGCTCGATGAGTGCGAGCGCGTGCTGATGCCGGGCGGCCATCTGTGGCTGAGCAGCCTCAACCCGTTCAGCCCTTACCGCACGCACTGGCGCCAGCACGGGCTGGTGGTGCGCACGCCGCAGCGGATCCGCCTGCTGCTCGGCCGCCACGGGCTGGAGTGCGACGATATGCGTTTCCTCGGCCCGCTCTGGCGCGGCGCCGGCAGCCGTCGCCCGGGCGGTTGGTCGCCACTGCGCGCGGCCTGCCTGTTCCATGCTGAAAAGCGAACGCTGGCCCTGCCCGGGCCGAAACCGTTGCCGGTGCGTTGGCACGGCACCGTTGCTACCTGATCTGGAGTTGTATTGAAAACCATTGAAATCCACACCGACGGCTCCTGCCTTGGCAATCCTGGCCCCGGCGGCTGGGCTGCACTGCTGCGCTACAAGGGCCACGAGCGTGAACTGAGCGGCGGCGAAGCGCACACCACCAACAACCGGATGGAGCTGATGGCGGCCATTTCCGGCCTGGAAACGCTGACCGAGCCGTGCAACATCGTGCTCTATACCGATTCGCAGTACGTGCGGCAGGGCCTGACCCAATGGATGCCCGGCTGGATCCGCAAGAACTGGAAGACCGCCGGCGGCGACCCGGTGAAGAACCGCGAGCTGTGGGAGCGCCTGCATGCGGCGACGCTGCGGCACCAGATCGATTGGCGCTGGGTGAAGGGCCACTCCGGTGACCCGGACAACGAGCGGGTGGATACCCTGGCGCGCAACGCGGCCATCCAGATCCGTGACGCCAGCCCGGTAAACTGAGTCCATGCGCCAGATCATCCTCGATACCGAAACCACCGGCCTGGAATGGAAGAAGGGCAACCGCATCGTTGAAATCGGCTGCGTGGAGCTGTTCAAGCGCCGCCCGACCGGCAACAACTACCACCAGTACATCAAGCCGGACTGCGAATTCGAACAGGGCGCGCAGGAAGTCACCGGCCTGACCCTGGAGTTCCTGGCTGACAAGCCGGACTTCGCGCAGATCGCCGATGAGTTCCTGGCTTTCATCGATGGCGCCGAGCTGATCATCCACAACGCGGCGTTCGACCTGGGCTTCCTCGACAACGAGCTGTCGTTGCTGGGCCCGCAGTATGGAAAGATCACCGATCGCTGCACGGTGATCGATACCCTGGTGATGGCGCGCGAGCGCTTCCCGGGCCAGCGTAATTCGCTGGATGCGCTGTGCAAGCGCCTGGGCGTGGACAATTCGCACCGTGCGCTGCATGGCGGCCTGCTCGACGCGCAGATCCTGGGCGACGTCTATATCGCGCTGACCTCGGGCCAGGAAG
The DNA here is from genome assembly GCF_059370435.1 of Stenotrophomonas sp. YJH_SMC_94-11. Classification (NCBI taxonomy): domain Bacteria; kingdom Pseudomonadati; phylum Pseudomonadota; class Gammaproteobacteria; order Lysobacterales; family Lysobacteraceae; genus Stenotrophomonas; species Stenotrophomonas sp. YJH_SMC_94-11. Next base: position 84,081 of record NZ_JCAFTR010000009.1, on the reverse strand, counting down.
AGATCGGCTTCGGCATGGGCGACGATGACGGTGGTGGCGCCGGTGCCGCGCTGCAGGCCTTCGATACCAGCAAACTGCTGCCGCGCCCACGCGTGGTGGCCACCCCGTCTGAACTGGAAGCGCACAGCGCGCGTCTGGAACGACTGCGCAAGAAGGCCGGCTACGCCTTGTGGGATGGCCCGAAGGTGGAAGAGCCCGCCAGCGCGTAATGCCTGGCATGGGGTACTGCCGGACGCTGGCCGGCAGTGCCGTATCCACGCATGGCGTGGATCTGCCGCTTAATGGCAGCGCACCAGGATCACGCTGATGTTGTCGCGGCCACCGCCGTCGAGCGCGGCCGCGACCAGCGTGTCCACGCATTCCTGCGCGCTGGCATCGTCGAAGGCGAGGGTGCGGGCGATGCTTCGGTCGTCCACTTCCTCGGTCAGGCCGTCACTGCACAGCAGCAGCTGCATGCCCGGGCGCAGCTCACCGCTGGTGGTGGCCACGTTCAGATGCGCCGGGTCGGTCACGCCCAGCGCCTGGGTGACCACGTTGCGATGTGGATGCGCACGCGCCTGTTCGGCCGTCAGGTTGCCCTGCGCGACCAGTTCCTGCACCACGCTGTGGTCCTGGCTGAGCTGGGCCAGCTGGCCGTCACGCCACAGATAGGCGCGGCTGTCACCGACCCATGCCACTTCATAGCGATTGCCCTGCACGCGTGCGGCGACCACGGTGGTGCCCATCGGCAGGGTGTCGTTGCGCCGGCGCGAGGCGCGGATGATCTCTTCGTCAGCGGTGCGGATGGCCTGGGCCAGCGGCGCGCCACGGCGGATCTCGCGCACGATGGTTTCGCGCGCCAGCGCGCTGGCCACCTCGCCGCAGGCGTGACCACCCATGCCATCGGCCACCAGCCACAGGGCCAGCTCGCTGTCACCGTAGTAGGTGTCTTCGTTGAGCTCGCGGCGCAGGCCGGGGTGAGTGAGGTGTCCGAATTCGATCATGGGGTGCGGGTGCGGGGTATTGCTGGGGAGACAGGCATCATCGGGGGGCTGCAGGCATCCGGCAAGGCATGCACTCAGGAAATTTTCACTTCGTTGACCGGAATGACTTGTCGCCGGCCTCACTTCCTCGTATGATGCGCGTCCCCGGTCCGCCGGGGACCACCCGGAGAGGTGGCAGAGTGGTTGAATGTACCTGACTCGAAATCAGGCAGGCGTTTATAGCGCCTCGGGGGTTCGAATCCCCCCCTCTCCGCCAGATAAAGAAAAAGGGCTGCCGAACGGCAGCCCTTTTTCTTTATCTGGCGCGGGACACGACGCGCTTTGCGCGCGTCGCCCCACACGTTGCTGTGCAACGCGTGGGCCCCTCCCTTCGCCGGCCTCTCCCCGCCCCTGTCGGGGCAGCCCCTCAATAGAGGGGCTTGTTCCACCAAATTGCCTCCGTGAATCCACGCCATCCGTGGATGCACATCGGGATTTGCGGCGTAGTGACCATGTCCTGATCTGGCGCGGGACACGACGCGCTTTGCGCGCGTCGCCCCACACGTTGCTGCGCAACGCGTGGGCCCCTCCCTTTGCCGGCCTCTCCCCGCCCCTGTCGGGGCAGCCACTCAACAGAGGGGCTTGGTCCTCCAGATGGATCACGGGAGATCCGCGCGGTGCGTGGATGCTGTTCCTGCTGGCAGGCTCATCCACGCATGGCGTGGATCTACCCGGGATATCCGTGCGGACGCTGCGGGTTAACATGTACGCATCACCTGCTGGAGCTTTTCCCCATGACCGCTGAAATCCTCGTCCCCGTGTCCTTCGGCGAGCTGCTGGACAAGATCTCGATCCTGCAGATCAAGTCCGAGCGCATCAGCGACGAGGGCAAGCTGGCCAATGTGCGCAGGGAGCTGTCGGCGCTGGAGCAGACCTGGATGGCACACCCGGCTGCGGTGAAGGACATCGCCAAGCTGCGTGCCGAGCTGAAGGCGGTCAACGAGCAGCTGTGGGACATCGAGGACGACATCCGCCTGAAGGAGAAGGCGCAGGCGTTCGACCAGGCCTTCATCGACCTGGCGCGCAGTGTCTACCTGCGCAACGACGAGCGCGCGCGCATCAAGAAGGCGATCAACCTGGCGCTGGGTTCGGCGTACGTGGAAGAGAAGTCCTATCAGGATTACGCGCAGCGCACGTGATCCCGGGCAGTCCGCCGCTCACCCCAGGTGGTCGGCGACGTAGCGTTCGAAGGCGGCGATACCGTCTTCGACGGTAATCAGTTCCATTACATCGTCGAACTCGATCTTGGTGCCCCACTTCAGATCGGTGGCCTGCTTGGCCAGGTACTTGCGCGCTGCGTCGTCGTAGCGGTCCACGCAATAGCGGCGGTCCGAGTACGGGCCGCTGCGGTCCGGATTGCTGGCCGCATGCAGCCCCAGTACTTTGGTGCCCATTGCGTTGGCGATGTGCATCGGGCCCGAGTCCGGGGTCATCACCAGATTGGCGCGGGCCAGCAGGGCAGGCAGCTGCTTCAACGTGTCCTTGCCGACCAGGTCCAATGCAGGCGTCTGCAGCTGCGCCTGGATCGCATCGGCCATGTGGCGCTCCAGTTCGCTGCGGCCACCGCACAGCACCACCCGCCAGCCGCGCTGGACGGCATGGTTGGCCACCGCGGCGTAGCGGTCGGCGTACCAGTTGCGGCGCACGTGGCTGGAACAGGGCGAGATCATCAGCACCGGGCGGCCATCGTCCTGCCACTGCGCGGCGGCCCACTCGAAGGCGGACGGCGGCACGGCCAGATCCCAGCTGACTTCGGTCTGGCGCAGGCCCAGCGGCTCGCAGAAGCTGCCGATGGCATCCAGCACGTGGATGCCGGGGCGATCGGGAATACGCTCGTTGATGAAGAGCCCGTGCAGGTCCTTGGAGCGGCTGCGGTCGTATCCGATGCGGCGCTCGGCCGGAATGAAGGCCGACAGCAGGTTGGCGCGGAACGCGACCTGCATCTGCAACAACGCTTCAAAGCGCCCCGGTGGCAGGTGCCTGCGCAGTTCCTTGACCCCGGCCATGCCGCTCTTCTTGTCGTAGGCATGGAAGGTGACGCCGGGCAGCCCGTCGAGCAGCTTGTGGCCGGCTTTGTCGATGATCCAGTGGATCGGCGTGTCCGGGCGTGCGGCCTGCAGGGTGCGCACCAGGGGCACCACGTGGGTGACATCGCCAAGTGCGGACAAGCGCAGGAGGCACAAGGAGGAGGACGCTGATGCCATGTGTTGTTAGACTCAATGAAATGGTCGCATTCGACGCCAATGAAGCGCTGACGCCATGCCGCGAGGGTCGCGGCATCGGGGCCATTCTGTTCGACCGCGAGCGGCTGCGGCAAGCCGATATTGGCCTGTTCTCGCCCCAGCACTGGGGCAGCAAGGCCCGCCCGGTGGGCGAGGGCGGCCGCGGCAGCGCCTGGTTCGTCGATGCGCCGTTCGGTGCCAGCGTGCTGCGCCACTACCTGCGCGGCGGCATGGCGGCCCGGATCAGCCACGACCAGTACCTCTGGCGCGGCTCGGACCGGACCCGCAGCTTCGCCGAATTCCGCCTGATGCGCGCGCTGCGCGAGAAGAAGCTGCCGGTGCCACGGCCGATCGCCGCGTTCTACATGCGTGAGGGCCTGCGCTACCGGGCGGCGATCCTGATGGAACGGATCGAGGGCGTGCGCTCGCTGGCCGACCGCGCACTGGTTGCGGGCCGGGGCGCGCCCTGGGAAGAGACCGGGCGGCTGATCGCCCGTTTCCACCGTGCCGGCCTGGACCATGCCGACCTCAACGCGCACAACATCCTGTTCGATGGCAGTGGCCATGGCTGGCTGATCGATTTCGACCGTGGGGTGATCCGCATCCCGGCCACCGGCTGGCGCGAACGCAACCTCAAGCGGTTGCTGCGCTCGCTGGTCAAGCTGCGTGGCGAGCGCAGCGTGGAAGATGTGCAGAAGGACTACGCACGGCTGCGCCGTGCCTATGACATGGCGTGGAACCGGGGCACCTGATGGACTGGTCGTTGCGTTTCCTCGGCGTCGGCAATGCGTCGGCGGTCGAGCTGGGATCGCCGATGTCGGTGATCGAGCGCGGTGGTCGCCCGTGGCTGACCATCGATTGCGGCGGTGAAGGCCTCACCGCGTTCAAGGCGCACTACGGGCACATGCCGCAGGCGCTGTTCGTCACCCATGTGCACCTGGACCATGTGGCCGGCTTCGAGCGCCTGTTCGTGGACACTTTCTTCAATGCGCACCGGCGCGGCAAGGTGCGCCTGTACGTGCCTGCCACGGTGGTGCCGCTGCTGCACAAGCGCATTGCTGACTATCCGAACGTGCTGGCCGAGGGCGGTGCGAACTTCTGGGATGCCTTCCACCTGATCGTGGTGGGCGAGGCGTTCTGGCATGAGGGGATGCGCCTGGAGGTGTTTCCGGTGCGCCATCACTGGCCGGAGACGGCCTATGGCCTGCGCCTGCAGGGCGCGCTGACCTGGAGCGGCGATACCCGGCCGATTCCGGAGATGCTGGCGCGCTACGCCAACGACAACGAACTGATCGCCCACGACTGCGGCCTGCATGGCAACCCGTCACACACGGGCGTGGACGACCTGGAGCGTGAGTACAGCATCGAACTGCAGGCGCGGATGATGCTCTACCACTACGCCAGCGTGGCCGATGGCCAAGCGCTGGCCGTGCGCGGGCACCGCGTGGCGCAGCCGGGGCAGTGCGTGCCGCTGGCCGACCCGACCGCGCCGCACGTACTGGTGCAGGATCCGCCGTGAGCAGGACCGGCCAGCCCGCTGTTACGGCGCGGGCTGCCGAACTGGAGGCGCTGGAGCGAGCGCTGCAGTAGCGCTGGGCCATGCCCGGCGAGGGGCGCCAACCAGGGTTGGCAGCTGCCAGGGCCGGGTGTCGCCAGAAAAGGCGATGGCCCCGCCGGCTGACCTCGGCGCCCGCGTCGATCGATACCGTTGCTGCCTTCCGGCCCTGGCGGGGTTTTCGACCTAGCGTCGCGAGGGGCCGACGGGGCCACCATAGAGACGTTGGCCGCCCCGAGGGCGGCCAGTTCACGGATCAGGGGAAGCAGCGCGCGATGCGCCGGAGACCACAGCCGGACTGCACATCGGCTAGCCGATGGCAGGCGCTCATTCTAGCGCAGGCGGGTGCGTCGATGCCAGCTTCACGCACTGAATCGGCTGTAACCCGTTCCCGGCCACGGCGGCCGGGCGTGGCTCCCGTTGCTAGAATGCCGGCCAGGAGGAACGACCTCCCCCATATCGGGAATCAAAGACCAGGACGGCCTGGCCCTACCAAGAGGAGGGCCGTCATGGCCTGGATCTATCTATTGTTTGCCGGCCTGCTGGAAATCGTCTGGGCCGTGTCCATGAAGCAGTCCGAAGGCTTCACCCGTCTCACCCCCACCGTGGTCACCATCATCGGCATGATCGCCAGCTTCTGGCTGTTGGCGGTGGCCATGCGCAGCCTGCCGCTGGGCACCGCCTATACGATCTGGACCGGCATCGGCGCGGTCGGCGCGTTCGTGGTCGGCATCGTGTTCCTGGGGGAGCAGGTCAGCCCGATGCGGATCGGTGCAGCGGTGCTGATTGTTTCCGGCCTGGTGCTGATGAAACTCTCCAGCAGCTGAATTTATTTACTCATGGCGGGGAATGGATTCTCCGCCACATGCAGCGATATGCATTTTCGGCAAAACCATTCTGTCTGCCTATTTTATTTGACGTGCGTCATGAAAATAACGCGCGCGATTCACATGCCGCTGGCACGGCCGGTCGCACAGTGCCGCCATTCGTCGGGCGAAATCGGGGAGTTTTCGTCCTGGTGGACACGCTGACGTACCTGTCCCGGGGTGCGATCACGTGAAGATGTGAAGATTTTCAGGAGTTAATGCCTTCAGGCCTTGTTCCCGTATCGGGAGCAGGGGTGGACCGCATTGTCTCGAAAAACCTGCCAGCTGTGCCATCCGGTCTTTTCATGGAGATTTGCCGATGAACCGCATTTACCGTCTGGTTTTCAATCGCGCCCTTGGGGTAATGCAGGTTGCTTCGGAGGTCACCCGGAATCCCGGCGGAAGCGCGGTCGGCGCAGGGCGGGTGCCGCGATTGCGGGCGCACCAGCTGGCGGCGGCACTGGCCGCCACACTGGCCAGCGGATCGGCACTCGCGGCGTGTACGGGCACCACGACCGTAAACTGCGACAGCACCACCAACATCAACAACTACTCCAACGCGACCAGCGGCCTCACGCTGAACATTGCCGCAGGTGCGTTGCTGCGTACGCCGCCGTTCGTAGGTGGAGGCAACGCAGCAACGCTGACCGGCGACAACGTGACGGTCAACAACGATGGCACGATCGATCCGAGCTCGATCGTCCTTGCCTCGCCCGGCCTGGTCATCGGCAATGGTTCTGCCAACAACAGCGCGATCGTCGTCAACAACAACGCCAGCGGACAGATCAAGGGTGTCGTCAACATCGCAACGCTGCTGGGCTTCGGTGGGCAGGCGCTGGTGGCGCAGAATGTCAACGGCACCACCACCATCAACAACGCCGGCCTGATCAGCACGTCGTTGATCGGCACAGGCAGCGTTTCCGACGCGACCACGGTGGTGGCCTACGGTGGTGCGGCAGCCAATGTGACCAACACCGGCACCATCGAAGGGCGTGTCGGCCTGGGCGCTTCTGGCGGTAATACGTTCCTCAATGCGGGGGCGGTCAGTGGCAGCGTTCACCTGGGTGATTCGACCGGCGGCAATACCTTCACCGCAGTGTCGGGTTCCAGCGTTGTGACCGGTGGCGGCAGCGCTGTTGCCGGCGTGATTACCGGTGTTACCGGGGTGAGGGTTGCGGCTGCGGGATCGGTCGACGCCGGTACCGGCAGTGGTGCGGCCAACAACACGCTGGTGTTGCAGAACGTCGTCAGCGGTCCGGGGTCCGGCACCGGCGGAGCGGTGACCACACTGGGCTGGAACCAGTACCTCAACTTCCAGAAGCTCACCGTCAACAGCGGTACCTGGAACCTGCAGGGCGCATGGGGCGGATCCGGCCTGACGACGCTCAATGATGGCCTGGTCAATTTCAACAATGCCGGTTCATTCGGCACAGGGCAGTTCACGGTCAACGGCGGTGCCATCGCATCCTCCACGGCCGGTCTGAACCTGGCCAATGCGTTCAGCCTCGGCGGCAATCTATCCCTGGCCGGGACCAATGCGTTCGGCTTGAATGGCGTGCTTTCTGGCGCTGGTGGGCTGACGGTCAACAACACCGGCATTGTTACTCTCGGCGGCGCAAACCTGTTCTCCGGTGGCGTCAACCTCGATGCCGGCGGCCTGCTGCTGGGCAATGCCGGTGCACTCGGCAGCGGCAACCTGACCGTCGGTGGCAGCGCCTCGCTGGATACGACGGCGGGCTTCAACCTGGGCAACAACCTGGTGATCAATGGCGGGGGCTCGCTGAACCTGCTGGGCAGCAATGCGCTGACATTGAGTGGCTCGATATCCGGTGCCGGCAACGTGACCAAGAACGGTGCCGGCACGCTGACCTTGAACGGTGCCAATTCGCTGAGCGGCAGCTTCAACCTGGCCGGGGGCGCGTTGGCGCTGGGCGCGGGCGGCAGCCTGTCGCCCACCGGTGCGATCTCGCTGGACATTGGCACCAGCCTGGATCTTTCGGCGGCGGCCAACCAGACCATCGGCTCGCTGGCCGGCCTCGGCGGTTCGGTCAACCTCGGCAGCCACACCCTGACCCTGGGCGGGCTGGGCAATACCAGCTACAGCGGCGCGTTCGCCGCAGGCACCGGCGGCCTGATCAAGGTCGGCACCGGTGTGCAGACCCTGTCGGGCGTCAACAGCCTCACGGGCGGTGTTGCGCTCAACGCCGGTGGCTTGTTGCTGGGCAATGCCGCCGCGCTGGGCAGCGGTACACTCTCTGTCGGCGGCAACACCACCTTCGACGGCACCACGGCGCTGGCGCTGACCAATGCTGTCAGCCTCGCATCGGGTGCCAGCCTGAATCTGCTTGGCGGGCAGGCGCTGACGTTCAACGGGGTGATCAGCGGCGCGGGTGGCCTGATCAAGGATGGTGCATCGTCACTGACCCTCAACGGCGCCAATACATTCGGCGGCGGTCTGGCGCTCAACGCCGGCAGCCTGGTGCTGGGCAACGGCGGTGCACTGGGAACCGGCGCACTGAACGTCGGCGGCGCGGTATCGCTCGACGCCAGCACCGGGCTCACCGTGGGCAATGGCATCACACTGGGCGCCGGTGGTTCGCTCAATGTGCTGGGCTCGAACGCGTTGACGCTGGGGGGTGTCATTGGCGGCAGCGGCAGCCTGGTCAAGAACGGCGCTGCCACGCTGACGTTGGGCGGCGCGAACACGTTCACCGGTGGGCTGGCGGTGAATGCCGGAACGGTGGCATTGGGCAGTGGTGGGCGCCTGGCGGCGACCGGCGCGGTCAGCCTGGCCGGCGCTGGCAGCGCACTGGATATCGCGCTGGGTGGCAACCAGACCATCGGTGCATTGTCCGGTGTGGCGGGCAGCACCCTGGCACTGGGCAGCAGTACGCTCACCTTCGGTGATGCCACCAACCAGACCTTCGCTGGCGTGATCGGCGGCACCGGTGGCCTGGTCAAGCAGGGCAGTGGCGTGCAGACGCTGACCGGCGCCAATACCTTCAGCGGTGGGGTGAATCTTGCGGCCGGTGGCCTGGTGCTGGGCAATGCCGGTGCGCTGGGAAGCGGTGCGCTGACCGTCAGTGGCAACGGTTCGCTGGACACCACTGCAGCGCTCACCTTGGGCAATGCGATCAACCTCGGCGCGGCCCTGACCCTGCCGGGCAGCCAGAACCTGACTCTGGGCGGCAACATCACTGGCACCGGCAGCCTGGTCAAGAATGGCGCGTCGACACTGACCTTGAACGGCACCAACACCTTCAGCGGTGGACTGAACGCAAACGCCGGCAGCCTGCTGCTGGGCAACAGCGGCGCGCTCGGTACCGGAGTACTGGGCATCGGCGGCAACGTCACGCTCGATGGCAGCGCCCCGTTGAGCCTGACCAACAATGTTGACCTGGGCGCGGGTGCGGCGCTGTCGTTGCCGGGCTCGCAGGCGATCACGCTGGGTGGCGTGGTGTCCGGTACCGGCAGGCTGGTGAAGAACGGTGCCAGCACGTTGACCCTCAACGGCGCCAACAGCTTCGGTGGTGGGCTCACCGTCAACGGCGGCGGCGTGTTCCTGGGGAACGCCGGCGCACTGGGCACCGGTGCACTGTCGGTGGGCGCCACTGCCACGCTGGACAGTTCAGTAGCGCTGAACCTCGCCAACAACGTCAACCTCGGGGCAGGCGCGGCGCTGGATCTGCTGGGCAGCCAGGACGTGTCACTGGGCGGTCTCATCAGTGGCACTGGCAGTCTGGTCAAGAATGGTACGGCCACGCTGGCGTTGAATGGACCCAACACCTTCAGCGGGGGTGTCGGCCTCAACGCGGGCCTGCTGCAGCTGGGCAATGCGCAGGCACTGGGTACCGGCCAGCTGGACGTGGGCGGCAACGCTTCGCTGGATGCAACGTCTGCACTCACCGTAGGCAACCTCATCGGCCTGGCCGCCGGTGCGAATCTCTCCGTGCTGGGCGGCAATGACCTGACGCTCTCCGGTCCGGTATTCGGGGCCGGTGGGCTGATCAAGGACGGCACGGCCCGCCTCACCCTGTCCGGCGCCAACGTCTATACCGGTGGCACCACCATCAATGCCGGCACGCTGGCGCTGGGGGCGGGCGGCAGTCTTGCCGCGGCCGGAGCGGTGGATCTTGCCGGTGCCGGTGCAACGCTGGACATCTCCGCAGCCGGTGCGGCGCAGACCATCGGCGCGCTGAATGGCGTGGCAGGCAGCCATATGGTGCTGGGCGCGCAGTCGCTGACCTTTGGCGGCGCCAGCAATGGCAGCTTTGCCGGCGTGATCGATGGTGCCGGCGGCCTGATCAAGACCGGTGCCGGCGTGCAGACGCTGTCCGGTGCCAATACTTTCAGTGGTGGCCTTGCACTCAACGACGGTGGCCTGGTTCTCGGCAACGCCAGCGCACTCGGTACCGGTGCACTGGGCATTGGTGGCACGACCACGCTGGACAGCACCGTGGCGCTGAACCTGGCCAACGCAGTGAACTTCGGTGCCGGTACGCAGCTGACCCTGGGTGGCAGCAACGATCTCACCCTCGGTGGCGTGGTGGCCGGCAATGGCAGCCTGATCAAGAACGGTGCGGGCCTGCTGACCCTCAACAACACCAATACCTTCGGTGGCGGCCTGACCTTGAACGGCGGTGGCCTGGTGGTCGGTGCGAATGGTGCGCTCGGTACCGGCGCGCTGGCGGTGAATGCCAGTACCACGCTGGACGCGGGCGCGGCAGTGACACTCGGCAATGCGGTCACGCTGGGCTCGGGCGTCGTACTGACGTTGCCGGGCAGCAATGCGCTGACGCTGTCGGGCGTGGTCGGCGGCAATGGCAGCCTGGTCAAGAATGGTGCCACCACGCTGACGCTGTCCGGTGCCAACACCTACACCGGCGGTACCACCATCAATGCCGGCACGCTGGCGCTGGGCACGGGCGGCAGCCTTGCTGCAGCCGGTGATGTCACGTTGGGTGCAGGCGCTGGCTTTGATATTTCCGGCGCCGGCAGCAGCCAGACCATCGGCGCGCTCAACGGTGCGGGTGGCAGCACCTTGGCGCTGGGCGGCAATTCGCTCACCTTCGGTACGGCCGGCAACGCCGCGTTCGATGGCGTGATCAGTGGCGGCGGCGGTCTGATCAAGGCAGGCGCGGGCGTACAGATGCTGTCCGGAGCCAACACGTTTGGCGGCGGCGTAACGCTCAACGCGGGCGGACTGGTGCTTGGCAATGATGCGGCGTTGGGCACCGGCGCATTGACTGTAGGTGGTGCCGCCACGCTGGATACCACCGGCCTGGCAACGTTGGTCAACAACATCGCGCTCAACGCCGGGCTGACCGTGCTCGGGACCAATGCACTGACGCTCAACGGCGTCCTGTCCGGGGCCGGCAGCCTCACCAAGAATGGCAGCGCGACGCTGACCTTGAACGGCGCCAACACCTATACCGGTGGCACCAACATCAACGCCGGCACGCTGGCGCTGGGCGCCGGTGCCAGCCTGGCGGCGAGCGGTACCGTGAACCTCGCCACCGGTGCCACGCTGGACCTGTCTGCCGGCAGCGGCACGCAGCAGTTCGGCACCCTGGTCGGCAATGGTACGGTGAACCTCGGCGCCAACTCGATCGAAGTGGGCGGCGCCACCGATGGCACCTTCAGTGGCTCGATCGCAGGCACCGGTGGCCTGACCAAGGTGGGCGCGGGCATCGAAACGCTGACCGGTGCCAATACCTACACCGGCGGCACCTTCATCAACGCTGGCACGCTGGCGATTGGTCCGGGCGGCAGCCTGGCCGCGACCGGCGCGGTGACGCTGAGCGCTGCGGGCACCGGCTTTGACATCTCCACCGCAGGGGCCAACCAGACCATCGGATCGTTGAACGGCGTGGCCGGCTCGACGGTGAGCCTGGGCGCACAGACGCTGACACTTGGTGGTGTCGGCAACAGCCTCTTCGATGGCGCGATTTCCGGCACCGGTGGCCTGGTCAAGAATGGCGCCGGCATCCTCACGCTGGGTGGCGCCAACCTGTTCAGTGGTGGCGTTGCACTGAACGGCGGTGGCCTGGTGGTCGGCAACAACGCTGCGCTCGGCAGCGGTGCGTTGACGGTCGGAAGCAACGCGACGCTGGATGCAACGACCGGCGTCAGCCTTGCCAACAACATCGGGCTGGCAGCGGGTGCCAGCCTCGATCTGCTCGGCAGCCAGGCGCTGACACTGGGGGGCGTGATTTCCGGCACGGGCGGGCTGATCAAGGACGGTGCGGCCACCGTAACCCTGAGCGGTGCCAACACCTACACCGGGGGGACCACCATCAACAGCGGCACACTGGCAATCGGTGCCGGTGGCAGCCTCGCCGCAACCGGCGCGGTGAACCTGGCCGGTGCGGGCACGCTCGACATCTCCGCGGGTAACCAGGCCATCGGTTCGCTGGCCGGCGTGGCGGGCAGCACGGTGGCGCTGGGTGGCAGCACGCTGACTCTGGGCGGCACCGCGGACAGCACCTTCAGCGGTGTGATCGGCGGCAGTGGCGGCCTGATCAAGAACGGTGGGGGCGTGCAGACGCTCAATGGCGCCAACACCTTCAGCGGTGGCGTGGCGCTCAACGCCGGTGGCCTGGTGGTCGGCAACAATGCTGCGCTGGGCACCGGTACGGTGACGGTCGGAGGCGCTGCTACGCTCGATTCGAACACTGCGGTCATCCTCGGCAACAACTTCATCCTCAACAACGCGTTGACCGTCCTGGGCAGCAACAACCTCACCCTCAACGGCAACCTGAGTGGTACCGGCAGCCTGACCAAGGAGGGTGCCGCGACGCTGACCTTGAACGGCACCAACACCTACACCGGCGGCACCAACATCAACGCTGGTACGCTGGCACTGGGTGCGGGCGCGAGCCTGCACGCCAGTGGCATCGTCAACCTGGCCTCGGGGGCGACCTTCGATCTGTCGGCAGGAAGCGGCACGCAGCAGTTCGGTACCCTGATCGGCAACGGCACGGTGAATCTGGGCGCCAACACGCTGACGATCGGAGACGCCACCAATGGCACGTTCAGTGGCTCGGTGGCCGGCTCCGGTGGGCTGATCAAGGAAGGCTCCGGTACCCAGACGTTGACCGGCACCAACACCTTCACCGGTGGCACCACCATCAATGCCGGCACGCTGGCGATCGGCGCCGGTGGCAGCCTCGCTGCGACGGGTGCGGTGAACCTGGCCAACGCCGGTACCACCTTCGACATCAGTGCGGGGGGCGCGCAGGCGATCGGTTCGCTGGCAGGCGTGGCAGGCTCTTCAGTGGCGTTGGGTGGCAGCACGCTGACCCTCAATGGCGTGGGCAACACCACGTTCGCCGGCACCATCGGAGGGGCGGGGGGGCTGGTAAAGAACGGCGCAGGCATCCAGGGCTTGACTGGCGTCAACGTCTTCACGGGCGGTGTGACCCTCAATGCCGGTGGCCTGCTACTGGGCAACGACGGTTCGCTGGGAACCGGTGCGCTGACCGTAGGCGGCAACGCCAGCCTGGATGGCACCAGCGTGCTGACGCTGGCCAACACCGTGCAGCTGGCCAGCGGCACGCTGACTCTGGGCGGCAGCAACGCACTGACCTTGAACGGCCCGATCAGCGGCGCTGGCGGCCTGCTGAAGGATGGCGCGGCGACGGTCACCCTCGGCGGTGCGAGTACCTATACCGGTGCCACCACCATCAACAGTGGCACGCTGGCGGTGGCGGCCGGTGGCAGCCTGTCCGGTGCCAGCACGGTCAACCTGGCCGGTGCCGGTACGCTGGATATCAGCGCCGGTGGCAGCCAGAGCATCGGAGGCCTCGCTGGCGTGACCGGTTCCAGCGTGGTGCTGGGCGGTGCAACCCTGACCACCGGCGGCAACAACGGCAGCACGACCTTCGCCGGCGTGCTCAGTGGTACCGGCGGCCTGGTGCAGAGCGGTACCGGCACGCTGACCCTGAGTGGCGACAACACCTATACCGGAGGCACCACCATCAACGGTGGCAGTACGCTGCAGATCGGCAGCGGCGGCAGCACCGGTTCGGTGCTGGGCGACATCACCAACAACGGCAGCCTGGTCTACAACCTGGGTACGATGGCCACCGTCGGCGCGGTGGTCAGCGGCAGCGGCGGCTTGACCCAGGCCGGCAGTGGCACGCTGGTGCTGACCGGCAACAACAGCTACACCGGTGGAACCACGATCAATGCCGGTGGCACATTGCAGATCGGCAACGGCGGTGCGACCGGCGCGATCGTCGGCGACATCACCAACAACGGTGCGCTGGTATCCAACGTGGCCGGCAACACCACGCTCGGTGGCACCATCAGCGGCAGTGGCGGCCTGACCCAGGCCGGCAGCGGCACGCTGACCCTGACCGGCAACAACACCTATACCGGCGGCACCACCATCAATGCCGGTGGCACGCTGCAGGTGGGCAATGGCGGTGCGACCGGCGCGATCACCGGCAACGTTGCCAACAACGGCAGCCTGGTGTTCGACGTTGCGGGCAACACCACGGTCGGCGGTGCGATCAGCGGCAGTGGTGGCCTGACCCAGGCGGGCAGTGGTGTGCTGACCCTGGTGGGCAACAACACCTACACCGGCGGGACCACCATCAATACCGGCGGCACGCTGCAGGTGGGCAACGGCGGCGCGACCGGCGCCATCGCCGGCGACATCACCAACAATGGCGCGTTGATTTCCAACGTGGCCGGCAACACCGCGCTGGGCGGCACCCTCAGTGGCAGCGGCGGCCTGATCCAGGCCGGCAGCGGTACGCTGCTGCTGACCGGGACCAACACCTATACCGGCGGCACGACCATCAACGCCGGCAGTACGCTGCAGCTGGGCAATGGCGGGGCAACGGGCTCAATCGTCGGTGATGTCACCAACAACGGCACGCTGGTGTCCAGCGTGGCGGGCAATACCACGCTGGGCGGCACCATCAGCGGCAGTGGCGGCCTCACCCAGGCCGGCAGCGGTACGCTGACCTTGACCGGCAACAACACCTATACCGGCCCGACCACGATCAACGCGGGTGGCACGCTGCAGGTAGGCAATGGCGGTGCGACCGGTGCCATCGGCGGCAGCGTCACCAACAACGGCAGCCTGGTGTTCAACGTAGGCGGCACCACCACCGTCGGCGGTGCCATCAGTGGTAGCGGTGGTCTGACCCAGGCGGGCACCGGTACCGTGATCCTTGCCGGCAACAACACCTATACCGGCGGCACCACCATCAACACCGGCGGCACACTGCAGGTCGGCAATGGCGGCGCCAGCGGTGCGATCACCGGTAATGTCAGCAACAACGGCAGCCTGGTGTTCAACGTCGGCGGCAACACCACGGTGGGCGGTACCATCAGCGGCAGTGGCGGCCTGACCCAGGCCGGTACCGGCACCGTGACCCTGACCGGCAACAACACCTATACCGGCGGCACCACCATCAATGCCGGCGGCACCGTGCAGGTCGGCAACGGTGGGGCCAGTGGCTCGATCACCGGCAACATCACCAACAACGGCGGCCTGGTCATCAACACCGGTGGCACCACCACGCTTGGCGGCAGCATCACCGGCGGCGGCAGCATCGTGCAGGCCGGCCCGGGCACGCTGAATCTGGGCGGCAACAGTGGTGGCTTCAGCGGCACCGGCCAGGTCACCGGCGGCGGTTTGAATGTCACCGGCACGATCGGCGGCCAGTGGACCATCGGCAGTGGTACGACGCTGTCCGGCACCGGCACCATCGGGGGTACCGGCGGTGGCGTGACGGTGTCCAGCGGCGGCGTGCTGTCGCCGGGCAATGGCGCGGGCAATGGCAGTGGTGCAGGCAATGGCACCGGCACGATCACGGTGGGCGGCAATCTGAACCTGTCACCGGGCAGCACGCTGGGCATCGACCTGGGCGCCACCGGCAGCGACACGGTGCAGGTGGGCGGCAGCGCGAATGTGGGCGGCAGCACCGTGCGGGTGAATACCATTTCGCCGAGCACCAGCTACCAGCAGGGCCAGCAGTACACGGTGGTCAATGCGGGCGGTGGCGTGAGTGGGCAGTTCGCCTCGGCAACCTCGCCGTCGGCCTTCCTGACCATCACCCCGGTCTACACCGCCAACACGGCCAACCTGCAGATCGACGTGGCACAGACCGCAGCGTTCACCACCGTGGCCAACACGCGCAACCAGTACAACACCGCCGCGGCGCTGGACAGCCTGCCGCAGAGTGGCGCGGCCCTGGGCCTGTACAACACGGTGCTGATGTATGACGCCGGCACTGCGCGCAGCGCATTTGAACAGCTCTCCGGTGAAGTGCACGCGGCCAGCCGCGCGGTGCTGCTGTACGACAACTACCTGGAAGAAGGCATCCGCCAGCGACTCGGCAGCGAGTTGCCGACCGTGCGTGGCGAGCGCGCTTCGGCCTGGCTGGCCGGCAGTGGCAAGGTGTTCAGGCAGGATGGCGACGGTAATGGCGATGAGATCCGCGCCAATCGCAATGCGCTGATGGCCGGTGTCGACTGGCAGCTGGGCGAACATGTGGTGCTGGGTGCAGCGGCCGGCAACGAACGGCTGGATACGCGGCTGTATGATCGCAGCTCGCGTGCCCGCCTGCGTGGCAACACGTTCGGCCTGTATGCACAGGGGCAGTGGAACAACGGCTTTGCGGTGGGTGGCAGCGTGTCGCGCGGTGACTACCGCACGCGCGCCACGCGTGAAGTGCCGTTGTTGGGCCAGACCCTGTACAGCCGCCAGGATTCCGATGTGACCATCGCCCAGGTGGAAGGCAGCTGGACATGGACCCACGGCAGGACCCAGCTGCAGCCCTATGTGCAGTTCACCAAGCACTGGGTCGACAGCGATCGTGCGGTGGAGCAGGGCGGCAGCGCGGCACTGGTGCTGGAAGGCGGCAAGGACACGCTCAATGTCAGCACCGTGGGCGTGCGTGGGCGCTGGGACGTGGGCAGCGGCGAGCGCTTCCCGGCGCAGCTGACGGTCGGCCTGGGTTGGCAGCATGCGTCGGGGGATACCGATGTGGCCAGCCGCAACCGCTTTGCGGTCGGTGGCGATGCCTTCGATGTCTACAGCGCGGTGATGGCACGCAATGCCCTGGTCAGCCAGGTGGGCGTGGCGGTCGGCCTCGGCCGCAACAGCCAGCTGTCGATGTTCGTACAGGGCCAGCATGGCGATGGCCGCCGCGATGTGGGTGGGCAGATCAACCTGCGCGTCGGGTTCTGAGCAGGGGATGCCTGCGGTAGATCCACGCCCTTCGTGGATGGCACCGGGGCGGGAGCGCTAGAGCTCCCGCTCCATTTCAACGGCGTCGATCCCGGCGCCATGCCCATCGGGCACGATGCGCGTCACCTGGAAACCCAGGCCGGCATAGAAGCCCTGGGTGTGCTGGCTGGTGCTGAGCGCGATGCGGTCGATCGACGGATCGCTTTCAGCCTGGTGCAGGCGCGCGAGTGCCAGTTCGCGGCCCAGTCCCTGGCGGTGCAGCGCGCGCTGCACCATGCCCCAGCAGAAGCCGGCGCTGCCGTCGCTACGGCGCGAGAGGCCACCACAGGCGACGACGTTTCCATCGCGCTCGATCACCTGGAATGCACAGTCCGTGGGCTGTTCGCGCAGGAAGCATTCAAAGTCGCTGCGCTCTTCGGGCGCGAAGTAGGTGGGTACGTTGCTGTCGAAAATCGACAGGCAGGCGCTGGCATCGGCGGGGCGGTAGAGGCGGAGATTCATGGGAAATGCGTGGAGTTGCCCGGCTGCATTTCAACCGTCCAGACGTTGGGAGGGGGCGAAAGTTCAAGGGTACATGGAGCGATGCCAATCCCTTTACAGGTAACGTGTCCCCACTCGAATGATCGTGCGGAATGCAGGCGCCTGAACCAGGCGGGTGCGTCGGTGGCGGGCAATGGCGAGGCGCATCCGGTGGCGATGGCGTGCAGTGGGGCGCAGTGGCTTCTGGGCTATGCTTTCCACACGTGGGACTGACCGCGCGGCAGGATCCGCCGGCCCCATTCGTCTTCCCGCCTGCAACGGAGCTGCCCAGCGATGCCCGACCCTTCTTTTTTCCGGACTGCCCAGCTCATGCGCGGTCTGCTGTTTGGCGTGGTGGGTCTGTTGATCCTTGCTGTGGCCACCTTCGAGGTGACACATCGTCTTGAGTTCCTGGAGGTCGCGCAGGCCGTTGATGGCCAGGTCGAGCGCCTGAACGCCGGCGGATCGCATCCGCAGGTCGCGTTCACCACCGCGACCGGCCAACGCGTCTCGTATCCGCAGGGCGGCATGATCTTCGGCTATGAGCCTGGGCAGCCGGTACGCGTGCTGTACGACCCGGCGCAACCGCGGCTGGATCCGGTCCTGGACACGTTCGGTGCGCTGTGGGGAATGACGGTCGTGTGGGTGCTGCTGGGGCTGGCGTTCGTCGGCGCCTGCGTGCGGGGACTGCTCCGGCGCAGATGACCTGCGGCGGATCGCGCGCCGTCGGCGGGCGGGCCGTTGGACCGGCCACGACGGCAGGCCCTGTTCAGTCCGGTAGTACCTGCGACGATTCCCGCCAGCCAAACAAAAAAGCCGCCCACTGGGCGGCTTCTTCATTTATCTGGCGGAGAGAGGGGCCAATTTTTCGATCCAATCAAGATAGCGATGGCACGCTGACCCGCGACATTCAGAAGCTGCGCGCCAACGAGCGGTCGGCGCTCTCGCTGGCTGAGGAATATGAGGCAATGGAGGGTGAGATTGCGGCTGAACTGCCTCGCCTGGAGCTGGAACTGGCCGAGGTTGCGAAAGACTGCCTGAGTGCGAAGAACGCCATTGCAAGTGAAGCTGCCAGCCAGGCCTATGGGCAGTTGCTGGAGCAAGTGGTTGATAGCCTGGCAGTAGCCTTTGCCTTGTTCTCTCTGGCGGAGAATGCGGGCGTGGACAATCGGCAGTCGGCGAGTGCCGAAGAATTGGCCAGCCGGTTCTTTGTCCGCCTCGGCAATGCGGTGCGCTCGCGCATGGACGATGCCACAGTGACCGAGCAGGTTGCGGAGCGCTTGGCATTGCCGCCGATGGATATGAGTGAGGTAGATATGCAGCTGGCGGGCAGTGTTGCCGCACGTATCAGGCGGCGGGTAGCGCTCAATGCAGAGCACACGGCGTAATGGATCCCTACGCTTCAATCAGCCTGAGCGTATTCTTCGCTGACATGCTCTCTCGTTTGCATGCACTGCAAATCGCTCAAAGGTGGCAGTGGGGGCCGCAACCTTCTGCAAGCGATACAGTTGACGGGGCGACAGGGGCATAACGAACCCCCTTGGCATTGAAAGAGGGATGGCCAACCGCCGCTGACGTGATTGATTGGCGGCGGTGTCCATTCCGGCGAGGATGTTATATGGGGAAATGCCTGCGGGCTATACAGGATGCAGTTTGGAACAATGCACTGCCCCCTCATATTCCTCGATGCCAATCAGCCACGACTATCGCCCCATGCTGGCGGCTCTGGCCTGAGTATCCTGCTGATGCTGTTCCTGCAGTTGAGTGACCTGCGATTGCTGTTCCACCTGGCGGCTAGCCACTTCGTATTTCTGCATCGATTCCTCAATCGGGGCTTTCACTGCCTGCTCGGTGGGCATGACCGCACGCAGATGGGCAGGATCGTCCAGCTTTCCCTGGACCACGAACACGTTGTGCGCGGCCGGATGTACTGAGGTGGCATTGCTCAACACCACATGATCCACTCGTGTCAGTCCACTGTTCTTTGCCAATACGAGCAGGCTTGCCGTCATGCGCTCGCTGGTCGCATCGAATTCACGTCCATGCTGTGTGTCCAACTCTGCAACGCCGTCGCGGATCTGCCGATACAGTGGGTCGGCCTGCATTGCAGCCATTGCAGTTGATGGCATTGCCGACTGTAGGGAAGGCGTCGCACTCTCTGCATCGGGCGGGCCTACTGGTTGGTCGAGCGAGGACCGCACGGTCTGTTGCGGGCTATCGTTGCTGATAGGAGAGTCCCGTTCCTGGGCTCGGCGGATGTCCTCAGTCGTGGTCACGGCCGCAATGGTGTAGGTCTTGCCATCGGACGCCAGACGCAGATTGGCAATAGGGCTGGCCATGTTGTAACCGCCATCGGCGTTTCGCTGCACCTGCAGGGCAGTGGTGTCGGGGTCCAGACCTTGAGCGGCCTGTGTGGCCTGGACTGCTGCCGCGCTCGCTGCCAGTTGTTCTGAACCCAGGGCAACCCCGGCGTTAGCGTAGGCGCCCTGCAGCGTGTCGCGCATGCGCTCATCGGCCGTCATCGGCGACGGGCTCTGTGTCGCTTGAGGTGGAGGTAGCGTGGCGGCCACTACGTCGCGGGTGGCATCCAATTCGGCGCGCAGATTGCCGGTGGCAGTGGAATCGTAGATCACTCCTTCGCTGACCCAACGGCCGTCCGCCTGACGCTGATAGCGGTTATCGTCGGAGGCGGTCACCGCATCCAGATCGGTGCGCGCCTGCTGCACAGCTTCGGGTATCGAGCCATAGGATGCCCAGCCATTCTGGGCATACGCTGCTTCGTAGCGCGCCGCAATTGCCGGTCGGCTGTTGGCAGCATTGTGCAGCACGACCTGGGCGGCGGCCTGATCGAGCTCGGCCGCTCGTTCTGGACTGGCCACGTCAATTCGGGTCTCACGCTGGCCAAGTTCATACACGGCAGTGGTCACCTCGCGCTGCCACTGCAGACCATCGGCTGTCCGTGTCCACTGTGCCGGATACCAGCTTTGTGGGTCACTGATATTGGCGGGCTGTGTGAACGGGTCGCGCTGACTGGGCGGGCTGCCCAATACCAATTTCACTGACTCGCTGGTTGCCTGGTAGTTCAGCTGGTTGGCAAGGGCCGGTGGCGCGCGCAGCACGCCACTGGCTGGGTTGTTTACGCCGTCGTTGGTGCTATCCACAGGCGCGGATCGCTGCCAGCCCTGATCGGGATGGTCAGGATTGTAGGTCCAAGTGTTCCCCAGGCTGTCGGCCTGGTTGTAGATTCGGCGGTTGTCCGTCCACTCGGCGATCTTGTCGCCCGCGAACGCGCCCGCTATGCCACCGACGGCCCCTGTGACCAGCAAACCCGGGCCTGACTCGACGCCAGCGACCGCTCCGACCGTCATGCCCAGGCCAGCACCGGCAAAGCCACCAACGCTACGTGCACCGAAGTGGATGAGCCCGGATTCTGCGGCAGTGTCATTGCCTTCACCGCGCAGACGGCTACTGTTGCGCAAAGCCTCACCGGCGTCATAGGCATCCAATGCTAGAGCTGCGATGCCCAGCGCGCTGCCTGCGCGTATACGGGTGGGGCGAACGCGAACCGTGTGATCGATATCGACCATTTCCCGCGCCTGCCGGTCAAGCCCCTCGACCACTTGGGCTTCGCTTCGCTCTGTTAGCAGGTTCTCTCGTGTGGGAGGAGAAACTTTGTCGTTGTGGGGCAGTGTCTGTGGCAAATCACGGTGCCAGGCCTGTTGCTCCTGCCAGCCATCGCGCAGCTGGCGCGTCAGGGCGGGATCTTTCAGTCGGGCTTCGCGCGCCTCTTGCAACGCAGCCCCAGGCAACTTCGGGCTGGTGTGGCTGTCGTAGAACTCCTTGCCTTCACGATTGAAGATGCGAATTTGCACATCGGTGCGTTCGTGCACCAGGTCCAGGCTATTGGGCAACTTCTCGTAGATCGCATCGCGAGCACCGACGGGAACGTAGCGGCCGTAGCCATTGCCGTCTAGACCGCCTGCAAAGCGCTGCTCAACCCCGAGCTCGCTCTCAAGCTTCGCAGAAGCAACGGCGCGCACCTCCACCGCGTAGCCCTTCGATTGCAGGTCCTTGATCAGTTCAGACGACCACTCGCCGTTGCTCAACGTGGTGTCGAAGATCAGGTTCTTCTTGCCCGCAACGGTGGCATCCAACAGCTTGTCAGCCCATGCGCTGGCATCAGAGTGGGTGTACGAGGACCACGTGTAGGGATGGTTTTCCCGGAATTTCTCAATATCGGGATGGTATCCGCGCAGTTCATCAGGGTCGATCTTGATGACATCGTACTGAAGCTCAGTCTCGGCCCTTCCCGCCAAACTACCTTTACCTGCTCCGGGTTGTCCCGCGAGGATGATTGCCTTGGGCTTGGATTGTGAAGAAGCTTGAGCGAATCCGCTGCCAGGAACGACTTTCTCTTCGAACACATGGGAATGTGTTGCTGCGTCAAGACTACCAGTTGGCGCGTTCATTTAAACGCCCTTGTTCGATTCGAAGTAGCCCCAAAGATCATTCATCAATCCGAGCCGCATTCCTCCATTGCCAGAGCGGGCTCGGAACATAAGAAGTTCTTTTGCCTTCGCCTGTTCAATTGCCGCCGGATCGCCACTGGCTTCGGCCGCCTGCAGTTCTTTACGGGCTTCGTCGATGAACGCATCGAGCGCAGCCTCTAATGCCCAAATAGCCTGTTCAGACATGGGCGTGCCCTTGAACGGATTTTGGACGACGCGATTCAAGTCAGCTTGCAGCGTCTCGATATGCTCCGGATAGTCTTTGAGCATGTCCCGAAGTTTTTGCGGTACGGGAGGCGGAGAAGCGTGTCGCATGGCAGGTCCTTCGTGGGGAGGGGGCTTCCGTTCAGTGCAAGAGACTACTCGATTGAGGGCCGAGTATAGGCAACAGTGATCAACTGCTGCCGTGAAGCGGGTCACGTAGGTTGACCGGGCTCGATCCGGTCGTGCCGTACCGCTGATTCGGCGTCGTTCCTACGTGTGGAGATGGTCGCTGGAGCATATCGCCACTGCGGCAGCGACGAGCTGGGCTGTGTCAGCGCCAAGCCGTGGGTGGTCCGGCATGAGCAGCGGTTGCGCGAGGCGTGGTCAGCACCCGCTGCTGGCAGGAAGGTGGGCAGGCGAACAGGCTAGCGAAAGATCAGTGCCCACCACTATTTGGTCAGAATGCCGGCCAACTGCGGTTGCGGGGCTCGCGGCACCGGGTGCTCGGTCGGGGGCATTGCGCCGCCGCCATGGGGAGGGGCTTTGAGCTTGCTGTAACACCGATAACACCTGTGTTACACCGTGGTCGGGATCGGCGAGGGTGGCGTAACTGTTTGATTTAAATTGTATATTAGACTGGTGTAACACCGGCCACACTTGTAACACCGAAAAACATCAATGTCGGAAACTGTTACTGGAATGCGGGTGTCAGTCTGACGACAGAGATGGCTGGAAGGCACTGTGGCACAAGGCATTTCAAGGAAGCTGTTGGCAAATCTGGCAGTGCGATGCTCGCCACACGTTTTCTGTTTCAGACCCTCAATTCATAGCCTTCCTGAAACACTGTCAGTAGTAGAAGTTTTCTTCTTGGACACTGTTGGACGCCTTGTTTTCGCTTCTTCCTGGTTCTGCGAATTTGGCTCCCACTCGGTGGCTGATGCCCCTGCCAGATACCCCTTTGGTGCGGGGTTTCGCAGGTAGTTGGATGCCCCCTCAATGTCATCCATAGCCTTGCTGGGCCTACTCCTGGCCTTTGTGCAGGTGGTGCAGGAAAGGCACCCTATGAAGTGTGCAGGCGTGGCGGGGAGACGAGTGCGCACGTACGCACCGCGCTTGACCGCCTGCGCCCTCCCATCTGCTCAACTGCCTCTCAACCGCTTCTACGGGCCGCTGACGCGCAGCGCGCAGCAGCTCTTGGTGTTGGTCGCTTGCCTGGGCGCTCATGCTGCTACGCGCGCTCAGGACCTTGCGCATGCGGCACCTCATTTCGTTACGGCTGTCAGAGGCGGTGGCGAGGGAGCGGCGTGCTTCGCGATGCACGCAGGTCGGTCATCTGAAACTGCTTGCGTGCACTCTCGCTTCTCCAAGTGCAGCGCTCTTGCTGACTATCTGGATTGCCGTCCCAACGCGCAGGGCGCGCTGCTGATAGGCCAGGAATCAACGGATTGACGAAGTATGGGTCGGGGTATGGGGTCACATACGAACCCAAGAAAAAAGCCCCTGAAATCAGGGGCTTAGTTCGCAACTTGGCGGAGAGAGGGGGATTCGAACCCCCGAAGCGCGGTTTAGACGCTTACACACTTTCCAGGCGTGCTCCTTCAACCACTCGGACACCTCTCCGGATCCCTGCCATCGGCAAACGCCTCAGCAGGGGCGCAGATTCTAGCGGGCGGCGCGGCCGGACACAAGCACCTCTGATCAGAGGCGCATCCAGGGGCATTGTTGGCGAGGGGGCTGGACAGGCATGGCACAATGGAACATCCGATGGAAAACGGTGGCCTGATGTCCTATCTCGTCCTTGCCCGCAAGTGGCGTCCGAAGCGTTTTGCCGAGCTGGTGGGCCAGGAGCATGTGGTCCGTGCGCTCAGCAATGCGCTGGACAGCGGCCGGGTCCACCACGCGTTCCTGTTCACCGGTACCCGTGGCGTGGGCAAGACCACCATCGCGCGCATCTTCGCCAAGTCGCTGAACTGCGAGCAGGGCACCAGCGCCGACCCGTGCGGCCAGTGTGCCGCCTGCCTGGACATCGACGCCGGTCGCTACATCGACCTGCTGGAAATCGACGCCGCGTCCAACACCGGCGTGGACGACGTGCGCGAGGTGATCGAGAACGCGCAGTACATGCCCTCGCGCGGCAAGTACAAGGTCTACCTGATCGACGAAGTGCACATGCTGTCCAAGGCGGCGTTCAACGCACTGCTGAAGACGCTGGAAGAGCCGCCGGAGCACGTGAAGTTCCTGCTGGCCACCACCGACCCGCAGAAGCTGCCGGTCACCGTGCTCAGCCGCTGCCTGCAGTTCAATCTCAAGCGCCTGGACGAAGACCAGATCCAGGGCCAGATGACCCGCATCCTGGCGGCGGAAGAGATCGAGGCCGACGGCAGCGCCATCGTGCAGCTGGCCAAGGCCGCCGATGGCAGCCTGCGTGACGGCCTGTCACTGCTGGACCAGGCGATCGCCTATGCCGGCGGCGCGCTGCGCGAAGACGTGGTGCGCACCATGCTGGGTACCGTGGACCGCACCCAGGTGGCAGCGATGCTGGATGCGCTGGCCGAGGGTGATGGCCCGCGCCTGCTGCAGGTGGTGGCCGCGCTGGCCGAATTCTCGCCGGACTGGAGTGGCGTGCTGGAAGCGCTCGCCGAAGGCCTGCACCGCATCCAGGTGCAGCAGCTGGTGCCGGGTGCCGCCGTGGCGGAAGGCCTGGATGTCGCATCATTCGCCGAGCGCCTGCGCCCGGAAGTGGTGCAGCTCTGGTACCAGATGGCCCTGAATGGCCGACGCGACCTGCCGTTGGCGCCGAGCCCGCGCGCCGGCTTTGAAATGGCCGTGCTGCGCATGCTGGCGTTCCGCCCGGCCGCAGCGGTACCGCCGGTGCCGAAGGCCGTCGACGGTGCGGTGGGTGGCACGCCGGGTGGCAACGCTGCCGGTGGTGGCGCCCATGCCGGAAACCATGAAGCGACGCCGGCTGCTGCCGTCGCTTCGGCCAGCCCGGCCGTGGCGGCGCAGGTGGCCGCTCCGGCGGCTGCACCGCGCGAACCTGAACCCGAACCTGAGCCGGCACCGCAACCGGAGCCGGATCCGACGCCTGAACCCGAGCCGGTTCCGGTGGAAGAGCCCGTGTCACCGCCGCCGGTGAAGGCCGAGGCACCGGCGTTTGCCATCGCAGCAGAGGCAAGCGATGAGCTGCCGCCGTGGGCCACCGACGAAGCCGAGGCGCGGGATGGGGCCCTGGCGGCCGAGATGGCCGGCCCGGATGCCGCCATGGTCGCGCCCTGGCATGAACCGCCGGCTCCCGCCGCGGATCCAGTCGAGCCTGCGCCGCCGGAGCGTTCGTTCCGCGCCGAAGGTATTGCCATTGCGCCGGCCGAACCGGCCCCGGCGCATGCCGCCACGCCGCAGGAAGGTGTCAGCGAGCTGGCCACTGCCGACGACTGGCTGGATCTGGTCGCCAACAGCGGCCTCAGCGGCCCGTCGCGCCAGCTGGCCGCCAATGCCGCCTTCATCAGCTGCCAGCACGGGACCTTGAAACTGGGCCTTTCGCCCGGATTTGAATACCTGCGCTCGGAGCGCGCGCTGGCCGCCCTGGGCGAGATGCTGGAAAAGGCCCTGGGCCAGGCGCCGAAGATCGTGGTCGAGACCGTGGAAACCGAACACGTTCCGGCCGAGACCCTGCATCAGCGTGCCGACCGCCAGCGTGGCGAGCGGCAGCAGGTGGCAGAGGCCGTTTTCATGGACGACCCGGAAGTGCAGGTGCTGATCCAACAGCACGGTGCCCGGGTTGTTTCCGATTCCATCCGTTCTTTTGACGAGTAAGACACTATGCGCGGCAATATCGCCCAACTGATGCAGCAGGCCCAGAAGATGCAGGAAAACCTGCAGAAGGCCCAGGAAGAAATCGCCAGGATCGAAGTGACCGGCAGTGCCGGCGGCGGCATGGTCAGCGTGACCCTGACCGGCGCCAAGGAATGCCGCAAGGTGCGCATCGACCCGTCGCTGGCCAGCGACCCGGAGATGCTGGAAGACCTGATCGCCGCCGCCTTCAACGATGCCTCGAACAAGATCGATGCCGAGTCGAAGTCGAAGATGGGTTCGGCCACCGCCGGCATGCAGCTGCCGCCGGGCATGAAGCTGCCGTTCTGATTGCCAGCGTGGCATCCGTGCAAGCGGGTGCCACAGAATCTGTAGCCGTCGAGCTCGCTCGGCGCCATCAAAGCATGCCGCCGTGTCCGCACCCCTGCTTGAACAATTGATCGACGCACTGCGGGTGCTGCCTGGCGTAGGCCAGAAGACGGCGCAGCGCATGGCCTACCACCTGCTCGAGCGCGAGCGCGAAGGCGGCCAGCGCCTGGCCGAAACGCTGGCCTTGGCGGTGGAGCGTATCGGCCACTGCGCGCAGTGCCGCGACTTCAGCGAAACCGAGCTGTGCCCGACCTGTGCCAACAGCAGCCGCGAGCGCAGCCAGCTGTGCGTGGTCGAATCGCCGGCCGATCGTCTCGCGATCGAGAACGCGACGGGTTTTCGCGGTGTCTACTTCGTGCTGCAGGGCCGGCTGTCGCCGCTCGATGGCGTCGGCCCGCGCGAGCTGGGCCTGGAGCAGCTGGAGCAGCGGCTGGCCGAAGGTGAGGTACAGGAGCTGATCATCGCCACCAGTGCCACCGTCGAAGGCGAAGCCACCGCGCATTACCTTGCGCAGCTGGCGCGCGCGCGCAAGGTGCAGCCCAGCCGGCTGGCACAGGGCCTGCCGCTTGGCGGCGAGCTTGAATACGTTGACCGCGGCACGCTGTCGCACGCGTTCGGGACGCGCAGCGAATTCCGTGATTGAGCACCACCCGGGCATCGCCCGGCGCGGCCGGCCTACAATGCGGAAGACACTCCTGCCGAGGCCGACCATGAGCAACGAAACCCTCTTCAGCAAGATCATCCGTCGCGAGATCCCGGCCACCATCGTCTATGAGGACGACGAGGTGCTGGGCTTCAAGGACATCGCACCGCAGGCGCCGGTGCACGTACTGTTCATTCCGAAGAACGAGATCATCCCGACCCTGGACGACCTGCAGCCGTCGCAGGCGCACCTGGTCGGCAAGCTGGCCCTGGCCGCTGCCGAATACGCGCGCCGCGAGGGTTTCGCGCAGGACGGCTACCGCATCGTGATGAACTGCCGCGAGCACGCCGGGCAGACCGTGTTCCACATCCACATGCACCTGCTGGCCGGCGCGCCGCTGGGGCATTTCGGTACGCCGGGGCGTTGAAGCCCTGTCCACGCATGCGTGGATGAAAAAGGCCGCCCGAAGGCGGCCTTTTCCGATCATGCGGGCTGGGTGGCGATCACCACCAGCCCCAACGGCCGTAGCCACCCCAGTACGGGCCCCACGGACCCGGGCCCCACGGGCCATAGGGGTAGGGCACCACATCGACCTGGCGCTGTTCCGGCCACAGGTAGATCACATCGGCCGACAGCTTCGGCAGGCGGTAGTCGTAGTCCCCGATGCGGGTGTTCTGGTAGCCGTCGATCTTGCCGATGAAGGTCACGTCACGCCCGGCTTCAAACACGGCCGGGTCGTAGAAACCGGCGCGGCAGGCAATGAAGCGGCCGTCGCTGGCGTCGGACGAGGTGGTGTTCGGGCGGCCACTGGCGTTGAGCGGGCGCGAGATCATCTGGAAGCAGGTCTCGCCCTGGCCGGGCTTGGTCTCGATGATGCGGCCGCCCCATCGGACCGGCGTGCCGACCTGCTGGGTGGCGACCGAGTCGCGCGGGGAAACCAGGCTGAACTGTCCCTGCAGCGGCTTGGGGGCCGTGGCGCAGGCCGACAGGGCCAGCGTGGCCACAGCGGTGAGGAGGAACTTGGTGTTCATGGGGAGGCTCCGGAAGTCGGGCGATGCCTGCGCAGGTCCCGCAATAATGAAGCGAGGTCGGTGCAAGTTCCAGCGTAGCGTGCGTCGGCGAAACGCTGGCTGAGTGCGAGCAGGGCCGGATCGGGGCGCTGGGCATGTACCCGCCGTGACCAGTCGCGTGCGGTTTCGTGGGGGGCGCGGGCCAGGCCAAGGCGCGCATAACGCCGCCCGAGCCGGTGCCAGGCACGCAGCAGCGGGTCGCGCTCGCGCTCGCCGCGGGCCAGCAACCAGGCCATCCACGCCAGTGCCAGCAGGGCGGCGACCACGAAGCCGGTCACCAGCTGCGCCGGCCCGAGGTCATCCAGCCCGAACGGCTTGAGCAGTTGCTGCTGGCGGCGTGCATCGAAGGACAGCACCAGGTCGTTCCAGCCGCGCCGCAGCCAGTCACCCATCTGCCCCAGCTGCAGCCAGCGCTGTTGCAGCGGGGTATCGGTGCCGGCCTGCAGGCGGTCGTCCAGGGTGTCCAGGATGCGTTCCGGTGCCACGGCCGCGGTCGGGTCGACCCGCACCCAGCCGCGTTGCGGCAGCCAGACTTCGGCCCAGGCGTGGGCATCCATGCGACGCACCACCCAGTAGTCCCCGATGCGGTTGCGGGTACCGCCTGCGAAGCCGGTCACCACCCGGGCCGGAATGCCGGCGTTGCGCATCAGCACTACGAAGGCCGAGCTGAAGTGCTGGCAGAAGCCGGCCTTGTAGTTGAACAGGAAATCGTCGACCGGATCGCGCCCCGCCACCGGTGTATCCAGCGTGTAGGAGAAGTCGCGGGTGATCCATTGCAGCGCACGGCGGACGATGGCCTCGTCATCGCTGCCTGCCTCCTGCCGCCATTGCCGCGCGAGCTGGGCGGTGCGCGGATTGAAGCCGGGCGGAAGCTGCAGCGCCGCGCGGCGCAGGTAGGGCGACAGATCGGTGTCGAACCGTTGCGGCGGCGCCGAATGCAACCGCCAGCGGCTGAGCGCGGACAGCGTGCGGTCGCTGCGTAGGCTCATGTCGGCATCGAAGCTGCTGCCCTCCGGTGCGCGGCTGGGCAGGTCCAGTGCCACCAGCAGGCGACGGTCGGTGGGCTCGTAGTCGATCTGGTAGTCCCAACCCTGTGCGGCGGTTTCGACCACCGGTGCGGGGCGTCCGGCCGTCGCGCGATCGCGGCTCCAGCGGTGGCCGTCGAACGACGTCAGCACCGGGCCGCGCCAATAGCGCTGCGCAGGCTCGGGCACCGCGCCGAAAAACTGCACGCGCAACGCCGGGGTGTCGTCGGCCATCAGGTCCAGCCACTGGTCCGGCGCCATGCTGTCAGCCAGGCCCGGTGTGCCCACCGCTCGCTCGGGTACGCCCCACAGCGGCGTGGACAAGCGCGGGAACAGCCAGAAGCAGGCCAGCGCGAGTGGCAGGCCGATCCCCAGCAGGCGGCCGACACCACGCAGTTGTCCGCGCAGCGGCAGTCGAGGGCTGTGGCCCTCGTCCAGGGCCAGGCGTTGCAGGGCCAGCAGTGCGGCAACTGCGGCCAGCGCTGCCAGCCCGGTGGTCAACGGCCCCTGGTCGAGCAGGAAGGCGGCGAACGGCGAGAACAACGCGAAGCCCAGCAGGCTGCGCGCATCGCGCAGGTTGCGCAGTTCGCTGGACTTGATCGCCAGCATCGCCGCCAGCAATGCGCAGCCGGTATCGCGGCCCGGCCGCACCATGCCCATCTGCCAGACGATGGTGGCAAGCATGGCCAGCACCAGCACCAGGCGAACCGGCATCGGCAGCACCCGCCGCCACGAAAGCGCAGCGGTCAGCACCGCAGTGATCGCGATCACGCTGGCCAGTACCGGTGGCAGCTGCAGCAGCAGTGGCAGCAACGCCAGCGCTGCGCTGGCCAGGGTCCAGCTGCGGGCGTTGCGGTCGAGCAGAACGGCAGGCTCAGTCATGGGGCATCAATGCCAGTGCGCGCAGGCACAGGTGGTGGTGGCTGGCGCCCTGGCCGGGCCCCAACGGCGGATGGGCCGGAAGCAGCAGCGTATAGCGACGGCCTTCGCGCTCGGCCATGTCGACCCAGCGTGCCAGCCGCGCGATGCGCGCTTCATGGCCCAGCGCCGCCAGCGTGCGCCAGTCCAGCACCACTTCGATGCCGATCGGCTTCTCGTATTCGCGTACCAGCAGGCTGTCGCGGCGCGCCGAGTGTTTCCAGGCAATGCTGCGCGGGGCATCGCCGGCACGATAGGGGCGCAACTGGTGCAGCTCATCGCCACTGGCATGGGCGCGGGTGTGCAGTGGGTCGTTGCCACGTTCCGGAAGCGGCGGTGCCAGTGCCTCGGCAAGTGGATAGACCAGCAGCGGCTGCTCCGGCCACACCCACGACCATGCCCGCACCAGTCCCAGCGGCTGCGTGCTCGACAGGCGGATGCGGGGCAGTTCCAGCCAGCCGCGCCGCTCGCTGGGAACATCCAGCTCCACTTCGCCGCGACCGTGTGCAGGCAGTGCAACCCAGGCCTCGCTTGCGCCCAGCTGCAGGTGCAGCCCGTGGCGCGCGCGCGGGTCACGCAACGAAAGGTCCACGCGCAGGCGCAGGGGATGCCCGGCCGGTACCGGTTCGGCGGAGATTGCATCGATCTGTATGCCGGACAGCTGCAGGTGCGCGGCGATGGCGCTGGCGATCGCTGCCGCGGCCAGCAGCAGCGCAAGCAGCAGGGCCGGGTTGTTGTTGTAGTTCAATGCGCCCAGCAGCATCGCCGACAGCAGGGTGGCGACGAACAGGCCGAAGCGGGTTGGTAGTACATAGATGCGATGGCGGTCCAGTCGCTGCGGCAGGGCTTCGGGCCTGCGGGGGCGTGCCAGCAGCTGCATGCGTGCCCAGCGTGTGGCCACCTTCAGTCCACCGCGACGGTCTGCAGGATCGCCCGCGCAAGCGCCGGCCCGGAGCTGGATTCGGCTTCGGCCACCAGGCGATGGCCGGCCACCGCCACGAACAGGGTCTGCACGTCTTCGGGCACCACATGCCCGCGGCCGAGCAGCAGCGCATGTGCCCTGGCGGCACGCAGCAGGGCCAGTCCCGCGCGCGGTGACAGGCCTACGCGCACGCCGGCATGGTGTCGGCTGCGGGTCAGCAGCGCCTGCACATAGTCGATCAACGCGTCGCTGGCATGCACCTGGTCAACCGCTTCACGCAATGCACGCACCTGGGTGTCGTCCAGCTTTGGCAGCGCGCGTGCGATCAGGTCGCGGCGATCAGTGCCGCGCAGCAGCTCGCGCTCGGCCTGCGCGCTGGGGTAGCCCATCGCCAGGCGCAGCAGGAAACGATCCAGCTGCGAATCCGGCAACGGGAAGGTACCGGACAGGTCGACCGGGTTCTGCGTGGCGATCACGAAGAACGGGTCGGGCAGTGGATGTGTCTGTCCATCCAGTGTGACCTGTTGCTCGGCCATCGCTTCCAGCAGCGCACTCTGTGTCCGCGGCGGTGCACGATTGATCTCATCGGCCAGCAGCACGTGGGTGAACACCGGGCCGGGATGGAACTGGAACTGGCGGCTGCCGGCCTCGTACACCGAAACGCCAAGTACATCGGCCGGCAGCAGGTCAGAGGTGAACTGCACGCGCTGGAAGCTGAGGCCGAGGCTGCTGGCCAATGCGTGCGCCAACGTGGTCTTGCCCAGCCCGGGCAGATCCTCGATGAGCAGGTGGCCGCCAGAAAGCAGGGCGACAAAGGCCAGCCTGACTTCCGGCACCTTGCCCAGCACCAGTGCGTTCACCTGATCCTGTGCCTCCCGCAGGGCCTGGCGCAGTTGATCGGTTAGCATGCTGGGATTGGGGGACGAGGCTGGCATGATCGTCTCAGGTCTGGAATCCACTCGATTATCCATAGAGCAATGCAAGGCGAACAGCGCGCGCGGACAATATTTCTCTGGTTATGGACGCTGATCACAGCGGCCAAGCTGGTGGTGGCTGCGCGCCTGCCGCTGTTCGTCGATGAGGCGTTCTATTGGCAGGAAGGCCAGCACCTGGCCGCTGCCTATTCCGACCTGCCGGGGCTGACCGCCTGGCTTGCACGCTTGGGCGTGGAGATCGGTGGCCATCACGTACTCGCACTGCGCCTGCCGTTCCTGGCCATCGGTGCGCTGCTGCCGTTGCTGGTGGTGCGCATCGCTACGCGCTGGTTCGGCAACGTGGCCGGTTGGCAGGCGGGCAGCCTGACGCTGCTGATGCCGTTGTCGGCCACGCTGGGCCTGCTGGCCGTGCCGGACGTACCGATGGCGCTGGCGGCGGTGATCTGCCTGCACGCAGGTGCACGCCTGCTGCACAGCGTGGACGCGTCCTCGGCGATGAAGCTGGCGCTGGGCCTGCTGATCGGTGCGCTCAGCCACTACCGTTTCATTGGTGTCATCGGTGTCGGCTTCATTGCGTTGCTGGCGTTGCCGCAGGGCCGTCGCATGCTGGCCGACCCGCGCGTATGGGTGGCGCTGGCGGTGGGCGTGCTGGCCTGGCTGCCGTTGCTGGCGTGGAATGCCGACAACCACGACGCCGGCCTGAAGTTCCAGGTGGTCGAGCGCCACCCGTGGACGTTCGAGTGGGAGGGGCTGTGGTTCCTGGTGATCCAGCCGATGCTGGTGACGCCGATCCTGTGCATGGCGATGTGGAAGGTCGCCCTCGCGGGTACCCGCAGTGGCGGTGGGGCGCGGGTGCAGTGGCGCTATTTCGGCCTGGTGGGCGGGGTGTCGACGCTGGGCATCTTCCTGCTGGGCTTCTTCACCGATGTCGAGCGGATCAGTTTCCACTGGCCGCTGCCAGGCTACCTGGCGCTGCTGGTGGCCGTGCCGGTGGTCCTCAACGGTTGGCCGCGCTGGCTGCGCCGTACCGGCTGGTGGCTGGCCGCTGCAGGTACCGTGCTGGCGTTCGGCTACTACCTGATGGCGTCCACGCCGGCACTTCGCGAGCAGATGGCCGGCAGCAAGTACTACCCGCGCAACTTTGCCGGCTGGCAGCCACTGGCCGTGGCGGTGCGTGACGAACTGCGGCAGATGCCACCGGGTACGCGTGTCCTGGCGGGCAACTTCAAGGTCGGTGCCGAACTGGGCTTCCAGCTGGGCAATGGCGATATCGAGGTGTTGCCACATCCGCTCAACGACAAGCATGGGCGCACCGCACAGTTGGCGCAGTGGGACCTGCTGCACGAAGGCCCGCGCAGTGTGCCGATGCTGCTGGTGCTGTCACCCAGTGACCAGCGCTACCGCGACCTGCTGGCGCGCTATCACACCATCTGCGAGCAGGTGGGGCCGTTGCCGGCGCCACGCGTGGTCAGCAGCGATCATGGCTTCCAGCGGTTCCTGCTGTTCCGGCTGCCGGCCAAGCGTGCACAGGGGGCCTGCGTAACGCCCTCAATGGCTTGGCTGGATGCGCCGTCCAACGGTGAAAAGGTCTCCGGAACGCTCGCCATCAAGGGCTGGGCATTCAAGGATGGGGTCGGGCTGGCGCGGGTTGAAGTGCTGGTTGATGGCCGCTCGATCGGTGACGCGCGTTACGGGCGCGTGTTCGACATTCGCCCCGCCTGGCCGGACAGTACCGATCCGCAGCATCCGGCGGTGGGCTTCGACGCGTCGCTGGACACCACCACGCTGGCGCCGGGCCGGCACTGGCTCGGCCTGCGCCTGCACGGGCGCGATGGCAGCGTGGAGGCGTGGCAGGAGCAACCGTTCGAGGTTCGTTGAGGTTCTCTGGTCCTGTAGAGCCGAGCCGATGCCCGGCTGCTTCCGATTCAGATGGCAGGCAGCCTCGAAAAAAGCAGCCGAGCATGGGCTCGGCTCTACCGTTCACGGCACCGCGAATCCGGCCCTGCGCAGCAGGCCGCACAGCGCGATCAGTGGCAGGCCGACCAGCGCGGTCGGGTCGCGGTTGTCGATCGCCTCGAACAGGCTGATGCCCAGGCCCTCGCACTTGAAGCTGCCGGCACAGTCCAGTGGCTGCTCGGTGGCGACGTAGCGGGCGATCTCCTGCGAGTCCAGCGCGCGGAAGTGCACTTCGGTCAGATCCAGGGCGGCGAGGGATTCTCCATCCCGTCTGAGACTGATTGCCGTGTGAAAGCGTACCGTCTGCCCGGACATCGCCACCAGCTGCGCACAGGCCGCCTCGACCGTGCCAGGCTTGCCCAGCGGCTGGCCGTTCAGGTCGGCCACCTGGTCCGAGCCGATCACCCAGGCACCCGGATGGCGCGCGGCGACATCGGCCGCCTTGGCGGCGGCCAGGCGCGTGGCCAGGGCCATCGGGCCCTCGCCGTTCAACGGTGTTTCATCCACCTCCGGGCGTGCGCAGTCGAAGGGCAGGCCCAGCCGTTGCAGCAGTTCGCGACGGTAGCGGGAGGTGGAGGCCAGGACCAGTGACATGCGAGAATACCGAGGCAGGGCGCGGCAGTCTGGCCCGCCGGCAACGCCAGCAGCAAGTCCTGTATGGCGGGCATTTGACAGCGGGCGGTGCGATCCTTAGTATTCAGCGGCTTATGTCCGCGAACGTGCCCGAAACGCTGGATGCCTGGCGGATGGTTGTAGCGCGAAGGCGCTTCGACGGTCAGGTCTCCCTGGCTGAATTGACCCGCCTGCAGGGGTTGGTCGCAGATACCGACGGCGAGTGTGTCTACTCGCTTGAATTCGGTCGCGACGACGTCTTGCGGGTATCCTATGTGGAACTGACCATCGACACCGCGTTGCCGCTGACGTGTCAGCGCAGCATGCAGCGATTCCTGTTGCCGGTGAAGGTGACCCAGAGGCTTGGCCTGATCCGCGACGAGGACGAGGAATCGTCCCTGCCGGAGGAGTACGAGGCGTTGCTGGTGCCGGAAGACGGGCAGCTGCGTCCGCTGGACCTGGTCGAGGACGAGTTGGTGCTGGCGGTGCCTGTGGTGCCGCTGTCGCCCGACGGTGAGGCAGTCGATCAGGACTGGGCACCGAGCGAAGAAGAAACAAAGAAGGCCAACCCGTTTGCGGCGTTGGCGGCATTGAAGAAACAATAGCAGCCGGTTGTCGTCGGCGGCTGCGGCGAAAGCGAAAAGTGTGCTGGGCGCTGGCGTCCTGTGCGACGAAACGACGAAGCAAAACGAACCGAGTTTGGAGCAATCCCATGGCTGTCCAGAAATCCCGTGTTACCCCGTCCCGCCGCGGCCAGCGCCGTTCGCATGACGCCCTGAGCGCCAAGCAGCTGTCGACCGACCCGACCACCGGCGAAGTGCATCTGCGTCACCACATCACTGCCGATGGTTTCTACCGCGGCAAGAAGGTCATCCAGACCAAGACCTCGGCCGTCGAAGAAGATTGATGTGCCGGGAAGGCCGCTGCCTCCGGGCAGCGGCCTTTGCCTTCTTTCCCGGGCGTGCCGGTGATCGGCGGCCCGCGCAACAGGAAACATGATGAGCAAGCGGATCTATTCGAGGATCGCGGGCACCGGTAGCTATTTGCCGGAGAAAGTCCTGACCAATGCCGACCTGGAAAAAATGGTCGAAACCTCGGATGAGTGGATCCAGTCGCGCACCGGAATTCGTGAACGGCACATCGCGGCCGAAGGCGAAACCACCAGCGACCTTGGCTACAACGCCGCCCTGCGCGCGCTTGAAGCCGCAGGCATCGATGCCTCGCAGCTCGACATGATCGTGGTCGGCACGACCACCCCTGACCTTATTTTCCCGTCCACCGCGTGCCTGATCCAGGCCAAGCTCGGTGTGGCCGGGTGCCCCGCCTTCGACGTCAACGCAGCCTGTTCCGGCTTCGTGTTCGCGCTGGGCGTGGCCGACAAATTCATCCGCTCCGGCGACTGCAAGCACGTGCTGGTGATCGGCACCGAAACGTTGACCCGCATGGTCGACTGGAACGATCGCACCACCTGCGTGCTGTTCGGTGATGGCGCCGGCGCCGTCGTGCTCAAGGCCGACGAAGAAACCGGCATCCTCAGCACCCACCTGCATGCCGATGGCAGCAAGAAGGAACTGCTGTGGAACCCGGTTGGCGTCTCGAGCGGTTTCAAGGACGGCGCCAACGGTGGTGGCACCATCAACATGAAGGGCAACGACGTGTTCAAGTACGCCGTCAAGGCGCTGGACTCGGTCGTGGACGAGACCCTGGCCGCCAACGGCCTGGACAAGTCCGACCTGGATTGGCTGATTCCGCACCAGGCCAACCTGCGCATCATCGAAGCCACCGCCAAGCGCCTGGACATGTCGATGGACCAGGTCGTGGTGACCGTCGACAAGCACGGCAACACCTCGTCCGGTTCAGTGCCGCTGGCGCTCGATGCCGCCGTGCGGTCGGGCAGGGTCGAGCGCGGCCAGCTGCTGCTGCTGGAAGCCTTCGGCGGCGGCTTCACGTGGGGTTCGGCCCTGCTGCGCTATTGATAGTGCAAGTTACG
Organism: Stenotrophomonas sp. YJH_SMC_94-11; assembly: GCF_059370435.1. Classification (NCBI taxonomy): domain Bacteria; kingdom Pseudomonadati; phylum Pseudomonadota; class Gammaproteobacteria; order Lysobacterales; family Lysobacteraceae; genus Stenotrophomonas; species Stenotrophomonas sp. YJH_SMC_94-11. The sequence goes on along the minus strand of NZ_JCAFTR010000009.1, from coordinate 47,726 downwards.
ACAATGTGAAGTCTTGTCGTTACGGCCCTCCGGGGCCGTAACGCGTTTAAGGAGGACCTGTCATGGTTGAGCCCATCGTCATCGAAGGGCAACGTGCCTGGCTGAAGCAGTACGGCAAGGGAAGCCGAGCACTGGCCCTGGGCCTGCTCAATTTTGTTGCGCGCCGTTTCCATCTCGATGCCCTGCGCCCGCCGCCGCACCGTGGTGGTGACGCCGCGCGCGAAACCGAGGCCCGCCGCCTTGCAGAGCTGCAGGCGCAAGGCGTGAACGTGCCGGACGTGCTGGGCACCGGCCATGCCGCGCTGGTGATCGGCGACAACGGCAGCTCGTTCAATACCTGCCTGCGTGAAGCGGATGAGGCCGGTCGTGATCGGCTGGTGATGGCGGCGATGCAGGCCATTGCCCAAGCGCATGCGCGCGGCGCCTATTTCGGCCAGCCGTTGCCGCGCAATCTCACCTGGGATGGGCAGCAGGTCGGCTTCATCGATTTCGAGGAAGATCCGCTGGAAGTGATGGACCTGTCCGAAGCGCAGGCCCGCGACTGGCTGATGTTCGGTTATGGCGTGGCCAAGTACTACGCTGATCGCCCCGAACATCTGCAGGCGATGATGGCCGAGGCGATGGGCGAGGTCCAGGCGCCGGTGCGCGAGCACGTGCATGCGGTCAGTGGCCGCCTGCGCAGCCTGGCCAGGGTCTGCATGAAGCTTGGCCGCTCAGCGCGCGCGCTGGCCCATTCGATCTTCATCACCCACGGTGCCAGCACTGCTGGCGTGCTGATGCTGGTGGGCCTGTGCGTGGATTTCCTCGCCGACGGCGATCTGGACGTGCTGCAGCTGTTCTGCTGATGGCTGATAGGGGTCAGATCCCTTTTCCTGCGGAAAAGGGATCTGACCCCATTGCGCTTGCCCGGCCGCCCTCCATACGCCTGCATACGCGCACGTACAGACGACACAGCGGATTCCCCCTTATCATGGCCCGCTTCGATTGCAGCAAGCGGATGACCGCGTGACCGTATCCACCCTCGCTTTTGTCTTCCCCGGCCAGGGCTCGCAGTCTGTGGGCATGGTGGCCGAGCTGGCCGAACTGCACCCGCAGGTGCGTGAAGCCTTCACCGAGGCATCCGATGGTGCCGGCGTCGACCTGTGGGCGCTGTCCCAGGGTGGCCCGGAGGAAATGCTCAACCGTACCGAATACACCCAGCCGGCCCTGTTGGCCGCAAGCATTGGTGTGTGGCGCGCCTGGAACGCCGTGGGCGGTCCGCGCCCGTCGGTGCTGTCCGGCCACAGTCTGGGCGAGTACACCGCCCTGGTTGCCGCCGGCGCGCTGAGCCTGCATGACGGCGCGCACCTGGTGCGCCTGCGTGGCCAGCTGATGCAGGAAGCGGCACCGGCCGGTGTCGGTGCCATGGCCGCCGTGCTCGGTGCCGAAGACCAGCTGGTGCTGGATGTCTGCGCCGAAGCCGCAGGCAGCCAGGTGGTGGTGCCGGCCAACTTCAATTCGCCGGGCCAGATCGTGATCGGTGGCGACGCCGACGCGGTCGACCGTGCGCTGGCGCTGCTGGCCGAGAAGGGCGTGCGCAAGGCGGTCAAGCTGGCCGTCAGCGTACCCTCGCACACCCCGTTGATGCGCGAAGCCGCCAACCGCCTGGCCGAAGTGATGGCCGGCCTGTCCTGGCAGGCGCCGCAGCTGCCGGTGGTGCAGAACGTCGATGCCCAGGTGCACGACGGCGTGGACGCCATCCGCACCGCGCTGGTCCAGCAGCTGTACCAGCCGGTGCAGTGGACCGGTTGCGTGCAGGCGCTGGCCGCCCGTGGCATCACCCAGATCGCCGAGTGCGGCCCAGGCAAGGTGCTGACCGGCCTGGTCAAGCGCATCGACAAGGCCATCGACGGCCGTCCTCTGGCCACGCCGGGCGACTTTGAAGCCGCCCGCGAGGCATGGTCGGCCTGACCTTCCCTGTTTCCTGCCGACCGTACCGGTGGCCGCTGCAAGCGGCACGGTGCGGCGGCCGCTCCCGTCTGAGGAAAACAACATGAGCAAGCCCCTGCAGGGTGAAATCGCACTGGTCACCGGTGCCAGCCGTGGCATTGGTGCCGCCATCGCCGATCTGCTGGCCGCCCAGGGCGCCACCGTCATCGGCACCGCCACCACCGAATCCGGCGCCGCCGCGATCGGTGAGCGCCTGGCCGCCCACGGCGGTCACGGCCGCGCGCTGAACGTCACCGATGCCGCTGCGCTGGACAGCGTGCTCGATGGCATCGCCAAGGAATTCGGCCCGATCTCGATCCTGGTCAACAACGCCGGCATCACCCGCGACAACCTGCTGATGCGCATGAAGGACGAGGACTGGGCGTCGATCATCGACACCAACCTGACCAGCGTGTTCCGCACCAGCAAGGCGGTGATGCGCGGCATGATGAAGGCGCGCAAGGGCCGCATCATCAACATCGCATCGGTGGTGGGCGTGACCGGCAACGCCGGCCAGGCCAACTACGCGGCCGCCAAGGCCGGCATCATCGGCTTCAGCAAGTCGCTGGCCAAGGAAATCGGCTCGCGCGGCGTCACCGTCAATGTTGTCGCACCCGGCTTCATCGACACCGACATGACCAAGGCGTTGCCGGAAGAAGCGCGTACCGCGCTGATCAACGACATCGCCCTCGAACGCCTGGGTTCGCCGGAGGACATCGCCCATGCGGTGGCGTTCCTGGCCAGCCCGGCTGCCGGTTACATCACCGGCGAAACCCTCCATGTGAACGGCGGCATGTACATGCCGTAAGCAAGGGGCGCAGGGATTGCGCCGCAAGTGGTTGATCTGCTGAGGTTTTTGCTGCAATGCAAGGCCGCGCCGGTTTCCACTACACTATCCCACGGCCATCGCCCTTGATGGCGACCACTTTTGAACCACAACTCCATCTGGAGCGAGATCCCATGAGCACCATCGAAGAACGCGTCAAGAAAATCGTCGTCGAACAGCTTGGCGTCAAGGAAGAAGAAGTCACCAACAGCGCATCGTTCGTCGATGACCTGGGCGCTGACTCGCTGGACACCGTCGAGCTGGTGATGGCCCTGGAAGAAGAATTCGAGTGCGAGATCCCGGACGAAGAAGCCGAGAAGATCAGCACCGTGCAGGCCGCCATCGACTACATCAAGGCCCACGTCAAGGCCTGATGTCAGACGGCAGTGCGCGCGCGGGTCTCCGCTCGCCGCGCACCGCACCCCATGGGGCCGCAGTTGCGGCCCCGTGTGTTTGAGCATCACACCGAAGCAAACCGTGTTACCCGATTGAACCTTCGGGTCAGGAGAATCAGCAATGAAGCGTCGCGTCGTCGTAACCGGCCTGGGTATCGTCTCGCCGTTGGGCAATGATCTGGCCAGCAGCTGGGAAGGCATCACCCACGGTCGTTCGGGCATCGGTCCGCTGACCAACGTTGCCGATGCCTACCTGGACCGGTTCACCACCAAGATTGCAGGTGAGGTCAAGGGCTTTGACATCACCGCCGACAACGAACTGTTCGGCAAGTACCGGGTCAGCGGCAAGGATGCCAAGAAGATGGACCCGTTCATCCATTACGGCCTCGGTGCCTCGTTCATGGCCCTGCACGACTCGGGCCTGGAGATCACCGACGCCAATGCCGAGCGCATCGGCGCCATTGTCGGCGCCGGCATCGGCGGCCTGCTCGGTATCGAAGAGCAGACCATCGAGTTCCACGAGGGCAAGAAGATCTCGCCCTTCTACGTGCCCAAGACCATCATCAACATGCTGCCGGGCCAGTTGAGCATCATCACCGGCCTGAAGGGCCCGTCGTTCTCGGCGGTGTCGGCGTGCGCGACCTCGAACCATTCGATCGGTACCGCGATGCGCATGATCCAGTACGGCGATGCCGACGTGATGGTGGTCGGTGGTGCCGAGCGCGGCTCCTCGCCGACCGCACTGGGCGGTTTCTGCGCGATGAAGGCGATGAGCACCCGCAACGATGCTCCGGAACAGGCCTCGCGCCCGTGGGACAAGGACCGTGACGGCTTCGTGCTGGGCGACGGCGCCGGCATCCTGATCCTGGAAGAGTACGAGCACGCCAAGGCGCGTGGCGCGAAGATCTACTGCGAACTGGCCGGCTTCGGCGCCAGCTCCGACGCGTACCACATGACCGCCCCGAGCGAGAACGGCGAAGGCGCCGCCCGCTGCATGGTCATGGCCATGAAGGACGCTGGCGTGAGCCCGGAGCAGGTGGGTTACCTCAACGCGCACGGCACCTCCACGCCGCTGGGCGACCTGGGCGAGACGATGGCGATGAAGACCGCCTTCGGCGACCACGCCTACAAGATGATGGTCAGCTCCACCAAGTCGATGACCGGCCACCTGCTGGGCGCGGCCGGTGGCGTGGAAGCGATCTTCTCGGTGATGGCGCTGCAGGACAACGTCATTCCGCCGACCATCAACCTGCAGCAGCCGGGCGAAGGCTGCGACCTGGACTACGTGCCCAACGAAGCGCGCCAGGCCAAGGTCGACGTGGTGATGTCCAATGGCTTCGGCTTCGGCGGCACCAACGGCACGCTGATCTTCAAGCGCGTCTGACCGAGTTGTAGCGGCGAGCCATGCTCGGCGTCGCCGTTGTGTAGAGTCGAGCCATGCTCGACTGAACGTGCGTTACGCACGAGGAGGCCGCCGCAAGGCGGCTTCCGTGCATCTGAATCCTTGAACTGGCCATCATGACCCACGCACCGCTGATCCAACCGCTGCCGCACCCGATCGATCTGCTGGCCCTGCAGCATCATGACCCGGCGCGCTTCCCGCTGCTGATGGAATCCACCGCCTCGGGCACCGCTCAGGGCCGCTGGAGCCTGCTGCTGGCCGCGCAGGGCGACTGCCTGCGGCTGGATGCCGATGGCCAGGTGCGCGACCAGCACGACGCGGTACACGCCGGCAGCTTCCTGCAGGTGCTGGACCGTGCCTGGCAGCACGAACGCCTGCCGCACGACGGCAGCCACAACCTGCCGTTCCGTGGCGGCTGGGCGTTGATGCTCGATTACGAAGTGGCCAGCCAGATTGAACCGGTGCTGCCGGCGCGCGCGCGCGAGGACGGCCGCCCGACCGCGCTGGCGCTGCGCTGCCCGGCTGCGGTGCTGCACGACCACCAGAACGACGCCAGCTTCGTCATCGCCGAAGCAGGTGAGCAGGGCCTGCTGGAGGCGCTGGTGACCATGGCGTCGCAGGCACTGCCGGAGGCCGGGCAGGGCTGGCAGCCGCCGCAGTCGGTGGGCGAGGATGCGCCACAGCGCTTCACCGACGGCGTGCGCCGGGTGATCGACTACCTGCGTGCCGGCGATGTGTTCCAGGTGAACCTGTCGCGGCGCTGGAGCGCGCAGTTCGCTGCGCCGGTCCACCCGCAGGCGCTGTACGCGCAGCTGCGTCGTGCCAACCCGGCACCGTTCGCCGGCCTGTTCAGCGCGCACGGCCGCCATGTGGTCAGTTCCTCGCCGGAGCGGCTGGTGTCGGTGCATGCCGGCCACGCGCAGACCCGTCCGATTGCCGGCACGCGTCCGCGCTTCGAGGGGGACGATGATGCTGCGCGCATCCAGGAGCTGGTCGGCCACCCCAAGGAGCGTGCTGAGCACGTGATGCTGATCGATCTGGAACGCAACGACCTGGGCCGCATCTGCCTGCCCGGCACCGTGGTGGTCGATGAGCTGATGACCGTGGAGAGCTACGCCCATGTGCACCACATCGTCAGCAATGTCAGCGGCCACCTGCGCCCGGAGGTCACGCCCGGCGAGGTGATCGCCGCCACGTTCCCGGGTGGCACCATCACCGGCTGCCCCAAGGTGCGATGCATGCAGATCATCAGCGAACTGGAGCAGGTGCCGCGCGGTGCCTACACCGGCGCGTTCGGCTGGCTGAACCGGGATGGCGACCTGGACCTGAACATCCTGATCCGTACCGCCGAAGTGGATGGCCACGAGGTGAGCTTCCGCACCGGCGCCGGCATCGTGGTCGATTCGGACCCGGACAAGGAACTGGACGAGACCCGCGCCAAGGCCCGCGGCCTGCTGCGCGCGCTGGGCCAGCAAGGGTAGTGCCGGCCGCTGGCCGGCAACGCCATTCCCCCACGGTGGGTGCCGACCGTTGGTCGGCACGGAGTCCTCCATGGCCATTCATCCACGCATGGCGTGGATCTACTGATCGCCGCGCCAGGCATGGATTGTGGTGGGTGCCGACCGTTGGTCGGCACGGCGACGCCACCCCGGTCATGACCCCAATCCACCGGCACGGTATCCTGCACGACGGAATCGAGTTCAGAGGTAGTCCATGGCGGGAGCCAAGCGCGGGTGTCTGTTCGTGGTAACCCTGGTGGTGGTGCTGGCCGCCGTCGTGGCCGGCGCGGGCGCGTGGTTCTTCTACCAGCAGACCCGGTTCGCCGATGCCCCGATCACCCCGTCCGCCGAGAGCGTGGTCATCGCCAGTGGCGATGGCATGAACAGCGTGCTGCGCAAGCTGCGCGAAGCCGGCGTGGACGAGGGCCAGGATGCCCAGTGGCAGCTGCTGGCGCGCCAGCTCGATGCCGCCGGCAAGCTGAAGGTAGGCGAGTACGCGCTCAGCGGCGAGCTGACCCCGCGCGAGCTGCTGCTGCGCATGCGCGCCGGCAAGGTGCTGCAGCACCGCGTCACCATTGTCGAGGGCTGGAACATCCGCCAGCTGCGTGCCGCGCTCAAGCGCGCCGAGCCGCTGCTGCACACCACCGACAATCTTGATGACGCCGCGCTGATGCAGCGCCTCGGCTTCGGTGGCCAGCATCCGGAAGGCCGCTTCCTGCCGGAGACCTACGTCTACCAGCGCGGCGACAGTGATCTGGACGTGCTCAAGCGCGCCCATGCCGCAATGGAAAAGGCGCTGGACGAAGCCTGGGAAAGCCGCGCGCCGGACCTGCCGATCAACACGCCTTACGAACTGCTGACGCTGGCCTCGATCATCGAAAAGGAAACCGCGCTGGCCAGCGAGCGCCCGCAGATTGCGGGCGTGTTCATGCGCCGCCTGAAGATCGGCATGCGCCTGCAGACCGACCCGACCGTGATCTACGGCATCGGTGCCGCGTATGACGGCAACATCCGCCGTCGCGACCTGACTACCGATACGCCCTACAACACCTACACCCGTGCCGGCCTGACCCCGACCCCGATCGCGATGCCCAGCCGCGATGCGCTGATGGCGGCCGCGCAACCCGCGGCGGGCGACGCGCTGTACTTCGTCGCCGTGGGCGATGGCAGCGGCGCGCACGTGTTCTCGCCCAGCCTGGACCAGCACAACGCGGCCGTAGCCCGCTACCTGCAGCAGCTGCGCCAGCAACGTACCCAGGAGACCCCGGCGCAATGAGTCCCGCGCTGCTTCGCCACCCGCGTTTCGTCAGCCTGGAAGGCGGCGAAGGCGCGGGCAAGACCACCGCCATCAATGCCATCCGTGACTGCCTGCGCAGCCACGGCCACGAGGTGGTGCTGACCCGCGAGCCGGGCGGTACGCCACTGGCCGAGCGCATCCGCGGCCTGGTGCTGAAACCCGATGCCGAGATCGCCGCCGAACCGCTCAGCGCCGAAGCCGAGCTGCTGCTGGTGTTCGCCGCACGCGCGCAGCATGTGCGCCAGGTGATCCGGCCGGCGCTGCAGCGCGGTGCCTACGTGCTGAGCGATCGCTTCACCGATTCCAGCTACGCCTACCAGGGCGGTGGCCGCGGCTTGGATCCGCAGTGGATTGCCGACCTGGAGCGCCGCGCGGTCGGCCTGCTGCCAGGGCTGACCCTGCTGCTGGACGTGGACGTGGCGGTGGGTCGCGCCCGCGCCAACGGTCGCGACCTGTGGCCGGACCGCATCGAGAGCGAGCAGGACGATTTCTTCCAGCGTGTGCGCGAAGTGTTCCGCAGCCGTGCGCAGCAGGACCCGCAGCGCTTTGCGTTGATCGACGCCGGCCAGGTGCAGGAACGCGTGGCCGCCGACGTGGTCGCGCGTGTCGAGCGCTGGCTGCAGGGCGGGGAGGGCGCATGAGCACGTTTTCGCCCTGGCAGCAGCGCGCGTTCGAACAGACGGTGGCCGCGCTCGACGCCGGTCGCCTCGGTCATGGCCTGCTGATCTGCGGTCCGGCCGGGCTGGGCAAGCATGAGGTGGCGCTGGCGCTGGCCGACCACGTGCTGGCGCAGGGCGATGCAGCCCACGCCACGCGCACGCGCCAGCTGATCGCGGCGGGCACGCACCCGGACCTGCAGCTGGTCAGCTTCATTCCGAACAAGAGCGGCGACAAGCTGCGTACCGAGATCGTCATCGAGCAGATGCGCGAGATCACCGACAAGCTGGCGCTGACCCCGCAGTACGGCGTGGCGCAGGTGGTGATCGTCGACCCGGCCGATGCGATCAACCGCTCGGCGGCCAACGCGCTGCTGAAAACCCTGGAAGAGCCGCAGCCCGGCCGCTACCTGTGGTTGATCAGCAGCGACCCGGCACGCTTGCCGCAGACCATCCGCAGCCGCTGCCAGCGCCTGGAATTCAAGTTGCCGCCGCAGCACGAGGCACTGGCCTGGCTGCAGCAGCAGGGCCATAGCGAAGCATCGGCGCACGAAGCGCTGGAGGCCGCCCGCGGCCATCCCGGCCAGGCCGACAACTGGCTGCGCGAAGACGGCCTGAGCCTGCGCCGCGAAGTCGGTCGAGATCTGGAACAGCTGGTCACCGGCAAGACCGGCGCGGTGGAGCTGGCGCAGAAGTGGTGCGGTGACGACAACGCGGCGCTGCGCCTGCGCTTTGCCGCCGACCTGGCGCTGGCCCAGGCCAGCACCGATGCCTTGACCACGCCGGAGCGATTGCACAAGCTTGCAGCCTGGTTCGATGCGGCCAACCGCACCCGCGACCTGCTGCGCACCACGGTGCGTGCAGACCTTGCGGTGGTCGAGTTGCTGCTGGCCTGGAACAAGGTGAACGAGCGGCCTGCCGCAAGGGGAAATCGATGAGTGCCAGCAACGCCCGCCAGGGCATCCTGTCCCTGGCCGTGAAGGACAAAGCCGCGCTGTACAGCGCGTACATGCCGTTCGTGAAGAATGGCGGCATCTTCGTGCCCACGCCCAAGCGCTACTTCCTGGGCGACGAGGTGTTCCTGCTGCTGACCCTGCCCGATTCCAGTGAGCGCCTGCCGGTGGCCGGCAAGGTGATCTGGGTGACCCCGGCCGGCGCGCAGGGCAACCGCACCGCCGGCATCGGCGTGCAGCTGGCCGATGGTGCCGAAGGCGAGGGCGTGCGCCACAAGATCGAGACCCTGCTGGCCGGGCTTACCGGCTCGGACAAGCCGACCCATACGATGTGATTCCGGTAGCGCCGGGCCATGCCCGGCTGCGTGCCCCGAAACGCCGTGAACCCGCTGTTCTGTAGAGCCGAGCCATGCTCGGCTGCACACCCCGAAAACACCCGTGAACACGAATGTGAAAAAGTGTTGACGGCCTCTGAAAAGCCCCTATAATGAGCGGCTCAGCAACACACCGGGCGGTTAGCTCAGCGGTAGAGCATTGCCTTCACACGGCAAGGGTCACAGGTTCGATCCCTGTACCGCCCACCATGTTGCAGAACGAAAGAAGCCTCCAGCGATGGGGGCTTTTTTGTTGCGCGAAAAATTGTGAGCATTTGTACAATCATGCTCAGGAGCTCATGGATTCCTGATTGTTGGATAGCCGTACTCGTTCTAGAGTTCGCTCATCTTGCAATTCCGCGCGGGGGATGAATGAAGGGAAAGAAAGTTAAGTGGCTGATATATACGGTGCTTGTTGGCCTCATTCCGGTATTGTCTAGGTTGATGGTCTGGAGTGTCACCTCTCCGGGAAGTGTTGCTCTCATATCGTCCTCCGATTTTGTGGCATTTGGATTGGTGTTGCATATCTCAAACATAAACGAGATTGAGCATTTTTCAGGAGTGGATAGGGAATGGAAGACCATTCAAAATGGAACTTCAATTGCATTCATAGCTTTGTATAGCGTTCTATTTGCGTTGAATGTAATTGGCGGAGGGCTAATTGATGGCGCTGCCATGAATATGTGCACTTTAATTCTTTCGATGGTCTCATTCTTGATCAGTTATTCCGTCTATGATCGGATTTCTAAGGTCGAGGCTGTCGTGGAGGAGGGGCGTATATGACTTTACTGGTAGTGATTGCGTCCATGGTTTTCTCGATTTCTGGGCTGGTAGTTTCCTTGTGGTCGATCTATACAACTAGAAAAAAATACTACCTTGAATATAAGGGGAGGAAGATGCGTGATTAGAAATTTCATATATCTTGATGAGGATAAGATGTATTCCTTGTCGTCTCAGTTGTTCGAGGGTGTAACTGAGTATGTTTTGAATGAATCATTCTCGGAGAAGAGCGAGTCTGAAGATCAGAAGGGGCCTGTGGGGAGTGGGAGGGTGCTGGGTGATATCCTGAGAAGTGGTGATAGAAGGACTGAGAAAAAGTTTCTTAATGATTATTCTTTTTCGATCTTTGAGAAAAGGTTGATTGACGATTCTGCTGTTTCTATTGTTTCTGCTTCGGCCAGCGATGTTGACTTTGATGGTCGATCCTTCGCTAAGGTTTCATCTCGTGTGGTTTTCAATGACATCAATTCAATCAAGAAAACTCTAGGAAATTTTAATGATGTTGGGCGGGCTATGGCCCACGTAACCAACTTCGAAGAAATTTCTGCTGCAGATAGGCAGCTTGGTGAACTCAGACGGGCGGGTAAGGGTGGGCCTAAGCTGCAAGCCGAGCTAAAGTCGCTGATGAACGTGGATAGAATTGCCAAAAATTCGGGGCTTTATCAGGACAAGAAATTCCTTGATGATTTGGCGTTGCTTCTTGAGTATGGATTTCAAGATCAATTGGAGATTCAGATGAATGTGGGTGAGAATATTTTTTCATCTAATCTAAATAGGTTGTTCTTGCGTGAATCTGAAGATTTATTGGTCCGGAAGTACTCAAGAAGAACGGAGGTTGAGTTCACGCTTTTTGGGATTGTGACGCAGTATAAAGGAGGGGCTGGAGCCTCTGAAGGGGCTGTAGGTGTGGATGGTATCAAGGGGGCGCTAATGAATTTGATTTCGAGTTTGATTGGGGTGGAGTCAACCTTTACTGGGCGGCTTGAAAATGAAATAATTGTAGATCCTATTGCTATTTATGTTGAGCTATAAATTATTGTGAAAATTGAGGGGCTTGTGAATCTTGAGAATTTTGCTGAGCTAGGGGCGTTTGGGGGATTTTCTCGAATGTTGGTGAGTGCTGTTAATGATTCCGGCTGCACAGGAGTCTGTTTTCTGAAGTGGTTTTCCCATCTGACCACGACGCCCGCCGGCATTGACTGCCGTTCGAAGGTCATAATTGAATGCTAGCTTTGCCGATGTCAGTCGTGATTTGCTAAAAGACACTTCGCGATCATCGCCGTGGCATCCAACAGGTCATGGCCGTTGCCCGCCTGCACCACCACCGTCAACAGACTACGGCCCACCTCGGCATTGCCGCTGGTCAGTTCCATCTCGCCCTCAAAGCACAGATCGGCCAACCATTCATGGGCCTGCTGCAGCCCGCGCTTGCGGACGCGGCGGAACTCCGCGAGCAGCTTCGCCTGGCCGGCCACTTGCTCACCATCGGCAAGCAGGCCGATGGCACCGCCGTGCGCCGCGCGCCAGAGGGCCGGTAGCGGGCGACCGTTCGCGTCCACCACGTCCGCCGTGAACTGCGCGCAGTACATTTCGTAGCGCTTGCCTGCTGTGCTGCAGGGCGCGATGCCGGCCTCGGCCAGCAGGCGTTCGGCTTCATCCAGTTTGCTGAACTTCAAGCGCAACAGTGCAGGGCGGCTCAGTTGTTGTGCCAGCGCGTGCTGGTTGGCGGCGAACCAGACGTTCCAGCCAACGGTTGCGCGGCCTTCCAGTGCGGCCTTGAAGTACTCCAGGTGTTCGGCGTCCATTGCGGTCTCCTGCGCTCCCTGCGCGATTGTAGCGGGAGCACATCCGCGCCGGTCAGGCGTCGCCGCTGGAGAGGCAATGATGTGCCTCGCGCACCAGTTGTCGTGCGGCCACGATCAGTCCGTCGATATGGAAGGCGCCCAACTGTTCGTCCGGGCCGCCTTCGTTGCGCGCATGGTCGGCGGCCTGCAGCAGATCGAGCAATGCACCGAGCCCAGATAGTGAGCGGCGCAATGAAGCGTGATTGCTGGCGCCGAGGGTGAGGCTGATGCACGGTTGTCCGTCATCACCGTCGGCATGGTTGATCGCATTGAGACGGGCGAAGAACGTGGGCAGCTGCGCGGGCAAATTCTGCGCGTTCAGGGCGCACTCGATCTCGCGTGCGAGGTCTTCCGGCACGTCGGCTGCGACGTCGCCGATCAGAGCGTGCAGGCGGGGATGGATGGCGGTGCGGTTGGTCATGGCGAAACCCTCACTGGCGTAGGGCCACCTTCCGGAGCGAAGGTGGCGGACGGTGCGGGTTGGCGTACCAAGGCAAACGAACTCCCATCGAGAAGAAGGCCTGGCGGATCTGTCGATCCCCACGCACCGGCCGCCATTGAAGGCAATCGGTGCATTCTCTCTGCTGCGACGTAAACCGCAGCGATGGGTGTTCATTCGTTTATTCGAGACGCCAATCCCGGCCAAGGCGTCTTGCCTCGGCGCGGCGATCTTCAAGCCGGGCAATCACATCGGTCTGTAAGGAAAATTCTCAACTGTCCCTAGGCAGGCCAGACGTTTCCCGTTGTGTGTCGTCCGACACCTGCAAGTAGTGCGGCCCATCACTGATGGCGCGCATCGCCGCCCCTGCCGACCGTGCACATGGCGACTCCGGAGGGATGCCGCCACGGCAATCGCGTCATCCCGCGCGGCGGAGGCGGGACCATGCCACGCATGGAGCCAGAGGGTTCCATCCCTGCGCTGTCCCGCCGCCCCGGGCAGGCGTAGTCTCAGCCCGTTGCCGTGCCCATCCACTCTGGAGTGCCGCCATGCCGCTCGCCCGCATCGATCTTCGCAAAGGTAAATCCGCCGACTACCTGCAACGCGTCGGCGAAACCATCTACCAGGCCATGCGCGCGGTGGGTGTGCCGGAAAACGACCGCTTCCAGATCTTCCAGGAACACGACGCCGGCACGTTGATCTACGACCCCGGCTACCTGGGCGTGGACCGCACCGACGATTTCATCTGCATCCAGATCACCTGGAACGAAGGGCGCACGCTGGAGCAGAAGAAGGCGCTGTATGCCGGCATCGCCGATGGACTGCATGCAGCGGTGGGCATCCGCCGCGAGGACGTGTTCATCAACCTCGTGGAGGTGAAGAAGGAGAACTGGTCGTTCGGGAACGGTCAGGCGCAGTACGTGAGTTGATGCGGGAACGGTGCCTGCGCCTGACGCGGCTGGGTCAGGCCATGCGCGGCGACGCCTGCTGCTGTGCCTGTTGCTCGTCCTGCGCCAGTCGGCTTGCGTCGCGGGATTGCTGCTGCACATTGGCCTGCTGATACAGCGTATCCGCGTCGCCCTGCTGCGTATCGAGCAGGGACAGGCGCTGGCGATTGGCGGCAGGGTCCGGCGAGGCGGTGTCGCCGCTGCGATGCAGGAATACGTAGCCGGGTGCCTCGGCGGTGCTGTTTGAACTGAATGCCACCTGCAGCGTGTCCTTTTCGCTGAAGCCGGCCTGCACCGCCGCGTGGGTCAGATGGCCGGCCAGTCGTTCGTGCTCCTGGCCGGGGGGCAGCCCCTGCTGTTCGCTGGCCTGGGCGAGTGCGGTACGCACTTTCTGGTCCAAGGCATGAAGGCTGTGCCCCGGTGCGCGCGCGTCCGCAGCCAGACGCTCGCCCAAGGGGCCATCAATGCCATCGGTTTCGCTGAGCAGACGCTGCTTCAAGCTGCGCTCGGGCAGGGGATGAGTGGTGGTGCGGTTGAGTTCGCTGTTGGGGAAAGGGGGCTCAATGCTGTCCACGCCATGGATGTTGCGCAGCGGACGATAGCCGTCCTTGCCCTGTGACTGGACGCCCAGCGGAATGCGGACATCGGGCAGCAACTGGCCGACGGGGCCGCCGATGCTGTTCACGTCCAGGCTGTGCTTGCGCTGGATGCCGGCGTGATTCAATGCGTCCCAGGTGAAGTCCACGCAATTGTGGCGAACGTCGGCGTAGTGCTTGCTGAAGCCGTATTTCACTGGATCGTCGCCGAACGCCTTGAGCTTGTTGTACTGGGCTTCGGTGATTTCCAGAGAGCGCGTGTAATGCGGGTTCTTGTAGGTCTTTGCATCGCTGTCCACGATGTCGCCAGGTCCGTTCATGCTGCCGTGCTTGATCGGTGCAAAGCCGTAGCTCGCCGGATCTTTTCCCGGTGCTCGCAGGACGTAGAACATATGACCGGGCCCGGATGTCTGCGGGGAACCATCCGGATTGCTCAGCGGCTGCTGCGTTACGGGGTCGAGAAGCGGTGTACCCGGTGCCGCAATGACGATATCGACGATGTAGCGTGGCTTGTCCATGTGCGTGGTGTTCCTCCTGGAAGGTGTACGAAGGCGCTGTGCTACTTGGCGAGCGGACGCGATTCGTGAATCAGCATCCTGGCGCTTGCGCCACGAAGTGGTGCGATGTCTTCAACCGTGCTGACCTGGACCCGATACCGGCCATGCGCCTGCAACGGCAGCAACGCGACATGCAATCGGTATGCGCCATCGCTGCCCCGTTGGATCTGGGCGTAGTTCAGACCCTTACCGCGGTGCCAGTCTGGCAGTGGCTGGCCAGATCGCGACTGTGCGATCTGATACGCGTCGGGGCTTGCCAGCGGCTGCCAAGTGCCGCCGGACCATTGCTGAAGTCCAACGCGTAAAGGAATGTGCAGGTCGCGCGGAGAAGCAGCATCTGGCGATGGGGAGACGTGCTGCAGATCCAGTTCCACCGCATAAGTGCGGTAGCTGGCAAAATTGCGCGCCGTGGTTTCGAACTCGAACTGCACCTGCTGGCCGGGCGCGTCCACGGCGATGGGCTGTGAGAGTTCCAGCGGCTCTGGCGGTGGGGGCGGCCCCTTGTCGGCGCAGGCGGCAAGCAGCGTGGTCAGGCCGAGCAGGCGGATGCGCTGCCGGTGTGTGATGCGGGTGGTCATGCAGATTCCTCTGGCTCCTTGCCGTGGCCAATTGAACCCTAACGTTGGCGAGGCAGAGCCCGCAAGCGCAGGGACCGCGGTGTGGTGCATTCACATGTCGCCGCGCGAGGCGAGCTCCTGCGTCACCGTGTCGCAGGGGGCAAACCCTGAACGGGGTCCAAGGTTGGGCACAGGCCCGTAGAATGGCCGGGTGCGTCATTCTGTCCTCCACCGCCGGTTCCAGGCCCTGGCATGGCTTGCCATGCTGCTGGTGCTGCTCGCCCCGCTGGTGAGCCGCTGGCTGGCGCACGGTCACGTGGCTGCCGCTGCGCCGGTGGCAGCCATGGACCACGCAATGCACGCAGAGCATGCGCAGCACGCGATGGAAGGGCACCGCGACCATCACGGGATGGCGATGCCGCACGGCGAGGCCGCAAAGAAGCCGCCCGCCGATCCGCATGCCGATCATGAGATGGGCGTGGATTGTGATTACTGCCTGATTGCAGCGCGGT
Source organism: Stenotrophomonas sp. YJH_SMC_94-11 (assembly GCF_059370435.1). Taxonomy (NCBI): domain Bacteria; kingdom Pseudomonadati; phylum Pseudomonadota; class Gammaproteobacteria; order Lysobacterales; family Lysobacteraceae; genus Stenotrophomonas; species Stenotrophomonas sp. YJH_SMC_94-11. The sequence continues at coordinate 32,124 of NZ_JCAFTR010000009.1, read as the reverse complement.
TGATCACGCTGTTGGTGGCGGCAGTGCTGCTGTTGATGCCGATGGCACCGGTGTGCCGCGCACTGCGCGGTGCGGTGCAGACGTTGCCGCAACGGATCAGCGGCACGTTGGGAGCGCGTGGGCCACCGGCCTTGATGGCTGCCTGAGCCGCACGCGCGTTGCACTGCTCGTTCTTCCATGAGGTTGCCGGCCACGGCCGGTGCCCGCACGCGCGTGTCTGTCCCTTTCTGATTGCTGCCCTGCCATTGCGGGGTGGCCTTGCATGCCGTGAACAAATGAAAACGAACCCCAACTCCGCGCGCCTGTGCCGGGCGACGCTGCCTGTCCTGTGCGCGCTGCTCCTGCATGCCGCGCCCCTGCTTGCCGCCGACGCGGCACCCCCGACCACGCTGGATACCGTGCGCGTGGTCGATACCCGCAGCGGCGAGCTGTCCTCCACTGCCAGCGCAGGCTCTGCATTGGGCCTGAGCGTGCTGCAGACGCCGGCCAGCCTGACGGTGATTTCGCGCGAGCAACTGGAGCAGCGCGGCGACAGCAACCTCAACGATGCGATCAGCCGGGCGGGCGCGATCAGTGCGATGCCGCACCCGGGCAATGGCCTGAGTGCGCTGTCCAGCCGCGGCTTCACCGATGGCGCCTCGGTGATGCGCCTGTACGACGGGCTGCGCCAGTACGGCGGCGTGGGCATCACCTTCCCGTTCGATACCTGGTCGATCGAGCGCATCGAAGTACTGCGCGGGCCGGCCTCGGTCATCCACGGCGACGGTGCGATCGGCGGGGTGATCAACATCGTGCCGAAGAAGCCCTCGCGCGGCGCCATCGAAAACGAGATCAGCGTGACCGTGGGCAGCGAGGACACCGCGCGCCTGGGCTTCGGCAGTGGTGGCGCGCTGACGCCCGAGCTGGCCTACCGGCTGGATGTGAGCGGCAACTACAGCGGTGGCTGGGTCGATCGGGGACGCAACAGCGATGCCACCTTCTCCGGCGCGCTGCTGTGGCAACCGCGTACCGACCTGCAGCTGACCCTGACTCATGCGCAGGGCCATCAGAAGCCGATGCGCTACTTCGGCACGCCGCTGGTGGAGGGACGCCAGTTGGACGCGCTGCGCCATCGCAACTACAACGTGGACGACAGCGAGATCCGCTACCGCGACCGCTGGACCCAGCTCGACGCGCTGTGGACACCGAACGCGAACGTGGAATGGCGAACCCGCGTCTACCAGATCGACAGCCAGCGTGATTGGCGCAATGCCGAGGCCTATGTCTACAACCCGCGCACCGGTTTGATCGATCGCTCGGGCAACACCCAGATCACCCACAACCAGGACCAGACCGGGCTGACCTCGACGCTGCGCGTGCAGGGCAATGTGGGCGGTAGGGCGAACAGCTTCGCGGTGGGCCTGGACGCCAACCGCGCGCACTTCAAGCACACCAACAACACCTACGCCGGCAGCTCCGGCCCGGTCGATCCGTTCCATCCGGTGCCGGGCCAGTTCGCCAGCGATGCGCCGAACCTGCCGCGCTACCGCAACACCGCCGAACAATACGCGCTGTTCGTGGAAGACCGGTTGGCGCTGAGCGAGCGCTGGTCGGTGCTGGGTGGGCTGCGCCACGACCGCGCGCGCATCGATCGCACCGATTTGATCAGCGGCCAGAACGCGTTTTCAAAGACCTACAGCAGCACCGGCTGGCGTGCAGGCACGGTATTCGCTCTGCGGCCGACGCTGAGCCTGTATGCGCAGTACTCGCAGGCGGCAGATCCGGTCAGTGGACTGCTGATGATCAGCCCCGCCAATGGAGCGTTCGATCTGGCCAAGGGGCGGCAGATCGAGGTGGGCCTGAAGCAGGCCTTCGATGGCGGCGAGTGGACGCTGGCGGCGTACCGCATCCGCAAGACCGGGCTGCTCAGCCGCGATCCGCTGGTGCCGGATCGCCGGGTACAGGTGGGCGCGCAGACGTCGCGCGGCATCGAGGCGTCGTTGAACTGGGCGTTCGCGCCACGCTGGTCGCTGGATGCCAATGCCACGGTGCTGAAGGCCGAGTTCGAGGACTTCCTGGAAACCACAGGTTCGCCCGTGATGGTGGTGTCGCGCGATGGCAACATGCCGCCTAACGTGGCCGAGCGCCTGGCCAGTGCGTGGCTCAGCTGGCAGTTCGCACCGGACTGGAGTGCGGCGGGTGGCGTGCGCTACGTCGGCAAGCGCTACGCCGACAACGCCAACACACTGGAGCTGCCCGGCTACAGCACCACCGACCTGGCACTGACCTGGCAGGCGGCACCGCGCATGCGGGTGAGCGCGCGCCTGTTCAACGTGTTCGACAAGGCGTCCTACGCGACGGCGTACTACACCAGCACACAATGGTTGCTGGGTGCGGACCGCCGCGTCGAGTTCACGCTCGACCACCGCTTCTGAGGACGCCGGCGATGTCGCTGCGATCCACCGCCAAGCGCTGGACCTACCTGGTGCATCGTTGGCTGGGCATCGGCGGATGCCTGCTGATGCTGCTGTGGTTCGTCAGTGGCATGGTGATGCTGTTCATTGGTTACCCGAAGCTGACACCCGGTGAGCGGCTGGCGGCGTTGCCGGTGCTGGGTGAGGCCCGCGACCTGCAGGGGCTGTCGGTACTGCCGGCTGCCGTGCAGGCCGAGCCGGAGGCTGTGGCATTGACCACACTGCGTGGCGAGCCGGCGTATGTGGTGCGAAGTGGCAGCAACGTGGGCGCCTGGTCTGCCGTGACCGGCCAGGCGCTGCTGCCGGTGTCGGCACAGCGTGCCGAAGCGTCCGCTGCACAGTTCGCCGGCGGCCCGGCCTTCGTGGGGGCGATGCGCGTGGACGAGGACCGCTGGACGCATTCGCGTGCACTGGACGCGCATCGGCCGCTGTATCGCGTCGAGGTGGGCGGTGCGCAGCCGGGCGACCTGTATGTGTCCTCGCGTACCGGCGAAGTGGTGCTGGACGCGCCGCATGTGCAGCAGCGCTGGAACTATGTGGGCGCCTGGCTGCACTGGTTGTATTTCCTGCGCATGCAGTCGGTGGACCCGGTGTGGACGTGGGTGGTGATCGTGCTGTCCGCACTGTGCACGCTGGCGGCGGTCAGCGGCATCGTGGTGGGTGTGTGGCGCTGGCGTTTCCGTGGGCACTATCGTTCCGGTGCGAAGACACCGTACGTCGAGCCGTGGATGCGCTGGCACCATCTTATCGGTCTGGTGGCAGCGGCCTTCGTGTTCACCTGGATCTTCAGTGGCCTGATGTCGATGAATCCATTGGGCGTCTTCAGCAGCACGCATGCTGCGATCGACGGTGGGCGCTATCGTGGCGGCGCGGTGGCGGTGGATGGCGCGTTGGGCGACCCGGCGAAGCTTCTGGCGGTGGCCGATGCTGAGTGCTTCCGGCCAGTTGAGATCCAGTGGCGGCGCATCGGTGGTGAGCTGTTCGCGGTGCTGCTGGATGGGAAGGGCGGCACCCGCATCGTGTCCAGCCCCCATGGGCGCCTGCAGGTTGCGCGGTTGCTGCCGGCCGTGTGGCTGCAGCAGAAGGTGCGGGCGCTGTCCGATGCGCCGATGCAGGATTTCGTGGTCCGACATGTACCGGATGCCTACTTCTACCCGCGTGCGCCCGAGGCCATGAATGGTGCAGCGGTACGTCGCTTCCCGGTGGCAGTGGTGGATTTCGGTGATGCCGAGGCGACACGCGTCTATCTCGATCTGGCGACCGGCGATCCGTTGCTGACGATGGGGCATCGTGAGCGGGTGGGGCGCTGGCTGTTCTACTTCCTGCATAGCTGGGACCTGCCGGCGATGCTGCGCCAAGAAGGTGCCCGGTTGGCGGTGTTGCTGCTGCTGAGCGCTGCCGGCACCGCGTTGTGTGCCACGGCGACGGTGATCGGCTATCGGCGATTGCGGATGAAGCTGCGGCGCAGGCGGCGCTGATGCCCTGGGCTACACCCGCAGCCAACGCGTGGACATCGCCACCAGCAACAAGGCCGTGGCCACGCCGATGAATGCAGCGATCAGGCCGAAGTGGTTGGCGGCAAAACCGATCAGTGCCGGGCCAGCAAGGATGCCGGCAAAGCCCAGCGTGGAAACGGCGGTGATGGCCAGCGCGCCGGGCATGCGGGTCTGGTGGCCAGCCAGCGAGAACAGCGCCGGTGCGATGTTGGCGCAGCCGAGGCCGACCAGCACATAGCCGATCAGCGACGCCTGCCACGGCGTGACCAGGGTCAGCACCAGCACGCCCGCGGCGGCAAGCAACGCGCCGAACACGATCGCGCGCTGGCGGCCCACGCGTGCCACCAGTGCATCACCGAACAGGCGTGCGACGGTCATGGTCAGGGTGAAGGTCACATAGCCGATGCCGGCGAGGCCGGCATCGACGCGGCGCACGTCGCTGAGAAACACCGCGCTCCAGTCGAGCATCGCACCTTCGCCGAGGAACGCGACGAACGCCAGCACGCCGATGAACAGCACGATGCCGTGTGGCAGGGCCAGCATCGGTGTGTCGTGCGGCATGCGTTCGCTGTGCCAGTACGACGCCGACAGCAGCATCACCAGCAGCATGGCGCCAACGCCGATCAGCACGGACGCCGAGGGAGGCAGGTGAGCAGACAGCAGCACGGTCATGGTGGCCGCGCCGAGGAAGCCGCCGATGCTGAAGAACGCATGGAAGCCGGACATCATCACGCGCCGTGCTTCGCGCTCGACGATGACGGCCTGTACGTTCATCGTGCAGTCCATTGCCCCCACGGCGGCGCCGAACACGAACAGGACCAGCCCGAGTGTCCAGGCCGAACCGGCCAGCGCCAGGCCGGGCACGGTCAGGCAGATCAGCAGGCTGCTGGCCACCATCACCCGCCGGCAACCGAGGCGCGCGGCCAGCACGCCGGACAACGGCATCGCCAGCAGCGAACCGGCACCGAGGCAGAGCAGCACCAGCCCCAGCGTGGCGTCGTTGATCCCGGTGCGTGCCTTTGCGAACGGCACCAGAGTGGCCCACAGCGCGGTGGCGAAGCCGGGAATGAAGAACGCAGCGCGGGTCGCGTGCTGTTCGGCACGCGCGCGGTTGGCAACGGACATGAGCGGTACGGTCAGGGGGGAGTGGGGTGTACCGCGATGCCTGCGGCGCGGAAGCGTGCCGCCAATGCGGGCGGTGCGGTGGTGGTCAGCACCAGGTCGTCGATCTCGTCGAGGCTGGCAATCTGCCAGTTGCCGCGTGCACCCAGCTTTTCAGTCGTGGCGGCGACGATGACACGGCTGCTGCAGGCCACCATCGCGCGCTTCAGCGTGGCTTCTTCCGCATCCATTGCCCACACGCCGGTGTCGCCGTCCACCGCGCAGGGGCCGGGCAGGTACACATCGGCGCGCAGGCGCCGCACCTGGGCCAGTGCTTCGGCGCCGACCGCGCCGCCACCGCTGGCCAGGCGCCCGCCGATCAGCTGCACCGAGGTGCCTTCAAGCAGGCTGGCGGCCGTGGCGATCTGTGGCGCGTTGGTGATCACCGTCAAGCCGAGGGCGGCCGGCAACTGCTGGGCGATCGCCAGGTTGGTTGAACCGGCGTCGAGCAGTACGACCTGGCCGGGTTGCAGCAACGCGCAGACGCGGGCGGCCAGCTCGGCCTTGTCGCCGCGGTCGCGGGTCAGCCGCTCGCGCAGCGGGCGTTCCTTGGGCGGTGGCAGCACGGCGCCACCGTAGACGCGCTGGCACAGGCCCTGCGCGGCCAGCTCGCGCAGGTCGCGGCGGATCGAATCTTCGGACACGGCATAGCGGCGCGCCAGCTCGACGGCAACCACGCGGCCCTGCTGGCGCAGTTCCTCCAGAATCTGCCGGGTGCGCTGGGCGGGGAGGGGGCTGGGATCGGAGCTCATGCTGCAAGTCTGCACGTTCGTGCATTAACGTGCAACAACGTGAATGCTGCGTTTGGGCGGGGCACAGGGCGGCTGGACTGCCGGTGAATCCGCCCGTGCCCACGTCTATGGATCGCCCTCGCGGCCCGGCATGATGGCGGGGCACCTGGCATGGAATCCCTGATGTCCCCCACCGTTCACCGCAAGCTGCGCATCGACGCGGACCAGTACACCGGCCAGAAAGTGGTCGACCAGCAGTTCCATGAGTGCGATTTTTCCGGTGCCGACCTGACCGCCACCGAGTTCATCAACTGCAGCTTCTACGATGCCGACAGCCGCAGCGGCTGCCGCTTCAATGGCGCCACATTGAAGGAGGCCAGCTTCCGCAGCTGCGACATCAGCATGTGCCACTTCAACTTCATCAAGGCGCTGGGCCTGGAGATCAGCGAGTGCCGCGCGCAGGGTGCGGATTTCAGCAACGCCAGCTTCATGAACCAGATCACCACGCGCAGCTGGTTCTGCAGCGCCTTCATCAAGAAGTCGAACCTGCGCTATGCCAATTTCTCGCGGGTCACGCTGGAGAAATGCGAACTGTGGGAGAACCGCTGGGACGGTGCAAACGTCAGCGGCGCCAGCTTTGCCGGCTCGGACCTGTCCGGTGGCCAGTTCGAGGGAATCGACTGGAACAGCGCCAACTTCACCGACTGCGACCTGACCAATTCCGATCTGGGCGAGCTGGACCTGCGCAGCACCAACCTGCGTGGCGCCACGCTGGATGTCCAGCAGGTGGCGCTGTTGATGCAGCGCATCGGCATCACGGTGGTGCCGTAGGCATCAGCCGGCGTACGCCACCCAGCCCTTGAAGCTGAAGCCCGCATAGAACAGCTCCACATCGTCGAAGCCGGCCTCCTGCAGCAGGGCGACCTCCTGTTCGGGGGCCAGCAGCGGCAGCCGCTCGGCAATGGCGTCGATCGCGCGCTGTGCATCGGCGTGGGCAACGCCGGAGGCTTCGGCGAACGCGGCGTAGCGCTGCAACCAGCGCAGCTTGCCGGCCGGATCCTGCGGCACGCTGTGGTGGGCCACCACCAGCGGCGCGCCGGGCTGCAGGCGCCTGTGCAGCTCCTGCAGCGTGTGCAGGCGCTGCGCGCCGTCGAGGAAGTGCAGGGTCAGCAGGCAGCTGGCACCATCGAAGCGCACGTCGGGGGCATCGTCGATGTAGCCTTCCAGCAACTGCACGCGCGACATCAGCGGGCCCAGTGTCTGTTCGGCCAGGGCCAGCATCGGTGCAGCCGGGTCCACGCCCAGCAGCTGCCAGCCCGGTTGCGCCTCGGCAAAGGCTTTCAGCTCCAGCCCGCCACCGGCACCGAGTACCAGTACGCGGCCCTGCGCAGGAACACGTTCGGCCAGCAGCAGGCGGCTCATCTGCTGCAACGCGAGGAACCCAGGCACCTGGCGCAGTGGCGCTTCGGCATAGCGGGCCACCGCCTGCGGGTCGGAGAACGTGGACATGCGCGGATTCCTGCAGCAGGGGACATACCACTGTACCGTGGCATGCAAGTGCCTTTGCCGCGGGACACTCCTAGCTGCGTTGACCGGCTTGCATCCAGCTCAGCGCAATGCCCGCGCCAGCACTTGCCAGATCCGTGCGTCCTGGCATTGCGATACGTTGAAGCGCAGATAGTCGGCCGCGCGCTGCGACTGGCTGAACGCGTTGCCCGGGGCCAGCACGATGCCCTCGCGCAGGCACTGCCGCGCCAGCGCGGCGGAATCGCGGCCATCGGGCAGCTGGCACCACAGGAACAGGCCCGCTTCCGGTTGCAGCCACGGGGTGATTCCCAGCGTGTGCAGCTTGCGCAGCGTGTGCCGGCGGGCATCGGCCAATCGCGAACGCACCGATTGCATGTGGCGTCGGTAGCCACTGTCGGTCAGCGCGATGTGCATCAGCTGCGCGGCCAGATGGCCACCGCCGAAGCTGGTCGCCAGCTTCAGGTCGGTCAACGCTTCGATCCAGTCATGGCGTGCAGCGATGTAGCCGCAGCGAGAGGCTGCCGACAGCGTCTTGGAGAAACTGCCGACGTGGATCACCCGTGACAGCCCATCGAGTGCCGCCAGCCGCGGCGCGGGGTGCAGTTCAAAGTCGGCGAAGATGTCGTCCTCGACGATGATCAGTTCGCTGCGCTCGGCCAGGCCCAGCAGACGGTGCGCGGTGCTGGCCGAAAGCACCGCACCGGTCGGGTTGTGCAGTCCGGAATTGGTGATGTACAGCCGCGGCGAATGGTCCTGCAATGCACGATCGAACGCTTCAAGATCCGGGCCGGTGGGCGTGTACGGCACCCCCACTGCCTGTACCTGGTGCGCCTTCAGCAGCGCGTGGTAGTTGAAGTAGCTCGGGTCATCGACCAGCACGCAGTCGCCGGGCTTGAGCAGGAAACGGCAGATCAGGTCGACCGCGTGCGTCCCGGATTCGGTCAGCAGGATCTGCTCCATCGGTGCATCGATGCCGAGCGTGGCGCTGCGCCTCTGCAGCAGCTGGCGCAACGCGGGCAGCCCGAGTGGGCCGGCGTAGTCGACCAGATGCACTGCATCGGCACGCGCCAGCCGACGCAGGCCGCGGCGCATGCCATCGTGATACAGCCAGTTACTGGGCATCCAGCCGCACCCCGGCTTGAGGTGGCCCGGCGGGGTTTCCAGCGATTGCCGCGACACCCACAACGGATCCACCGCGCGGTCCAGCCGCGGTTCCATTTCGGCCAGGGCGAGCGGTGCGGCCGGTCCGCTGACGTAGAAGCCGGAACCGGCACGCGCGCTGATCAGCCCTTCGGCCGCCAGGCGCTCGTAGGCTTCGACCACGGTGGAGACCGACACCCCCATCGCTGCCGCCTGCGCGCGCACCGAAGGCAGGCGGGAGCCGGGGCCATCGACCCGCGCGGTGATGCGGTTGCGGACCGCCTGGATGACCGATTCGATGCGGGTAAGCGGACGTGGCATGTCAGCACTGTAGTGGAAGTGTGGGCAATACAGTTCTTTGCGACTGTACTGGATTGTAGCTGGGGCGGTTCCGCCATGGATGCTTCCATACAGGCTCCGCCAGGCGTCGCCTGGCACTTCAGGATCACAGGCGTGGAACGGTCGGCGAGCGGTTGGATCAATGGCTTCATCGGGGTGGTGATTTTCGCGGGCTCGTTGCCGGCCACCCGCCTGGCGGTGCTGCAGCTGGATGCCGGGTTCGTCACCGCCGCACGCGCCACCATCGCCGCCGTGCTTGGCCTGGCGCTGCTGCTTATGCTGCGCCAGCCGTGGCCGCGGCGCGGTGACCTGCCTGGGCTGGTGGTGGTCAGCCTCGGCGTTGTGGTCGGTTTTCCACTGCTGACCGCGCTTGCGCTGCGCCACGCGTCATCGGCACATACCATCGTGTTCCTCGGCCTGTTGCCGCTGAGCACTGCGCTGTTCGGCGTGCTGCGCGGTGGCGAACGGCCGCGCCCGGCGTTCTGGTTGTTCTCGTTGCTGGGCAGTACCTGCGTGGTCGGCTATGCGGTGCGCAACGGCATCGAGGCGTCATTGCAAGCTGACCTGCTGATGCTGGCGGCCATCGTGGTGTGCGGGCTGGGCTATGCCGAAGGCGGCCGGCTGGCCCGTCACCTGGGCGGCTGGCAGGTGATCAGCTGGGCACTGCTGCTGGCGCTGCCGGTGATGCTGCCGTTGACGGTGCTGATGCGCCCGGCCTCGTTCACTGCGGTCGGTGCCTCGGCGTGGTGGGCGCTGGGCTACGTGGCGGTGTTCAGCATGCTGATCGGCTTCCTGTTCTGGTACCGCGGGTTGGCGCAGGGCGGCATCGCCGCTGTCGGCCAGTTGCAGTTGCTGCAGCCGTTCTTCGGCTTGGCCCTGGCCGCGCTGCTGCTGCACGAATCGGTCAGCCTCAGCATGGTGCTGGTGACCGCGGTCGCGGTGATCTGCGTGGCAGGCGCCCGCCGCTTCAGTCGCTAGGAAAAAGGGACGGAGGGGATTAAGTCGTAACAGGCACAGTAGGGCCGATTACGACTTAATCCCCTCCGTCCCCTTTTTATGAGGCGTCCTGGAACAGGTTGGCAACGGCGTAGTCGATGAACACCCGCAGGCGTGCACTGGGATGGCGCCCACCGGGCCATAGCAACGAGAACTGCCCCTGGTGCGTGGGCAGCGCAGGCAGCACCCGTTGCAGGCGGCCATCGCCCAGCGCGTCAGCGGCGAGGAAGTCCGGCATCCAGGCCAGGCCCATGCAACCGATCGCAGCGGCCAGCACGGCTTCCATGTTGTTGCAGGTCATCGCCGTGGGAAGCCGCGCCCCGGCATCGCCTTCGATACCCGGCAGCTGCCACGGATGCAGCTTTCCGGTGGTGGGGTAACGGAAGCGCAGCGCGGTATGCATGCGCAGGTCGCCTACATCGCCGGGTGTGCCGTGCGCCTGCAGGTAGCCCGGCGCCGCACAGAGGATGAAACGAAAACCACCCAGCCGCCGTGCGGTCAGGCTGGAATCGGCCAGTTCGCCGCTGCGTATCACCGCGTCCAGGCCTTCGCTGACCACATCGACGATGCGGTCGTTGAAGTCCAGTTCCAGCTGCACCTGCGGGTAGCGCTGCTGGAAGCCGGGCAGCACCGGCAGCAGGAAGCGGTAGCCGATGGTGGGCAGGCCGATGCGCAGCAGCCCACTGGGGGCGTGCTGTCGCTGCGCCAGGTCCGCCTGCGCTTCGGAAAGCTCATCCAGTGCGCGGCGACAGCGCTGCAGCAGCAGTTCGCCTTCGTCGGTGAGGTGCACGCGGCGGGTGGTGCGCTGGAACAAACGGGTGCCCAGGTTCTGTTCAAGGCGGGCGATGCGCTTGCCTACCGCCGAGGCGGACAGGCCGAGTACGCGGGCGGCGCCGACGATGCTGCCCGCCTCTGCGGTTCGGACGAAGGCGAGCAGGGCAGAGATGGAGTCCATGACCGACATGATTGCGGAACATATGGCCGCAATCAACGTCCATAGAGCCTGTTTTTCAGGAATAACGGCCCGCCCATCATCAATGCCCCTGATGGATGGAGGCCCGCATGGCCCCGGTTTCGATGCTCCCTGTACCTGCCCAAACGCCGCAACGCTGGACGCTGCTTGCGGTTTGCCTGGCCGCGCTGGCGCTGCCGTTGTCCTTCACCGCCGGTGCCGTCGCGGTGCCGGTGCTGGCCCGCTCCGCAGTGGCATCGCCCACTGCGCTGGCCTGGGTGACCAACGCCTTCATGCTCACCTTCGGCAGCCTGCTGCTCGCTGCCGGTGGCCTGGCTGATCGCCATGGCCGACGGCGGATGTTCCTGCTGGGCACGGCCGGCTTCACCCTCGCGACGGCCGCTGTATGCCTGTCGCCTACGCTGCTGTGGCTGGATCTGGCGCGTGGCCTGCAGGGCGTTGCCGCCGCCGCAGCGCTGGCCTCGGGCACCGCTGCGCTGGCGCAGGGCTGGCAGGGACCGAGGCGTGCCCGTGTCTTCGCCCTGCTGGGCACGACATTCGGTGCGGGCCTGGCGCTGGGGCCGCTGCTCGCGGGCCTGCTGCTGCAGGCGCTGGGCTGGCGCAGCGTGTTCGCTGCGGGCGGTGTGCTGACGTTGGCGGCGTTCGCACTGGCCGCGCGCGCGTTGCCCGAAAGCCATGGCGAGCGCCGACGGCTGGATATCGGCGGCATGCTGAGTTTCAGCCTGACGCTGGCTGCGTTGACCCTGGCCCTGCTGTGGCTGGGCGAGTTCGGCCTGCACGCCGTGCGTGTACAACTGGCGCTGCTGGCGACGCTGTTGTTGGGCGGGGTGTTCGTCACTATCGAACGACGGCACCCATCACCATTGCTGGACCTCTCACTGTTCTCGCAACCGGCGTTCCTCGGCGTCCAGCTGCTGCCGGTGGCGACCTGCTTCGGCTACGTAGTGCTGCTGGTCGTACTGCCCCTGCAGCTGCTCGGCGTACTTGGACAGAGCCCGACACAGGTGGGGCTGCAGATGCTGGCCCTGTCCGCACCGATGCTTGTGCTGCCCTTGCTTGCCGCGCGCTGGGCGGAGCGCGTGGGAAGTGCGCGGCTTTGCACTTTGGGACTGCTGGTGTGTGCCTCCGGTCTGTACCTGCTGTCGCGGCAGGCGTCGCACCCATCGCCCTCGCAGTGGGTACCGTTGCTGATGCTGATCGGCGCAGGAACGGCGTTGCCGTGGGGGCTGATGGATGGGCTGTCGGTGAGCGTGGTACCGGTGCAACGTGCGGGCATGGCTGCAGGCATCTTTGGAACCGTACGGGTGGCCGGCGAAGGCATCGCGTTGGCTGCGGTGACTGCACTGCTCGCGTTGCTGATCGGTCGGCAGCTGCAAGGGGCTTCGCCCGCGTCGTTGGCGCGTGCCGGCGCTTATCTGGCGAGCGGGTCCCGCGCGCAGGCTGTGGCGCTGCTGCCGGCGATGAGCGCTGAGCAGCTGCAGCAGGTCAGCACCAAGGCGATGGCAACACTGCTGCGTGTACTGGCGCTGCTGACGGCTGCGTGTGCTGTGTTGTTGCACCTGTTGCTGCGGAAACGCAAAGGCGCGTTGGCCGGGCATACGGCGTAGCAGGCTCATCGCCCCCTCCGCCGTCATCCCGTTGTCGTCTTCCGCTCACGCCGCCCATGCCCACCCAGGTCTAATGTTGATCGTCCCCGTCCCCCACGGAGACCCGCCATGTGGCTGCTCGACCATCTCTGGCCCGGCCGTAGACCGCTTCCTCCCCCGGTCGCGGACGCGCCGCAGGCACCGCCGCGCCGGCCTTGGCTGAAACGCCCTGTGCGGGCCGGGCGCAGCGGCATGGCGCCCTGGCAGAAGATCGCCACGCCGCCGCGGCGCACGCGCCACTAGCCGGTGCGGTCTGACGGGTGGTTGACCCCGTCGCTGACCGGAATGACCCCCAGCGCAAACGGGTCGATGCCTTCCAGGCACGCCACGTTGTAGCCGTACTGGTCCGGGTTGGAGCGGCGCCGGTGATGGGTGTAGATGCCGCACACGCCGCAGAAGTAGTGCTCGGCCACATGGGTGTTGAACTGGTACTTCTGCAGGTGATGCTGCCCGCGCACCACCTGCAGGCCCTGACGGGCAACGCTGGCTGCAATGGCACCCCGGCGCCGGCACATCGAGCAGTCGCAGCGGCGCGGGTCGACGATGCCGTCCGGCAGGTCCAGCAGCAGCTCGACCGTGCCGCAATGGCAGGTGGCGCGGTGCTGGGGTTGGACCGGAACGCCGGCCACGGAAGTGATGCCCATCGTTGCTCCTGTGAAGTGAACCTGGCCGCATGGACCGCCGCAGACGGTGCGCCGGCGTGCCTGAACAGGCCGTAGATGCCACGGTGAACCCGCTTGTGGCTAACTATGCGGCTTCGGGACCGCGACAGGATGCCAGTGAAAGCCGCAGGACGTTGGATGACAGGAAGTGCCATGGCGCTGGCAGCGCTGTGGGTGGCCGGGCTGCTGGCCTATCAGATGCCGGGGCCGGGCTGGCTGGCGAACGGCATTGCGGTGCTGTGGCTGCTGGTTGCGCTGTGGGCGTCGTGGCGGGTCGCGCGTGGTCGCAGCAACCGCCGCCTCGGCATGGCGTATGGCGCTGCGCTGGCGCTGGCCGGCCTGTGGTGGCTGCTGCTGACCCCACGCCAGGACCGCGTGTGGGCCGATGACGTGGCCCAGCGCCTGCATGTGGTGTCCTTCGACGGGCGCCACGTGGTGTTCGACAACGTGCGTGATTTCACCTGGCGCAGCGAAACCGACTACGACGCGCGCTGGGTGCGCCGCGAATACGACCTGGACCAGTTGCGCTCGGCCGATCTGGTGCTGTCGTACTGGATGGGCCCGGCGATCGCCCACACCCTCATCTCGTTCGGTTTCGAGGACGGTCGCCACGTGGTGTTCTCGCTGGAGATCCGCAAGGAGCGCGGCGAATCGTTTTCGGCACTGGGCGGGTTCTTCCGCAAGTTCGAGATGACCCTGGTGGCCTCGGAAGAGACCGACATCATCCGCACCCGCACCAACGCGCGTGGCGAGGATGTCTATCTGTACCGCCTGCACGGCATGGACCACGCGCAGCTGAAGGAACTGTTTGCCGCGTACATCGCGCAGGCGCGCGAACTGGATGCGAAGCCGGGCTTCTACAACACGCTCACCAGCAACTGCACCACCATCGTCTTCGACCTGGCCCGCCACATCGCGCCGCGCCTGCCGCTGGACTACCGCCTGCTGCTGTCCGGGTATCTGGCCGAGTATGCGCAGGAGGTCGGCGCACTCACCCCAGGCGTGCCTTATGCCGAGCTGCATGACAAGGGCCGCATCACCCAGCGTGCGTTGGACCTGGGCAGCGGCGACCACTTCTCCACCGTGATCCGCCAGGGCGTACCTGGCACCGAGCAGGACCCGCAGTAATGACTCGACTCCTCCTGATCCGCTGGCAGCGTGCGCTGCCGGTGTTGTTCGCCGCCTTCCTGCTGCTGGGCAGCAGTGGTTGCGCGATGGTCACCGTCAAGCAGGTCAAATCCAGCGATTCGCTGGTCAACAAGCGTGCCGACGTGCTCAATACCGGCAAGCTCAGCCCCGCTGCGCGCGAGACGCTAAGCGCGGCAGGCCTGGACGAATCGCAGTGCGAGAAGGACTTCCTGGTCTGCCGTAGCACGCTGCTGATGACCGACGATCTCAATGTCGAGCAGCGGCTGTCTGCGCTGTCCGAACTGTGGGTGAAGGCCGCGCTGGCGCTGACGCCGAAGAAGACCGCAGCCGGCGATCCGCCGATGAGCGACGCGGCGCTGGACGCTTGGCTGGAAGCCGCGCGCTACGCCTATGCCTACCTGTTCTACAGCGGCCGCTCACCATCGGATCGCGCCTTCGAAGACCGGCAGACGCAGGTGCGTGACTACTACAACTACGCGGCCGAGAAGGCGGCGGTGGTGCTGTTCGTCCGCGCGCGCGCCGCTGCGTTGGCTGGCGAGGACTACACGAAGCCGATCTCGGTTGGCAGCTGGTCGCTGGCTTCCAACTACCAGCAGCTGAACCTGAAGAGCATTCCCGCGCAGCTGGTGCCGGCTGGCACGGTCAGCTTCGTCGGGCTGCGCAGTACTTATCGCCGTGATGGCTTCGGTGCCGAGCTGGTGATGGTGATGGACCCGCCGAAGCTGGTCGCAACGGTGATCGCGCCTGAGGGCCCGAAGGCGGAGACACCGCAGGATGACGAAGAGGGCGCACGCCGTGGCCGCCGTCATCGGCATGACGATTCGGTGCCCGAGTTCAGCGAGATGTCCTCGATCAACGTCACCGCGTTGCTGCGCTTCGAAGGCAGCAGCCTGGACGATGTGATGCGGACGCGCCGGGTTGAACTGGATGCCTATTCGCCGGAAGCTACCGAGCGCATCACCCTGCACGGCGAACAGGTGCCGCTGGCCGGCAATTTCACCGCGGCCTACGGCCTGTGGCTTGCCCAGAGCGGTTTCGCCCGGCAGTCACTGCGCACCCTGTTCGGCATGAGCGAGGGCATCGGCGAGCCACACATCTACCTGATGCAGCCGTGGGACCCGAACCGCCGCATCATCTTCATGCTGCACGGCCTGGCCAGCAGCCCGGAAGCCTGGGTGAACCTGGCCAATGAGATCATGGGCGACCCCGAGCTGCGCCAGCAGTTCCAGGTGTGGCAGGTCTATTACCCGACCAACGCACCGATCGCGTTGAACCGCTACGAGATCGCCAATGCGTTCAACGACACGCTGAAGCACTTCGATCCCAATGGCAGCACGCGTGCATCGAAGGACATGGTCTACATCGGCCACAGCATGGGCGGCGTGCTCGCGCGGCTGCTGGTGAGCGATTCCGGTGACGTGCTGTGGAACGACCTGCTGGCCAACTATGACCTGAAGGGCGAGCGTCTGAAGCGCGTGCAGAACAAGCTGGGGCCGTTGCTGCATTTCAAGGCACAGCCGAACGTGGAGCGTGCGATCTTCATCGCTGCGCCGCACCAGGGCACCGATATTGCCGGCAACAAGGTCGGGCGCCTGCTGGGCCGGCTGGTGCGCCTGCCACTGACCATCCTCGGCAAGTTCGAGGACGTGTTCATGGCGCTGGCGCAGGCCGAGCAGCAGGTCGATGGCACGGCCAAGCCGAAGATTCCCAACAGCATCGACAACCTCAAGGCCAGCGACCCGTTCGTCAAGGCCGCAGCGCAGCTGCCGATCGAAGCGGGACTGAAGTACCACTCGATCATCGCCCAGCGCAAGCCGGAGCTGCCAGTGGACAAGTCCGATGACGGACTGGTGCCGTACTGGAGTGCGCACCTGCCGGGGGCGCTGTCGGAGAAGGTCATCATTTCCGGCCACAGTGTGCAGGAGACCCCGCAAGCGGTGCTGGAAGTGCGGCGCATCCTGCACCGGGATATCGATGACGTGGGCGCCGCTACCAGGTAGTGCCGGCCGCTGGCCGGCATCATCACGGCATTCCTGTGTGCGCGGAGGTTGCCGGCCAGCGGCCGGCACTACCTTAATGTGGCTGCCTACACCCGCCGTGCGATCGCCGCGGCCAGCACCGCCAGGCCGAAAGTGATCGCCAGGCACAGCAGGTAGCCGGTGTGCGGCGCGCTTTCCACGAACAGCGCGAACAGCGCACCGGAGACCGCCAGCGCTGTGGTCACCGACAGGGCCTCGCTCAGCTGCAGGGCCGACGTGTTGGCACCCTGCTCATGCGCTGCTGACAGCGAAAGCGTGAGTACCGAGAGGCTGGCGTAGATCATGCCCATGCCGAAACCGGTGACCGTCCAGCCCACCAGGGCCACCGGCAATGGCACTGCATTGAACAACACCGCAAGCGTTGCGGCGATGCCCACCGTCATCATCGCCGTGCCGACGCGCAGCAGCTGCTGGCGTGACCAGCCGCGCTGCTGGTGACCCTGCAGCCAGGAGCCGGCGAACCAACCGAGTGCGCCGAGGCTGAGCACCGCGCCGGCCCAGCTGGGCGGGAGTCCGCGTTCGCGCTGCAGCAGCAGCGGCAGGTAGGCTTCGCAGGCGAAGAATGCGGCAGCGGCGACGCCGCGCAGTGCGATCACGCTGGGCAGGCCCCTGCGCAGGATCAGCGTTCCGGCCGGCAGCAGCCGGTGCACGCATAGCAGCAGCGCCAGCATCGCCACGCCGATGCAGAGCAGGGCGGTCGGACCGTGCTGCTGGCCGCCGAAGTACAGCAGCAGCGCCGCCAGCGATGCACCACTTGCCCAGCGCACGATGTTCCCGCGCCCCTCGTCGTTGCTGCTGTCGGCGGAAGGCTGCGTGCACGCCAGCGCAGGCCGCAGCAACAGGGCAGCAGGGACTGCCAGCAGCGGTACCGCCAGGAACACCCAGCGCCAGCCGAGATGCTGGACGATCAGGCCGCTCAG
The DNA here is from genome assembly GCF_059370435.1 of Stenotrophomonas sp. YJH_SMC_94-11. NCBI lineage: Bacteria > Pseudomonadati > Pseudomonadota > Gammaproteobacteria > Lysobacterales > Lysobacteraceae > Stenotrophomonas > Stenotrophomonas sp. YJH_SMC_94-11. Next base: position 14,892 of record NZ_JCAFTR010000009.1, on the reverse strand, counting down.
CGCCGGGCCGACCATCGAGGGCACCACCCAGCCCGCCGAGAATGCCGCGAACACCTTCGGCCGCAGGTGCTCGGGGTAGCTGCGGCCGACCATCACGTACAGCGAGACCGAAATCGCGCCCGCACCCAGGCCCTGCAGCAGGCGCCCGGCCACCAGCATGCCCATGCGCACGGCGAAGCCGGCCAGCAGCAGGCCCAGCACGAAGCAGGCCAGGCCGTACCACAGCGGCCGTGCCGGGCCCTGGCGGTCGGCCCAGCGTCCGGCCAGGGTCATACCGATCACGCTGGTGGCCAGTGTGCCGCCGAAGGCCAGCGCATACAGGCGCAGGCCACTGAGTGCTTCGGCCACGGTGGGCATCGCGGCCGCGACGGCCAATGCTTCGAAGGCGTGCAGCGCGACCAGCGCGACCATGCCGAGGGTGGTGGCGCGGTAGCGCGCGGACAGGATCGATGTGTCAGCCGGCAGGCGGGTGTCGGCGGGAGAGAGGGTCGGGGTCATACCGGTCAGGGGGCGGGCCGCGCTTGTCAACGGGCGGCGAAGATAGCAGCATGCCACCTCAACTGTAGTTGAGGTCAAGCAATGGCATCCCAGGAACTCAGCGTTGGCGAGGTCTCCCAGCGCAGTGGCGTGGCCGTTTCCGCACTGCATTTCTACGAGCGCAAGGGGCTGATCAGCAGCCTGCGCACCTCGGGCAACCAACGCCGTTACAGCCGCGACGTGCTGCGCCGGCTGGCGGTGATCCGCGTTGCGCAGCGGGTGGGCATGCCATTGGAAGCGGTCGGCCGCGCCTTCGAGAGCCTGCCTGAAGGCCGTGCACCGACCAAGGCTGACTGGGCCAAGCTGTCCGCGCGCTGGCGCACCGAGCTGGAACAGCGCATCCACATGCTGCAGCTGCTGCGCGATGAACTGACCGGCTGCATCGGCTGTGGCTGCCTGTCACTGCAGCATTGCCGCCTGGCCAACCCTGGCGACGTTCTCGGCGAACGCGGCGATGGCCCGATGCGCTGGGAATGAAAAAGGGGACGCGCTCCCGGTAGCGCCGGGCCATGCCCGGCGGACGAAAACGACTTAATCCCCTCCGTCCCCTTTTTCTTACCAGACCGTGATCGTCTCGCCGCTCTGGATGCCTTCCACTGCACGCTGGAAGGCCAGTGCGGCGCGTTGCGCGCTTACCGCTTCGAAGCCCGGGAAGTAGGGGCCGTAGGCCGCCATCGATTCGATCAGTACGTTCGGGCTGACCACGTTGATGCGCAGGCCGCGCGGCAGCAGCTCCAGTGCGGCAGCGCGCACGAAGCCTTCCAGTGCGGCATTCACTGCGGTGGCGTTGACGCCGTCGCGGATCGGTTGTGCGCTGACGATGCCGCTGGTCAGGGTGATCGAGCCGCCGCTGTTGAGTTGGTGCTGCGCGGCCAGTGCCAGCCGCACCTGGCCCAGCAGCTTGTCCTGCAGGCCGATGTTGAACTGCTCGGGCGTCATCTCCTGCAGCGGGCCGAAGTACAGCTTTCCAGCGGTTGAGATCACCGCATCGACCGGGCCGGTACGCGCGAACAGTTCGGCAACGCTGGCGTCGTCGGTCAGGTCCACACGCAGTTCGCCACTGTGGCGACCGGCGGCGAGGATCTGGTGCTGCTGGCCGAGCTGGCGGGCGACTGCCTGGCCGAGGGTGCCGCTGGCACCGACGAGGAGAATCTTCATGGCCGTTCCTTGCGTGTGGGAGTGAGCGCAGTCTGCGCCGTCACAGTGGGGTTAGGTAAGCGGCGTATGATTCGCAGATTCCTAACTCTGGATTAGCAATGGATACCCTTCGCTGCATGCAGGCCTTTGTGGCAGTGGCCGAGCGCGGCAGCTTCGCCGGCGCCGCCGAACAGCTGCAGGTGTCGGCGGTGATGGTGGGCAAGTACATCCAGCAGTTGGAAGCACATCTGGGCACCGCGTTGCTGCAACGGAACACCCGCCGCCAGCGCTTGACCGAAGCCGGCAGCGCCTACCTGGCCGGGTGCCGGCAGGTGCTGGAGCAGGTGCAGCAGGCCGAGGCCGATGTGGCCGGCCTGCAGGTACAGCCGCGTGGCCTGTTGCGGGTCAGCGCGCCCACCACCTGGGGCAGCTGCGTGCTGGCGCCGCAGCTGGCTGGCCTGCTGCGTGCGCAGCCGCAGTTGAACATCGAGCTGGACCTGAGCAACCGCCGCGTGGATCTGATCGAAGATGGCTTCGACGCGGCGATCCGGGTCGGGCCGTTGCCATCGCAGGAGGTGGTGGCGCGGCCGCTGCCGCCGTATGCGATGAGCCTGTGCGCGGCGCCGTCTTACCTGCGCAGGCGCGGCACGCCGCGAACACCGGATGACCTGCAAGGGCACGACTGCCTGAGCCATCTGGCCTGGCGCGGCGGGCATGGCTGGCAGTTGGCCAACGGCGAACAGGTCGACTGGGAGGCGCGGCTGAGCAGCAACGATGGCTTCGCATTGCGTGAAGCCGCCGTGGCCGGGGCCGGGCTGGTACTGCAGCCCACCGCACTGCTGGCGGCGGAGATCGCAGCGGGGCGGTTGAAGCCGCTGCTGCGCGACTACCTGCCCGAACCGCGGCCGATGCACCTGATCTACCTGCCCGATCGACGCCCGCGCCCGCGTTTGCAGTGCTTCGTCGATTTCGTCATGACCACATTGGGGCAATGATCATCGGGATAGATGGGGTCCGATCCCTTTGCCGAGGCAAAGGGATCTGACCCCAGGGGATCAATCATTCGCCGCAGACAATTCCTGTCCACGCACCTGCGCGGCGCGCAGTGCCTTGTCCACCAGTGCCTCGAAGCCGCCAGCCTGGAAGCTCTCGATCGCGGCCTGGGTAGTGCCGTTGGGTGACGTCACGCGTCGGCGCAGCTCTGCGGGGCTCTCACCGGCCTCATCCAGCATGCGCGAGGCGCCCAGCAGGGTCTGCACCACCAGCGTGCGCGCGGCGTCGGCCGGCAGGCCCTGGGCGATACCCGCCGCTTCCATCGCTTCGGCCAGCAGGAACACATAGGCCGGTCCACTGCCGGACACGGCAGTCACCGAATCCATCAGCGCCTCACTATCGATCCACACCGTGCGCCCGGCACTGGCCAGCACCTGTTCGGCCTGCGCGTGCTGCTGCGCATCCACCGATGCAGTGGCATACAGGCCGGTCACGCCGGCGCCGAGCAGAGCGGGGGTATTGGGCATCGCACGCACCACCGGCAGGTTGCCACCCAGCCAGCGTTCCAGCTGCGCGCTGGTGATGCCGGCGGCGATCGACACCACCAGCGGCCGGTTTGCCTGGGCCAGTGCCAGCAGCGACTGGCAGACCTCACGCAGCACCTGCGGCTTCACCGCCAGCAGCCAGGTGCCGCCCTGTGCGCCGGCATCGGTGGCGTTGTCGTGCACCTGCACGCCGAAGTCGGCAGCCAGCGACTCGCGCAGCGCTGCAACCGGTTCGGCCACATGGATGTGCGCGGCCGGCACGCCCTGGCGGATCAGGCCGGCGATCAGGCTGCGCGCCATGTTGCCGCCGCCGATGAAGGTGATGGAATCAGCTGCCATGGATGTCTCCTTGGAAAATCAGGCCGGTCGCGCGCGCGCGCCGAACAGGGCGGTGCCGATGCGCACCAGGGTGGCGCCCTCGGCGATGGCTTCGGCGTAGTCGCTGCTCATGCCCATCGACAGCGTGTCGACCTGCGCGCGCTGGGCGGCCAGCGACTGGAAAAGTGTGCGCATGCGCACGAATGCATCGCGGCGACGCTCGGCCTCGGGCCATGGCGCGGGAATCGCCATCAGGCCACGCAGGCACAGCGAGGGCTCGGCGGCAATCGCAGCGGCCAGCCCCTCGACATCCTCCGGTGCACAGCCGTGCTTGCTGGATTCATCGTCGATGTTGACCTGGATCAGCACGTTCAGCGGGCCGCGTGCGGCCGGGCGATGGCGCGCCAGCGCCGTTACCAGCTTGGGCCGGTCCACGCTCTGCACCCAGTCGAAATGGGTGGCCACCGCCTCGGCCTTGTTCGACTGCAGGTGGCCGATCAGATGCCACTCCAGCGCCAGGTGCTGCAGCGCCTGCATCTTGGCCAGCGCTTCCTGCACATAGTTCTCGCCGAAGGCCTGCTGGCCCTGTGCGGCCAGCGCAGCCACGGCCTCGGCCGGTTGGGTCTTGGAAACAGCCAGCAGGCGCGGATCGGGCCGGCCGGCCGCCTCGGCGGCGGCATGCAGGTTGCTCAGGATCTGGGGCAGGGGAGTGGCCACGTAACGCGTTCCGTTGAATCAGGAGGCTATACTGCCGCCCGGGGAAAGATCCTTCCAGTCGAAGCCGTTATTGGGGAGTAGCCGCTCATGGATATCGCCGAACTGCTGGCGTTTTCCGTAAAGAACAAAGCGTCCGACCTGCACCTGTCTGCAGGCCTGCCGCCGATGATCCGCGTGGACGGCGACGTTCGCCGGATCAACATCCCGGCCCTGGACCACAAGCAGGTCCATGCGCTGGTGTACGACATCATGTCCGACAAGCAGCGCCGCGATTACGAGGAATTCCTCGAAGTGGACTTCTCCTTCGAGATCCCGTCGCTGGCGCGCTTCCGTGTGAACGCGTTCAACCAGAACCGCGGCGCCGGTGCGGTGTTCCGTACCATTCCGTCCGAGGTGCTCACCCTTGAGGACCTGGCCTGCCCGCCGTTGTTCCGCGAAGTGATCCAGCAGCCGCAGGGCCTGATCCTGGTGACCGGCCCGACCGGCTCGGGCAAGTCGACCACGCTGGCGGCGATGATCGACTACATCAACAAGAACGAATACGGCCACATCCTCACCGTCGAGGATCCGATCGAATTCGTGCACACCTCGCAGAAGTGCCTGATCAACCAGCGCGAAGTGCACCGTGACACGCATGGCTTCAACGAAGCACTGCGCTCGGCACTGCGTGAGGACCCGGACATCATCCTGGTCGGCGAACTCCGCGACCTGGAAACCATCCGCCTGGCACTGACCGCCGCGGAAACCGGCCACCTGGTGTTCGGCACCCTGCACACCAGCTCGGCGGCCAAGACCATCGACCGTATCATCGACGTGTTCCCGGCCGGCGAAAAGCCGATGGTGCGTTCGATGTTGTCCGAGTCGCTGCGTGCGGTGATCTCGCAGGCACTGCTGAAGAAGGTCGGTGGCGGCCGTACCGCAGCGTGGGAAATCATGGTCGGCACCCCGGCCATCCGCAACCTGATCCGCGAGGACAAGGTGGCGCAGATGTACTCGGCCATCCAGACTGGCCAGCAGTACGGCATGATGACCCTGGACCAGCATCTGCAGGACCTGGTCAAGCGCAGCCTGATCACCCGCAACCAGGCCCGCGAGTACGCCAAGGATAAGCGCCTGTTCGAGTAAGGCGGGACAGCGACGGGCGGCGCGCGCAATGGCGCGGCCGCTCCGTGTTGTTTCCTCCACCGACCGTTACCTGGTAAACCGCTTTCCGGGAGCCCGCCGTGAACACCACCGCGACCACCATCGATTTCACTTCGTTCCTCAAGCTGATGGCGCACCAGCGCGCCTCGGACCTGTTCATCACCGCCGGCATGCCACCGGCGATGAAGGTCAACGGCAAGATCTCGCCGATCACGCAGACGCCACTGACGCCGCAGCAGAGCCGCGACCTGGTCCTCAACGTGATGACCCCGGCACAGCGCGAGGAATTCGAGAAGACCCACGAATGCAACTTCGCCATCGGCCTGTCCGGTGTCGGCCGTTTCCGCGTGAGCTGCTTCTACCAGCGCAACCAGGTCGGCATGGTGCTGCGCCGCATCGAGACGCGCATTCCGACCGTGGAAGAGCTGAGCCTGCCGCCGATCATCAAGACGCTGGCGATGACCAAGCGCGGCATCATCCTGTTCGTCGGTGCTACCGGTACCGGTAAATCGACTTCGCTGGCGGCGATGATCGGTTACCGCAACCAGAACTCGACCGGCCACATCATCACCATCGAAGACCCGATCGAATTCGTGCACAAGCACGAGGGCTGCATCATCACCCAGCGCGAAGTCGGCATCGATACCGACAGCTGGGAAGCCGCGCTGAAGAACACCCTGCGCCAGGCGCCGGACGTGATCATGATCGGCGAGGTGCGTACCCGCGAAGGCATGGACCACGCCATCGCGTTCGCCGAAACCGGCCACCTGGTGCTGGCCACGCTGCATGCCAACAATGCCAACCAGGCGATGGACCGCATCGTCAACTTCTTCCCGGAAGACCGCCGCAACCAGCTGTTGATGGACCTGTCGCTGAACCTCAAGGGCGTGGTCGCGCAGCAGCTGGTGCCATCGCCCGATGGCCGCTCGCGCAAGGTGGCGATGGAGATCCTGCTGGGCACGCCACTGGTACAGGACTACATCCGCGACGGCGAGATCCACAAGTTGAAGGAAGTGATGAAGGACTCGGTCCAGCTGGGCATGAAGACCTTCGACCAGAGCCTGTTCGAGCTGTACCAGGCCGGCGAAATCAGCTACGAGGACGCGCTGCGCTACGCCGATTCGCAGAACGAGGTGCGCCTGCGCATCAAACTCAGCCAGGGCGGCGACGCGCGCACCCTGTCGCAGGGGCTGGATGGAGTGGAAATCTCCGAAATCCGCTGACCCGGCCGGCATCGGTCATGACCGGATTGATGAATTCCAGTCATGACCGACTGCCGTCCAACCGGTTCAATCCATCGCCACTGCAGGCGTATCGTCAGCACTCCCCCTCTGGAGTACGACGATGCAGACACGTGAACTCGGCCGCAGTGGCCTGAAGGTTTCCGCCTTGGGACTGGGCTGCATGGGCCTGACCCATGCCTACGGCCAGCCGGTCGAACCGAGTCAGGGCATCGCCCTGCTGCACGCCGCCGTCGAGCGCGGCGTGACCTTCTTCGACACCGCCGAAGTGTACGGCCCGTACACCAACGAAGACCTGCTCGGCCAGGCCTTGGCGCCCCACCGCGACAGGCTGGTGATCGCCACCAAGTTTGGTTTCAAGGACGCGCGCACCGATGCTGGCCTGGACAGCCGCCCGGAGAACATCCGTGCCGTGGCCGAAGCCAGCCTCAAGCGCCTGCGTACCGACCATATCGATCTGTTCTACCAGCACCGCGTCGACTCGAACGTGCCGATCGAGGATGTGGCCGGCACCGTGCGCGACCTGATCGCCGAGGGCAAGGTCGGCCACTTCGGCCTGTCCGAGGCCAGTGCTGCCACCGTGCGTCGCGCGCATGCCGTGCAGCCGGTCGCCGCCGTGCAGAGTGAGTATTCGCTGTGGTGGCGCGAGCCGGAGCGTGAGCTGCTGCCGACGCTGCAGGAGCTGGGCATCGGCTTTGTGCCGTTCAGCCCGCTGGGCCGCGGCTTCCTGACCGGTGCGATCAACGCCGATACCACCTTCGACGCCAACGACTTCCGCAATACCGTGCCGCGTTTCGAAGTGGAGGCGCGCCGCGCCAACCAGGCGTTGGTGGATCGCATCAGCACGATTGCGGCAGCGCGCGGTGCGACGCCTGCGCAGGTCGCACTGGCCTGGCTGCTCGCGCAGGCACCGTGGATCGTGCCGATTCCGGGCACCACCAAGGTTCATCGCCTGGAAGAAAACCTGGGCGCGGCCGACCTGCAACTGGCGCCGGAAGAACTGCAACGCATCGCGCAGGCGCTGGACGAAGTGTCGATCGTTGGCGAGCGCTACAACCCGCAGCGTGCGGCACAGGCCAAGGGCTGACCAGCCGGTGAGTGCGGACCGTTGGTGGTGAGTGCGGACCGTTGGTGGTGGGTGCGGACCGTTGGTCCGCACTCCTTAACCCTCACCCCATCGGCCCGCGCAGCGCATCAAGCACCGTCCGCATCGCCACGGTCACGTGGCGGCGCGAAGGGTAATACGCGTAGTAACCATCGAAGTGCGGGCACCAGTCGTCCAGCACTGATTGCAGCCGTCCATCGTCCAGCATCGGCTGCACCTGGTCTTGCGGCAGCCAGGCCAATCCGCTGCCGGCCAGCGCAGCGGTGCGGGTCATGCCCATGGTGTTGAACGTCCACTGGCCGCTCACGCGCACGCTCAGTTCATTGCCGTCCTGGCCGAAATCCCACGGCATCAGCCCACCATGCGTGGGTAGCCGCAGGGTCACGCAGTTGTGCCCGGCCAGGTCGTCCGGGTGCCGCGGCACCAGGTGCTGGCGGAAGTAGCTGGGCGCCCCGACCACGCGCATGCGCAGCGGCGGGCTGATCGGTACGGCGATCATGTCGCGCGCCAGCCGCTCGCCCAGGCGGATGCCGATGTCGTAGCGCTCGGCCACGATGTCGGCCAACCCGTAGTCGGCCGCCAGTTCCACCTTCAAATCCGGATACTGCCGCAGCAGCGGCGCCAGTCTGGGCCAGGCGATGTACTCGGCGGCGTGGCCGGTGGCATTGATGCGGATGGTGCCGGCCGGGCGTTCACGGTACTCGGCCAGCGCGGCCAGCCCGTCCTCGATCTCGGCCAGGCGCGGGGCCAGGGTATCGAGCAGGCGGGCACCGGCTTCGGTGGTCGAGACGCTGCGGGTGGTGCGGGTCAGCAGGCGCACGCCCAGGCGCTGCTCCAGTCCGCGCATGGCATGGCTGAGCGCGGACTGGGACACGCCCAACTGGGCGGCAGCCTTGGTGAAGCTGCCCTCGCGGGCAACGTGGACAAAGGCCTGCAGATCGTTGAGATTTTCGCGGGGCATGCGGGGATGATACGGCCGGGCTGCGCCCGGCACCTGCTTCAAGCCAAGGCAACGTCAACGTCAAATGCGTGCATTCCGTGGGATGGCGTGGTGGGCCCGGTTGAGGGGGGCGCCGTAAATACGTCCATGCAGGCGCGGTCGCCGCTTGCTCGTGTGCGCTGTCCTGCGCACACGGCAAGACCGGGTTGGGCGTCTTGCCCAACCCGCCCGAGGCATGCCTCGGGCCCATGCGGCTCACGCCCCCTCAACCGGACCCACCCCGCCTTCGACAGTTTCCCGCGAGCTGTTGGAACGGCATTCTGCTTTGGTGGGTGCCGACCGTTGGTCGGCACTGGGGCGGGCGTGTAGGGATGTCGATTTCAGGGACTGTGGTTCGTCGAATGAATGACTTCAACGGGAGCTGCAGATGAGCACTGACACCAATCCGAAAGGCCCGGCCTCGTACTTCCCCTCAATCGAGAAGACCTACGGGCAGCCGGTGGCGCACTGGTTCGGCCTGCTGTCGAAAAAGAAGGGCCTCAAGCACATGGAACTGGTCAGCTTCCTGAAGAGCGAACACGGCCTGGGCCATGGGCACGCCAACGCGCTGGTGGCGCACCATCTCGCCGGCAAGGGGTGACCGGCGGCCGGCGGCCGGCGGAGGGCGGGCTGGGGCGCATTCAGCTGAACGATTTCATCTGCAACTGTCATGCAGATCGTGTCTAATACCGCTCCCCACCTGCTGTTCCCCACCCGCATGTCCCTTCCCTCCCATGGCCCCGCGCCGTGCGACGACGCTGACGGCCACCTGGTCACCGCCGGTCCGCTGACCCCGCCGCCCGACAGCGCCGGCACCACCGCCGACGACAAAGCGCTGCGTCACTCGATCGCCGAGGACGTGCAGGGCATGGTGCTGGCCACGATGGTGGCCTCGCTGGGCCTGGCCATCTTCGCCAAGGGCGGGCTGATGATCGGCGGCATGGCGGGCATGGCCTTCCTGCTGCACTACGCGATGGGCTGGAACTTCGGCCTGGTGTTCGTGCTGGTCAACCTGCCGTTCTACTGGGTGGCGCTGCGCCGCATGGGCTGGGAATTCACCCTGAAGACCTTCGCCGCGGTCACCGCCTGTGGCGTGCTGACCGACCTGCTGCCGCGCTGGATCGACTTCTCGCACATCAACCCACTGTACTCGGCGATTGTCGGCGGTGCGTTGTCCGGCCTGGGCATCCTGTTCTTCATCCGCCACCGTGCAAGCCTTGGCGGCATCGGCATCCTGGCGGTGTACCTGCAGCGCACCCGTGGCTGGAGCGCGGGCAAGGTGCAGATGTCCTACGACGCGTGCCTGATGGTGGCCGCGTTCTTCGTGTTGTCGCCGTCGAAGGTGCTGTATTCGGCCATCGGCGCGGTGGTGCTCAGCCTGGTGCTGATGTTCAACCACCGCCCCGGCCGCTACATGGGCGTGTGACGTTCAACGGTGTTGCCGGCCAGCGGCCGGCACTACCGGAACCCATGCATGGCAGCGCCGGGCCATGCCCGGCGGATATCCATCAGCGGGCGGCGGCCTTCAACCACGGCGGCGACAGCATCAGCAGCCGTGCATGCACCGGGCAATCCTCGGCGTGCGCACCGGGCAGGTAGCCCAGGCTCATCAGGAATTCGCCGGTGATCTCGCCGCCGGTGAAGCGGAACGTCTTCTTGAACAGCTTCACCCAGTCGGCCTTGCTGCGCGGGTGGTGCGCATCCAGCCACGCTGCGAAGCTGCCATGGCTGGCCCGCAACTGCTGGATCACCTGCGCGTTGTGGATCGCCGCCCGTACCTTCAGCCGGTTGCGGATGATGCCTGCGTCCGACAGCAGGCGCTCGATGTCCTGCTCGGCATACGCCGCCACGCGGTCGACATCGAAGCCGTCGTAGGCCGCGCGGAAGCCCTCGCGCTTCTTCAGGATCGTTTCCCAGCTCAGGCCGGCCTGGTTGATTTCCAGCACCAGCCGCTCGAACAGCTCGCGCTCGTCACGCTGCGGGAAGCCGTACTCGTTGGCGTGGTAATGGTCGTGCACCGGATGGCCCGGGGCGATGAGGCAGTAGCCGCTCATGGGGAAGGCTCGTTGGAATCGGATTCGGGATCGATGGCCACCGCAGGGTGCCCGCCGATGGACAGCATCGGCCAGCGCGGTGGAATGAGCGTGAGTCTGCCGTCACGCAGGGCCTGGTTGATCGTCTCGGCCTGGCCGCTGACGGTGCCGAAGAGCGCACCGGCCCGGCGCCACTGGGAATCCTTGCCACGTGCGTACAGCACGCAGTCCGGTCCACGGTGGGTGTTCAGCTCGCACAGCAGCACCTCGCCGGTACCATCGCCGTCCAGGTCGCGATGCACGATCAGGCAGTCGCGCTCGCTCTGGGCGCAGGATTCGCCATTGATCGATCGGGTGGCCAGAGCTTTCCACCAGTCGTCCGGTGGCGAACTGGATCCCTTGGCCAGCTTCAGCGCGCGCTGCAGGGCGGCGACGTCCTGCGGCCCCTTGTCGAGGCGGTGGCCGTCGTCCCAGCGTGAGGTGCGTGCCAGTGCAGCAGCGATCACCTGTGGCGCGTTGGCATCGGCGGTGATGGCCGGATCGCGCTGCAGTTCGCGCAGCGCCCGCACGCCACGGCGCCCCAGATCGAAGCGCAGCACGTTGACGTCGCTGCTGGTGATCGCCGGCGGATCCGCACGCAGGCGCGCCAGCTGGCTGGACAGGGTCAGCCGCACCGGATCCAGCAGCGGCGAGTTGCCCAGCAGTGCCAGTGCCAGCACCGCCCAGCACATCCAGCGGTTGACCGGCTCCAGCATCTGCAGCCAGCGGCGCTGCCGGCGCAGCACCGCCAGCGCGTAGCCCACGGCATAGCCGGCCGTGGCCAATGCGACGAGCACCGCCCAGAAGCGATCCAGGGTCCAGCCGTACTGCGCCACGCGCAGGCCCAATGCATACAGTGCCAGCGCGGCGTAAACCGGCAGTGTCAGCAGGCTGGCTTCGACCAGCCTGCGCAGCACGAGAGGGTAGGGGGCACTGTCTTCCCCCTGCTGGTAGACCGCATTGGTGAACGTCACCAGCAGCAGCGACACCACCACCAGCAGGCTGGCGGCCGAACGGGTCTTCCACAGCGGCTCCAGCCCGGTAAACGGCAGGCTCAGCACGAACAATACGGCGATGAACGACAGCAGCGGCAGCAGCCCGCGGCAGATCGCGAACAGTACCTGGCGGGTGATCTGGATCGCGCGGTGCTGGGTGCGCCCGATCAGCACGCCGAACCCGGCCAGGCTGCCGGTGGCCAGTGCGATGAAAGCGTCCTGCCGGAACAGGTCGCGGAAGACATTCACGTCCAGCAGTTGGAACAGCGCTGCCCACAGCCACAGCAGCAGCCAGGTCAGCCCGGTGAACAGCGCCGCCAGGGCCAGGGTCAAACCGTTCTGCCAGGCGCGCTCGAACAACTCGGGGTAGCTGGCGCGCCAGTGCCCATGCTGCAGCTGGAACTGCCACCAGGGCAGGGCCACGAACACCGCCACGGCCATGCCCAGGGTCAACGGAAACTGCAGCGCGCCCGATTCCAGTGCGGTTTCGCCATTGAGGTTCCAGCCGATCCAGCCGGCCAGCGCCAGCACCACCGTCGAGCCAAGCACGGCCTGCAGCCACAGGCGGCGCTGGCCCAGTTCCACCAGGCTCAGCGCCACTGCGCTGGGAATGGCCAGCACCCAGGCGTACCAGCAATAGCGCCAGCCGATATCGCGGAACGGCCACGCATCGGACAGCTCCTGCGCGGCATACAGCATCAGGCCCTGCAGCAGGGCAAGCAGGACGATGGCGCTGCGTGCCGGCAGGGTCAGGGGCGAAGAAGACGGCATCAATGACCTTCCGTGGCAAAGCACCATCCTAGCCCATCGTGGTTCGGCGCCATCGCGCGACCATCCGGCCCCCAGCAGGTAGAATGGGCCCATGCCTGTAATGCCGACCTCCCTTGCCGATCACCTGCTCGTCGCGCTGCCGTCGCTGCTCGACGCGACCTTTGCCCGCAGCGTCGCGCTGATCTGCCAGCACGACGAGAACGGGGCGATGGGCGTGCTGGTCAACCAGCCTTCCGAATACACGCTGGGTGAAGTGCTCGCGCAGATGGACATCACCACCGGTGATGGCGACCTGCAGGCGCGCATGGTGCTCAATGGCGGCCCGGTGCATCCCGAGCGCGGCTTCGTCATCCATGACGACGCGCGCGCGTGGGATTCCAGCCTGACCGTGGGCCACGGCCTGTACCTGACCACCTCGCGCGACATCCTCGAAGCGATGGCGCGCGGTGAAGGCCCGGCCAATGCGGTGGTCACCCTCGGCTGTGCCGGTTGGGGCGCAGGGCAGCTGGAAAGCGAGCTGTCCGAGAACAGCTGGCTGACCGTGCCGGCCGATGCCGAGCTGGTGTTCCAGCTGCCGCTGGAGCAGCGCTGGCAGGGTGCGGCTTCGCGTATCGGTGTCGACCTGTTCCGGCTGACTGACTACAGCGGCCATGTCTGAGCCCATCACGCCCGCACCGGATTCTGCTGCCCCGGCCATCCGTCGTGACGGCACGGTCCTGGGTTTTGATGTCGGCTCGCGGCGGATCGGCGTGGCCATCGGCAGTGCCTTCGCCGCCCATGCGCGCGCGGTGGCGGTGGTCGATGTGCACGGCAACGGCCCGGACTGGACCGCGATCGAACGCCTGCTCAAGGAATGGAAGCCCGACGGCCTGGTGGTCGGCGACCCGCTGACCCTGGACGGCCAGGACCAGCCCAACCGCAAGCGTGCGCAGGGCTTTGCCCGCCAGCTGCGGGAGCGCTTCAAGCTGCCGGTGGTGATGATCGACGAGCGTTCCAGCTCGGTCGAGGCTGCCCGCCGTTTCGCCGTCGAGCGCGCCGAAGGGCGCAAGCGTCGCCGTGATGCGGCCGCCCTCGACGCCGTGGCCGCGGCGGTGATCATCGACCGCTGGCTGTCGTCCCCCGACGACGCCACCCCCATTCCCTGACTGCACGACTCCCGCCATGACTGCCCAGCAAATCGATGCCTCCGGACGCCTGCGCCACCTGCTGACCCTGGAGGGCCTGCCGCGCGAAACCCTGCTGCAGTTGCTCGATCGGGCAGGGCAGATCCGCGACGCCGCAGTCGGCCGTGTCGGCAACAAGCGCCACGTGCTGGCTGGTTCGGCGGTGTGCACGCTATTCTTCGAGCCGTCCACGCGCACCCGCAGCTCGTTCCAGCTGGCCGCGCAGCGCCTCGGGGCCGACGTGCTGAACTTCGATGCCTCGACCTCGTCCACGCGCAAGGGCGAAACCGCCTGCGACACGCTGCGCAACCTGGAAGCGATGGGCGTGCGCGGCTTCGTGGTGCGCCACCCCGATGACGGCGCCGTGGCCGCGCTTGCCGACGCTGCGGGCGAGGGCACCGCGCTGATCAATGCCGGCGACGGCCGCAGCTCGCACCCGACCCAGGGCCTGCTCGACATGTTGACCCTGCGCCAGGCCAAGGGCCCGGATTTCTCGAAGCTCAAAGTGGTGATCGTCGGCGACGTGAAGCACTCGCGCGTGGCCCGCACCGACCTGCATGCGCTGCGCACGCTGGGCGTGGGCGAGATCCGCGTGTGCGGCCCGCAGTCGCTGCTGCCGGATGATGAGACCCTGAAGGGCTGCGTGGTCGGCGATGATTTCGACGCGATGCTGGAAGGTGTCGACGCGCTGATGATGCTGCGCCTGCAGCGCGAGCGCATGGAAGAAGGCCTGGTGCCGTCGCTGGAGCAGTACCACGCGCAGTACGGCCTGACCCGCGAGCGCCTGGCGCGTGCCGGCAAGGACGCTGCGGTACTGCACCCGGGCCCGATCAACCGCGGCGTGGAAGTGACCGACGACGTGGCCGACGGCCCGCAATCGTGGGTGCTGCGCCAGGTCGCCAACGGCGTCGCCGTGCGCATGGCCGTGCTGGAAACCTTGCTGGGCTGATCGCCCTGGGTGCGGTAGGTGTCAACCTTGGTTGACACACTTGCCGCGCGGCTTTTCCGCGCACCGCTCTGGTAGATGCCAACCTTGGTTGGCACTGCTGGTGTGGTGGGTACCAGCCTAGGTTGGCACTGCTGGTGTGGTGGGTACCAGCCTAGGTTGGCACTGCTGGTGTGGTGGGTACCAGCCTAGGTTGGCACTGCTGGTGTGGTGGGTACCAGCCTAGGTTG
>NZ_JCAFTR010000008.1:0-233489 GCF_059370435.1 Stenotrophomonas sp. YJH_SMC_94-11 | reverse complement strand
GGTTGGCACTGCTGGTGTGGTGGGTACCAGCCTAGGTTGGCACTGCTGGTGTGGTGGGTACCAGCCTAGGTTGGCACTGCTGGTGTGGTGGGTACCAGCCTAGGTTGGCACTGCTGGTGTGGTGGGTACCAGCCTAGGTTGATACTGCTGGTGTGATGGGTGCCAACCTTGGTTGGTACTGCTGGTGTGATGGGTGCCAACCTTGGTTGGTACTGCTGGTGTGGTGGGTGCCAACCTTGGTTGGCACTGGCCTACCCGGGCGAAGGTGATTTCCCGATGTTCAGGGAACATGCGCCCGCCCATGCTCTTCTGCATGAACAGCACCCGTCTCCTGCTAGGCCGTCATTCCAGTATTGGCCAGAGCTACATCCTCACCACGAACGTGCATGGCCGGGCGGCTCTGTTCGCCAATGACGCCGTTGCGGTTACCGCCATGCAGGAGTTCCAGCGTCTGGATCTGGAAGGTCTGACCCATTCGATCGCCTACGTGGTCATGCCGGATCACATTCACTGGTTGATGCAGCTGCGCGCGGCATCGCTCGACGTTGTCATGAAGCGCTTCAAGTCGCGTACGGCGGTGTACGCAAACAGGGTACTGGGCAGAGTAGGGCGCTTCTGGCAGTCCTGCTATCACGATCACGCGATCCGCTCTGATGAATCGCTGTTCCGGCACGCAATGTATGTGATGGCGAATCCGATCAGGGCGGGGCTGGCAACGCAGCTTGGCGAGTACCCGCATGCGTGGTGTGAGTGGGAACTCGAAGGTTCCTATG
Source organism: Stenotrophomonas sp. YJH_SMC_94-11 (assembly GCF_059370435.1). Classification (NCBI taxonomy): domain Bacteria; kingdom Pseudomonadati; phylum Pseudomonadota; class Gammaproteobacteria; order Lysobacterales; family Lysobacteraceae; genus Stenotrophomonas; species Stenotrophomonas sp. YJH_SMC_94-11. The sequence goes on along the minus strand of NZ_JCAFTR010000008.1, from coordinate 232,716 downwards.
CCAGGACGGAGTTCATGGGGGCGGACAGATAGTGCCAACCAAGGTTGGCACCCACCGAAAGCAGGTTCCAACCTTAGTGGGTAACTACCCAAACCAGGCTCCAACCTTGGTGGGCAACCACCGGACGTCGTGGCTCAGCGCTTCTGCGCGAACAGCCATGCCCACATTGCCGGGTCCGCGTAGGTGGCGTCCCAGGCATTGTGGTTGCCCTCCGGGTACTCGGTGTAGCGCACGTCGCGTGCAGCGGCGCTTTGGAAGGCGGCGTGCAGCCTGCGGTCGTCGTCCGGCGGCACCACGTCATCCAGCGCACCATGGAAGATCCAGATCGGTGTGTGCCGAAGCCGCTTGGCGATCTCGGCATACGGATCGGATTCCTGGGCCACCTGTTCGACGAACAGGGTCGGACGCACCGCGCGCGGCGCCAGCACCGCGCCGCATACCGGCACGATCGCGGCGAAGCGGCCGGGGTCATCCAGCGCGATGTTCCAGCTGCCATAGCCGCCCATCGACATCCCGGTCAGGTACTGCCGCGAGGGATCGGCACCGAACTCGGCGATGGTGGCGTCCAGGGCGGCCAGCGCAACGCGGTTGTTGCGCCCGCTCCATTCCTGGCGGCCTGGCACCTGCGGGAATACGGCCAACGCGGGGAAGTCGGCCGCGTGCCTGCGCAGGTGCGGCCCCAGCCCGGCATGGGTCTGCTTGACGCCGTCGCCGCCGCGCTCGCCGGATCCATGCAGGAACAGCACCACCGGCAGTGCGCCAGGCGTGCGCGCCGCGGTTGCCGGAATGAACACCTGGTAATAGGCGGTACGGCCATCCACTTTCACCGCACGCGATTCGAAGTGGCCGCGCGCGCTGTCCGGCTGCGAGGCGCAGCCGGCCATCATCAGGATCGCCAGCATCGGCAGCCAGCGCATCATCGTACGGACCATCGACGTTCCAGGAGCGGTGGGTTCAGCCGCATCCTAGTCCGCCGCAGGTCAACGCGGCATCATGCGCCGCATCACTGCGGGCGCGGAAAGCTGGCGATGATGTCCAGCTGTTCCTGGGCTTCGGCATTGCCGCTGGCGGCCGCGGCCTGCACCTGTGCCATGTCCGGATGCAGCACCACCAGCAACGGGTTTTCGCAGACCGGGCAGGCGTACTCGGTGGCGTCCTCGTCCAGCTCCATCTCCATGGCACGCGAGCTGCCCTTCCATTCGCAGGCTGGGCAGGTGTGCTGCTGGTCGCGCCAGCCGGGCTGGAAATAGTTTTCGATCGTGGTGGCCATGAGGGTCCAGTTGGAATCGGGTCAGAGCCCCGCGCCGCGGGGATCCGACCCTGGGTTTTGGCGTGGGTCGGAGCTCCGCGTTGCGGAGATCCGGCCCGGCAGGGATCAGTGCAGCAGCACCAGCGTGGCCAGGCCGAGGAAGGTGAAGAAGCCCATCGAGTCGGTCACGGCAGTCAGGAAGATGCCACTGGCCAGCGCCGGGTCGAAGCCGAAGCGTTTCAGGGTCAGCGGCACCAGCACGCCGGCCAGCGCCGCAAACAGCAGATTGCAGGTCAGCGCGATGGCGATCACCGCCGACAGCCCGGGCGAGTGGAACCAGACCAGCACGATCAGCCCCAGGATCGAGCCGAGCAGCAGGCCGTTGAGTGCGGCCACCCGCACTTCCTTCCACAGCAGCGTGCGCGCGTTGGAGGCGCCCACCTGGCCCAACGCCAGGCCGCGCACCATCAGCGCCAGCACCTGGGTACCGGCGTTACCGCCGAGGCCGGCGACGATCGGCATCAGCACCGCCAGCGCCACCAGCTTGTCGATGGTGCCTTCGAAATGGCCGACCACGCTGGAGGCCAGGAAGGCGGTGCACAGGTTCACCGACAGCCACATCAGGCGGCGGCGCATGGCGCGCCAGACTGGGCTGAACAGGTCCTCGTCCTCGTCTAGGCCGGCGGCGCCCAGCGCCTGGTGCTCGGCCTGGCCGCGGATGATGTCGACCACGTCATCGATGGTGATGCGGCCAACGAGGATGTTGTTCTCGTCCACCACCGGTGCGGAGATCCAGTCATGGTCGGAGAACTGCCGTGCCACTTCCTGGTCGCTCTCGCCGACGTCGATGGCCGGCTGCTCGTCGTCGATCAGGCGGTTGATCGGGGTGGTGTCCTCGTGGGTCACCAGTGCCGCCAGCGACACCCGGCCGAGATACTGGTGCCGCCGGCTGACCACGAACAGGTGGTCGGTGTGGTCAGGCAATTCGCCGCGCAGGCGCAGGTAGCGCAGCACCACGTCGACGTTGACGTCGGCGCGCACGGTCACCACGTCCGGGTTCATCAGGCGGCCGGCGCTGTCCTCGGGATAGGACAGCACCTGTTCCAGCCGCTCGCGGTTCTCGCGGTCCATCGACTTGAGGACTTCATCGATGACCGTATCCGGCAGGTCTTCGACCAGGTCGGCCAGATCGTCGATGTCCAGGTCTTCGACCGCGGCGATGATCTCGTCCGGGTCCATGTCCGCGAGCAGGCTTTCGCGCACGTCCTCGCCGACGTGGACCAGCACCTCGCCGTCGTCTTCAGGATCGACCAGGCCCCACACCACCTCGCGCTTGCCCGGCGGCAGTGATTCAAGCAGGTTGCCGATCTCGGCCGGGGCCAGGGTGTTGACCAGGCGACGTACCGGGCCCAGCCGGCCGCTGTCCAGTGCATCGGACAGCATCCGCAGTTGGCGCGCAGTCTTGTCGTGGCGTACAGCTTCAGCCATCGCAGCTCCCGCGGGATAAGAAAAGCCGCGATCCCGGCAAGGATGCGGCAACAGGGGTGTTCAGCGCGTCATTATCGCAAGGCGATGTTTCACCGGATACCCCGCTGGCCTGCGGCCACCGGGGTCCACGCATTCAACCTTATCCCCCGCCTGTCGGCGCGCCCCTTGAACAACAAGGGGCTGCTTCTGCGGATCGAATCTGGGTCGGGCCAGCGGCCAGCGGTTCCACATGTTCCGCCGGGCCATGCCAGGCGAGCGCGTAGCGCGCAAATCAGGGCGTATCCGCCACCAGCGCCAGCCAGCGTTCGATGGCGCGGCGGTCGCGCGCGGCCAGCAACTTTGGGGCACGGGCGCGCAGCGCACCCAGATCGGCTTCGCGTATCGCGCGGCGTACCTCCAGCAACGTACCCGGGTGCAGGCTGAACTCGCTCAGGCCCAGCGCCAGCAGCAGCGGGGTCATCCGGGCATCACCGGCCATCTCGCCGCAGACCGCCACCGGGATGCGGTGACGCGCGCCGGTCTCGATCACCATCTGCAGCAGCCGCAGCACGGCCGGGTGCAGCGGTGAATACAACTCGCCCAGCGCCTCGTTGTTGCGGTCGGCAGCCAGCAGGTACTGCACCAGATCGTTGGTGCCGATCGACAGGAAATCGACCAGGTCGATGAAGCTCTCCAGCGCCAGCGCAGCGGCGGGGACTTCGATCATCGCGCCCAGCGGTACGTGGTCGGACACCATGTGCCCTTCGCCGCGCAGCTGTTCGGTCAGTTTGAGCATGCGCCGGCGCACGGCCAGCAGCTCCTCGCGGGTGCTGACCATCGGCACCAGTACGCGCAGCTTGCCGTATGCAGACGCGCGCAGGATCGCGCGCAGCTGGGTGTCGGCCACTTTCGGCCGTGCCAGCGACAGGCGCACCCCGCGCAGGCCGAGTGCAGGGTTCTCTTCGTTGCTCAGGGTCAGGCCGGTACGGTCGGCCTTGTCCGCGCCCAGGTCCAGCGTGCGTATGGTGACCGGCCGCCCGCTCATGCCCAGCGCGGCATCGCGGTAGGTCTGGAACTGCTCTTCTTCGTCCGGCAGCTCATTGCGCTGCAGGAACAGGAATTCGGTGCGGTACAGGCCGAGCCCCTGCGCGCCCAGTGCATGCGCCTGGGTCACGTCTTCCAGCGATTCGGCATTGGCCAGCAGGGCAATGTCGACCTGGTCGCGGGTACGGCTGGGCTTGCTGCGCAGGCGGCCGAGCTCGCGCTGCTCGCGCGCATGTTCCTTCAGCCGGACGCGGTAGTCCCGCAGGTTGTCGGCCTGCGGGTTGACGGTGATGCTGCCGTCGGCGCCATCGATGATCAGCACATCGCCATCGGCGATGCGGCTGAGCAGCTGCGGCACGTTGACGATCAGGGGCAGGTGCAGGCTGCGCGCCAGGATCGCGCTGTGCGACAGCGCGCTGCCGGCGGCCGTGACGATGCCGACTACGCCCTGTGCCTGCAGCTGCGCCAGCTCGGAGGGCGCGATGTTGTCGCAGACCAGGATCTCGCCGGCCAGGCCTTTCACCGCCGACGGCCGTTCGGGTTGCAGGAAGGCGTGGATGCGCCCGATCACATGGTCGAGATCGTCCATGCGGCTCTTCAGATAGGCATCGTCCATGCCATCGAAGACCTTGGCCAGGCGGTCGCGCTGCAGGCGCAAGGCATAGCCGGCGCTGTACGGGCCACTGCGGATCAGCTCGTCCAAGCCGTACAGCAGCTCGGGGTCGTCCAGCAGCAGCGCGTGCAGGTCGAGGAACTCGCCCACTTCCTGGTTCAGGGCGCCATGCAGGCGCTGGCGCAGCTCGTGCATTTCCGTACGCGCGGCATCCAGCGCCCGGTGCAGGCGCGCCAGTTCGGCCTCGACCTGGTGGGCGGCCACGCGCTGCTCGGCCACCTCCAGCGCATGCGGCAGTCGCACGCGTGCCCGGCCCATCGCCGTTCCGCGCGCGGCGCCGTGGCCGGCCAGCAGCTGTACCGGCCGTTGGCCGGAAGGGACCTGGCTGGCGCGTGCGCGCGGCACGCTCAGCTGTCCTCGTCGAAGCGGCGTTCGAACAGGCCGACCACTGCTTCCATCGCGGCGGCTTCGTCCTCGCCGTTGATGCGCACGGTGACCGGGGTGCCCTGGCCGGCGGCCAGCAGCATCACGCCCATGATGCTCTTGGCGTTGATCTCACGGCCCTTGGCGGCCATGGTCACGTTGCAGCGGAACGGCGCCAGGGTCTGCACCAGCTTGGCGGTGGCCCGGGCATGCAGGCCCAGGCGGTTGCTGACGGTGAGTTCTCGTTCAAGCATCGTCGACTATCGCTCCATTACGGGTACCCGCCGCGGCTGTGGCGGGCAGTTGATCCAGTCCCTGTTCCGGATAATTCATCACCCGCAGCAACATCGGCAGGCTCAGCGCCGATACCCGGCGAACCGGGGTTCCCAGCCGGGCCAGCTGCCCGGCAAGGTTGGCGGGGCTGGCGCCGTACAGGTCGGTCAGGATCAGCACGCCGTCACCTCCATCGACCCGCCGCAAAGCGGCCGAGGCGAGCGGGAGCAGGGCGTCCAGGTCTGCGTCGAACGGTACTTCGAAAGCTTCGGTTTTCAGCGGCAACTGCCGCAGGAGCCGGGTCGCCACGTCAAGCAGGGCGGTCCCGACCCCGGGATGTGTTACGAGGAGAATGCCACAGGTCATTACTGCACGTTAACAGGTCAAGGTGAATCGGCGATAGCAGCAGATGAGGGGTACTGTGTCCCGTATTCAGTGTTGCTCGGGTCGGGGCCCTTTTTCATTGAAAAAGGGATCCGACCCCATGCGTTTTTCGATGCCTGGCAGCGATTCATCCACGCATGGCGTGGATCTACCGTGTCGACCAAGGTCGACACCTACCAACAGCGCACGGAATCTGTCAGAGGCGGGGCGGTGTGGGTAGGCAGGACCGTTGGCGCCATGGATGGCGCCATCGAGCCCCCATGGACGGGTTCACGGCGTGTCCTGCCTACCCACACCGCCCCGCCATCCCACGGAATGCCGCTTTTGCTGTTGCTGTTGCTGTTGCCGGCCAGCGGCCGGCACTACCAACGGGTGCCGGGCGCAGCCCGGCCGACCACCCTCAATCCTGTTCGCGGTGGTAGGTGGCCACGTCCTGCCAGCCCATCTCGCGGGCGTGCCGGGCCATGCGCTCGGCCAGGAACACCGAGCGGTGCTTGCCGCCGGTGCAGCCGAACGCCACGGTCACGTAGCTGCGGGTGCCATCCCCCAGTTTCGGCAGCCACGTATCGAGGAAATCCATCAGCTGGGCCAGGTAGCGCTGCACGTCCGGCTGCGCTTCCAGGTAGTCGCGCACGCCGGGTTCGCGGCCGCTCAGCGCGCGCAGGTCCGGGTCCCAGTGTGGATTGGGCAGCACCCGCGCATCGAACACGAAGTCCGCCTCGGCCGGTACGCCGCGCTTGTAGGCGAATGATTCGAACAGCAGCGACAGGCCAGTGGCATGGTCCATCGCGAACTCGGTGATGATCCGCCGCCGAAGCTGGTGCACGTTGAGGGTGCTGGTATCGATCACCGCATCGGCCTCGCGGCGCAACGGTGCGGTCAGCTCGCGCTCGCGGGCGATCGCTTCGGGCAGCGACAGGCCCAGCTGGCTCAGCGGATGGCGACGACGGGTGTCGGCGTAGCGCTTGAGCACCGTTTCGTCGCTGGCCTCGAAGAACAGTACCTTCACTTCCACGCCGGCGTCAGTGGCCAGCTGCCGCCAGTCGCCCAGCTGGCTCAGGTCAGCCTGGCCGCGGACATCGATGCCTACGGCCAAGCGGCGCGGTGCGCTGCCGTCGTGGTTGGCCAGCAGGCTGCGCACGAAATCCGGCAGCAGGTGGATCGGCAGGTTGTCCGAGCAGTAGTAGTCCTGGTCCTCGAAGGTCTTCAGGGCGACGGATTTACCCGAGCCGGACAGGCCGCTGACGATGATCAGGGTCGGGGCGGTGGGGATTGCGGTGCTCATGGACAGGCTCTTCGAGGGGCAGGAGGATCAGGGAGTTCGCCGTTCCAACAGGTTGCTGTGGCGGGCGATGAACATGGCCGCCGGGTCAATGCCCTTGGTGCGCAGGATGTGCAGGCGGGTGGCGGCTTCGGTCAGCACGGCCAGGTTGCGGCCGGGCATCACCGGCAGGGTGATCAGCGGAACGTCCAGATCCAGCACATGGCGGGTGCCCGAGTCGCCGGTCAGGCGCTCGTAGCCATGCGGGGTGGGTTCGGTCATCGGCTTGGTCAGGTGGACGATCAGCCGAAGGTACTTGTTCTTCTTTACAGCCGTGTCGCCGAACATCTCGCGCACGTTCAGCACGCCCAGGCCGCGCACTTCCAGCAGGTCCTGCAGCAGTTCGGGGCAGGTGCCGTCGAGCACGTCCGGGGCGATCTGGGTGAACTCGGGGGCGTCGTCGGCGACCAGGCGGTGACCACGGCTGAGCAGTTCCAGTGCCAGCTCGCTCTTGCCCGACCCGGCCTCACCGGTGATCAGCACGCCAATGGAATAGATCTCCATGAACACGCCGTGCAGGATCACCCTCGGCGCGAGCGTGCGCGCCAGGTGGTAGGACAGGTGGTTCAGCAGTTCGTGGCCGCGCTTGGGCGACAACCACAGCGGCGTGCCGGATTCATCGGCGGCGGCGCGCAGGTCTTCGGGGCAGGCCTGGTTGCGGGTCAGCACCAGCGCAAGCGGGTGCGACTGCATGATCTTTTCGATGGTCTCCCAGCGCTGGCGCGGTTCCAGCGCATCCAGCCAGGACAGTTCCTCGGTGCCCAGAATCTGCACCTTGTTGGGATAGATGGCGTTGAGGTAGCCGGCCAGCGAGGGACGCCGCGAGACCGTGTTGCCGGCCTCCAGCTCGCGCTTCTCACCGGATTTGCCGGCGGCCCAGCGCAGCCCCAGCCGCTCGCGCTGCTGTTCGAACAGTTCACGGGCGGTGATGCTGGTATTCATGCGGCGCTCGCAGGTGGGGTCATGTCCAGCGCCTCGCGCAGGGCCCGGGCATCGCCGGCCGCACGCAGGGCCTGGCGGATATCCGGCGCGGAAAACAGCTCGGCCAGCTCGGACAGCAGCATCAGGTGCTGGTGGGTGTAGTGGGCGGGGACGGCCATCGCGAACACCAGGTCCACCGGCTCATCGCCGCCGAAGTCGACCGGGGTCGCCAGACGCAGCAGGGCGCCACGAGGGCGGTCCAGGGTCGGCGCGCGGCCGTGGGGGATGGCGATACCGTGGCCGATCGCGGTGCTGCCCAGGGCCTCGCGCTGGCACAGGTTCAGATAGATCTGTTCGGCATTGGCCTGGCGGCAGGCCAGCAACCCGGCGGCGGCCTGCAGGACGCTGTCACGGTCGGTGGCCGCGCAGAGCTGGGTCTGCACGGCCGCCAGGAGGTCAGTCAGGGGCATGTCTGCGGGGAACGGTGGCGATCAGCCACCATTGTCACCCACCGGCAGCGGTGCGTGCTGCTGTTTTTTCTCCTTGTGCTTGATGACCAGGCGGTCAAGCTTGTCCGCAAGCAGGTCGATCGCGGCATACATGGTCTGGCCGCCGGCCTCGGCGTGCAGGGTCTGCCCCGGGATGTTGAGGCTGGCGTCGACGTGGTGTTCGGTCTTCTGCAGCTTGAGGGTCACCCGCGCTTCGCAGTGCTGGTCGAAGTGTTTTCCGATCCGGGCCAGCTTCTCCTCCACATAGGACTGCAGGGCCGGGGTGACTTCGACGTCTTTGCCAAACGTTTCGATGCGCATCGGGTTTCTCCTGTGTTCGGATGTGCCAATGAACCTCTCCGCCGGGCGCGGCGGCGCGTCAAGCGATTCTGACCCTTTCGTGCGAGGCGGAGATGTTCATGGCTTCACGATACTTCGCCACGGTGCGTCGCGCTACTGGAATTCCCGACGATTTGAGCAGGTCAGCCAGCTTGGCGTCAGAAAGCGGCTTGCGCGGGTTTTCGTCGTCGATCAGGCGCCGGATCATCGCCTGGATGGCGGTGCTGGACGCCTCGCCACCGCCTTCGGTATCGATGCCCGAGGCAAAGAAGGCACGCAGCGGCAGCGTGCCGCGCGGCGTGCGCACATGCTTGCGGGCGATCGCGCGCGACACCGTCGACTCGTGCAGGCCCAGTTCGGCGGCGATCTCGCGCAGGGTCAGCGGGCGCAGCGCCTGTTCGCCGAACTCGAGGAAACCGGCCTGCTGGTGGATCAGGCTGCGCACCACCCGCAGCAGGGTTTCACCGCGCTGCTGCAGGCCCTTCAGCAGCCAGCGCGCCTCCTGCAGCTGGCCACGCAGGTAGCCGGCGTCGGCCTCGCCACAGCGGCGGATCAGCTGTTCGTAGCCACGGTGGATCACCACCTTTGGCCCGGCATGGGCGGCCAGCGCCGCGCGCCAGATGCCGTTCTGCCGCCACACCACCACGTCGGGCACCACGTAGGTATCCTGCGAAAGCGGCGCGATCTGAGTCCCTGGACGCGGGTCCAGCGAGCGCAGCAGGGCGACCGCTGCCTCGACCTCGTCCAGCGGCTGTTTCAGTTCATGGGCCAGACCGGCGACGCCACTGCGTGGCAGCCGTTCCAGCGGGCCTGCGGCGATCTGCCGCGCCAGCGCCAGGCCCGCGGTGTCGCCAGGCAACACATCCAGCTGCAGCTGCAGGCATTCGCCGAGCGTGCGCGCGGCAACGCCGACCGGGTCGAAGCGCTGGATGCGATGCAGCACCGCAAGGATTTCATCCTCATCGGCATGGACCGACGGCAGCAGGGTTTCGGCGATGGTGGCCAGCGGTTCGCGCAGGTAACCGTCATCGTCCAACGCATCGATCAGCGCAGCGCCGATGCTGCGGTCATGCATGGAAAGATGCGACAGGTGCAGCTGCCACAGCAGGTGGTCGGCCAGCGTCTCGGTTTCGGCCACGCGTTCGGCGGCGCTGCCGGTGTCATCATCATCGTCGAAGCTGCCGCCACTGCCGGCAGCGCTCCAGTCGAGCTCGGCCGGTGCCCAGTCGTCGCCATTGTCGGCGCGTTCGGCCGGCGTATCGGCGTCCGTGTTGTCGCCGCCTTCATTGGCGGCACTGCTGTCGTTGCTGTCGGCCCAGTCCAGCAGCGGATTGCTTTCCACGGCCTGGGCGATTTCAAGCTCCAGCTCGGTCGTGGACATCTGCAGCAGCTTGATCGCCTGCTGCAGCTGGGGGGTGAGCACCAGCTGCTGTCCCAACGATGTCTGCAGCCGAGTCTTCATGCCTGTGCCGAACGGAAGGAAAGGGACCCAGCACCTGCGGTCACAGCTTGAAGGAATCCCCAAGGTAGACGCGACGTACGTCAGCGTTGTCCAGGATCGCCTCCGGCGAACCCTGGGCCAGCACGGTGCCCTCGGCGAGGATATACGCGCGGTCGCAGATTCCCAAGGTCTCGCGCACGTTGTGGTCGGTGATCAGCACGCCGATGCCACGCTGCTTGAGATGGGTGACGATGCGCTGGATTTCGCCCACCGAGATCGGGTCGACACCGGCAAACGGTTCGTCGAGCAGGATCAGGCGCGGCTGCGCGGCCAGTGCGCGGGCGATCTCGCAGCGACGACGTTCGCCACCGGACAGGCTGGCACCGAGCTGGTCGGCGACATGGCCCAGCTGCAGCTCGTCGAGCAGGCTGTTCAATTCGCGTTCGCGGCCGGCCGAATCCAGGTCTTCGCGCAGTTCAAGCACCAGGCGGAGGTTGTCGGCCACGGTCAGCTTGCGGAACACCGACGGCTCCTGCGGCAGGTAGCCCACGCCCTGCTTGGCACGGGTGTACATCGGGTCGCTGGTGATGTCCTTGCCGTCGAGCACGATGCTGCCTGCATCGGCGGCGACCAGGCCGACGATCATGTAGAAACAGGTGGTCTTGCCGGCACCGTTGGGGCCGAGCAAACCGACCACTTCACCGGCGTCGAGGGTCAGCCCGAAGTCCTTGACGACTTCGCGCTGCTTGTAGCGCTTGCGCAGGCCCTTGGCGACGAGCATTACTTCTTGCTCCCCGCCGGCTTGGCCGGCGTGCTGGCCGGAGCCGCTGCCTTGGGTGCGGCGGCCGGCTGTGCTGCCGCGTTCTTGTTCTTCGGCGGAATGACGGTGCGCACACGGCTGCCATCACCACCGGAGTTCATCTCCCCGGTGCGGGTGTTGTAGACCATGCGCTGGCCGGCGTTGGTGCCGCGCGCGCTGGTGACCTTGTAGTTGCCGGTCAGGGTGATGATCTCGGTCTTGATGTCGTAGTCGATGCGATCGGCCACCGCGTCCATCCAGGTGCCATCGTCGAGCTGCTGCTTCATCGTGGCCTGCTTGCCGGTGAACACCGCACGCACGGCTTCGCCATCCTTCAGGTAGATCTCGGCTTCGGACGAGCGGAGGTCCAGCGTGCCCTGGGTGACGGTCACCCCCTGCGACAGCACGGTCTTGCCGTCGCCGGTCAGCACGCCCGACTGGGCGCCGGATTCGATGTTCATGTTCTCGTTGCGGTCGGTGGACTTGGCAAAGGCAGCGCTGGGAACAAGGAGACCGAGCGCGAGTACGGCTGCAAAGGGAATCTTCATCGGGGTCCGTTCTACCGGTGGGGCCGTCCGGAAAACCGGCGGCGGGTGGGTGGGCTGCCGTCCTTGCGCCGGTCCGGGGACGTCGCAGGAGGGCGGCGGAATCAGCGTCGGGGCGTGTAGCGGCCCTTGGACTGGCTGAGGAAATGATACGTGTTGTTCTTGGAATCCACCTCGAAGCCAACGCCGGACTGTTCCATGCCGGGGCGGGTCATGGTGACCCGCGCATCGGTGCGGGCACGGTTCTCCTTCGGGAACACGTCCAGGTGGTCGGTGCGGAAAGTGGTCGGCACCACGCCCGGATCGGCCGGGCTGTCGCCAGCGACATTGCCGCGCAGCTTCATTTCGTCGCCCTTGGCGCTGAGCCAGCCGGTGTCGGCGCGCAGGGTCCAGTGCTTGCCATCCTTGTCCGGCATCTCGAACAGTGGGGTGGCGATGTTGATGGTCTGGTCGCCACGCTGGCGTTCCAGCCGCGGTGCGCGCAGGGTGGTCGATTCCTTGCCCTGCTCATCCAGCGCGACGATCTGGAAGTCGTGCAGGATGTAGTCCACGCCGGCGTCCTGGCCGGCAGTGGCCGGGCCCTTGTCGCGGTTGCGCAGGGCCGCCCAGCTGCTGAGCAGGGCCGCCAGCAGCAGGCCGATGCCGAGCACGGTGCGCCAGTTCAGGGTGGGCAGGTTCATGCGCCGAACCTCGCCAGCACCGCGTCCACATGGCCCTGGGCGGCCAGCAGGATGTCGCACAGTTCACGGGCGGCGCCACGTCCGCCATCGGCGCGGGTCTGCCAGTGCACGCGCTCGGCGATCCACGGGTGGGCGTTGGCTGGCGCCACCGCCAGGCCGACCGCGCCCAGCGGCGCCAGGTCCGGCAGGTCGTCGCCCATGAAGGCCACCTGCTCCAGGCCGATGCCATGCTGTGCGCACAGCGTCTGCACGCTGGCCAGCTTGTCGCCCACGGCGATCTGGGTGTCGATGCCGAGGTCGGCGCCGCGCTTGAGCGCGGACTGGCTGTTGCGCGCGGTGATCAGCACGGGATGGATGCCGTGCTGCTGCAGCAGTTTCAGGCCCAGACCGTCCTGCACGAAGTACGCCTTGCTCTCGTTGCCGTCCTTGTCGTAGTACAGCCGACCGTCGGTGAGGGTACCGTCCACGTCGAAGCAGGCCAGGCGGACGCGGGCCGCAGCGGCATGCAGGTGGGCGGGGAACGCGGGCAGCGGGGACCAGGGCATCAGGCGATCAGGCTCGGTGGGGGCGGGTGGGGCATTACAGACTGAATGGGGTCTACGGACTGTCGGTTAAACCACCCGGGCCCGCAACAGGTCATGAATGTTCAGGGCGCCGACCGCACGGCCCTGGCCATCGACCACGATCAGGCCGTTGATTTTCTGGGTCTCCATCTGCCGCGCGGCCTCTACGGCCAGCTGGTCGGCACCGATGGTGCGCGGGTTGCGGGTCATCACATCGGCGATCTTCGCGGTGCGCACGTCCAGCGCGCTGTCCAGCGCCCGGCGCAGGTCGCCGTCGGTGAACAGGCCGATCAGCACGCCATCGGCGTCGACCACGGCGGTCATGCCGAGCCGCTTGCGGCTCATTTCCACCAGCGCCTCGCTGAGGCTGGCATCGGCGCCCACGCTGGGCAGGTCCTCGCCGGTGTGCATGACATCGGTGATGTGCAGCAGCAGGCGACGGCCGAGACTGCCGGCCGGGTGCGAGCGGGCGAAGTCGTCGGCGGTGAAGCCGCGCGCGTCAAGCAGGGCTACGGCCAGCGCATCGCCCATCGCCAGCGAGGCGGTGGTGCTGGAGGTCGGCGCCAGCGCCAGCGGGCAGGCCTCGGCCGGCACGCTCACATCCAGATGGATGTCGGCGGCCGTGGCCAGGCTCGACTGCGGGCGGCCGGTCATGGAAATCAGCACGTTGCCCTGGCGCTTGAGCACAGGCAGCAGCATCAGCACCTCATCGGACTCGCCCGAATAGGACAGGGCCAGCACCACGTCGGCTTCGGTGATCATGCCCAGGTCGCCGTGGCCGGCTTCGCCGGGATGCACGTAGAACGCCGGTGTGCCGGTGGAGGCCAGGGTGGCGGCGATCTTGCGGGCAATGTGGCCGGATTTGCCCATGCCGGTGGCGACCACCCGGCCGCGGCTGGCCAGGATCGCCTCGCAGGCCTGCTGGAAGGCCTCGCCAAGGCGGTCGGCGACGGCATCCAGCGCCTGCCGCTCGATCTCGAACACGCGGCGGCCACTGGCGACCAGGCCGGCAGGGTCGACGGAACGGGGGGGCAACAGGGATTCGGCCATGCGGACGCCACGCAGCGGAAGTAGAATGGAGGCACATTTTATTAGGAAAGCCCGTTGGACGCCGACACCATCCGCAATCTGATCGAAACCGGCCTGCCTGGCGCCCGCGCCGACGTGCAGGGCGATGATGGCGTGCATTTCGAAGCGACCGTGGTCTGCGAGGCGTTCGCCGGCAAGATGCCGCTGGCCCGCCACCGCATGGTCTATGCCACGCTGGGCGACCTGATGGGCGGCGCGATCCACGCGCTGGCGCTGAAAACCGTGACCCCGGCCGAAGCCGGCTGAACCGCAGAAGATCCCGAATACATGGCCAAGATCGTTGTGACCGGCGGCGCTGCGCTGCACGGTGAAGTGAGCATCTCCGGCGCCAAGAACGCCGTCCTCCCCATCCTCTGCGCGACCCTGCTGGCCGATGAGCCGGTGGAGATCACCAACGTGCCGCACCTGCACGACGTGGTCACCACGGTGAAGCTGCTGGGCGAGCTGGGCGCCAAGGTCACCATCGACCAGGGCACGCTGTCGCGTGGCAGCGCGATCGTGGTCGACCCGCGTTCGGTCAACCAGCACGTGGCACCGTACGAGCTGGTCAAGACCATGCGCGCTTCGATCCTGGTGCTGGGCCCGCTGCTGGCCCGCTTCGGCGCGGCGGAAGTGTCGCTGCCCGGCGGCTGCGCGATCGGTTCGCGTCCGGTCGACCAGCACATCAAGGGCCTGCAGGCGCTGGGTGCCGAGATCGTGGTCGAGAACGGCTTCATCAAGGCCACTGCCAAGCGGCTGAAGGGCGGCCATTTCACCTTCGACATGGTCAGCGTCACCGGCACCGAGAACGTGCTGATGGGCGCGGTGCTGGCCGAAGGCACCACCATCCTCGACAACTGCGCGATGGAACCGGAAGTGACCGATCTGGCGCATTGCCTGATCGCGCTGGGCGCGAAGATCGAAGGCCTGGGCACTGCCCGCCTGGTCATTGAAGGCGTCGAGCGCCTGTCCGGCGGCCGCCACGAAGTGCTGCCCGACCGCATCGAAACCGGTACCTTCCTGGTCGCTGCGGCGATGACCGGCGGCAAGGTCACGGTCAACCGTGCGCGCCCGAACACCATGGACGCGGTGCTGTCCAAGCTGGTCGAGGCCGGTGCGAAGATCGAGACCACCGAAGACACCATCACCCTGGACATGCAGGGCAAGCGGCCGAAGGCGGTCAACCTGACCACCGCGCCGTACCCCGCATTCCCGACCGACATGCAGGCGCAGTTCATGGCGCTCAACTGCGTGGCCGACGGCGTCGGCGTGATCAACGAAACGATCTTCGAGAACCGTTTCATGCACGTCAACGAACTGCTGCGCCTGGGCGCGGACATCCAGGTCGAAGGCCACACCGCCATCGTGCGTGGCAGCGAGACCCTGAGCGGTGCGCCGGTAATGGCCACCGACCTGCGTGCCTCGGCCTCGCTGATCCTGGCCGGCCTGATGGCCAGCGGCGAGACCACCATCGACCGCATCTACCACCTTGATCGTGGCTACGAGAACATCGAAGAGAAGCTGTCTTCGCTCGGCGCCACCATCCGGCGCGTGCCATGATCCTGCGCGGCAAGTTCAGCCCGCGCCGCAAGGCGCTGCTGGCCCTGGTGCTGATCGTGCTGGCGTGGCTGGGCTATGCCTGGTACGCCAACATCGCCATCACCCAGGGCATCGAGCAGAAGGACATGGACTGGAATGGCGACGGCACGGTCTCGCGTGACGAGATCATCGAATCGTTCTACGCGGTCGCGGTGAACGACAGCCAGGACGGCAACCGCCATTGCCGCACCTTCGTCTGGCGCAGCACCGGCGAGCAGATCCGCGTGGACTGCCGCACCGAGTTCAAGCCGGCCGCGGCCGAGCAAAAGAAGTAAGAACAACGCCCGCGAAAGCGGGCGTTTTTTTACGGGAGATCCACGCCATGCGTGGATGAAGGCGGCGGGTCGCTGTCGGGGTCAGAGCCCTTCCCGTTGGGAAGGGATCCGACCCCGGGCGCTCAGTTCATCGCCTTGATGGTCAGGTCCAGCGCATCGCGGCCGCTCTCACGCTGCAGCATGCGCGCCGGCACCGGGAATTCCGGCACGATCCAGGCGATCAGCTCCTTGTTGCCGTCGGCACGCGAGACCTTGGTGGCCTCGTAGCTCTTGCCGCCCACGGTGATCGATTCCTTGCCGATCACGCGGTAGGTCATGTTCTTGATGCGGCCTTCGTCGACCATGCGATAGGTCAGCGGCTTGCCGGCGGCCAGGTCGCGGGCGATCGCCAGATTGATCAGCAGCGCGTCCATGTCGCCCGACTTCAACGCGATGGGGCCCGCACGGTCCGGCTTGATGTCGCCGGTCCAGGTGGCCTGGTTGCTGGTCCAGTTGTAGTTGGCCTGCACATTGCGCTTCTTCACCAGCAGTGCCGAACGGTCCTGGCTGCTGAGCGGGCGCAACTGGCCGCGCACCTCTTCGAACACGGTGCTCTGGCTCAGGTCGGCCAGCTGGTTCTTCACCTGCAGCGTGTAGCGCCACTTGTTGGCTCCCTCGCTGCTCAGCGTCATGCTGCCATTGGCCTGCATGCCCATGTAGCTGGCCAGGTAATCGGCCTTGAATGGCTGCAGGGCCATGGCCGGCAGGCTGGCCACCGACAGTGCGGCTGCAGCGATCCAGGTGAGGGGGCGGGTCAGGGTGCTCATGCTCAGACTCCTTGGTATTCGATCAGGCGCAGATCGACGCGGTCTTCGCCGTCTTCGCGTTGCAGGATGCGCACCGGGGTGGGGACACCGTTGGCGATCCAGAGGATGGTTTCGTTGTTGCCGCCGTTGGTCCGGTAGACCCGCAGCGCGTTGTAGGACAGGTCGCCGACCTCGACGTTCTCGGTCTGCGGCGCGGCCTGGTAGTCGTGCTGGCGGACCTTGCCCATGTCCACGTAGCGGTAATGCATGGTGGCGCCCGGGCGGGCATCACGCATGATCGCCAGATTGATCAGCAGCGCGCTCTGGTCGCCCGGCTGCAGCGGGATCGGTTGCGCACGTTCCTTCTTGACGTCGCCGCTCCACTGCGCGGTGCCGGCCTGCCAGTTGTACGTGCCGACCGCCTTCTTGCCCAGGAACAGGCCCTTGCGTACCGTGCTCTGGCTGAGCGGCGCATAGACGCCGCTGCGCTCTTCGAACACCGTGCTCTGTTCGATGTTCAGGCCCAGCACGCTGGCAAAGCCGCGGCGGCCCACCACCTGCATGTCCACCCGCCACTGGTTGCCGCCGGTGTGGGTGACCTGCATGCTGGCGTCGCCGGCCTCCTTGCCTTTGTAGAAGGCCTGGTAGGTCGCGGTGAACGGCTGCAGCGGCGGCGGCTCCCAGGCCAGCGCCGGCGGCATCGGCACGGCCGGTTCCGCAGGCGGTTGGACTGCAGGCGCCGGCTGCGCAGGGGCCGCAGGCGCTTGCACCTGGCCCCAACCCACGCTGGGAAGCACGACAAGCGACAGCAGCAATGAAGTGGACAGCAGGGTCGTGGTCTTCATGGAGGACAGGAGCTGCAGGAGGGGGGCAGGATGCCAGCCCCGCAGTCAGCGGGGCGTGTGCGTGGGCGTTACCGGTTCAGGTTCCCGGCGGAATCTAGGGCCAGTGGGCTAAACAGGGGGTGACCGTCCAGGTGCGGCTGCCCCTCCCGTTCAGTCAGGCGGCCGGCGCACAGCAGCTGGAGGGTGGCGATCAACAGGGGATGCTCCACCGCCAGCACGCGCGCGGCCAGGCTGTCGGCGTCATCGCCGGGCATCACCGGTACCCGTACCTGGGCCAGCACGGCGCCGGCATCCAGTTCGGGAACGACCAGATGCACGCTGGCCCCGTGCTCGGCATCGCCGGCGTCCAAAGCCCGCGCATGCGTATCCAACCCTTTGTGCAGTGGCAGCAGGGAGGGGTGGATGTTGACCAGGCGGCCATTGAAGCGCTGCACGAAGGCGGCGCCGAGAATGCGCATGTAGCCGGCGCAGACGATCCAGTCCGGCGCGGCCGCGGCCAGTGCATCGCCCAAGGCCTGCTCGTAGGCGGCGCGGTCGTCGAATTCCTTCGGCGCATGTGCCCAGCGCAGGCTGGCGCCGACCCGTTGCAGCGCGGCGGCGGCCGGGCGGTCGGAGAACACGCCGACGACCTCGGCGGGCAGGCGCCCGGCCGCGATGGCATCGAGGATGGCCTGCAGGTTGCTGCCGCGCCCAGAGGCGAGCACCGCGATGCGGGTGGGCGCGGTCATTGCGCGGCACTCCGGCGGATCAACGGCCAGCTCAGCAGGCTGCCCACGGTCGCCAGCAGCATGTCGGCATGGGCGTCCCACATGTCGCCCTGCTGCCCGTTGTAGGCCTCGGCGGCGTCCGGCGACAGGGCCAGCGCGATGGCCCACTCGAACCACTCGTAGACCAGGCTGGCGCACATCACTGCCATCACCGCCAGGGTGAAAGCCTGGCCGCGGCGCAGCGCCGGCCAGGCATGGCGTGCCAGCTGCAGCAGCGCAGGCGTGAAGCAGACGCCGAACAGGAAGTGGATAAGCCGGTCGAAATGATTACGCTGCCAGCCAAACGCCGCATTCGGCGACCAGCCGGTCAGCGCCTGCGCCCATGCGTCGTAGGGCACGTTCGAGTACAGCCAGCGCGCAGCCACGCAGTGCAGTGCAATGAAGCCGCAGATCGCGATGAAGGCACCGTTGCCCAGCCAGCCACCCCGGCGATCGACCCATAGCAGTGCGGCCAGCCCGATCACTGTCAGGGTGCTGTGCAGGGCCTGCTCGGTGGGCCACAGCGGGTGGATCCAGCTGATCGCGAACACCGCCAGCACGGCGGCGAAGGCCAGCTTCTTGGGGCCCGTGAAACGGGAAGCGGCAGGCGAGGCGGTCGTGGAGAGGGCAGGCGCGGACATGGGGAGTCAATCAGGAAGGGGGGCGTCTGCCGGCAAGCTCAGACGCTGAGATGGTCGCCGCGGTCGAACAGTGCGGCCATGTCAGGCTTGGACAGGAACACCCAGGCATAGGCGGCCAGGGCCATGCCCAGCGGGCCAGCCAGTACCGCCAGCCAGGCCGCGCGCTGGCACCAGGCCAGCCCGGTGCGGCGCGACAGCAGGCGAGCGGTGTGCAGCTGCACGACGCCAAGCGCGGCCGCCAGCAGCGAAATGACCCCGTACACCGTGGCCAGTACCGCGCCATCGGCCAGCCCGCGTGAGCTGGCGACCAGGCCGATGAAACCGAGGAACGCCAGCGCGGCCATCCAGTGGAAAACCGCCAGCGCGTAGAACAGCACCTTCAGCGTCTGCAGGTGGCTGGCCAGCTGCAGCTGCGCCAGGGTCTGCTGTGGTAGCGGCGGTGGTGCGCCAGGTGTCGTCATGTCGTTGCACCACTTGCATCGAAGGCGGCCTTGACCTGCGGGCGCAGCAGCGTAACCAGGGTGAATACCCCCAGAACGGTGCCCAGCGGCGCGCACAGGCAGAGCAGGCCGGCCACGATCAGGCACAGCAGGTGGCGACGACGCTGGGCCAGGCAGCGTCCGGCCTGGATGACGAATGCGGCCATGCCCAGGCCACCGGCGACGAACACGGTCCCCAGCACCGTGAACACCCAGCCGAACAGGCGCTGTTCGGCCGGCGACGAGGGCTGGCCCCCGGAGTTCATCGGCAGATGGCCGCTCAGCGCACTGATGCCGAGCACGATGTACAGAATGAAAAACAGCGAGAGCAGCGCGATCAGGCCACCGAACACATAGTGCGCGATGGACAGCGCGCGTAGGTGGTCGGCGTCCTGCCTGCTGAAGACCGGCGCGGCCGCCAACGGCGGCGGTACCGGGGTGGGTGCCAGGGGGGGCGTTGCGTCCATGCGGGCTCCTCGGGGTCGGGTTCAGCCGATGCGGACGCGTTCGGCGCCTTCGGCGGTGACCACCTGGCCGATGGTCCAGTGGTCCAGGCCCTGGGCTTGGACCGCCTCGGACACGGCAGCGACCTGGTCCGCTGCCACGATCAGCACGAAGCCGATGCCGCAGTTGAAGGTGCGCCACATCTCGCTGTCGGCGACCGCGCCTTCCTTCTGCAGCCACTGGAACACTGGCGGCAGGGTCCAGGACGAGGCCTGGATGTCCAGGCCTAGGCCATCGGGCACCACGCGGATGATGTTCTCGGTCAGGCCGCCACCGGTGATGTGGGCCATGCCGTGGATGGCATCGCCGTGCGACTTCAGCAGCGACAGGATCGGCTTCACGTACAGGCGGGTCGGTGCCATCAGCGCGTCGACCAGCTTCACGCCACCTTCCAGTTCCAGATCGGCCGGGCGGCCGGCGCGGTCGTAGATGCGGCGCACCAGCGAGTAGCCGTTGGAATGCGGGCCGGACGAGGCGATGCCGATCAGCACGTCGCCGGCGGCCACGCTGGCGCCGTCCTTCAGCTCGCTCTTCTCGACCGCAGCCACCGTGAAGCCGGCCAGATCGTACTCGCCCGGGGCGTACATGTCGGGCATTTCAGCGGTTTCACCGCCGATCAGCGCGCAGCCGGCCTCGGTGCAGCCGTTGGCGATGCCGCCCACCACCGCCGCGGCGGTATCGACGTCCAGCTTGCCGGTGGCGAAGTAGTCCAGGAAGAACAGCGGCTCGGCGCCCTGCACCAGCACGTCGTTCACGCACATCGCGACCAGGTCGATGCCGATCGTATCGTGGCGGTTCAGCTGATGGGCCAGCTTCAGCTTGGTGCCCACGCCGTCGGTACCCGACACCAGCACCGGCTCGCGGTACTTGTTGGACAGGTCGAACAGGGCGCCGAAGCCGCCCAGGCCGCCCATCACTTCCGGGCGGAAGCTGCGCTTGACCAGGGGCTTGATCCGCTCGACCAGCGCGTTGCCGGCGTCGATGTCGACACCCGCGTCACGGTAGGTGAGGGGGGAGGGGGCGGAAGACGGGGTGTTGGTCACGGGCGTCGGCGCTGGCAGGGGTTGAACGGGCGATTTTAACAGGCCGCATTGGCGCAAAGGCCGTATTCGGGCAACAATTCCCCCGGATTCGTCGAGCCAATGGATGTCCTGATGCGCCGCAGCCTGATTCTGACCCTGCTCCTTGCACTGAGCCTGCCGGTGGCCACGATGGCCCAGAGCGGCCTGCGCACCGAGGGAGATGTTGCCACCGCCTCGGGTGCGTACGAGGCCGAAGTGCCCGTCAATAGCCAGGCCGAAGCTGATCGCAACGGCGCCCTGGCCCGTGCCCTGAGCGTGGTGCTGGGCAAACTGTCCGGCGACCGCAACGTGATGTCCCGCCCCGGCGTGGTGCAGGCGCTGCGCAACGCCAAGGACTACGTGGCCAGCTACGACTACAAGCAGGACCAGAGCGTGGGCGCCAGCGGCGCGCCGAGCTTCAGGACCCTGCTGGTGGCCCGCTTCCGCGAGGATGACGTCGACTCGCTGGTCTCGGCGCTGGGCCTGCCGCTGTGGCCGCAGCCGCGGCCGAAACCGGTGGTGTGGTTGGCCGTCGACGACGGCAGTGGCCCGCGCCTGGTCAGCGTGCAGCAGGCCAACGCCGCCCGCCCGCTGCTGAACCGCGCCATCGAGCGGGGTTACAAGCTGGGCCTGCCCAGCGGCGGTGCCGCCGAACAGGCGCTGGCCGGTGCCATCTGGCGCCAGGACAGTGCCGCCGTGGCCCGCGCCTCGTCGCGCTACTCGCCGCCGATGCAGCTGATCGGCAAGCTCTACCGCGCCAACGGCGGCTGGCAGGCGGACTGGGTGTTCGTCGACAACGGCCGCGAGCTGAACAAGTGGACCAGCAAGGACGCCAACGCCATGCGTGCGATGGCCGCCGGTGCCGATGGCGCCGCCGACGCGCTGGTCAAGCGCTATGCCAAGGCGGGTGCCGCCGTCGGTCAGGCCGGGACCTACCGCGTGGTGGTCACCGGCATCAACAGTGCCGACGATTACCTGCGCCTTGCCGCCGGCCTGCGCGAGGTGCCGGTGGTGCGCAACGTCACCCCGCTGCACGCTTCGGCCGGCCAGCTGGAGCTGAGCCTGGAGATGACCACCGGCCTGGCCGGCTTCAACCGCATGCTGGGCGACAATGGCGTGCTGGTGCCCAGCGCGACGCTGCCGGCCCTGCCGACCCCGATCGATGACACCACCGGTGCCCCGGTGGCCGCGCCGGTCAGCAACGAGTACCGCTTGCGATGACCCTGACCCCGGAAGCCGAAATCGCGCAGTTCCTGCGCCGCCTGAAGTACATCCTGTTCGCCGGCCTGGTCGGCTGGGTGGTGTGGCTGCTGGCACCGATCCTGACCCCGTTCGTGCTGGCGCTGGCGCTGGCGTGGCTGGGCGATCCGCTGGTGGACCGCATCGAGGCCACCGGCCGTTCGCGCATGACCGGCGTGGTGCTGGTGTTCGCTGCGATGGTGCTGGTGATCGTGGCGCTGCTGCTGGTACTGGTGCCGATGATCGAGCGCCAGATCACCACCCTGATTGCGGTCGCGCCGCAGGCACAGGCGTGGCTGATGGAGAAGGGGATCCCCTGGTTCGAGCAGAAGACCGGCCTGGAAGTGATGCAGTGGCTGGATCCGGACCGCCTGATCGAATGGGTGCGCAGCCACTGGCAGCAGGCCGGCGGCTTCGCCACCACATTCATGGGCTACGTCTCGCGTTCGGGCTTTGCGATGGTGACCTGGGTGGTCAACATCCTGCTGCTGCCGATCCTGGCGTTCTACTTCCTGCGCGACTGGGACAAGCTGGTCGAGCGGGTGGCGTCGGTGATTCCGCGCAACCACATCGGCACCATCAGCGCGTTGGCGCGTGAGTCCAACGAAGTGCTGGGGGCGTTCATCCGCGGACAGTTCCTGGTGATGCTGGCGCTGGGCGTGATCTATGCCGGCGGCCTGTCGCTGGTCGGCCTCAAGCTGGGCCTGCTGATCGGCCTGATTGCCGGCCTCATCAGCTTCATCCCATACCTGGGCGCGACCACTGGCGTGCTGATGGCGGTGATCGCGGCACTGGTGCAGGCGCAGGGCTTCGACCTGAAGCTGCTGATCCTGGTGGGCGTGGTGTTCACCGTGGGCCAGCTGCTGGAAAGCTACGTGCTGACCCCGCGTATCGTCGGCGACAAGATCGGCCTGCACCCGGTGGCAGTGATCTTTGCGGTGATGGCCGGCGGCCAGCTGTTCGGCTTCCTCGGCATGCTGCTGGCGCTGCCGGTGGCGGCGGTGACCAACGTGCTGCTGCGCTATGCGCATCAGCGCTACCGCCAGAGCGAGCTGTACGTGGGTGAGAAGCCGGCGATCGTGCTTGATGGCGTAGTGGACGCCCCCCATATCATCGTTCCGAACGACAAGGGCCCCGACCTGAAGTGATGGGTGTGCCGCAACTGCCGCTGGCCCTGCATTACCCGCGGGACCAGCGCCTGGAGACCTTCATCGGCGCGCCGGACGGCGCGCTGGCGCAGCTGCGCGCGATCGCGGTTGGTGCCAGCCACGACTGGGTCTACCTGGAAGGTGCGGCGGGAACCGGCAAGACCCACCAGGCGCTGGCGATGTGCTCCAGCGCCGAGCAGGCCGGGCGCCTGCCGACGTACGTGCCACTGGCCAGCGCAGCAGGCCGTGTCCGTGCAGCGCTGGATGGGCTGGACGCACGCGAACTGGTGGCGCTGGACGGACTGGACGAGGTTGCCGGCAATCGCGAGGACGAGATCGCGCTGTTTGATTTCCACAACCGCGCGCGCGCTGCAGGTGTGACCGTGCTGTACACGGCGCAGAAGGCACCGGGCGAGCTGGGCCTGGTGCTGCCGGACCTGCGTTCGCGCCTGGGCCAGTGCGTGCGCGTGCTGCTGCAGCCGCTGGATGAGGAAGGTCGTGCTGCGGTGCTGCGCGAGCGTGCACTGCGACGTGGCCTGGCCATCGACGAAGCGGCCATCGAGTGGCTGCTGTCGCACACCGGTCGCGAACTGGGTGGATTGATCACCCTGCTGGACTGGCTGGACCGCGAATCGCTGGCGGCGAAGCGGCGGATCACCGTGCCGTTCCTGCGCCAGGTGCTGGAAGAAGGCCGGCCTCGTTACTGAGGGTGGGGTTTGTTTTCAGGGCTGCGCCCTGCACCCGCGGTAGTGCCGGCCGCTGGCCGGCAGCTTCAACAGCAACGTCAAAAGCTGGCTTCCTGAGGGGAGGCAGGGTGGCTCAGGTTGCGGGGGACGGCGCAAGTACGTCCATGTAGCCTCGATCGCGCCATCCATGGCGCTCACGCCCCCGCAACCTGAGCCACCCCGCCTTCGACAGGTTCCCGCGATCTGCCGGGACTGCGTACTGCACTGCTGTTGGTGGGTGTCGACCATGGTCGACACGTGTCTTGCTTGTGGTGGGTGTCGACCTTGGTCGACATCAGAGCAAGCGCAGCGAAGCGACCCGCTTTTGCTTTTCTTTCCTTTCTTCCGTGGCTGGACGCGCACGGAAACTGTCAGAGGCCGGGCGGGGTGGGTTCGCGGGGGTGTCCGCGGCATGGATGCCGCGGCCAAGCCCCCAGGGACGGGTTCATGGCGTCCCCCGCGAATCCACCCCGCCCGGCCAAGCAAGGCTTCTGCTCTCAAAACATCCAGCCACGAGGGGCTCAGCCGTTCGCTGCCAACTCCACATCCAGCGCGCGCAGCCGATCCACGGTCCCGACATCGGTCCAACGCCCGCGATGGTGCTGCCCCGTCATCAACCCCTGCGCCATGAAATGCTTCTGCAGCGGCACCACCGAGAACCTCGGTGGCAGCCGCTCGCTACCCGGCGCATCGCCGATCACCGTGCGCCAGTCGGCCACGATGGAGGGGCGATACACGCCGATGCCGGCATAGGTCAGGCACGGCCCTGCGCGGTCGTGGTGCAGCAGGCCCTGCGCATCGAGTCGGTAGTCACCGTCGGGGTGTTGCGCCGGATTGTCGACCAGCACCAGGTGTGCCTGGCCCTGCGGCTCGCGCGGCAGCGTGGCGAAATCGAAATCGGTCCAGATATCGCCGTTCACCACCAGGAACGGGGCATCGCCCAGCACCGGCAATGCGTTGAGGATGCCGCCGCCGGTTTCCAGCGGGGTCTGCCCTTCGTAAAGGAAATGCAGACGCAGGCCCCACTGGCTGCCATCACCCAGCGTCGCCGGGAACTGCTCGGCCAGCCACGCGGTGTTGACCACTACCTCGCGCACGCCGAGCGCCGCCAGGCGTTCCAGGTGCCAGACGATCAACGGCTTGCCGGCCACTTCCAGCAGCGGCTTGGGTGTGTGCAGGGTCAGCGGGCGCATGCGCTCGCCGAGCCCGGCGGCAAACACCAGCGCCTTCATCGGGCCACGCGCATTGGTGCGCCCAGGTCGGCCAGCGCCGGCTTGATGCGGTTTTCCAGCAACTGCTGCAGGGGGGCCAGCTCGCGATAGCGTGGCAGCACTTCATCCAGATAGCCGATGAAGCGCGGTGCGTCGTCCAGGTAATGGCCCTTGTTGTCGCGGTAGCGCAGGCGGCAGAACAGGCCGAGGATCTTCACGTGGCGCTGGATGCCCATCCAGTCGGCATCGCGCAGGAAGGTGGCGCGGTCGGGCACCGGCAGGCCGGCGTCGCGCGCGCGTTCGTGGTACTGCGCCAGCCACTCGTCAACGCGCTGCAGCGGCCAGCTCAGGAAGGCGTCCTTGAACAGGCTCACCGCGTCGTAGGCGATCGGGCCACGCACCAGGTCCTGGAAATCCAGCACCGCGGGGCCGTCGTCGACCGGCATCAGGTTGCGCGGCATGTAATCGCGGTGGGTCATCAGCTGGGCCTGGCCCAGCGCGTTGTCCATCAACCGGCGATGCACCAGCTGCAGCCCCTCGAGCTCACCGCAGTCCAGTTCCAGGTTCAGGTGCCGCTGCAGGAACCATTCGTCGAACAGCCCGGCATCGCGTTGCAGCAGCGCCTCGCCGAACTGGCCGAAGTCGGCTGGCACCGCAATCGCCTGCAGGCGCAGCAGCTGTTCGATCGAGCGGCCAAACCATTCATCGGCATTGCGCGCGTCGAGGATCCTGGCCAGGGTCGGACCGCCGAGATCTTCCAGCAGCAGAAAGCCGGCCTCCAGGTCCTGTGCCAACAGCGCGGGCACGCGCAGGCCGTGGTCGTGCAGCAGGCCGCGCATGCGCAGCCACGGCCGCGGATCTTCCAGCCCCGGTGGGGCGTCCATCACGATGTGGCTGCCACGGGTGCTGGTGGTGCGCCAGTAGCTGCGCATGCCGGCATCGACCGAAGCGCGCTCCACCACCGCGCTGGCATCGTCGAGCTGGGTACGGGCCCACTGCAGGCGCCGCGCGCTGCGCTGGGGATCGGAGGCGGGTTCGGTCATGCGGGCATATCCGGGCGCGCCGGGCGCGCCAACGTCGGGAACAGGAAGGGAAGGGGGACGGGGTCAGCGGCGACCGCTGAACAGGCGCAGGACGGCCAGCACGGCCACCGCGCCCACCACCGCACCGAGGAAACCGGCCGGTTCGCCGGGGGCGTACCAGCCCATGTACTGGCCGAACCAACCGGCCAGCAGCGCACCGAGGATGCCCAGCACGATGGTCAGCAGGCAGCCCATGCGGTTGTTGCCGGGCATGAAGAAACGCCCGAGCAGGCCGACGAAGAAGCCGACCAGCAGGATGTACAACCAGCTGCTGCTGCCGAACAGACCATTCATGCGCGCGGATTCCGCTTGAGTGTGGACGCAGCCTAGCAAGGCCAGGCTGCGTCCGTCACCGGTGCCGGATCAGCAGCAGCCGTGGTCGCCGTGACGGGTGCCGCTGTCGGCAGCCACCGGCGAACCGCTGGTCTCGCCACGCAGGCTGGCGGCGTAGTGCTCGCTGATCACCTTGGACACGCAGGCGGTGACCTTCTTGCCCATCGGGATGTGCAGGAACTCATTCGGGCCGTGCGCATTGGAGTGTGGCCCGAGCACGCCGGTAATCATGAACTGCGCACCCGGGAACTTCTCACCGAGCATGCCCATGAACGGGATCGAGCCGCCTTCGCCCATGTACATTGCCGGCTTGCCGAAGAAGGCCTGGCTGGCATCGTCGATGGCCTGGGTCAGCCAAGGCGCCATGGCCGGGGCGTTCCAGCCGGTGGAGGCCTTTTCCAGGTCCAGGGTGACCTGCGCGCCGTTCGGCGGGTCGCGCAGCAGCGCTTCCTTCAGCAGCTCGCCGCAGGTCTTGCCATCGGCGGTTGGTGGCAGGCGCAGCGACAGCTTCACCGAGGTCTGCGGGCGCAGCACGTTGCCGGCCGATTCCAGCGGCGGCATGCCGCCCACGCCGGTGACCGACAGCGCCGGGCGCCAGGTGCGGTTGAGCACCAGCTCGGTCAGGTCCTCGTTCATCGGACGCAGGCCGTCGACCATGGGGAACTTCTCGAAGATCTCGGTATCGACCACTTCGGCAGCGCGCCTGGCCTGTTCCTGGCGCTCGGCGGGGATTTCGACGTTCATGCCGTCGATCAGGATACGGCCGGTGTCCTGGTCCTCGATGCGCGACAGCAGTTGGCGCAGCAGGCGGAAGCTGGACGGCACAACGCCGGAGGCATCGCCGGAATGCACGCCTTCGTTGAGCACCTTCACGGTGAAGTTGCCGCCGGTCAGGCCGCGCAGCGAGGTGGTGCACCACAGCTGGTCGTAGTTGGCGCAGCCCGAATCCAGGCAGACCACCAGCGAGGGCTTGCCGATGCGCTCGGCCAGGTGGTCGACGTAGGCCGGCAGGTCGTAGCTGCCGGACTCTTCGCAGGCCTCGATCAGCACCACGCAGCGGGCGTGCGGCAGGCCCTGGGCCTGCAGCGCCAGCACCGCGGCCAGCGAGCCGAAGATGGCGTAGCCGTCGTCCGCACCGCCGCGGCCATACAGCTTGTCGCCGCGAAGGACCGGCGTCCACGGGCCGAGATCGTCATCCCAGCCAGTCATTTCCGGCTGCTTGTCCAGATGGCCGTAGAGCAGGATGGTGTCGTCGCCGGTTTCGGCGCCGGTCGCTGGAATTTCCAGGAAGATCAGCGGCGTGCGGCCTTCCAGGCGCACCACTTCAACCTTCAGGCCGGGCAGCTGCTGGGCCCTGGCCCAGTTCTCCATCAGGGTGACCGCCTGTTCCATATAGCCGTTCTGCACCCAATTGGCGTCGAACATCGGCGACTTGTTGGGAATGCGGATGTAGTCGACCAACTGCGGGACGATTTCGCTGTCCCACTTGTCATTGACGAATTGGCCGAGCTTGGCGCTGTCCATCTGAAACTCCGGTTGCATGGGCTGATCCGGCCATTCTACGCCTGTGCCATGGGTAGGGTTTTTCCTACATCACGTCGGGTATTTGGCTGGCTTACGGAAATCCGGGAAACCGATAGGCTGTGCACATGTGGTGACGGACACTGTTCCTGCCGACGGGATTGCCGGTCGGGGCGGCCAGAATCACAGGGAGATACACGTCGTGCCTTGGAGTGTCGTGTTGAGGGCACTGGTGCTGGTAGTGGGGATCGCTGGGGCGCATGCCGCCGAACCGATCGACATCAACCGCGCCGATGCCCAGGCGCTGCAGCAGGGATTGACGATGGTCGGAGCCGCCAAGGCCGAGGCGATCGTCGAGCACCGGCGCAGACACGGCCCGTTTCATCGCGTCGAGGACCTGGCGCAGGTGAAGGGGATAGGGAAAGCGATCGTCGAACGGAATCGACAGCGGATCACCGTAGGCAACAGGTTGTTGCCGGCGGATCCGGTACCCGGATCGGTACCGGTGCGGACCGTACCCAGGCGCTGACAGCAGGAATCGTCGGAACCGGCAGGAGGCTGGTTCAGCGGTCGCGGACAGGAAGGCCGTGACCACCGACCGCCGCAGGACGCGGCACCAATCACCAGGATGGTGGCATCACAGACCTGTGGAAGGGGCTGAGATACAAACAGGACAGACGCGGCCGCGTGCAGGATGCAACGCTGCCCCCACAGCGCAGGATGCGAGGGGGCGGCAGCAGGCCGACAAGGACGTAACGATTGCCCGGTACGACACATGGCTGTGTCGCCGGGCAGTTTCATTTCCGGCGCCTGGTTTTGCCGCGGCCACCACGGGCCGATGGTGTACGGTGGCTGCACCGCATGGAAAGGACCCCCGCTGGATGCTTCCGCACCGCCCCACCACCCTGATGCTCGCCCTGGCACTGGCCCTGCCGCTGCTGGCCCATGCCGCTGCGCCGGCACCGGCTGCCAAGCCCGCAGCTGCCACTGCCGGCACCGCCGAAGTGCGCGGGCCGACCGACCTGAAGCCGGGCGAATACCTGTGGCATCCGGAAATCTCGCCGACCGGCCCGATCGTGCTGGTGGTCAGCCTCGATGAGCAGCGTGCCTACGTCTACCGCAACGGTATTGCCATCGGCCTGACCACGATCAGCTCGGGCAAGGCCGGGCACGAGACACCGACCGGTGTGTTCACCATCCTGCAGAAGGACAAGGACCACAAGTCCAACCTCTACAACAGCGCGCCGATGCCGTACATGCAGCGGCTGACCTGGGACGGCATCGCCCTGCATGGCGGCAGCCTGCCCGGGCATCCGGCCTCGCACGGCTGCGTGCGCCTGCCGCAGGCCTTCGCGCAGAAGCTGTTCAGCGAAACCCAGCGCGGCGATACCGTCGTGGTGGCCGATGCCAAGAGCTCGCCGATGACCCTGGCCTATCCGTCGGTGCTGGCACCGGTCAATGCACGCGGCCAGGTCCTGCCGGAGACGGAGGGTGGGGCGCCGGCACAGGCCTGGTGGAACGACAACGCGGCGCCGACCGGGCAGGTCGGCATCCTGGTCAGCCTGCACGACCAGCGCCTGTACGTGCTGCGCGATGGCGTGATGATCGGCGAGTCGCCGCTGAAGGCCGACGCGCTGCCGGCCTTCCAGGGCACCACCCTGTTCGTGATGGGGCAGGGTTTCAGCGATACGCCCAGCCCGCTGGACGCGAACCAGCGCCTGCACCAGTGGACGGCCTACCCGTTGCTGGGCCAGGACCGCGCCCGGGCCACCCCGGACCTGCTGGCCACGCCCTCGCTGCCGATGGCGCTGCCGGCCGAGTTCGCCCGCCAGCTGTACCAGGTACTGGTGCCGGGCACGACCCTGCTGGTCACCTCGCTGCCGGCGGTCCGCCCAAGCCCGGCTGAATCCGGAATGCAGCCGGTCTTGGAATCCGAGCCGCCAGGGTCCACCCTCAAGGGCAACTGAGTCCCTTCGTTGTGCCCATGACTGCATCCCGCCTGTGCCGGCTGGCCGCGTTCGGCCTGCTGGCGACCTCCGCCAGCGCCCCGGCGCTGGCACAGACGCCCGCCCTCGCCACCAGTGCCGATGATCTGGCTGCCCTGCTGTCGCGCAGTGCGCCCAAGGCCGACCGCCACGTGTTGCAGCTGGCGGCGCACGCCATGCGCTGTGCGTTGCAGCGGCCGGAGCTTGGCATCAACGGTGATCGACTGAGCGTTATCGATTACTCGCGACCGTCCACCGAGCCGCGCCTGTGGGTGTTCGACCTGGCCCACCAGCGCCTGCTGTTCGAGGAATGGGTGGCGCATGGCCGCAACAGCGGCGAG
The DNA here is from genome assembly GCF_059370435.1 of Stenotrophomonas sp. YJH_SMC_94-11. Classification (NCBI taxonomy): domain Bacteria; kingdom Pseudomonadati; phylum Pseudomonadota; class Gammaproteobacteria; order Lysobacterales; family Lysobacteraceae; genus Stenotrophomonas; species Stenotrophomonas sp. YJH_SMC_94-11. Next base: position 202,578 of record NZ_JCAFTR010000008.1, on the reverse strand, counting down.
AACCGCACCGAGCACTTCTCCAACCGCGATGGCAGTTTCATGTCCAGCCTCGGCGCGTTCACCGCGCAGGAGACCTACATGGGCGGCAACGGCTATTCGCTGCGCCTGGCCGGGCTGGAGCCGGGCTTCAATGACCGCGCGCGCGATCGCGCGATCGTCATCCACGGCGCGCCGTATGTGAACCCGGCCACCGCGCAGCTGCAGGGGCGGCTGGGCCGCAGCCTGGGCTGCCCGGCGGTGCGCCTGTCGGTGGCCAAGCCACTGATCGATGCGTTGCGTGGCGGCACGATGGTGTTCGCCTATTACCCCGACCAGGACTGGTTGAAACACTCGCAGCTGCTGGCCGGCGGGTGCGGCGGCCAGGGCACGCTCGCCACGCGGTGATGCACGATGGCGCGCGGCGTGATGCAATGCGCCGATGAACGTCGACTCCCTGCTGCACACTCCGAGCCAGGTCATCTCACGCCTGGACTACCGCCGCGAACGCTGGCGCAACGGCCTGGGCTGGACCCGCGAGATCCTGCGCCTGCCCGCGCAGGGCGACGACTGGGCGCTGCGCCTGTCGGTGGCCGAGATCGAGCAGGACGCGGCGTTCTCCGCCTTCCCCGGCGTGGAGCGCGAACTGGTGCTGCTGCAGGGCAATGGCGTGTGTCTTCGCTTCGAGGATGGCCGTGTGGCGGACGTCCTGCCGCCGCACGGGCGCGTGCGCTTTGCCGGCGAGGAAACGCTGCACGGCGAACTGGTCGACGGCACCACGCACGACTTCAACCTGATGTGGAAGCGCGACCTGCTGCAGGCCGAACTCCTGCACCGGCCACTGGTGGGCAGCATGTTCTTCTTCTGCGAACCAGGTGTTGCCTGGGCGCTTTACCTGTTGGCCGGTCATGCCGAGTTCGGTGCCGACAGTGGCCTGCCGCCGCTGCAGGCCGGCGATACCGCGTGGCTGTCAGCGGGTGAACGGCAGCGGCACGCGTTGCAGGGCGGGGGCGAGTTGTTGGCGATCCGGGTGAGTGCGGCAGAGGGATGATTCCTGGGCGCCTGTTGGCGATATCCACGCATGGCGTGGATCTACTGCACATGCGGTTGCCACCCTGCCTGGACGCGCCGTCCAGTAGATCCACGCCATGCGTGGATGGGGCCACCGACACCGCGTCATGATGCGAACCAAGGTTCGCACCCACCAGAAAGCGGTTCGCACGCGTCGATGCCGTTCAGTAGATCCACGCCATGCGTGGATGGGGCGACCGACACCGCGTCATGGTGCGAACCAAGGTTCGCACCTACCAGGAGGCAGTTCGCACGCGTCGACGCCGTTCAGTAGATCCACGCCATGCGTGGATGGGGCCGCCAATGTCGCGTCATGGTGCGAACCAAGGTTCGCACCCACCAGGAGGCAGCTCGAACCCGCTGTAGATCCACGCCATGCGTGGATGCGGCGACCTCAATACACATCGCGCCGGTAACGACCGGCCAGCAGTAGCGCTTCCTTGTCCGCAGTCCCCAGCACCTGCTCGATCACCGCATCCACCGCCGGGGCCATGCCCTGCAGGCTGCCACAGACCAGGATCGTCGCGCCTTCATCCACCCACTGCCGCAGTGTTGCTGCTTCGGCCAGCAGGCGGTCCTGCACATAGCGATGCACACCGCCATCGCGGCTGAACACAGCATCCAGCCGCGCCAGCGTGCCGTCGGCCAGCATCGCCTGCAGCTCTTCGCCGAAATGGAAGTCATGCGCGGCGGTGCGCTCGCCGAACAGCAGCCAGGTACGGCGCGCGCCACTGCGTACGCGTTCGTGCAGGTGTGCGCGCAGGCCGGCGATGCCGGTGCCGTTGCCGATCAGCAGCAGCGGTACCTCGGCGGCGACGCCATGGAAATTGTCGTTGCGGCGCAGGCGCAGTTGCACCGGTTCGCCAAGTGCGGCGTGGTCGCACAGCCAGCCGCTGCCGATGCCGGGTGTTCCATCGGCGCGTAGCTGGCGACGCAGCAGCAGCTCCACCGCGCCGTCGGCCATCACTGAGGCGATGGAGTACTCGCGATGCGGCAGCGGCTGCAGGGTCGCCAGCAGCGCGGGCAGATCGCCCGGGGGGACCAATGAAGGCAGGTGCGAGTGCGCGACGCGTGCCAGCAACGTCTGTCCGTCATCCAGCACCCTGTCCGCATCGAAGCGCTGTGCGTCCAGCCAGGCACGCACGGTGTGCGACGCATGCTGCGGGCCGATCTCGGCGATGTCGCCGGCCTGCCACTGCACATCTGCGCCGGCCGGTGGCCGCAGGCGCAACCAGTACACTGGACCGCCGGGGCTGCCCGGGTTCAGATGTTCGCGCTGCAGCAGCGTCCACGGCTGGTATTCGGCCGGGCTCCAGTCGGGCAGTTCACTGGCGCCACCACCGAGTTGTCCCAGCAGCTGTTGCCAATGACGCAGCGCTGCCGGATCGGCGTTGTCGACCTCGATCGCATCGAACAGCGGATGCGCGCCGTGCTGCCGCAGCCATTGGTCAAGCTGGTGGCCGAATCCGCAGAAGTGGCCGTAGCTGCGGTCGCCCAGCGCGAGCACGCCGTAGTGCAGGTGCGGCAGTGAAGGCGACGAGACCATGACATCGCGCAGGAACGGCAGCGCGTGGTCAGGCGGATCGCCCTCACCGGTGGTGCTGGCGATGAACAATGCACGCTGGCTGCCGGCCAGCAAGGCGGCGTCGACCTCATGCAGACCGCGCACGCGCACCGGCACGCCGGCACCACGCAATGCCTCGCCACTGCGTTCGGCCAGTTCGCGGGCGAAGCCGGTCTGGCTGGACCAGACCAGCAGGATCGGTGCGGCATCGCCGAAGGCAGCATGGTCGCGCGGTCGCCCACGCCACCACAGTGCGGCGCAGGCCAGCGCATACAACGCCGTAGCGAGCACCGCGATCTGCGACTGCCGCGCCGGTGGCGCGCCCTGCCACCAGGCTTCGCCCAGATGCAGCCGCAGCAGCGCCCAGCCGATCACTGCCAGCAGGAACAGCACCAGAGCGTTGCCGAGCCACGCGCGCGACGGACGGGTGCTCATGCGCCTTGCTCGTCGAGCAGGCGCTGGAAGGCGCTGCTGAGAAATTCGAGTGGGCCATCCGCTGCGCGATGCAGGTAGCGCGCGGCCAGTCCTTCGCGTTCGGCCAGCGCCATGCCGTGCTCGCGGCCGAGTACGGTCAGTGCGGTGGCCCAGGCATCAGCATGCATCGCGTCGTCGGCGACCACCGTCACCGCCGCTGCAACCTGGCGAACCGGCCTGCCGCTGCGCGGGTCGAGGCTGTGGCTGTAGGCCTCGCCATCGGCCTGGTACTGATGCCAGCGATCGCCGGAGGTGGCGACCGCCTTGCCATCCAGCGCCAGCACCCGCAGTGGTGTTTCGGTGTGCGCGTCTTCTTCGGGTGCGGATTCCACCAGCACGCGCCAGGGATGGCCATCCGGTTTGCGGCCGTAGCCGGCCAGCTCGCCGCCGACCTCGATCAGCGCTGCCGCAATGCCTTGCCCTCGCAGCCAGGCAGCCACGTGATCGACGCCGAAGCCCTTGGCGATCGCAGAGAGATCCAGTTCCAGTCCACCCGGCTGCAGCAGCGCATCGCCGCGCCATTGCAGGCGCTGCCAACCGCAGCGCTCACGCGTGGCCTGCAGGGTAGCGTCGTCGGGCGGGCGGCGTTCGCCGGCGTGTGCACCGAAGCCCCACAGCGCAACCAGCGGACCGATGGTGGGATCAAAGGCGCCGTCACTGGCGGCAGCGATGGCCTGTGCGCAGGCCAGAACGTGGCGGGTCTCGGCCGGCAGCACGCACCATTGGCCCGCGTTGGCGCGGTTGTAGCGACTCAGGTTCGAGCCGGGCTCCCAGGTGCTCATCTGCGCCACCACCGCATCCAGCCGCGCCTGGATGCCGGCATGCAGTGGGTGCAGGTCGCGCTGGCGCGGCGCGACCAGCGACACGCTCCAGGTGGTGCCCATGGTGGTGCCGCCGAGGCGGGCGATGTCGAGCTGGGGATCAGTCATGGTGATGCGTCGTGGCGGCGATGCCGGGGTGTGCCCGGCATCGTGGTCCACATCACTGCGGCAGCACTTCCAGCGTGGCGACGTAGCTCAGGCGGCGCTTGGTGGCCTGCTTCACCGAGGTCTTGTTGTCTTCGGTGCCGGTTTCCAGCCAGTACATGCCGGCTTCCGGCCAGGTCACCTTGATCTCGCCCCTGGCGTCGCTGGTGAGCTTCAGTTCGTCCTGTGCGTTGCGGTAGCGGGTGGCACCCCGCACGATCTCGAACTCCAGGCCAGCGGTCGGCTTGCCATCGACCAGCACGCGGAAGGTGGCTTCCTCGCCGGCGAACAGGTCGTTCGGGTGGCCAACAGCGACCAGCTCGATCCCCCGGTTGGTCGGCTTCAGCGCGGTGTCGTTCGGCGCACCGTTGGTGACGAAGGTCTCCACGCGGCCCACCGACTGGCTCAGTTCGAGCTTCTTCGCGTCCTTGGGCAGTTCGCCAAGGGTCGCCACGCTGCCACGCCAGCGCTTGCGCTCGCCGTTCTGCTCGTAGGTGGCGAACAGGCCGTCATTGACCGAGGCGATGCGGTAGGTGCCGGGCTGCTTCAGTTCGATGTCGAACACGCTGCGGTACTTGCCGGTCGAGGCATTCTGCGGCTGCACGGTGCTGCCGTCCGGCGCGGTGATCACCAGCGATTCCAGCCGCAGCGGCACGTGGTTGAAGTAGAACAGGTCGTTGGAGACCGCACCGTCGACGGTGATCCACGGTGCATTGCCGGCGATCACGGTCTGCGAGGGCAGCAGCCAGGCCTTGTGGGCCAGGGCGGAGAAGGGAAGGGCAGCGGCCAGGGCGGCGGCGAGGACGAGCGTGCGCTTCATGCGGAAGACTCCAGTTGGAAGGGGTCGGATCCCTTTCCAACGGAAAGGGCTCTGATCCCGGGGATGTGGCGATGGGGTCAGAGCCCTTCCTGTGGAAGGGATCCGACCCCGGCTCAGACAATTACGGTTTGACGGACAGGGTGACCTGCCCCAGTTCGGTGGCGCCCTGCGCCTTGCCGTTCTGCGCGGCGGTGGCCGGCCAGGTGAAGGGGATCTTCAGCAGTTCGCGGCCGCCGACTTCGCGCACCGCCTCCACCACCAGGGTGTAGTTGCCCGGGGCCAGCTGCTTCAGTGCCGGCTGCCTGTCGCTGAACGACAGTGCGTGCCTGCCGGCCGGGCGGGTCGGGCCGGTCACGCCGTCCACCGGCACCTGCAGGGTACGGCCACTCTTGCGCCACCACTGGCGCAGGTCGGGCAGCCACTTGGTGCCGTGGCCCTCGCTGTTGCTGGTCTGCTGGTACCAGACCGACAGGTTGGCCGCGACCTTCTGGTCGGCGCCTTCCAGCCACACCGCCACATACGGGCGGTGGTACTCGGCCACGTTGAGCTTGGGCACTTCGACGTTGATGTCGAGGGTGGTGGCATAGGCCGGCGAGGTGGCCAGCAGGCCGCTGAGGGCGATGGTCAGGGTGACGCGCATGGGGCGGCTCCGGAGGAACGGATGGAATTCACGGTGGAAGTCAGTGGATCAGCAGCAGGGCGATCAACAGCGGGATCATCAGGCCGAGGCCGACCAGCGGCCAGGTCATGCGCCGTTGCCGCGCATGCAGGTGCAGCAGGAACAGGCCGGTGATGCAGAACACCAGGCAGGCCACGGCGAACAGGTCCAGGAACCAGCCCCATGCGGGGCCTGCGTTGCGGCCCTTGTGCAGGTCGTTGAGGTAGGAGACCACGCCGCGCGAGGTCGATTCGTACTCCACCGCGCCGGTTTCGCGGTCGATGCTCAGCCAGGCGTCGCCACCGGGGCGCGGCAGCGACAGGTAGATCTCCTCGGCCGACCACTCGGCCGGGCGTCCACCGATGGCGATGCCCAGCTGCGTGTCCAGCCAGTGCCGAGCCGGGCGCGGAATCGGCGCGTTGCCGTCCTCGCGCGTGCCCAGCTGGCCCAGCAGCGCGGCCGGCAGTTCCAGATGCTGGTTCTGCACCTCGGGCTTGGCCTCGATCTTCGCGGCATGGTTGAGAGTCAGGCCGGTCACCGCGAACAGCAGCATGCCGATCAGGCACACCGCCGAGCTGATCCAGTGCCACTGGTGCAGCGTCCGCAGCCAGAAGCCACGGTTCTGTTGCTGCTGCACGGTGGAAGAGGCAGGACGGCTCACGGCACGGTTCGAAGCGGACGGGGACTGCCCATTACATCATTGATGAGAATAGCTCGCAATTGCGTGTCGTTCTGTATCCCGGAGCAGGCATTCCGGGGTGCCGGCCAGCGGCCGGCACTACCGATCGGTAGATCCACGCCATGCGTGGAGCGGGAGCAGGGCGCGGCGATCAGAACTTCGCGTTCAGCGAAATCCAGTAGCTGCGCCGCTGGTCCTTGGTCGCATAGTCGTCCACGCAGTTGAATTCGCTCTGGCTGATCAACAGGCACGACTGCGAGACGAAATCCTTGTCGAGCAGGTTGTTGACCCGCGCGTTCACCGTCAGCCAGGGCGTGGCCTTCCAGCTGCCACCGAGATGGAAGATCGTGTAGTCCTCGTAGTAGCGGGTGTTGCTGGCGCCGTTGGCATCCAGCAGCGTGTCGCGGTAGCGGTCGTAGCGGCCCTCACCGATCAGCGACAGGCTGACCGCTTCATTGATCTGCCAGTTGAGGCTGGCGTTGGCCATGTGTGTTGCCGGCATGGTGCCGCTGATCGGCAACCCCTTCTGTGCGCCACTGGTCTGCTCACTCTTCGTCCAGGTGTAGTTGCCGCGCAGCTGCAGAGTGTCGAGCAGGTCGACATGCGCGGCCAGTTCGGCACCGCGGGTCTCGGCCTTGTCGATGTTCACGCTCTGGGTGAAGGTGCTGTAGCCCAGTGCCGCCCAACCCGGGCCGATGTCCACGCAGTAGCCGCTGCCGGCGCGCGCCACTTCGCAGTTGGGGAAGGTGCCGCCGCTGGCGATCTTGTCTTCGAACGTGTTGAAGAAGCCGGTGACGTTGAAGCCCCAGCGCTGGCCCTCGTAGTAGGCGGCCAGCTCGTAGTTGGTGCTGGTTTCAGGCTTCAGGTTCGGCGAACCCACCAACGGCAGCACGCCCTGGCCACCGAAGCCGGTGATGCCCGGGAACAGCTGGTCCGGTCGCGGGGTCTTGTAGCCGGTGCTGACGCCGCCCTTGAAGGTCCACGCATCGCTGGCGTTCCACACCAGGTAGCCACGCGGACTGACGTGGCTGCCGAACACGTTGTGGTCGTCGTAGCGCAGGCCGAAGGTGGCGGTGAGGGTGTCGGTCAGCGCCCAGTTGTCCTCGGCGAACAGCGCCCACATGCGGTGCTTCTGCCTGGTGTTGCTGCGGTAGCCAGCGCCATCCATGCCGAACACGCCATCGACCATGTCAGTGTTGTTGTACTGGCCACCCACGGTCAGCTTGTGTGCGCCGAAGTCCAGGTCGAGCATCGTGTCGAGCAGGTAGCCTTCCAGCTCCATGGTGCGCAGCGGGCGCGGCAGGAACGCCTGCAGGCGCGCCATCTCGCTGGGATGGAGTGCGGCCAGCGCATTGCCACGGCCGGCCGCGCAGTTGTTGGAAGCGCCGGTGCGACGGCAGACGTCATTCCACAGCGCCTGCAGGTTGGCACGCTCGTCCAGGGTCAGCGGCAGAGAACGGCCGAGATTGCTGCTCTTGCTGTGGGTCAGCGAAGTCTGCCAGGTGCCGAAGCTGTAGCGGCCCTGGTGGGTCAACGATAGCTGATCGCGCTCGTAGCGCTGGTAGGCGGTGTAGCCCACGCGCGGCTGCACCACACGGCGGGTGACGGTGCCGCTGCCGTTCGGGTTGGGGATCACCGCATTGCCGACGCGCCACAGGCTGGCCAGGCTGTCCAGCGTGCCGGTCTGGCCTTCGCGGTTGTCGTACTTCTGCCGAGACACGTCGTAGTCCAGCCACAGTTCGTGGTCATCGTTGACATGGAAGTCCAGGCGCACCCCGGTATTCCAGTTGGTGTTGGCGACCGACTTGCCGCCACCGCCGAAGCCGATGCTGCGCTCCCACAGGCTGCCGTCGGGCAGGGACAATGCATCCCATTCGGGGTTGGATGCCTTGGCATCGTAGTAGCTGCCGCGTACCGCCAGGCTGAGGCGGTCCTTCAGCAGTGGGCCGCTGAGGTAGAGGTCGGTGGTGCGCGCATCGCCGAACTGGTCGTCCTGCTGCACGGTGAAGCTCTGGCTGACCGAGCCGTGCCAGCTGTCCTGGTTGCGGCGGGTGATGATGTTGATGACGCCGCCCATCGCGTCCGAGCCGTACAGCGTGGACATCGGCCCGCGCACGACTTCGATGCGTTCGATCGCCTCCAGCGGCGGCAGGTAGGCGAACTGGCCGCCACCGAAGTTGTTCGGATAGATCTGGCCGACATTGCTCTGGCGGCGGCCGTCGATCAGCACCAGGGTGTACTCGGACGGCAGGCCGCGCATCGACACGGTGGCGCGGCCGTTCTTGTCGGTCGCTTCCAGGCCCACGTCGATGCCTTCGACGTCGCGCAGCGCGTCGACCAGGCTGGTATAGGGGCGCTTGCTCAGTTCCTCGCGGCTGACCACGCTGATGCTGGCCGGGGCATCGATCACCTTCTGTTCGAAGCCGGAGGCAGTGACCACCACCTTGTCCAGCGTCTGCGGTGCGCCGGCGGCGTCACCGTGGGCGAAGGCGGGGCTGGCGAAAGCCGCCAGCACGGCGCTGGTCAGCAGGGTACGGGACAGGGACGAACGGACACGATGGCGCTGGGCCATGGCAGTTACCTCGAAGGATGCAGGATGGCGCGATGCCGTGCGCGAAGGGCGCGGCAGGCACGGAAGGCCCGGTCAGGGGCGGCAGGGATGAAGCAGACAGCGGCGTGCAGGCGCGACCGCGCAGGCGGTCACGCCAGGCCGTGGATCAGGCGAGCGGCGGCGCCTGGCCGCGTTGCTGGCGGCGCCCGGGCGCATCGGCCCAGGGCGTGTCCGGAGCGGCCAGCGGCCAGTCCGGGCGCACGCCGGGCATGGCCGGCGTGGCGGGTACGAGTTCGAGTTCAGTGCGCAGCCAGTGGCTGGCCAGCAGCAACGGCGGGTGTGCCTGCTCGGCCGCTTTCACCGGGGTGGCGGCACAGCGGCGCAGCTTGGCCGGCGCCTCTTCCTGCAGGGGGCTTTCGCCACCGCGCTCTTCCAGCGGCATCTGCATGGTCATTCCGGCCTGGGCCTGTGGCAGCAGTGGCAGGGTGCCCAGCAGCAACGCCAGCATCGCCACCCATGCCAGCAGGCTGGCCAGCGCCGGACGCTGGCCGCGCATGGCAGTGCCCATCTTGCGATGGATGAGTGGGCGAGGGCGAAGCGGACGCAGCAAGCAGGGGTCCCCAGGGGTCTGCCGGCAGCGGCCGGCATCAACGGGGCGTGATTGTAATGAGAGCCGTTAGCTGTTGCAAATGAGAATGATTGCCAAGATGCCGCAGGCCGGCCCGGCAAGGCTCAGACTTCGCTCCAGCGCCGCAAAAGGTTGTGGTACACGCCGGTCAGCTGCAGGATCGCCTCGGCGTCGCCGCCGGTCTGACGCAGGCGCTCGATCGAGCCATCCATTTCCCACAACAGGCGGCGCTGCACGTCGTCGCGGATCATGCTCTGCACCCAGAAGAAAGAAGCCACGCGTGCGCCACGGGTAACCGGCCGCACCTGGTGCAGGCTGCTGGACGGGTACACGACCAGGTCGCCGGCCGGCAGCTTCACTTCGTGCTCGCCGTAGGTGTCGCTGATGATCAGCTCGCCGCCTTCGTACTCCTCGGGCGCGGACAGGAACAGGGTGCAGGAGATGTCCGAGCGCAGCTGCTCGCCATTGGCCAGGTTCATCACCGCACCATCGACGTGGTAGCCATAGGCGCCGCCACCGCTGTAGCGGTTGAAGCGCGGCGGCAGGTACTTCAGCGGCAGCGCGGCGCTGAAGAACAGCGGGTGCCGGGCCAGCGCGACGAGGATGATCTCGCCCAGTTCGCGGCGCAGCGGGGAAGCCTCGGGCAGCTGCTGGTTGTGCTTGGCCTGTGCGCCCAGATGCCCCACGGTTTCGCGGCCATCGGTCCAGTCGGCGGCATCCAGTCGGCGGCGGAAGTCGGCGACCTGGTCGGCGCTGAGAATGTCGGGGATGTGCAGCAGCATGCGGGACTCCTCAGAGGGACGGCAGTGCGATCAGGGCGCGCACCTGGGGATGCGGCGATGCGGCCAGCTCCGGCACGATGTGCGCCATGAACGCCGGGCTGCCGTGCGCCAGTGCAAGCTGCAGCCAGTGCACCGCCTGCTCGACCTGGCCGGCCTGCAGCAGGATCGAGGCATAGTTGGCCTGGCCGCGGAAATCACCGGCCTCGGCCGCGCGCTGGTACCAGGCCAGCGCCGCCTGCGGATCGGGTGCGGTATCCAGCCCGTCCTCGAGGTGGCGGGCCAGCAGGTTCATCGATTTGGCATGGCCCAGGTGCGCGGCACGGGTGTACAGGGCCAGTGCCTGCGCGCGGTCCTGGGTCACGCCGCGGCCGGTGGCCAGCAGGTTGGCCAGGTTGTACAGGCCCCAGTCCAGCCCGGTGTCGGCCGCACGCCGGTACCACACCGCCGCCAGTGCCGGGTTGGCCGTGGTGCCCTGGCCCAGCTCATGGCAGCGGCCGAGCATGTTCATCGCCATCGGCGCGCCGTTGTTGGCGGCGGTTTCGTACCAGAGCAGCGCGGCCGAGGCGTCCTGTGCGGTGCCTTTGCCTTCCATGAGCATCTGCGCGAGCAGCAGTTGTGCCTCGACCTGTCCGGCCTGCGCGGCGTCGCGCACGCGTGCGAACGCGGCCTGCGGATCGTGCTGCAGCAGCTCGGCCAGGGCGTCGCTGTCGATGGGAGTGCGGGTAACCATGGGGTGAGTATCGCCGGAAACAAAAACGGCGGCAGGAGCGCCTGCCGCCGTGGTGGAGCGAAGCTACATCAGAACTTCACGTTCAGTGCCAGGGTGGCCGAGCGACCCGGGGCGATGCTCGCGTAGTGCGAGGCATAGGCCTTGGTGAAGTAGGTCTTGTCGGTCAGGTTCTGCACGTTGAGCTGCAGGCTGATGTTGTCCTGGATCGCGTAGCTGGCCATCGCGTCGAAGCGGGTGTAGCTCGGGATCCACTTGGTGTTGGCGACATCACCGTACTGCTTGTCCGAGTAGAACGCGCCGGCGCCGAGGGTCAGGCCGATCGGGAAGCGGTAGGTGGTCCACAGGTTGGCGCTGTGCTTGGCAGTGTTCGGGAACACGTTGCCGTTGTAAGGCGACGGCACGTACACGTTGGACGGGCAGGTGCGGCCCACCGGTGCGCCACAGACGAAACCGTTGTCCTTCAGTTCCGAGTCCAGGTAGGTGTAGCCGCCGTATAGGCTCCAGGCGTCGGTCAGCTGGCCGGTGAAGCCCAGTTCGAAGCCGTTGATTTCCTTCTTGCCGGCGTTCTGGCTGGTGCCGTTGTCGACCGTCACGCGTGCGTTGTTCATCACGGTGTGGAAGATCGCTGCGGTCAGGTTCAGGCGCTGGTCGAACAGGTCCCACTTGGTGCCCAGTTCGAGGTTCTTCGTGTCCTGCGGCTTGAGGTCGGCCACGGCGGCGCTCAGGCCGTCCGAACCGTCACCACCGTCCATGCCCGGCGGGGTCGAGGAGGTGCCCCACGACAGGTAGATGCTGCCGTTGGCGGCCGGCTTGAACACCACACCGGCCTGGTAGTTCAGGAAGTCGTTGCTGTTGCGCACGCGGGTCGGTGCCTTGCCGGCCACCGGAGTGGTCAGGGTGGTGCGGAAGTCGTCGTAGCGCAGGCCGAGGTTGATCATCCACTGCTCATTGAGCTCGATGGTGTCGAACACGTAGGCGGAGGTGGTCCTGGTGCGCTGCTCGACGTCCAGTGCCTTGTCACTGCGGTACACCGAATGGGTGGCTGCCCACGGATCGCGCGGATCCGGATTGGCGAAATCGGTGCAGTTGTAACCGGTGGCCGCGCCGGTGGTCGGGCACTTGCTGTTGCCGGTGAGCGGGTTGCTGGTGCCCGGCGTCATCAGGTAGCTGCCGCGGGTCATCTTCTCGTCGCTGTATTCGACGCCAGCGCTGTAGCTGTGCTTGAGCGCGCCGGTCTGGAAGGCACCGGTCAGGCCCAGCTGGTCGGCGAAGCTCTTGACGTCGACGGCGCGGGCGTTGGTACGGCGCCACAGGGTGCCGTAGTTGTTCGGGTTGCCCTGGCTGTCGTCCGGCTGGGTCCACAGGTAATCGTTGCTGGTGTTGCCCAGGCGCGCGATGTTGCGCAGCTTGTGGCCGCCGAAATCGTAGCTGGCATCCAGGGTGCTGATGTCGGCGCGGGTGCGCTGGAAGTCACGATCGACCAGGCCGTAGTAGTTGTTGCGGTCCGGCACCATCGGGCGGCCATCGACCCACTTCGAGGCCGGCGCCCCGTTCGGGTTGCCATACGGGAAGCCACCGGCGTCCGGCAGGTCATCGCTCTGCATGTGGTAGTGGCTGGCGATCAGCTGCGCCGGGCCGTTCAGGCCGAATGCGATCGACGGCGCGATGCCCCAGCGGCTGACATTGGCGGCGTCGCGGCCAGCGATGTCCGATTCGTGCTTCATCAGGTTCAGGCGCGCGGCGATGCCATCGCCCAGCACGTAGTTGGCGTCCACGGTGCCGCGTGCGTAGCTGTCGGTACCGATGCCCATGCTGGCGCTGGTCTCGTTCTTCAGCTTCGGCGTCTTGCTCACCAAGTTCAGGCTGCCACCACCGGAATCACGGCCACCGTAGGCCGAGCTCGGGCCCTTGACCACTTCCACCTGCTCCAGGTCGAAGATCTCGCGGGTCTGCGAGCCGACGTCGCGCAGGCCGTCGACGAAGACGTTGCTCTGCGAATCGAAGCCACGGATGAAGGGGCGGTCGCCGGTCGGGTTGCCGCCTTCGCCGGCACCGAAGGTGATGCCCGGTACCATGCGCAGCGCATCCTGCAGGTTGGTCGCACCGGTTTCGGCGATCAGCTTCTCCGACACGATCGACACTGACTTGGGGGTGTCCAGCAGTTCGGCGGTGAACTTCGGCGAGGACGGATTGAACCAGCTGCCGCGCACCTGCACCTTGTCCAGGTCGGTGGCCTTGCTGGATGCGGCATCAGCGCTGTCGGCAGCCTGCGCGGCCAGCGGCGCGAAGCCTGCGGCCAGGGTGGCGGTGGCGAGCAGGGAAACGCGCGGGGCGTGCTTGCGGGACGTGATGTGGGTCATGGCTTTGGGTAGTGGCGTGGATCGGGAAACGGCGAAGGCCGAAGCGCAGACAGCGCGACGACAGGGAGGGAGCGTCTTCTGTAGAGCCGAGCTGATGCCCGGCGATGCGGCGAACGACTTCAGGCGCACGGCAACAGCCGCAGGGCGCCTCAGCTGGCGTGGGGTGCGGGCGGTGCGTGGCCGGGGTTCAAGCGCAGTGCGGGATCGTGCAGTTGCCGGCGCAGGGCATCGGAGCGCCATAGCGGGATATGTGCGACCAGGGGCGCGCGCAGGGGTGCCACACCGGTGCAGGGCGTGTTGCCCTCACCATCAAGCGGCGGCTCCGGTGCAGGTGCAGCATGTTGCGGGCATTCGTCTGCCGACGGCGCCGGCAATGGCATGACCTGGCGCAACCCTTCGGCATGTGCCTGCCAGCCTTGGGTAGTCGGGGCGTTGCTGCGTCCTTCGTGCAGCGCCGACCAGCCCAGCAGCAGCGTCAGCAGCACGGCCACGGCCAGTGGCCACCCCTGGCGGGCGAGCTGGCACAACGTGGCAGTGGGCGCGGGCGAAGCCATGGCGCGAGGGCGAAGTCGTTACGAAGATGTTACGTAGAATAACATCAACGATAATGATTCGCATGTACGGGGTGCTGCGGGACGCCGGGGCGGCCGGGGAACGCCCTGCGAAGGCCCTTGCGGGGCCTCCTGCAGATCCAGCCCAGGGAGGATACCCCCAGGTCGGGGCGCCGCCTCAATCCCGGTCGTCGCGCGTCCAGACGGCGTCGTGTTCGCGCTTCACCGGGAACTTGGGCACCGGGGTATAGGCCGGTGCGCACAGGGCGCGGCCATCGCGTACGTCGAAGCGCGCGCCGTGCAGCACGCACTCCACGCTGCCTTCGGCAGTGTTGAACTCGCCCGAGGACAGCTCGAATTCCTCGTGCGTGCACTGGTCTTCCAGCGCGTACAGCTCGCCGTCGAGGTTGAACACCACGATCGGGGTGCCGGTCACCTCGTCGAACACGCTCTTCATTTCACCGGGCAGCAGCTCGTTGCTGGCGCACACGAAGGTCCAGGTATCGCTCACGCGGCCGCTCCGGCCAGCGGTTTTTCCAGGATCTCGAAGCGCAGGTCGTCGCGCTTGGGGATGCCGAAGCGTTCGTCGCCATATGGGAAGGGTTTCTTGATGCCGGTCCGCTGGTAGCCACGACGCTCGTAGAAGGCGATCAGTTCCTCGCGTACGTCGATCACCGTCATCTGCATCACCGGCACGTTCCATTCGCGTGCGGCGTGGGCTTCGGCGGCGTCCATCAGCTGCTTGCCGACGCCGCCGCCCTGCTGTGCGGGGTCGACCGAGAACATGCCGAAGTAGCCCTTGCCCTCAACGTCGGCAACGTGGGCGCAGGCCACAAGAACGCCTTCGCGCTCGGCCAGCAGGATGGTGGAGCGGGGGCGGTCCAGGTCGGCCTGGATGCCTTCGGCGTCGATGCGGGCGCCATCCAGCAGGTCGGCTTCGGTAGTCCAGCCCACGCGGCTGGCGTCGCCACGGTAGGCCGAGGTGACGAGGGTGATCAGGGCGGGGATGTCGGCCGGCGTGGCGGCGCGGAAGGTCAGGGTGCTCATGGGGGCATTTTAGGTGGGCAGTGGGCGGGCGCAAATGGGGGAGACCCTCGGCGGTCCTGGCAACCGCTATGCTCGTGCATTCTTCAAATGCCAGGCGGAGTGCAGGGGTGGGCATACCGAAGGGAATCGCGCTGGCCGCAACTGTCCTGCTTGTGGCTCTTCTGGCTTGCCTGCCGGCGCACGAGGAGAGTGGCGGCATCGCGCCCAACGGCCTGGGGTGCCCGCGTTTCAGTGCGTCCCGTGCGTTGCCAGTGACGGTGGAGGCGCTGCGTGCCGATCCCATGCGTTATCACGGCAGACTGGTGCGCGTACGGGGTGCCTACGTTGAGAGCTTCGAAATGTCTGCGCTGCACCCGGGGCCACCGGTGCAGGATCCATGGGCGGCCGACGGCGTGTGGGTGAATGGAATTCCCGTCACGGCGCTGCCGTCGGAGCAGGCGGTTGAACTCACCGGAATCGTATCGGCGGGCCAACCCGCGTTCCCTTACGGCAAGGGGCACCTTGGGCAATGGCCTGCGGAGCTCTGCGTGTCTTCGATCCTGCCCTTGGCGGCGCCATGAAAAACGCCGCGGTTTCCCACGGCGTTCTCGTTGCTTCCGGCTGCGCTGTGAGTCTTACCCCAGCAGCTTGCGTACCTTGGTCAGCGCGGTCATGAACCGCTCGATCTCGGCGTGCGTGTTGTAGAACGCCAGCGAGGCGCGGCAGGTGGCGGCGACGCCGAAGTACTGCAGCAGCGGGTGTGCGCAGTGCTGGCCCGATCGCACGGCCACGCCTTCCAGGTCGAGCAGGGTGGCCAGGTCGTGCGCATGCGCACCATCGATCAGGAACGAGACCACGGCCGCCTTCTCCGGTGCCTGGCCGATGATGCGCAGGCCGTCGACACGGCGCAGTTCCTCGGTGAAGTGCGCCAGCAGTTCGGCTTCGCGCGCTTCCACGTTGTCCTGGCCAAGCTGCTGCAGGTAGTCGGCGGCCACGCCCAGGCCGATGAAACCGGCGATGTTCGGGGTGCCGGCTTCGAACTTGTGCGGGGCGTCGTTGAACACGGTGCCGTCGAAGCTGACTTCCTTGATCATCTCGCCGCCGCCGAGGAACGGCGGCATCGCGTCCAGATGCTCGCGACGGGCCCACAGCGCGCCGGTGCCGGTCGGACCACACATCTTGTGGCCGGTGATCGCGTAGAAGTCGCAGCCGATCGCGGCGACGTCGACCTTGCGGTGCGGTACTGCCTGCGAGCCATCGACCACGGTGATGATGCCGCGCTTGCGCGCTTCACGGCAGATCTCGCGCACCGGGTTGACCGTGCCCAGCACGTTGGACACATGGGTGACCGCCAGCAGCTTGACTTCGGGGGTCATCGCCGCACGCAGCGCATCCAGGTCGAGCGCGCCATCGGGGGTGATCTCAGCCACGCGGATGGTGGCGCCGGTACGCTGCGCGACCAGCTGCCACGGCACGATGTTGGCGTGGTGCTCCATGCGCGACACCAGGATCACGTCGCCGGCCTTCAGCCGCGGCAGCGCCCACGAATACGCCACCAGGTTGATGGCGAAGGTGGTGCCGCTGCACAGCACCAGGTCGCTGGGGCGCACGTTGAGGAAGCGGGCCAGCGTGTTGCGTGCGCCTTCGTAGGCGTCGGTAGCTTCGCTGCCGAGCGCGTGCACCGCGCGGCTGACGTTTGCGTTGTAGCGGCGGTAGAACTCGTCCACCGCGCCGATCACCTGCACCGGCTTCTGGCCGGTGTTGGCATTGTCGAAATAGACCAGCGGCTTGCCGTGCACTTCGCGCATCAGCAGCGGGAAGTCGAGGCGGACGCGGTCCCAGTCGGGCGCGCCGGTGCGTTCTTCGATCGGGCGCGGCGTGGACAGGTTCATGCCACACCCGCCTCGGCCAGGGCCTTGTCCAAACGGCGTGCCAGCTGCTCGCGCAGGGCTTCCGGCAGGATCTTCAGCGGCTCATGGCAGAACGCAGCGCTGAGCAGCGCCTGCGCCTGGGCCTGCGGCAGGCCGCGCGAGCGCAGGTAGAACAGCGCATTGGCATCGAGCTGGCCGACGGTGGCGCCATGCGCGGCCTTCACTTCATCGGCGTCGATCACCAGCGTCGGCTGGGTATCGATCTCGGCGTCGGCCGACAGCAGCAGGTTCTTGTTGGACAGGTTCGCATCGGTGCCGTCGGCGCCTTCGCGGATCTGGATGCCGCCATGGAACACCACGCGGCTGCGGTTGGCGGCAACGCCGCGCCACAGCAGTTCGCAGGCGGTATCGCGCGCGATGTGATCGATGCCCAGCCGGGTCTCGACGTGGCGGCGGCCATTGCCGAGCAGCACGCCGTTGGCGGTCAGCTGGGCGTTGTCGCCTTCCAGTCGCACGTTCAGTTCATGGCGGCTGAGCGCGGCGCCCAGTTCCAGGTCGACGCGGTGGTACTGCGCGTCGCGGGCCAGCACCGCGTCGGTACGCAGGAAGCTGGTCTGGCGCGCGCTGCCGGCCTGCACGCGGGCGTGCTTGAGCACGGCGTCGCGCGCGACGTGGGCATGCAGCACGGTGTTGTCCAGGTGGGCGGAGTCACCCACGCTGAAGCGGTGCTCGACCACGCCGAGGCTGGCGCCGGCACGCAGTTCGATCAGGTGGCGGTGATGCCAGGCCAGGTCGGTCTCGCCGGCCACACTGGCGAACACCAGCTGCAGCGGCGCTTCGACCTGCACGCCTTCATCCACGCGCAGCACCACGCCTTCATCGGCCAGCGCGGCATTCAGGCGGGCGAAGATCTCTTCGCTGCGTTCGTAGCGACGGCCAAGGAAACGCACGGCGTCTTCGCCGGCGGCCAGCGCGGCCGACAGCGGCTGCAGCTGCACGCCGGACGGCAGGGCCTGCACGTCGCTCAGCGCAGCATCCAGGCGACCGTTGACGAACACCAGGCGCGGCGCCGGGATGTCGTCCAGCAGCGCGGCGTCCAGCGCCGGGCCCTGCAGCGGTGCCGCAGCAAACGCACGGCGTTCCAGCTGGCGCAGCGAGGTGTACTTCCAGGCTTCATTGCGGGCGGCCGGCAGGCCATCGCGCAGGGCCGCATCCAGCACTTCGCGGCGCGCATCGCTGCCGCAGAAGGCCTGGGCCATCGAGTCGAGCAGGGCGCTCATCAGACCGCCGCCTCGGGCACGACCCGGTCCTTCAGGAAATCATAGCCGTGCGCTTCCAGTTCCAGCGCCAGCTCGGGGCCGCCGCTCTTGACGATGCGGCCATCGGCCAGCACGTGCACCACGTCCGGCTTGATGTAGTCCAGCAGGCGCTGGTAATGGGTGATGACCAGGAACGAACGGTCGGCGGCGCGCAGCGCATTGACGCCGTCGGCCACGCTCTTCAGCGCGTCGATGTCCAGGCCCGAGTCGGTCTCGTCGAGGATGGCCAGCTTCGGTTCCAGCACGGCCAGCTGGAAGATCTCGTTGCGCTTCTTCTCGCCGCCGGAGAAGCCTTCGTTGACGCCACGATGCAGCAGCTCGTCCTTCAGGTGCAGCACGGCCAGCTTCTGGCGCACCAGCTTGAGGAACTGCATGGAGTCGAGTTCGTCCTCACCGCGTGCCTTGCGCTGGGCGTTCAGTGCCGCGCGCAGGAAGTAGGTGTTGTTCACGCCCGGGATCTCCACCGGGTACTGGAACGCCAGGAACAGGCCGGCAGCGGCACGCGCTTCCGGGTCCTGCTCCAGCAGGTCGACACCGTCGAACTGCACGCTGCCTTCGGTCACTTCGTAGCCGTCGCGGCCGGCCAGGACATTGCCCAGGGTGGACTTGCCTGCGCCGTTCGGGCCCATGATGGCGTGCACCTGGCCGGGCTTCACATCCAGCGACAGGCCCTTGAGGATTTCCTTGTCGCCGATGCGGGCGTGGAGATTGTCGATCTTCAGCATGGTGGGGGTTTCCGTGGGGCGGGCCTGGGCCCGCCGGTAAAGAGAATGCGTTTGCGAGGGGCAGGGGCGGGCGGTCAGCCCACCGAACCTTCCAGCGAGACTTCCAGCAGCTTCTTGGCTTCCACTGCGAACTCCATCGGCAGTTCGCGGAACACCTGCTTGCAGAAGCCGTCGACGATCATCGACACCGCGTCTTCCTGGCTGATGCCACGGGCGCGGCAGTAGAACAGCTGGTCGTCGGAAATCTTCGAGGTGGTGGCTTCGTGCTCGACGGTGGCGCCCGGGTTCTTCACCTCGATGTAGGGGAAGGTGTGGGCACCGCACTGCTTGCCGATCAGCAGCGAATCGCACTGGGTGTAGTTGCGCGCGCCGTCGGCATTGCGGTCCACGCGCACCAGGCCGCGGTAGGTGTTCTGGCCGCGGCCGGCGCTGATGCCCTTGCTGACGATCTTGCTCTTGGTGCGCTTGCCGACGTGGATCATCTTGGTGCCGGTGTCGGCCTGCTGGCGGTGATGGGTCAGCGCGACCGAGTGGAACTCACCGACCGAATCGTCGCCCAGCAGCACGCACGAGGGGTACTTCCAGGTGATCGCCGAGCCGGTCTCGACCTGGGTCCAGGTGACCTTGCTGCGCGCGCCGCGGCATTCGGCACGCTTGGTGACGAAGTTGTAGATGCCGCCGACACCGTTCTCGTCGCCCGGGTACCAGTTCTGCACCGTGGAGTACTTGATCTCCGCATCTTCCAGTGCCACCAGTTCGACCACCGCAGCGTGCAGCTGGTTCTCATCGCGCATCGGTGCGGTGCAGCCTTCCAGGTAGGAGACATAGGCCTTGTCCTCGCACACGATCAGGGTGCGCTCGAACTGGCCGGTGTGGCCGGCGTTGATGCGGAAGTAGGTGCTCAGTTCCATCGGGCAGCGCACGCCTTTGGGAATGAACACGAAGCTGCCATCGGAGAACACCGCCGAGTTGAGTGCGGCGAAGTAGTTGTCACCCACCGGCACCACGGTGCCCAGGTACTGGCGCACCAGCTCCGGGTGTTCCTTGATGGCCTCGGACATCGAGCAAAAGATGATGCCCTTCTCGGCCAGTTCCTTCCGGAAGGTGGTACCGACGGAGACCGAGTCGAACACCGCATCCACCGCCACGCCGGCCAGCTTGGCGCGCTCGTGCAGCGGCACGCCCAGCTTGTCGTAGGTGTCGAGCAGTTCCTTCGGCACGTCGTCCAGCGAGGCGTACTTCGGGCCCTTCGGCGCGGAGTAGTAGCTGAGCGCCTGCAGGTCGATCGGGGCGATCTCCAGCTTGGCCCAGTCCGGCATCGGCAGGGTCAGGAAGTGGCGATAGGCGTCCAGGCGCCACTGCGTCATCCACTCCGGCTCGTCCTTCTTGGCCGACAGGGCACGGATGGTGTCCTCGTCCAGGCCCGGCGGCAGGGAGTCCGACTCGATCTCGGTGATGAAGCCGGCCGAATACTTGCGGCCGAGCTGCTCGTGGATCTCGCGGTTGGGGGTGTCGTCGTGGGCGACGTTTTCGATGGTTTCGGTGGCCATGGGGGGGCTGCCTGTGGATCAGGAGACGACGTCGACAGCGATGGTGCGGCGCTGTTCGTCATCGGCAAGGGGAAGAGGGGGCAGGATCTGCGCAAGACTGACGTCGCGCAGGGCCTCGGAGACCACGTCGTTGATCAACCGCCAGCTGCTGCGCGCGCCGCACTTGGGTGCCATGCCGCACTGGTGGTGGTCGTGGCTGCATTCGGTCAGGGCAAGCGGCCCTTCCATCGCTTCGACCACTTCGAACAGCGAGATCTCGATGGCCGGGCGGGTCAGCCGGTAGCCGCCACGGACGCCGCGCAGGCCTTCGACCAGGCCGGCCTGGGCCAGCGGCTTGAGTACCTTGCTGACGGTGGGCGGCTCCAGGCCGGTGAATTCGGCCAGTTCGGTGGCACTGAGCACCTCGCCCGGACGGGCGGCGAGCACGGTCAGCACGACGGTGGCGTAATCGGTGAGCTTGGTGACGCGCAACATGGGGATGCGAGTGGTTCTTAAAGCGGACTGAAATTGTACGCTTTTATTCGCCACCATCCAACCCGGGCATTCAGCCGGCGCTGGGGCCGGGCCGGGAGGCTTTGCCAGCGGGCGCTGCCGGGGGCGCCATGCTGCGCCAACCGGGTGATTTTCGCAATCACCCGGAATGGGCGAGAATCCCTGTTCCATCCGCTGCAAACAGCCCGTGCCGATGCCGAAGAAGATCCAAGCCCGCAAGTCCGCCATCCATGGCAACGGCGTGTTCGCCGTCGCCCCGATCAAGCAGGGCGAGCGCGTGATCCAGTACAAGGGCCTGCTGCGCAGCCATGGCGACGTTGATGCCGATGACAGCGGCGACGTCGAAAGCGGCCATACCTTCCTGTTCACCCTCAATGACGACTGGGTGATCGATGCCAACTACAAGGGTAACGATGCGCGCTGGATCAACCACAGCTGCGACCCGAACTGCGAGGCGGTGATCGAGGAGGATGAGGACGGCGACAGCCGTGGCGACAAGGTGTTCATCGAGGCGCTGCGCGATATCAAGGCTGGCGAAGAGCTGACCTACAACTACGGCATCACGCTGGCCGAGCGCCACACCGCCAAGCTGAAGAAGATCTGGGAATGCCGCTGCGGCTCGCCCAAGTGCACCGGCACCATGCTGCAGCCCAAGCGTTGACCCGCGACGGGGAGTGCCGGCCAGCAGCCGGCACTGGCGGGAGGCTCTCCACCTGCCGTGCACGGCAGGGTCACCGCCGTGCAAGGGCCGTTCGTCCATGCTGTGCACTCCCCCAACTGGAGTGCACCCATGGCAGAGCGATTGAAGGGCAAACAGATCGCAATCCTCGCGACCCACGGCTTTGAACAGTCCGAATTGACCGAGCCCAAACGGCTGCTGGAAGCGGAAGGTGCGCGGGTCAGCGTGGTGTCGCCCGCAAAGGAGGCGACCATCAAGGGCTGGAAAGAGAAGAACTGGGGCGACGCCGTCGCGGTCGACATTCCGCTGGACGAGGCGGATCCGGCGGGCTTTGATGCCCTGGTGCTGCCAGGGGGCGTCATCAACCCGGACACACTGCGCACCGACGACGCGGTGCTCAGCTTCATCCGCTCAGTGGATGAAGCCGGCAAGCCTGTCGCGGCGATCTGCCATGGTCCGTGGCTGCTGATCAACAGCGGGCTGGCAGATGGCCGCGAGCTGACCTCCTGGCCCTCCCTTCAGCAGGACCTGGCCAACGCGGGCGCGAACTGGCGCGATGCCGAGGTCGTGGTCGACGGCAACGTGATCACCAGCCGCAAGCCGGATGACATTCCTGCTTTCAGCGAGGCGGTGGTCAAGGCACTTGCCGCGTGATGCCTTGCCGGTAGTGCCGGCCGCCGGCCGGCACTACCTTATTTGCCCAGCAGGCCTGCCGGCACCAGGTTGCCCAGGTTCTGGTTGAAGGTGACCACCAGCTTGCCGTTCTTGACCTGTGCCGCCTGCACCTGCAGCGCGCCGAGCACCCCGGCCACGGCCGGGTCCAGCTTGTAGATCGGTTCGCGCTGGGCGTAGTCGCTCAGCCAGGCATTGAGCAGGCCGCGGGTGCGTGAGTCGAGGCGGCCGCCCTGGTTGGCCGGGGTGAAGTCATCCACGCTGGGCTGCTGCAGGTGGAAGCCCTGGGTCTGCGCGTCGTAGCGCAGGCCGCTGCTGAGCTTCACCGTACCCAGTTTGGCCGGGTTGCCGCCGGCGGTGGCCAGTGCCACGTCCATGCCAAGGTTCAGGCGCTCGCCGGCCGGAAGGCTCAGCTGAGGATGGCTCATGGTCAGGGAGATCAGGCCGCCAAGGGCGTCCTGGGTGCGCGGGAAGCTGCCATCGAGGTACTGCTGCACGTCGCTGGCACCCACCGACAGTTCGCGGCCGGAAATGGAGGGAGCCGCCTGCGCGCCGATCGCAGCGGCGATCAGTACGGTGGAGGCAGCGAGGCGGGTCATCAGGGAACGCAGGCGCATGGCGGTGACCGATGGCAGGGAATGGATGGATCAAAGAGTAGCCGTGCAGGCTGAATCGCGCGTGCATGCGGCTGTAACGGTTCAGTCCAGCATCGGACGCAGTTGCGCCGACTGGATCTGCCAGGCGCTGCCATCGCTGCTGGGTTGCACGCGGTACCAGCCACCGAAGCGGAACGTACCGTTGGCGGTGACCGCGCGGATCTGCACCGGCACTTCAAGCAGCTGCGGTGGCTGCCGATCGTCGCGGGCGAGCGGGGGTTCGCTGTGCAGGCGCAGGGTGCGCAGGTCCTGCAGCTGCCGCAGCGCGGCGTCGTCCGCATGCCGCGGGTCGCTGGGCGGGATCGTCCAGGCGGCATCGCTGGCGGCGCGGTCGCGGTTGAGCAACGCCGCTACGTAGCGGTTGAGCATCGTCGATGGCGGCTCGGCACCGTCGGCGACAGCCGACAGCACCGGCATTTCACTTGCCTGCACTGCTGCGGGATCGGGGCCGGTGCGGGTGTCCGTGGCTGCCGTGGCAGCGACGGGAGCGGACGCTGTCGCGATGTCGCCGGTCGTCTGTGCTGCCGGGCGTGAACAGCCCAGCAGCACCAAGGGTGCGATCAGCAACAGGTTCCTGCGCATGTCTGCCTCCTCCGCGAGGCAACCTGGAGGGCGGCAGTGTAGCGATTGCGCCGGGATCAGCGGGAGGAGGGCAGCTGATCCAGAGCGTCCAGCGCTGGCAGGACCTGGCCGGCGATGGCCGCCAGTGCGTGGCCGCCGGTCTCGGCATGGCGCTGCACGATATCGCGCAGCAGCTGGGTGGCGATCACCAGGGTCGCACGCTCGTCGCCGCTGATACCGGCGGTACGCGGGGCCGCCTCCAGCAGGCGCATCAGGTCGCGGCTGGCGCGATGCTCCAGTTCGATGGTGCAGCGCCCTGTGCACTGCAGCCCGTCCTTTTCGATGGGGGTCACCGAGATCCGGTAGCGGGTGGAGGGGCTGGCCATGAGGGTGTGCTCGCCGTAGCTGTGGAGGATGTGCCCACCATAGGCAAGGCCACGGCCTGAGGCGACGGCCGGCGCTGCACGCAGTGTTCCACCCGGTACGTTCCAGCACCTGCCCAAGCCGCGCTCGGCCAGTGGCGACGGGCCTGTACGGGCATTGCCGGGGAGGCGGCAACGCTGTGTTGCGGGTTGCCGCAGCGCGACGCGTCCACGCATGGCGTGGATCTACCGCCGGGCACGCAAAAAAAACGGGACGGCCAGAGCCGTCCCGTCGGAATCCACGTTGGGGCGCGCGCTTACAGCGCGGCGTCCTTCAGCTTCTTCAGCGGACGCACCTTCAGCTTGGTGGTGGCCGGCTTGGCGGCGAACCACTGCTCTTCCTTGGTGAACGGGTTGATGCCCTTGCGCTTCGGCTTGGCCGGCACATTGACGGTGGTGATCTTCAGCAGGCCCGGCAGGGTGAAGGAGCCAGCGCCCTTCTTGTGCACCGAGGAGGCGACGGCGCTTTCCAGCGAGGCCAGCACAGCGCGGACGTCCTTGGCGATGACGCCGGAGGCTTCAGCGATGTGTGCAACCAGGCCGGACTTGGTCAGCACTTCCTTGATCGGCTTCGGAGCGGCCGGCTTGGCGGCTGCCTTCGTCGCGACTTTCTTCGCTGCCTTCTTCGGGGCAGCCTTCTTAGCGGTCTTTGCCATGGTTTCCTGTTCCGTGAACGGTTGGTTGTTTGGTCGGCGCCGAACCCCGTCGGCAAGCGCAATGTAGGGCAACTCTTGGGCGCCGCCAATAGCCCCATGCGCGGAAAGTGCATGTTTTTTCATATCCAGGCCGATTCAGTACATGGTCGGCGGTGGGGGATGGGGGCACGCCAGCGTGTTCGATCGCCGGCGCCCGCCGATCGGTGGGGTGCGCGAAACCACTGAAAACAAGAGGAAAATGCGTTCCGGGCTGGCGAGGAAGTGTCCACGCGCCGGGCTCGGGGACGACGTCCGGCGTGCGGCGGAGCGACGCAGGGCTAACGCGTGGCGTGCCAGGGTAGCCGTTCATCACCGCCACGCAGGAGCAGCACAATGGGAATCTCGCGACACGCCACCGCGCACTGGGAAGGCGATCTGAAGACGGGCAAGGGCCAGTTGAGCACGCCGCAGAGTGGGCTGCTGGAGAAGACCCGCTACGGTTTCAACAGCCGCTTCGGCGACGAAAAGGGCACCAATCCGGAAGAGCTGATCGCCGCCGCGCACGCGGGTTGTTTCACCATGGCGCTGTCGGCCAAGCTCGGCGAAGCAGGCTTCACCCCGACCTCGCTGGACACCGAAGCCAAGGTCGACCTGTCGCTGGAAGGCGGTCCGCAGCTGTCGCAGATCCGCCTGAAGGTCAGGGCGGTGGTGCCCGGCATCGATGCGACGCAGTTCCGTGCCATTGCCGATGACGCCAAGCAGAACTGCCCGGTATCCAGGGCGCTGAGCGCGGTGCCGATCAGCCTGGAAGCCGAACTGGGCTGAGCCGGCGCATCTGTAGAGCCGAGCCCACGCTCGGCTTCTGCAGGTCCCGTGATCTGGCCGAGGAGCAGCCGAGCGTGGGCTCGGCTCTACAGTATCCCTTTACCAATCAAGGGTGCCGGTGATCACCGTCTGCACCTGGCCGCCCGACCAGACCTCGCCGTCCTCGTCGACCCGCAGGGTCAGGCGCGCATCGTGGCCGACCTCGCGGCCCTGGCTGACTTCGAACGGCGCACGGTCACGTGGCAGCGCGTCGCGCAGGTCCAGCCACGCGGCCAGCACTGCATTGGCGGCCCCCGAGGCGGCGTCCTCGAAGCGCCGACCATTGCCGACGAAAGCGCGCACGGCCAGATCGAATCCCTCACTGCCATCGCTGAAGGCATAGGCGAACACGCCCATGCTGTCGGTGGACTCGGCCAGCGCAGCCACCGCGTCCCAGTCAGGGCGCAGCGCGCGTAGCGCTGCTTCATCGGCCACCTGCACCACCCACCAGCTGCGTCCGCCCTGCATGCGCGCCGGCGGCAGCGAGCCCAGTGGCCAGTCCTTCAGTGCTGCCCGCAGGCGCGGATCGGTGGCTTCAGCGGTCTCCGCCAACTGCGCGCGCGGGGTGCGGATGGCGATGCGCTGCTGCGCGCCCTCACCGCTGACGCGTAGCGGCAGGGCGCCGGCAATGCCGTCCTGCACCAGCACGCCATCGATCGGTGTGGCCAGGCCTGCCTGCAGTACCGCATGCGCCGTGCCGACGCTGGGGTGGCCGGCGAACGGCACTTCCTTCTGCGGGCTGAACATGCGCAGCCGGTAGCTGGCACCGGCGGCCTGGGGCGGGAACACGAAGGTGGTCTCGGGCAGGCGCGTCCAGCGTGCGATGGCCTGCATGCTGGCCTCGTCCAGGCCTTCGGCATCGAGTACCACGGCCAGCGGGTTGCCAGCGCCGGCGCGCGGGGAGAACACATCCAGCTGCAGGAAACGGCGGGTGGTCATCGGGGCGAAACTCCAGGATCGGGTGGCGCGCAGCTTAACGCGCCGCTGCAGCGCCGAGCCTACGCTCGGCTTTACAGCCAACGGATCTGGCCGTCGATGACCGGCTGCACCTGGCCGCCGATCCATACCGTGCCCTGCGCATCGACCTGTACCTGCACGCGACCATCGCGACCGACTTCGCGGCCCTGGCTGGCCACGTAGCGGCCCTCGCGGCCGGGGAGGGCATTGCGCTGCCGCAGCCAGGCGCCGATCTGTGCATTGGCACTGCCGGTCACGGGATCCTCGGGCACGGCGGGCGCATCAGCGGGGCAGAAGGCACGCACCACGCGGGTGTGGCCGGTGCCGGCTTCATCGGCGAAGACTGCCAGGCCTGTAGCGTCGGTGGCGAGGCTCCAGTCGGCCAGCGCGGCCATGTCCGGTGCCAGCTCGCGAACGGCGGCGGCATCGCGCAGTGGCAGCAGCCACCAGCGTGCGCCGTTGTCCCAGAGTTCGGGCACCTGCCCGTCGGCAGCGAGCGCCAACAGCGCGGCGGGCGCTCCGTCTGCCTCCGTGTCCAGTTGCCGTGCCGGCGGGCTGGCCAGCTGGATCTCCATTGCCTCGGCCGGGCCGCTCACCCGTACTGGCAGCACCCCTGACGCGCATTGCTGCAGCAGGGCGCCGTCGCGCGGTTGGGCCAGGCCGCAGGTCACCGCCGCCCAGGCGGCGCCGACGCTGGGGTGGCCGGCGAAGGCCAGCTCACGGGTCGGGGTGAAGATGCGGATGTGGTAGTCGGCGCCGGGCGCGGTGGGGCGCAGGAAGAACACCGTCTCGGACAGGTTCAGCCAGGCGGCCAGGGCCTGCATCTGGCTGCTGGAGAGCGCGTCGGCGTCCAGGATGACGCCCAGTGGATTGCCGGTTCCGGGGCGGGGGGCGAAGACATCGAGCTGCAGGTAACGAAGGACGGCCATCTACGGGGATATTGCGCTTAGAATCAAAGGTTCCGCCCCCGAGGGCGGCTTCCCCACATTCTACATAGCCAATCCATGTCAGCTTCCCCCCTTGTCGATCGTTGGATCGTACTGAAGTTCGGCGGCACTTCGGTGTCGCGTCGTCACCGCTGGGACACGATCGGGAAGCTGGCGAAAAAACGCGCGGAAGAGACCGGATCGCGCGTGCTGGTGGTGGTATCGGCGCTGTCCGGGGTCACCAACGAACTGACCGCGATTGCCGACGGCGCGCCGGACAGCGGTGATCGCGTGGCAGCGCTTGTCGAGCGCCATGAGGGCTTCCTGGCCGAACTCGGCCTGGGCCGCGAGGTGTTGGCCGAACGGCTGGCGGCGCTGCAGGGCCTGCTCGACGATGCGCGGGCGGCCACCCGTCCGCTGGATTGGCAGGCCGAAGTGCTGGGCCAGGGCGAGCTGCTGTCCTCCACCCTGGGCGCGGCCTATCTGCGCGCCTCGGGCCTGGACATGGGCTGGATGGACGCCCGCCAGTGGCTGGACGCGATGCCGCCGCAGCCGAACCAGAGCGACTGGTCGCAGCGCCTGTCAGTGAACTGCCAGTGGCGCGCAGACGCGGAGTGGATGCAGCGCTTCCGCGCGCAGCCGACCCGCCTGCTGATCACCCAGGGCTTCATTTCGCGGCATGCCGATGGCGGTACCGCCATCCTTGGCCGTGGTGGCTCGGATACCTCGGCGGCGTACTTCGGTGCGCTGCTCGGCGCCAGCCGGGTGGAGATCTGGACCGATGTGCCGGGCATGTTCAGCGCCAATCCGAAGGACGTGCCGGACGCGCGCCTGCTGACCCGCCTGGACTATTACGAGGCGCAGGAAATCGCCACCACCGGCGCCAAGGTGCTGCACCCGCGCTCGATCAAGCCGTGCCGCGATGCCGGCGTGCCGATGGCCATCCTCGATACCGAGCGCCCGGAACTGCCGGGCACCAGCATCGATGGCAGCGCCGCACCGGTGCCGGGGGTGAAGGCGATCAGCCGCCGCAATGGCATCGTGCTGGTGTCGATGGAAGGCATCGGCATGTGGCAGCAGGTCGGCTTCCTGGCCGATGTGTTCAACCTTTTCAAGAAGCACGGCCTGTCGGTGGACCTGATCGGTTCGGCCGAGACCAACGTCACCGTGTCGCTGGACCCGTCCGAGAACCTGGTCAACACCGATGTGCTGGCCGCGCTGTCGGCCGACCTGTCGCAGATCTGCAAGGTGAAGGTGATCGTGCCGTGCGCGGCGATCACCCTGGTGGGCCGCGGCATGCGGTCGCTGCTGCACAAGCTGTCGGACGTGTGGGCGACCTTCGGCCGCGAGCGCGTACACATGATCTCGCAGTCGTCCAACGACCTGAACCTGACCTTCGTCATCGACGAGGCCGATGCCGATGGCCTGCTGCCGATCCTGCACGCAGAGCTGATCGACAGCGGCGCGATGCCGGTGGAAGAGACCGAAGTGTTCGGCCCGCGCTGGCGCGAGATTGCCGGCACCGTGCGCCCGCGCGGCACGCCGTGGTGGCGCGGCCAGCGTGCGCACCTGCTGCAGCTGGCCGATGCTGGTACGCCGCGCTACGTCTACCACCTGCCGACGGTGCGTGCCCGCGCCCGTGCGCTGGCCGCGATCAAGCCGATCGACCAGCGTTACTACGCGATC
The DNA here is from genome assembly GCF_059370435.1 of Stenotrophomonas sp. YJH_SMC_94-11. Lineage (NCBI taxonomy): Bacteria > Pseudomonadati > Pseudomonadota > Gammaproteobacteria > Lysobacterales > Lysobacteraceae > Stenotrophomonas > Stenotrophomonas sp. YJH_SMC_94-11. The sequence goes on along the minus strand of NZ_JCAFTR010000008.1, from coordinate 173,728 downwards.
AAGGCCAACAGCCACCCGGCCATCCTGCAGCTGCTGGAAGCGGAGGGCTTCGGCCTGGAGTGCGTGTCGCACGGTGAGCTGAAGCATGTGTTCCAGCACCTGCCGGAACTGTCGCCCAAGCGCGTGCTGTTCACCCCCAGCTTCTGCCCGCGCAGCGAGTACGAGGCGGCGTTCGCGCTGGGCGTGACCGTGACCGTCGACAACGTGGAAGCGCTGCAGCGCTGGCCGGACCTGTTCCGCAACCGCGAGCTGTGGCTGCGCGTCGATCTGGGCCGGGGCGAGGGCCACCACGCCAAGGTCCGTACCGGTGGCAAGGAGTCCAAGTTCGGCCTGCCGATCGCCCGCGTCGACGAGTTCGTGCGCGCGGCCACCGAACTGGGCAGCCGCGTGGTGGGCCTGCATGCGCACCTGGGCAGCGGCGTGGAAACCGCGCAGCACTGGCGCCTGATGTGCGATGAGCTGGCCGGTTTCGCTCGCCGCATCGGCAGCGTACAGACCATCGATATCGGGGGCGGCCTGCCGATTCCGTACAGCGACGAAGACGAACCCTTCGACCTGGACGCCTGGGCCGAGGGCCTGGCCGAGGTCAAGGCACTGCACCCGGCATTCCGCCTGGCGATCGAGCCGGGCCGCTACCTGGTGGCCGAATCGGGCGTGCTGCTGACCCATGCCACCCAGGTGGTGGAAAAGGACGGTGTGCGCCGTGTGGGCCTGGACGCCGGCATGAACGCACTGATGCGCCCGGCGCTGTACGACGCCTGGCATGACATCGAGAATCTCAGCCGCCAGGGCGGTTATGCCGAAGCGGCGTTCGATGTGGTCGGGCCGATCTGCGAATCCAGCGATGTGTTCGGCAAGCGCCGCAAGCTGCCGGTGTCGACCGCGCCGGACGACGTGATGCTGATCGCCGATGCCGGTGCCTACGGCTATGTGATGGCCAACACCTACAACCAGCGGATGCTGCCGCGCGAAGACGTGATCGAATGACCACCGCACGCGTCCTGCACCCGCCCACCGACACGCCCCGCGCCCTCGCGCGGGCCCGTGCCTGACCGGATACACCATGACTGCTTTCGACAAACACCAGGTTTCCCGCTTCCGCTTCGTCCGCTGCGACTTCGCAGCGGATACCGGCGTGGCCCGGCTGGTCTATGCCTTCGACGACGGCCCCGAGATGGTGGAGACCATCACTGTGCCGGGTGCCCCGTTCGTGCTGGACGAGGCGCGCGCCGCTGCCGTGCAGCGCGCGCTGCAGCTGCTGCACCTGATTGCCGGCGTCAGCTACTACAAGGCCGGCGTACCGGATACGGTCAGCATCGACAGTTACAGCATCGATGCCGATACCGCCGCACTGGTGGAGACCATTTACCTCAATGGCCTGGGCGAATTCGCCTACCGTAACGGCCTGAACCTGCGCGGCCGCTTCCGGTTGCCGGTGCAGGGCGAGGCCGGGCAGGCGCCGGCGCTGGGCCTGCAGCCGCACGCACTGGTGGCCATCGGCGGCGGCAAGGATTCGCTGGTCAGCATCGAAGCGCTGCGCCGTGCCGGCGTGGACGAGACCGTGACCTGGATCGGTGGTTCGCAGCTGATCCGCGCCTGCGCCGAGCGCACCGGCCTGCCGACATTGAACCTGGGCCGCACGCTGGCACCGGAACTGTTCGAGTTGAACCGCCAGGGCGCCTGGAACGGCCACATCCCGGTGACGGTGGTGAACTCGGCAATCATGGTGCTGGCGGCCCTGCTGCACGGCGTGGACCAGGTCGTGTTCTCCAACGAGCGTTCGGCCAGCTACGGCAGCCAGATTCCGGGCACCGGCGAAGTGAACCACCAGTGGTCCAAGGGCTGGGCCTGTGAGCAGGCGTTCGGCAGCCATGTGCAGAAGTACGTTGCGGCGGACCTGCAGTACTACTCGCTGCTGCGCCCGATGTCCGAGCTGGCGGTGGCCCGCCAGTTCGCCAAGACCGATTTCTACGACGCGCACTTCTCCAGCTGCAACCGCAATTTCCACATCCTCGGCGAGCGCCCGGTGAACCGCTGGTGCGGCGTCTGCCCGAAGTGCCATTTCGTGTTCCTGGCGCTGGCTCCGTTCATGCCCAAGACGCGCCTGGTGCGCATCTTCGGCCGCAACCTGCTGGACGATGCCGAGCAGGCCGCTGGCTTCGACGCGCTGCTGGAGTTCCAGGACCACAAGCCGTTCGAGTGCGTGGGCGAAGGCCGCGAATCGCGTGCGGCGATGGCGACCCTGGCCCAGCGCCCGGAATGGAAGGAAGACGTGTTGGTGAAGCGCTTCTGCAATGAAATCCAGCCGCAGCTGGATGCCGCCGAACTGGAACTGGCGCCGCTGCTGCAGTTGCAGGGCGAGCACCGCGTTCCGGCTGCGCTGTGGGACCGGGTGCGTGAAGATTTCGAAGCTTGAAGGAAAGCGCGTCGCGCTGTGGGGCTGGGGCCGCGAGGGCCGTGCCGCGTTTGCGGTACTTCGTGAGCGCCTGCCCACGCTGCCGCTGAGCCTGTTCTGCCCGGCGGCCGAAGTCGGGGCCGCACGCATGGAAACACAGGGCGCCCTGGACGTGCGTGGCGAGCCTTCCGCTGAAGCGCTGGCCGCGTTCGACGTGGTGATCAAATCGCCCGGCATCAGTCCCTATCAGCCGATCGCGCTGGCGGCGGCAGCGCAGGGCACCACCTTCATCGGCGGCACTGCGCTGTGGTTCGCCGAGCATGCGGCTGACGATGGCATCGTGCACGACACCGTGTGCGTGACCGGCACCAAGGGCAAGAGCACCACCACCGCGCTGGTCGCGCACCTGTTGCGCGCGGCCGGCCACCGCACCGGACTGGTCGGCAACATCGGCCTGCCGCTGCTGGAGGTGCTGGACCCGCAGCCGGCGCCCGAGTACTGGGCCGTCGAGCTGTCCAGCTACCAGACCGGTGAAGTGGCGCGCAGTGGCGCCCACCCGCAGGTGGCAGTGGTGCTGAACCTGTTCCCGGAACACCTGGACTGGCACGGCAGCGAACGGCGTTACATCGAAGACAAGCTGCGGCTGGTGACGGAAGCCGCGCCGCGCATTGCCGTGCTCAATGCGGCCGATCCGCACCTGGCGGCACTGTCGCTGCCCGATAGTGAGGTGGTCTGGTTCAACCAGCCGCAGGGCTGGCATATGCGGGGCGACATCGTGCATCGCGGCGAACAGGCGGTGTTCGATACCCGCGACACGCCGCTGCCGGGACGCCACAACCGCGGCAATCTGTGCGCGGTGCTGGCTGCACTGGAAGCGCTGGGCCTGGATGCCGTGGCGCTGGCACCGTCAGTGCAGGATTTCCGCCCGCTGCCGAACCGCCTGCAGCGCATCGGCGTGGCCGATGGCCTGACCTACGTCAATGATTCGATCAGCACCACGCCGCATGCCAGCCTGGCCGCGCTGGAGTGCTTTGCTGGGCAGCGCATCGCGCTGCTGGTGGGCGGGCACGACCGTGGCCTGGATTGGACCGACTTCATGCAGCACATGGCGCACGATGTGCCGCCGGTGGAGATCGTGACCATGGGCAGCAACGGCCCGCGCATCCACGCGATGCTGCAGCCGCTGGCCGATGCTGGCCGCTTTGGCCTGCACGCTGCGGGCGATCTCGCCGAGGCGATGGCGTTGGCGCGCATGGCGCTGGGCGCACAGGGCGGGGTGGTGCTGCTGTCGCCGGGTGCGCCGAGCTTCGGGGCCTACCGCGATTACGTGGCGCGCGGACGCCATTTCGCCGAACTGGCCGGGTTCGATCCGGACAGCATCAGCGCGATTCCGGGGTTGGGCATCGCCTGACCGGCGGGATCGGGGGGCGGATCCCTTTCCGCGGGAAAGGGTTCTGACCCCATCGTGCATTTATCATGCAGGCATCCCCGGACGGACCCGGATGCCCGCATGTGCACCTTCATTACCCTGTTCCTGCCCGCATCCTTATCGCACGTTGAAGCCGCCGCGATCATGCAGCGCAGTGGCCGGCGCCTGTTTGCGCAGGATTCGCCCAGCCTGCAGTCAGCGGTCGGGCCCGGTTGGCAGCCGTGGTTGAGTGCCGTGCACTGCGATTGCGGCACGTCGCTGGCCTCGGCGCAGGCGGTTCGTGAGTGGAACGGCGATGCCGAACGCTGGCGCAGGAAGGGCTGGAGCGAAGCGAAGATCGCGCGCGCGTTGGCGGCGCAGTTGGCGCGGCATGAACAGGATCAGCAGGCACGCCGCGATGAAGCCCTGGATGATGCCGGCCAGTGGTTGCAGCGTATCGACGCGCTGTTGCAGGCTGGGGCCGCGCGCATCGGCCTGCTGGTGCGCGACTATGACGGTTCGGTGGGTGCCCGGCAGCCGAAGCCGCCGGAACGGCGCTGGTCGCGGGATCAGCTGGCCGCAGCGGACCTGCTGGCGTTCGAGCCGGGCACGTTGCATTGGATCGAGCGTGGGTGAGGTCGTCATCCACGCATGGCGTGAATCTACTGTAGAGCCGAGCCCATGCTCGGCTGGGTTTCAATCCTCGTCCTGGTCGATGAACGCATAATCGCGATCAATCATCTGTTGCAGGTACGCGTCGAAGCTGGGGGCGATCACTGCGTAGCTGTCCGGATCGTGCAGGTAGCGCACCACCTGGCCGACCGTACCACCCGGTGCCGGATCGAAATCCAGGTACAGCATCGAGGTGCCGCCGTTGTTCATGCAGTGCGAGAAGCACAGGCGCCTGCTCATCGGCAGATCACCGTCGATGCCTTCACCGAGGATCTCCGGCTCCTCATCCAGCCACTCTTCGTAGATGGAACGGATGCTGTCGTCCCACTGCTGCTGGTCCTCGAAGATCTGCGCGACCGAGCGCAGGTAGTACGGGTAGCCACCGTCCTCCACGTCCGAGCCCAGCATCAGTACGCAGACCTTGCCGCCGGGGTACTCCCGGTAGTGGGTGCCATCCACGCGCGATAGAAGTTCCACCAGGCTGCCCGGCACCTGCGGCCACTGCACACGCAGGCGCTGCAGGTCCTCGGCGCTGGCGCCCTGGACATGTGCCCACTGCGGGGCATCCTCGGCAGGCAAACGCGGGATCAGGCCAGACAGAAAGCGATCAACAAGATTCATGCAAAAAAAGGGGACGGAGGGGATTAAGTCGTATCCAACCACACCTGCGTCACGCCGCCAATGCAGAATGCGACGCGGGAGGGGCGAATACGGCTTAATCCCCTCCGTCCCCTTTTTCTTGTGGAGCAGGCGCATGAATCGTTGGCGATGCGGTGTGGCGATGATGCTGGGGCTGGCGACGATGCCGGCCTGGGCGGCGATGAAGACGCAGCCGGTGGAGTGGAAGCACCAGGGCACGACCTTCAGTGGCGTGCTGGTCTATGACGATGGTGGGCACGACAAGCGCCCGGGCCTGGTGATGGTGCCGAACTGGAAGGGTGTGAACGAGTCGGCCATCGAGAAGGCCAAGCAGCTGGCCGGTGATGACTACGTGGTGCTGGTGGCCGATGTCTATGGCAAGGACGTGCGGCCGAAGAGTGATGCGGAGGCGGGGCCGGTGGCCAGCAAGCTGCGCAATGACCGGCCGCTGCTTCGTGCGCGTGCACTGGAAGCGGTGAACGTGCTCAAGGCGCAGGCCGGCAAGGTGCCGCTGGATGCCAGCCGGATCGGTGCGGTCGGTTTCTGTTTCGGTGGCACCACGGTGCTGGAGCTGGCCCGCGCCGGTGCGCCGCTGGCCGCTGTGGTCAGCCTGCACGGTGGGTTGGGTTCGCCCTTGCCGGCGCAGGCCGGTGGCACCCATCCGTCCGTGCTGGTGCTCAATGGGGCCGATGACAAGAGCGTGACCGCCGAGGACATCGCCGCTTTCCAGAAGGAAATGGACGCGGCCAAGGTCGATTGGGAGTTCACCAACTACAGCGGTGCCGTGCACTGCTTCGCCGAGCGCGACGCCAACAGCCCGCCGGGGTGCCAGTACAACGAGCGGGCGGCAAAGCGCGCGTGGAAGGCGTTGGATGAGTTCTTCGAGGAACGGTTCCGGTAAACAAATGCGTGCCGACCAACGGTCGGCACCGACCGGAATGCCGGTTTGGTGGGTGCCGACCGTTGGTCGGCACACCTCAGCCGGTCAATGCGAGCGCTGCACCGCGTAGCGGGCCAGGCCGCGCAGGGCAGCCACGGCGTCATTGTCGCCCAGGCCGTCGAGCGCACGCTCGGCGGCTTCGGCGTACTCTTCGGCACGGCGGCGGCTGTACTCCAGGCCGCCGGTAGCGCGGATCGCGGCCAACACCTCCGGCATCGCCGAGGCATCGCCGTCCTGCACGATGGTGCGCAGGCGCTCGCGGGTGGCGCCGTCGGAGTGCGCCATCGCGTGGATCAGCGGCAGCGTCGCCTTGCCTTCGGCCAGATCATCGCCCAGGTTCTTGCCCAGCTCGTCGGCGTTGGCCGAGTAGTCCAGCACGTCGTCGGCGATCTGGAATGCGTAGCCCAGGTGCATGCCGTAGTCGAACAGGGCCTGCTGGGTCGCCTCATCCACGCCGCTGGCCAGCGCGCCCAGGCGGGTGCCGGCGGCGAACAGCACCGCGGTCTTGCGCTCGATCACGCGCAGGTAGGCGGCTTCGTCGGTATCCGGGTTGTGCACGTGCAGCAGCTGCAGCACTTCACCCTCGGCGATGCGGTTGGTGGCATCGGCCAGGATCTGCATCACCGGCATGCGCTCCAGCTCGACCATCAGCTGGAAGCTGCGCGAGTACAGGAAGTCGCCCACCAGCACGCTGGGCGCGTTGCCCCACAGCGCGTTGGCGGTGCTGCGGCCACGCCGCAGGCTGGACTCGTCCACCACGTCGTCGTGCAGCAGGGTAGAGGTGTGGATGAACTCGATGATCGCCGCCAGCTGGTGGTGCTCCGGGCCGGCCTGGCCGACCGCGTGGCCGGCCAGCATCACCAGCATCGGGCGCAGGCGCTTGCCGCCGGCGGAAATGATGTGGTCGGCGATCTGGTTGATCAGCACGACGTCCGAGGACAGCCGGCGCCGGATCAGGGCGTCGACGGCGGCCATGTCGGCCGCGGCAAGCGACTGGATCTGGGGCAGGCCCAGGGCGGGACGGGTGTCTTCGGTGATGGTCATGCGATCAGGCTTTCAGGCTCACCATCGATTATAGGCGCTGGCCGTGGATTCGGGCGCAAACCGGTCCGAGCGGCAATTCCAGCCCGGCCTGCGCGGCCCTTCGCGTGAATACGTATGCAGGTTGCGCCATGCCCGCGAGGCCACCGCTAAGCTTGCCGGATCAGGATTTCGGCCCGCTGCCGGCGGGTCCCGCATGCCCGGAGGGGGGCTGTCGATGTCGCACTATCCATGGTGGCGCGGAGCCGTCATCTACCAGATCTACCCGCGCAGTTTCCTCGATGCCAACGGCGATGGGGTGGGCGACCTGCCGGGCATCATCGAGCGCCTGGACTACATTGCCGCGCTGGGCGTGGATGCGATCTGGATCTCGCCGTTCTTCAAGTCCCCCATGGCCGACTTCGGCTACGACATCGCCGACTATCGCGACGTCGACCCGCTGTTCGGCAGCCTGGACGACTTCGACCGCCTGCTGGCCAAGGCCCACGGCCTGGGCCTGAAGGTGATGATCGACCAGGTGCTGAGCCATACCTCGATCGAGCATGCCTGGTTCCGCGAGAGCCGCCAGGACCGCAGCAATCCGAAGGCGGACTGGTACGTCTGGGCCGACCCGCGCGAGGACGGCACCCCGCCCAACAACTGGCTGTCACTGTTCGGCGGCTGTGCCTGGCAATGGGAGCCGCGCCGCGAGCAGTACTACCTGCACAACTTCCTGGTCGACCAGCCGGACCTGAACTTCCATCACCCGGACGTGCAGCAGGCCACCCTGGACAATGTCCGCTTCTGGCTCGATCGCGGCGTGGATGGCTTCCGCCTGGATGCGATCAACTTCTGCTTCCACGATGCGCAGCTGCGTGACAACCCGCCCAAGCCGGCGGAGAAGCGGGTGGGGCGCGGCTTCAGCCCGGACAACCCGTACGCTTACCAGTACCACTACTACAACAATACCCAGCCGGAGAACCTGCCGTTCCTGGAGCGCTTGCGCGCGCTGCTGGATCAGTACCCGGGCGCGGTCAGCCTGGGCGAGATCTCCTCGGAGGACTCGCTGGCGACCACCGCCGAGTACACCCGCGATGGCCGCCTGCACATGGGGTACAGCTTCGAGCTGCTGGTGAACGACTACAGCGCGGCCTACATCCGCGACACGGTCTCACGCCTGGAAGCGGCGATGACCGAAGGCTGGCCGTGCTGGGCGGTTTCCAATCACGACGTGGAGCGGGCGGTCAGCCGCTGGGGCGGCCATCCGGCTGACCCGCGCCTGGCGCGGATGCTGGTGGCGATGCTGTGCTCGCTGCGCGGTTCGGTCTGCCTGTACCAGGGCGAGGAGCTCGGCCTGGCCGAGGCCGAGGTGCCATTCGAGGCCCTGCAGGACCCCTACGGCATCACCTTCTGGCCGAACTTCAAGGGCCGTGATGGCTGCCGCACCCCGCTGCCGTGGACCGATGCACCGCTGGCCGGCTTCACCAGCGGCCAGCCCTGGCTGCCGATTCCGGCCGAGCACCGGGCGGCGGCGGTGGCCGTGCAGGAGCGCGATCCGCTCTCGGTCCTGGCCGCATTCCGGGCCTTCCTGGCCTGGCGGCATACCCAGCCGGCCCTATTGCATGGCAGCATTCGATTCATCGAGAGCGCCGAGCCAGTGCTGCTGTTCGAGCGTATGCTTGCAGATGAAACCCTCCTGCTGGCCTTCAACCTGTCGGCCGAGGCGGTGACCCATCCGCTGCCGCCGGGCAACTGGCAGCAGGTGGCGGTACCGGGCCCGGATGCGGGCACGGTGCAGGGCAACGAACTCCAGCTGCCGCCGCGCGCGGTGTATTGCGCCCGACGCAGCTGACCGTTTTCTCCGGTGGCGGTACTTGCGGGGACGGGGCCGAAGCGCCCCGTCCCTTTTTTGTGGGTGGGATTCCGGTGAAAGGCATCCACGCATGGCGTGGATCTACCGGCCCGTTGACCTCGTGCCGCGCGAAGGTCGCCTCGCCCGTTCAGTAGATCCACGCCATGCGTGGATGGGCCTTGCCAACCAACGGCCGGCATCCACGCAAAAGAAAACCCGCTGCCTGCGCAGCGGGTTTCCGGTCCTGCTCCCTTTGTGTTGCCGGCCAGCGGCCGACGCTACCGGGTTCGGGGTGCCAGCCAGCGGCCGGCACGACCCGGCCGTGATCAGAACTTGTAGTTCACGCCCAGCATGTAGGTGCGGCCCCACTCGATGTACTCCAGCGGGCGGTCCTTGCTGCCGGCGTAGGTGCGGTACGGCTCGTTGGTCAGGTTGCTGCCCTGCAGAAGCAGGGTCAGGCCACGCAGGGCACTGCTGTCGCTGAAGGTGTAGCTGACCTGCGCATCGGTCACGTTCTCGCCGACAACGTAGCGCAGGCTGCGGTTGCCGTTGAAGTTGCCGATCTCGCCGATGAAGTCCGAACGCCGGCGCTGGCTGACGCGTGCTTCAAAGCCGCTGCGCTCGTAATACGCGGTGAAGTTGTACACGCGCTTGGACAGGCCCGGCAGGCTGATCGGATCACTGCCCACGCTGGAGGCGCTCTCCGGGTCCAGGATGGTGATGTCGCTCTTGTTGAAGGTCGCGCTGGCCTGCACACCGAAGCCACGCAGGCTGTCGGTCAGCATCTCCAGCGGGAACGATGCGGTCAGTTCCAGGCCCTTCAGCGTGCCGCCCTTGCCGTTCTGCGGGGCGGAGAAGGTGCCGGTGGTCAGCACCGGTGCCGTCATGCCCGGCGGCGGCACGTAGCTGCCCAGCAGCGCGGTGAAGTCGTAGTTGTCGACCGACTGGGTGTAGACGTAGCTCTTCAGGTCCTTGTAGAAGATCGCGGCGGCCACGTAGGCCTTCTCGCCGAAGTACTTCTCATAGGACAGGTCCAGCGCGGTGGCACGCCACGGGTCCAGCAGCGGATTGCCGCCGCTGCCGCCGGGGCGGCCGGTGCCGGTGTCCACGCCGAACTCCAGGCCGGCGCGCATCTGGTCCACACGCGGGCGTGCGACCTGCTTTGCAGCGGCGAAGCGCAGCGTCTGCTGGTGCGGGAGCAGGAAGGCCAGGTTCAGGCTCGGCAGCCAATCGTTGTAGGTGCGGCCGTTCGAGTACGGCTGCACGTTGTTGCCGGCCGACTGCGAGCTGTCCCAGTAGCGCGAATCCGAACTCTGGTCGGTGTGCTGCATCTGCACGCCGATGTTGCCGCGTACGCCGACTTCACCGATGTCGGCGTTGATGTTCAGGCGCGCCCAGGCGGTGGTGATTTTCTCCCGTACCGTCCACGACTTGGGAATCAGGTAGTCCAGGTTGTCGACCGGGTTGAAGGTCATGTAGCGGCCCACTGCGGCCGGCACGTCCCAGGCCGGGATGGTGCCGAGGCCGGCGAAGCCCAGGTTGACCGGGCGGTACTGCAGGTCCGAGGCGATGTTGGCGTCGCCCTGCGCCCCCAGCAGGATGTTGCCTTCGGACTGGGTCTTCACCTTGCGGCGGTCGGCGTAGTTCACGCCGATGTCGATGTCCGGCGCCCACGACGCGAGGGCATCGGGCAGGGCAATGGTGGCGGCCAGCTTGCCACCCTTCAGGCGGTCTTCCACCTTCGGCACCTTGCCGTAGCCGGAACCGTAGATGGTGTTGGTCAGGAACAGGGCGTCGGGGTTGGAATAGTTCAGCCCTGGGCTGATCTGCGAGAACCCGTCCTGGCGGATCGTCACGCCGACCGTATCCAGTTGCGGCATCGGGGTCAGCTGCAGGTTGTTTTCCAGGTTCAGCTCGTCGCGCGTGGCCTTGGAGTAGTTCAGGTCGGCGACCAGCTTGACGCCACTGAAGTTGAACTCGTTGTTCCAGCCGAACGCATCGATCTTGTCCTTGCGCTTGTTGTACATGCCGCGCACCAGCGGATACACGCCACTGGCAGTGCCACCGGTGAACGAGCCATTGGCGTTGACCTGCGGGTTGCTGACCAGCAGGCCCGGGGTGTAGTTGCCGTTGTAGTTGCTGAGGTTCAGCTCGAACTGGTTGGCGGTGTCGATCTGCTCGGCTTCAGTGTGGAATGCATCGAAGGTGCTGGTCCAGCTGTTGTTCGGCCGGAACTGGATCGTGGCCATCACGCCGTCGCGCTTGTTGTTGCCGGTGCGGCGCAGCGCCTTGATGCCATCGGAGAAGTAGGTGCCGGCACCCACGCCCGGACGGTCGCCCTTGTCGGTGTGCTCGGTGGTCCACGGTTCGTACAGGCCGACCTGGTTCTCCTGGATCGGCATGTCGCTGTGCGCATAGCCGATGGCGATGCCCAGGGTCTTGTCCAGGAACTGGTCGATGTAGCTGGCGCTGAAGCGGTTGCCGTACGGATCGGTGTTGGCCGCGCGGCCCAGCGAGCTCTTCTGGTAGCGGCCACTGACCGCGATCACGCGCTCGCCGAAGCTGAGCGGGCGAGCGGTCTGCATGTCGATGGTGCCCGACAGGCCCTGTCCGACCAGCGCCGCGTCCGGGGTCTTGTACACGGTCACGCCGTTGACCAGTTCGGACGGATACTGGTCGAACTCGACGCCACGGTTGTCGCCGGTGCTGACCACTTCGCGGCCATTGAGCAGGGTGGTGGCGAAGTCCGGCGACAGGCCGCGCACGCTGATCACCTGCGCACGGCCGGCAACGCGCTGGGCGGCCAGGCCGGGCAGGCGCGAAATGGACTCGGCGATGCTGACGTCGGGCAGCTTGCCGATGTCTTCGGCGGAGATCGCTTCGACCACAGAGGTGGCGTCCTGCTTGACCGCGATCGCGCTCTCGATGCCGCGGCGGATGCCGGTGACCTGCACCGTATCGAGGTTGGTGGCGGCGGTGCCGGCCGGCGTGGTGGTGCTCTGCGTGGACTGTGCCGACGCCAGCGTCGGCGCCAGGACAACGGCCAGCGCGATGCTGAGCGCGCTGCGCTTGTGGTTCAACATTTTCCCCTCCCAGGCAATGTTGCAGATCGATTTGTGAGCGTTCCGGCGGCGCCGTGAACGTGCGACGCGGTGGCCGCTGTCGTCGCCGCTATGGTAGGCAGCGCGTTCTTCGCGGGAATCACCCTGCATACGTATTCAATGGCGTCTGCAGGGATGTAATCGCTTTCAGGTACTGCTTGCGGTAGTGCCGGCCGCTGGCCGGCATCACGATCAGCGGGTTGCCGGCCAGCGGCCGGCACTACCCGGGCATTCACAGCGGCGTGAAGCGAATGGCCTGGCCACCGCCTGGTGCCAGCACCAGCGTCAGTGCATCGGCGCTGGTCACCTCGCGGGTTTCACGCATGAACGCGAATGGATTGCTGCGGAAATCCGCGCCCTCGCCATCGCGGTAGATCTCGGCGCGGTAGCGTACGCCCGCTTCCAGGAAGCCCAGCGATACCGGCAGCACGCGGCCGTGCTCGTCGGTGATGCTGCCGAGGAACCAGTCGCGGCTGTTGCGGTCGCGGCGCACGATCGTCACGTAGTCACCCACTTCGCCATCGAGCACGCGGCTCTGCTCCCAGTCCACCGCCACGTCCTCGATGAAACGGAACGCCTCGCGATGCTGCAGGTAGTGTTCGGGCAGGTCGGCGGCCATCTGGATCGGGCTGTACAGCACCACGTACAGCGCCAGTTGGCGGGCCAACGTACTGGGGATGGCCTGGCCGTGGCGGCCCTTCAGGCTGAGGATGCCGGGGGTGTAATCCATCGGCCCGGCCAGCATGCGGGTGAACACCAGGTTGACCTCGTGCTCAGGCGGGTTCGGTGGCTGGCCCCAGGCGTTGTACTCCATGCCGCGAGCGCCTTCGCGCGAGATCCAGTTGGGATAGGTGCGGCGCAGGCCGGTATCCTTGATCGGCTCATGCGGGTTCACCGACAGGTGCCGGCGCGCGGCTTCCTGCACCACCTTCAGATGGTGGCGGGCCATGAACTGCCCGTCATGCCACTCGCGCCACAGTGGGCCCCCCGTGGGATTGCGGCGGTCGACCTGGCCGTCGTCGCAGACGTAGCCGGTCTTGAACTGGTCCACGCCCAGTCGTGCGTAGAAGTCCAGCGCGGCGCCCAGCTGGGCCTCGTAATGTTCGATGGCGCAGCCGGTTTCGTGGTGGCCGATCAGGTGCACACCCTTTTTCAGGCCATACGCCGACAGCGCTTCGATGTCGAAATCGGGCGTGGCACGGGTGAAATCGAAGTCGTAGCCATTGCCAACCCAGTTACCGTCCCAGCCCGGATTCCAGCCTTCCACCAGCACGCCGCGGAAGCCGTGTGCAGCGGCGAAATCGATCACCTTCTTCGTCTTGGCGGTGGTGGCCGCGTGCTTCGGCCCGGTCGCCCAGCTCTCGTTGTCCAGGTGCATCGACCACCACACGCCCAGGTACTTGGCTGGCTTCACCCAGCTCACATCGCCCAGCGCGTTGGGTTCGTTGAGGTTGAGGATCAGGTCCGATTCGACCAGGCCGCCGGCACGGTCGGCGATCTGCAACGTGCGCCACGGCGTGGCGAAGGGCAGGGTGCGGCGCACCTTCCAGCCTTCGGCCGAGGGCGACAGCTGCGCGCGCAGGCGCTGTCCCCCGCTGCGGCGCAGCCACATGCCGGCGTAGTCCACCAGCGCGGCCTCGTGAATGGCCACATGCAGGCCATCGCGGCTGCGCAGGGTCATCGGCGTATGCACCAGCGGTACTTCGTGCAGCGGGGTGCGCTGGTACAGGTACTCGTAGTGGATCGGCTCGCCGGCCGGGATCCACCACGCGGTGGAGTCCTGTGCGATGGCGAACTCGGTCAGCTCGTCATCGATGATGGCCTCGCGCAGATTCGGCTGTTCGGGGAACACGTAGCGGAAGCCGAGGCCATCGTCGTAGACGCGGAACACTACATCCAGCCGGCGCTTGCTGCCGGTGGTTTCGGCCAGCTGCACGGTCAGCTCGTTGTAGTGGTTGCGAGTGAGCCGGCGTTCGCCCCACGGCTGTTCCCAGGTGTCATCCACGCTGTGCCGCTGCTGGCCCAACAGGGTGAAATCGCGGTCTAGGCGACCGTCGCGCAGGGCGAAGCCGAGCTTCGAATCCTCCACCACAGTGTCGCCCAGACGCTCGACCCGGTAGCGGGCCGTGCCGCCGTCCAGCACCAGGCTGACCTTCAACACCTTGCCCGGCGATTCGACGCTGGCCACCTGGGGCGCGGCCTGTACCAGCGTGGCCCATCCGATCAGGGCCAGGCCCAGCATGTGCGCGAACACCGCGCGTACAGCAGTGGGTGACATCGGCAGTTGCCCTCCCAAGGCGCCGTTGGCAGACCCGGACCATAAGCCAGCGCGGCAGGTGCGCTACCGCGTGACGCCATGAATACGTATGCAACTGGACGCAGCCGACAGCCCCGCGTCTACCATGGGGCCAGGGCACCTTGAGGGAGGGGCCGCGCCCGCCCGCCGGCAACGTCGGTGCGGACCTACAACGCGTGCAGAGAGGGAGGGAGGCCGACGGGCGCAAGCCGGTCCGCCGCTTCGATGCTGAAGATCATTTGCCTGACCGCTGCCCTGGGGGCAGCGCAGGGATCGACCGCGCAGGCGGCCGACCTGCAATTCGATGGCCGCCATGCGCGTGCCGAAGCCGCTGCCAACGGCAGCTTCGTGCTGCATGCGCGCACACCGGAAGGGCGCGGCGAGGTGCGCATCGCGCCGATGCCGATGCGCAGCCAGACCGGCAGCGTGATGTTCGATGCCCTGTTCGCGCTGGCCCAGCAGGAGATGGACCAGGACCGCGTGGACGCGATTCGCGATCCCGCGTTCGACGAAGGCCGACCGGTGCCGTGCGAGTGCTTCCAGACCGGCGCGCGCTGGCCCTATGTGTGGACGCGCGATGTCAGCTTTGCCGCCGATCTGGCGCTCGCACGCCTGGACCCGAAGCGCACCCGGCAGTCGCTGCAGTTCAAACTGTCGGCGGCGCGCGACGGGCACACGCCCGGCCTGTTTGTGGCGCAGGACACCGGTTCCGGTGGCAGCTGGCCGATCAGCAGCGACCGCGTGGTGTGGTTCCTGGCGGCTCGCCAGTTGCTGGAGGATCGCGCATTTGCCGACCAGGTCTGGCAGGCGCTGCAGGGCACGCTGGCGCAGGACCGCGCGATGGTGTTCGACGCGCAGATGGGCCTGTACCGTGGCGAGACTTCGTTCCTGGACTGGCGCGAGCAGACCTATCCGGACTGGACCCGCGAGGATGTGCGCTTCATCGGTGATTCCTATGCACTGTCCACCAACGTGCTGCACTACCAGGCACTGCGCCTGGCCGAACGCCTGGCCGGGCAGCGAGGCGATGCCCGCGCGGCCGATTACAAGGCCTGGGCCGACGCATTGGCGCAGCAGATCGATGCGCGCTTCTGGCGCGAGGATATCGGCCAGTACATGAGCTACATCGGCGAAGCGGCGCACCCGGTGCCTTACGCCAAGGTCGATCTGCTCGGCCTGTCGCTGGGCATCCTTGCCGAGGTGCTGCCGCCCGAGCGCGCGCGGCGTGCGCTGGCAGCTTATCCGATGGGGCCAGCCGGCAGCCCGGTGGTCTGGCCGCAGGAAGCGCAACAGCCGATCTATCACAACCGGGCGATCTGGCCGTTCGTCAGTGCCTACTCGCTGCGTGCGGCGCGGCAGCTGGACGATGCGCCGCGCATCGCCGCCGAGATCCGCTCGCTGATGCAGGGTGCCGCGCTGGCCGGTTCCAACATGGAGAATTACGAGCTGGTCAGCCAGGCCGTGCATGTCGATGAAGGCGCGCTCAGCGGGCCGGTGGTCAATTCGGAGCGCCAGCTGTGGTCGGTGGCTGGGTATCTGTCGATGGTGCTCGAAGGCGTATTCGGCGTACAGGCTGACGGCCGCGTGCAGCCCAAGCTGCCAGCCGCGCTGGTCCCCGAACTGTTCGGCAAGCAGCGCCGCATCTCCCTGGAGGCCGATGGCAAGCGCTATGTGCTTGAGCGGCCGAAGCAGGTGGGTGATGGCCTGCTGGTGGCGGGCCAGGTAAAGACGCGTGGTGCCACCACCACCGTGCAGCTGGTGGCCACCGCAGCGGCACCGCGCAGCGTGGCGACGACGGCCGACGCCAATGCGCGCGCACCGGCCACGCCGGCCGCGCCGCAGGCGCGACGCAAGGGCAGGGGCTGGAACATCGAGGTCGCTGCCGGCCAGGTGCTGTGGCAGGACGGTCGCGCGCTCACCGCCAGCAATGGCCTGGCACGCATCGGTGACGATGGCCTGCAGCATTGCCTGAGCCTGACCCGGCGCGACGGCGCATTGGAATCGCTGCACAGCCCGATGGTCTGCGTCGGTCCGCAGCAGCGACTGAAGGGTGCCGAGCGCTGGCAGTTCACCTCGGCCAAGGCGGGGCAGGTGCGCCTGCGCCTGCAGTACAGCAACCCGAATGGGCCGATCAACACGGGCGTGACCGCCGCGGTAAAGCAGCTGGCGCTGCAGTGCCCTGGCCAGCCGTTGCAGCGGCACACCGTCACCCTGCCGCACAGCGTGGCCGTGCAGGACTCGACCTCGGCGACGTTCCCGGTGCCGAAGGGCCGATGCGCGGTTACGCTTGAAGAGGGCTTCAACATGAGCACACTGCAGCATTTCGCGCACTACACCGGGGGCAAGGGCGGGCGCGACGGCGTGCTCAACCAGGCGCAGGTGCAGGCGCTGACGGTGGCGCCCGTGGCTGTAGAGGGCGCACGATGAATCGCCCCGCCAAACCCCAGCTGTCGTTCTGGCAGATCTGGAACATGTGTTTCGGTTTTCTCGGCATCCAGTTCGGCTTCGCCCTGCAGAATGCCAACGCCAGCCGTATCTTCGAGACGCTGGGCGCGGACATCGACGCGGTACCGGGGCTGTGGATCGCCGCGCCGCTGACCGGCCTGCTGGTACAGCCGGTGATCGGCTACCTGTCCGACCGCACCTGGACGCGCTGGGGGCGGCGCCGTCCGTTCTTCATGATCGGTGCGGTGCTGACCACGCTGGCCCTGCTGGTGATGCCGAATTCGCCGATGCTGTGGATCGCGGCCGGCACGCTGTGGGTGCTCGATGCCTCGATCAACGTATCGATGGAGCCTTTCCGTGCCTTTGTCGGCGACCAGCTGGCGCCACGCCAACGTCCGGCCGGCTACGCGATGCAGAGCTTCTTCATCGGCGTGGGCGCCATCGTCGCCAGCTTCCTGCCGTTCATCCTGGCCCACTTCGGGGTCGCCAATACGGCCGCCGCCGGTGAGGTGCCGGACACCGTGCGCTATGCGTTCTACTTCGGCGCGGTGGTGCTGCTGGCGGCGATCACCTGGACGGTGGTCAGTACCCGCGAATATTCACCAGCAGAACTGGCTGCCTTCGATGATGCCGAACCGCCGGCGCATCATGCGGGAGCGGTGATCAACGGCCCGGCCCCATGGACGCGGGTGGCCCTGTGGCTAGGGCTGGGTGTGCTGTTGGCGCTGCTGATCACCTGGCGACAAGGCGACAGGATGCTGTACGTGCTGGCAGGCCTGTGCGCCGGCTACGGCCTGCTGCTGGCGGCCGCGCGCGCGTTGCCGGCCACGCATATGCTGGCCGCCATCGTCGGCGACCTGCGCGCGATGCCGGTGACCATGCGCCGCCTGGCGTGGGTGCAGTTCTTCTCATGGTTCGCGCTTTTCGCCATGTGGATCTACACCACTGCTGCGGTGGCCGGTACCCACTTCGGTTCGACCGATCCACAGTCGGCGGCCTACAACGAAGGTGCCAACTGGGTGGGCGTGCTGTTTGGCGCCTACAACGGCTTCGCCGCGCTGGCCGCGGTGCTGATTCCGCCGATGGTGCGTGCGATCGGCCTGCGTTGGAGCCACCTGGTCAACCTGTGGCTGGGCGCTGCCGGCCTGGTCTCACTGATGTTCATCCGCGACCCGCACTGGCTGCTGCTGTCGATGGTGGGTGTGGGTTTTGCCTGGGCATCGATCCTGTCGTTGCCGTATGCACTGCTGTCCGACAGCGTGCCGGCGTCGAAGATGGGCGTGTACATGGGCATCTTCAATTTCTTCATCGTGATCCCGCAGCTGGTGGCGGCCAGTGCGCTCGGCTTTGCCCTGCGCGCATGGCTGGGTGGCCAGCCGATGCATGTGCTGGTGTTGGGCGGCTGCAGCCTGTTCATCGCCGGCCTGTGCGTGCTGCGGGTTCCGTCCCGTCCGGAGGTGGTGTGATGCGTGGTGTTCTGGCTGTTGCCGTTTCCCTTGCCCTGTTCGCCGGCCAGGCCGTGGCCACGCCGCGCCCGGACTACGTCGGCACCACCGAACCGTTCGCCAGCGATGCGGTGTATTTCGTGGTCACCGACCGCTTCGTCAACGGTGATCCATCCAATGACCATCGCGACCAGGGTGGCGCGCACCGCACCTTCGACATCCCGGTGCCATGCCCGGACAAGGTGGATGGCAACATCGGCTATCTCGGCGGCGACTTCCGTGGTGTACTCGACAACGCGCAGTACATCCGCAACCTGGGTTTCGGCGCGGTATGGATCACGCCAATCGTGGACAACCCGGACGAAGCATTCACCGGCAGCAAGCCGATCAGCTGCACCAGCACGCTGACCGATCGCGGCAAGACCGGCTACCACGGTTACTGGGGCATCAACTTCTACAAACTCGACGAGCACCTGCCCAGCAAGGACCTGGACTTTGCCGGGCTGACCAAGGGCCTGCACGGTGCCGGCTTGAAGGTGGTGCTGGACATCGTCGGCAACCACGGTTCGCCGGCCTGGACCATGCCGATACGGCAGCCGCAGTTTGGCCAGATCTTCGACAAGGACGGAACGCTGATTGCCGACCACCAGAACCTGCCACCGCAGAAGCTGGACCCGAAGCACAACCCGCTGCACGCGTTCTACAACAACATCGGCCCGGTCGACAGCAAGGACGGCTCGATCTTCGACGGCAACCTCGCCGAACTGTCCGACTTCAACCAGGACAATCCGGCGGTGATGGACTATCTGGTCGGCGCTTACCTGCAGTGGACCGCGCAGGGCGTGGACGCGCTGCGCATCGATACCATCGGCTGGCTGCCGCACCCGTGGTGGCATGAGTTCGTCAAGCGTATCCGCGCCGAGCACCCGGGCATGTTCATGTTCGGCGAAGCCTTCGACTACAACGCGGCGACCATTGCCGAGCACACCTGGCCGGCCAATGCCAATGTCAGCGTGCTCGATTTCCCGCTGCGCGGCGCACTGGAACAGACCTTCGGCACCGCCGGCAAGGGCTTTGAGACGCTGGCCGAGCCGCTGCACCTGAGCGGTGGCCCGTATGCCAATCCGTACGAGCTGATGAGCTTCTACGACAACCACGACATGCCGCGCCTGCAGGCCAGCGACAATGGCTTCATCGACGCGCACAACTGGCTGTTCACCGCGCGCGGCATTCCGGTGGTCTACTACGGCTCGGAAACCGGCTTCATGCGTGGTCGCGCCGAGCATGCCGGCAATCGTGCCTACTTCGGCCAGCCGCGTGTGGACGCTGCGCCGCAGAGCCCGATCTTCGCGCCGCTGCAGCGCATCGCCAGGCTGCGCGCAGCCACCCCGGCGCTGCAGCGCGGCCTGCAGGTGAACGAGCGCCTGCAGGGCAACGAGGCGGTGTTCTTCCGCGTGCTGCAACAGGGCGAGGTCGCGCAGACCGTGCTGGTGCTGCTGAACAAGGGCGATGCCGCGCATGCCTTCGAGGTGGATCGCTACCTGCAAGCCGGCACTTGGCGTGACGCGCTGGATGGCGGCACGGTGAAGGTCGAGCGGCAACTGAAGACTGACGTGCCGGCGCATGGGGTAAAGGTCTATGTGCTGGACGCCACCGTGCAGCAGCCGGCACTGCAGGCCGAACTGGACAAGGCGATGGCCGACCAGCGGGCACGGGACCAGCGTCTGGGACGGTGAGGGCGCCGCCGGGCATGGCCCGGCGCTACCGCTCTGGTGGGTGCCAACCTCGGTTGGCACGCTCTTCGAGCAGTCGAGCAGGCTCGACCCTACAATAGGCCCCCCCTATCTCCCCGCCGTGCCGCCATGACCGACCTCGTCCCGCAGACTCCGATCGAAACCCTGCTGAAGGCGGCGATGGACGGGGCGGTGCCGATCCGCGCCTTCATGGAAGCCTTCGTCGCCTCCGAGGTGGTGCTGCAGACCGGCAGCCTGGTGACCCCCGATGGCAGCGGTTTCGACCCGCTGCTGTTCGACAAGCAGGGCACGTTGCACGTGGCCGTGTTTACCGATCCGTCGCGGGTGGGCATCTACAGCCAGCAGGCCGAACACCAGATCCGCTGGCTGATGCTGGACGTGCTGCGTCGCGTGCCGGGTGGCTACGGCGTGGTGATCAATCCGGGCACCCCGCTGGGCTTCGAGATCTCGCCCAGCGGCATCGGCGAGATCCTGAAGGACTTCGCCCAGGGTTGATTGTCATGTAGAGCCGAGCCCATGCTCGGCTGCCGTTCGCGCCATGCCGGATCAGTCGAGCACGGCCCGACCCTACAGAACGCTTCCCTTCGGGTGCCGTACGTGGTTCCTTTTGGATAACACCAGGATCGAGGCTCTGCTGTGGAATTGAAGGAATTACCTGTCGGCTCACCGGCACGATCACGTCATTCCCGCTCCGCACTGATCTTCCTGATCGCAGCCATCATTGCCGCGCTGGTGTCCATGCCCCTGCTGCGCGCGGTGGGCATGGTGCAGTGGCCGGCCTTCGCCATTGCCTGGCTGATCAACCTGGGTTCGGCCTGGTATCTGGCCCAGTGGGCACGCGAGCAGGGTCGTTCGGCGTGGGCATTCGGATTGCCGGCGGTGCTCGGTACCGTCGCTTCGATCGTGGTCTATGTGCTGTTGGCGTTGCTGGGGCCGAAGGCCGCGGTGCACTGAGTTTTCGCGGCTGCCGTGGACAATGTGCCGAGCATGGCTCGGCACTACAGTAGGGCCAAGCCAAGCAGCAAGGCCGAGCCAAGCCCGCACGCGTTGCGTGGAGCGCCGGCGCACAGGCCCGCGCCCCCTCCCTCACATCGTCACCTTGCGCCGGTTGTCATCGCTCACCCGGTCGATCAGCTTGTTGTAGGGATCGAAGCCCGCTTCATCCGGCTTCCCGTCCACCGTCACCGTGATCTTCGGCTCGGCGCTGGTGATGTGGTGGCGCTGCAGGTACAGCACCTTCTGGTCGCGCTCCTTGCCCGACGGGCCGTTGGCGAACACGCCGATCTCGACCCAGTCATCCATCTTCGCGTCGCTCTCCTTGCCCTTGCCATCGGCGTACTGCTTGGCGGCGTGCAGGTCCAGGGTCACGTCGTAGCGCCCGTCATCGCGCTTGCGGGCGCTGGCGGCCATCACCCGGTTGTCGTAGAAGCTGATCTTCTCGAACAGATCGGTGACCAGCTGCTGGCGGTCAGCCGGGGTCTCGGCGCGGATGTAGCCCAGCAGCTCGCGTGAGGTGGTGTACGGCGGCTGCTGGTAGCCCTTGTCCTGCAGGAAGCGCTTCAACGCCCGGTTCAGGGCCTGCTCGCCGATTTCCTCGCGCAGCCGATAGAACACCAGCGAACCCTTCTGGTAGTGGATGTACTGCTGGTTCTCCACGCGCTCCAGCGGCTGTTCCTCGATGGCCTCGCCGCCGCGGCCGGACAGGTAACCGTCCAGCTCGCGCTTGAGGAACTGGCGCATGTGCTGGCGGCCGTACTCCTGCTCCATCACCATCAGCGCCGAGTACTGCGACAACGATTCGGACAGCACCGTTGCGCCCTGCACGTTGGCACCAATCACCTGGTGCGCCCACCACTGGTGTGCGATCTCGTGCGCGGTCACGTAGAACACGTAGTCCACCTTGTCCGGGTCACGCAGGTCAGCGATGAAACCGATGGCCTCGGAGTAGGGGATGGTGTTGGCGAACGACTGCGCGAAGCGGGCATAGCCCGGGAACTCGATGATGCGTACCTGGCGGTGCTGGTACGGCGTGAAGTTCGCCTCGTAGTAGGCCAGTGATTTCTGCACCGCCTCGATCATCCGGTCCACGTTGTAGCCGTGCGCCGGATCGAAGTAGACCTCGATCGGGATGTCCTTGTACTTCGCCTTGCGCACCTCCCAGCGTGCCGACAGGTAGGCGTAGAAGTTCAGCATGGGCCGGTCCATGGCATAGCTGAAGCAGCGCCGGCCATTCACCGTGGTCTCGTGCCGCAGGTAGCCCGGTGCCAGCGCGACCTGGTCCGGCGCGGTGCACACCGTGGTGCGGAAATCGAGCCAGTCGGCATCATTGGAGATATAGGTGTTGGCCCGCGCTGCCTCGTCTTCCAGCCTGGGCATGCGCCGCGGTTCACCGAGATCGCGCTTGCGGCGTTCGTTGCGGTCGCTGATCTCGGCGCCCTCGTTATAGCCGAAGGACGGCAGTACGCGGCTGTTGAAGAACGTGCCGTTGTCCACGATGTTGCTCGGGGCCTGGCCGGCGGTGATGCCGTTGGGCTTCTGCACCACCCGGAAATGCACGCTGCGGGTTTCGCCCGCTTGCAGCGGCCTGTCCAGCCGGTAGATGCGGTAGCCGAGATCCTTGTCGTGGAAGGTCAACTTCTGCCCGCCGAGGTCGGCGGCCAGCAGCTGCTTGTCGTCGCCCATTGAGACATGCAGTTCCTGGATGGGCTGCGCGTGCAGGTTGCGGATGGTCCAGTTCGCATCGATCACCATTGACTGCGATTCCGGGAACAGGTCCACGCGGTTGTCCACGGCGACAATGCGTGGCTGCGGCAGGTTGCGGTACTTCGACAGCTCGCGCTCGTAGCGGGCCTGCAGGTCCAGCTGCTGGTCGGGCGGGATGAACTCGTTGCGGATGTTGGTGCTCCAGTACAGCCAGCCGCCCACGCCGACGAACGCCACTGCTGCCAGCGCCGCAAAGGCGCCGGTAGGGCCGCGCAGCCGACGGCCAGCCAGCGCCAGGCGCTGGCGCAGGCCCTGGCTGACACCGCGTACCCAGAAGGCTGAAGCCAGGCACATCAGCGTCAGCAGGAACAGCGCCCAGTAGCCCTGGAAGGCCAGCTGCCCTGGCAGGAAGTGGCCGTAGCCGTTCATGTCCGAATAGGGCGCGTTGGGCCAGCTGCCGAAGTTGTACAGGTGCTGCGTGTAGTCGAGCAGGCCGAGCACGCCCTGGCCGATCATCACCACGATCAGCAGCGCGTAACCGACGAACTTGTTGTTGGTGAGTACCTGCAGCACCAGCGCCAGGCCCCCCATCAGGATGTAGACCACCGAATCCAGCGCCAGGCTGCGCAGGTACAGCAGCGGCTCCAGATGGGTGTAGCCCTTGGCCAGCTGCACGCCCATCGCGGCCAGCGCACCGGCGGCCTGGAAGCAGACGATCACCGCCAGCAGCGCAGTGAACTTGGCCAGCAGTGGCACCCAGTTCGGCACCGGCATGGCATCGGTCACTTCGTTGATACGCGCGCTGCGTTCCTTCCAGACCAGTTCACCGGCGAAGAACAGCACGATGATCACCAGCAGCCAGCTGAAGGCGCCCTGCAGGGCCATGATCATCTGCGAGGTGACCGGCCAGATCGAGGTGCCGTACAGGGTCTGCCGGAACAGCGCGCTGGGCAGGAAGTTGGCCAGGCCCAGCACCAGCAGCACGATGAACGGCACGCTGCGCAGCACGCCGCGTGTATCGAAGCGCACCTGGCGCAGGAACTGCCGCCACGCCGTGGTGGCGGTGAACGCCGGCACCACGCGCGGCAGTGCTGCGCGGGTGGGGCGGACACTGGCGGCATCGGCAACCGGTGGCGCCTGCCTGCGGCCCCAGCGCCGACGACCACTGCCGCTGCGTTCGGTACGGAACAGCGCGAAGGTGGCGGCGAACAGCGCGGCAGCCACACCCAGCCACAGAGCACGGTTGGCCAGCAGGTAACCGGCCAGCTCGGGAATCCCGTTGTTGCGTTCGGCGGTGGACCAGTAGCGGATCGTGCGGCCGAGGGCGCGCATGCCCAGCGGTTCGCTCAGCACCGCGATCCACGTATTGTCGATGTCACGCAGCAGGGCCGCGCTGGCACCGTACAGCACCAGGTAGGCCACCAGGCCGATGTAGACCCACAGGATCGAGCGGGTCAGTGCCGCCAGCAGCGACAGCAGTGCGGTGGTGAACAACAGGTTCGGAATGACGATGACCGCGAACGTCCACGCATAGCCCTGCCAGCTGATCGGGCCCATGCGCTCGGGATCGACCCACGGCATGAACGGTGCCAGCCACAGCCCGAACGCGATCACCACGTAAACCAGCAGCCCGGCGGCGAGGGCAGCGGCGATGCGCCCCGCCAGGTAGTCGCGGCGTTTCACCGGGCTGGCGAAGATCAGTTCGGCGGTGCCCAGTTCGAAGTCACGCAGCAGCGCATTGCTGACGAACAGTGCAGTGACCAGCATGCCGAGCAGGGTGAAGATGCCCAGCATCTGCGCGATCACGGTGGGCGCGTTGCTGTGCACGTTGCCGCTACCGCCACCGATCTGCACCGCATCGCTGGAGGCGGCGGCGAAGGCGAGCAGGGCGAACAGCCCGGCCAGCAGCCACAGCAGCGGGGAGCGCAGCTGCTCGCGCAGCTCGAAACGGAAGAAATCGAGGATCATGGTGTGCTCCGCTCAGGCTGCCGCGCGGGCACGGGCCTGCAGGCGCAGGCGCTGGAAGTACACGTCCTCGAGGTCGGGAGCCACGGCCGCGAAGCCATCGCCGGGGTCGTTGGCGCTGTGCACGTGGATCACTGGGCGGCCCCCGACCAGGCGGGTCGAGAGCACCACGTAGCGTGCTTCATGGTCGGCCAGTTCCGAAGGATCGACCTGCTTGCGCCAGACCTGCTGCTGCAGGGCATCGATGGCATCGGCCGGTCGCCCGGTCAGCAGCACCTGGCCCTTGTTCATGATCGCCATCGTCGGGCACAGGTCGGTCACGTCCTCGACGATGTGGGTGGACAGGATCACCGCCACGTTCTCGCCAATCGCCGCCAGCAGGTTGAGGAAGCGGTTGCGTTCCTCCGGATCGAGGCCGGCGGTGGGTTCGTCGACGATTACCAAGCGTGGGTCACCCAACAGCGCCTGAGCGATGCCGAAGCGCTGTCGCATGCCGCCGGAGTAGGTGCCCAGCTTGCGCTTGCGCGCGTCCCAGAGGTTCACCTGCTGCAGCAGTCCATCGACCACCTCGCGACGCTGGGCGCGCTGGGTCAGGCCCTTGAGCACCGCGAAATGTTCCAGCAGGTCCAGCGCGCTGACTTTCGGGTACACGCCGAAATCCTGCGGCAGGTAGCCCAGCCGGCGGCGCACCGCATCCTTGTCGCGCAGTACGTCGATCGGCGCCTCGCCCGGAATGCTGAGCGTCGCCGTGCCGCTGTCGGCCTCCTGCAGGGTGGACAGCGTGCGCATCAGCGACGACTTGCCAGCGCCGTTCGGGCCGAGCAGGCCGAACATGCCGCGCGGGATGTCCAGGGTGACGTTGTTGAGGGCATGCACGCCGTTGGCGTACGTCTTGGACAGCGAATCGATCTTCAGCACTTGGCAGCTCCAGGAGAAGAGGCGGACCGAGATGGAATCGACCGGGCGACCTGAAATCGGGTTGCCGGCCTTGAAGGCTGAAACTCTGGGACGTGCAGCTGCAACGTCCTATAGGACATGTCCCAGAGATCACCGATCTTCGCGGATGTCCTGCAGGCGCAGGGCTGCAACACCGGATCGCATGCGATTGGCTCCCGTTCGACCACCAGCTGGCAGTTCAGGACGGGTGCCCCCGATATGCCACACGTGCGTCGTGTTTATCGCTTACGAGCAGGCAGGCGTCATCCGCCGTTGGTCATGGGGGGAGAATCCCGCCATCGTGCGTTGGCCGGAGCGCCGGCCCAGCGGCGCGGCGCCTACCCGCGCAGGGATGATTCGCGCACGACCAGCTTCACCGGGATGCTCTGGCTGTCCACCGGCTGCCGCCCGATCAGCGCCAGCAGGCGTTCCACCAGCAGCTGCCCGGCCTGCTTGGTGTCCTGCTGCACGGTGGTCAGCGCCGGGGATACCGAAGCGGCCAGCGGGATGTCGTCGAAGCCGGTCACCGCCACGTCCTGCGGTACCCGCAGCCCGGCCTCGCGCAGGGCGCGCATCGCACCGATGGCGATCAGGTCGCTGGCCGCGCAGATCGCATCGATCGGCTCGCCGCGCGCCAGCAGGGCCTGGCAGGCCTCCTGGCCGGAGGCCTCGGTGGTGATCGCATCGTGCTGCAGCGCCGGTTCGGCAGCCAGGCCGTGGTCCTGCAGCGCCGCGACATGGCCGCGGTAGCGCTCCTGGAATTCGGGGTAGTGGCTGGAGGCATGGCCAAGGAAGGCGATGCGGCGGCAGCCCTGCAGCAGCAGATGGGTGGTGATGTCATGCCCGCCCTGGAAGTTGTCGCTGCCGATCGAGACACCGGGCTGGCCAGGCAGGGCGGCGCCCCAGCGCACGAAGTGCGTGCCCTGTTCGACCAGCCGCTGCAGGCGGTCGCGCGATTCGTGGTAGTCGCCGTAGCCGAGCAGGATGATGCCGTCGGCCTTGTTGCTGTCTTCGTAATCGGCCTGCCAGTCGGTGGACAGCTGCTGGAACGACACCAGCAGGTCCTGCCCGTGCAGGGCGCAGGCGCGGGTGATCGAGCCCAGCATCGAATGGAAGAACGGGTTGATCAGCGAATCGTCGTTGGTCGGATCCTCGAAGAACAGCAGGGCCAGCGTGCCGGCATTGCGCAGGCGCAGACTGGAGGCGTTCTTGTCGACCTTGTAATTCAGCTCGCGGGCGATGCGCAGGATGCGCTCGCGGGTCTCGGCGTTGACCATCGGGCTGCCACGCAGGGCCCGCGACACGGTCGGCTGGGAGACCCCGGCCAGGTGGGCGATGTCCAGGGAGGTGGCTTTGCCTTTGATCGTCATGGGCGGGCGGAGCGGGCAGGTGGAAGGTGCCCGGGCATGATGCCATGCGCAGACGCGAATGCCTCTCTGGACGTCGGTCGGGGCGAAGGTAAGTCATTGCCGGACAAGGAAATCAGCCTGATCCTTCGGTGCGGTCGGGGTCTCCTGACCGGGCGGACGGCGGCGGCGATGGTAAGATGCGTCGTTCTCGCATTCCCCAAAATTTCACCAGGGGCGGCCCAGCGTACTGCACCCCGCCCGGGGCTGTGCTATCACTGGCGGTCTGCCCCTGGACAACGGACGAAGGTACCTATGGCGCGCGGCATCAACAAAGTCATCCTGGTCGGCAATCTTGGCAACGACCCGGACGTGAAGTACACCCAGGGCGGCATGGCGATCACCCGCATCAGCCTGGCCACCACCAGCGTCCGCAAGGACAAGGATGGCAACCAGCAGGAGCGCACCGAATGGCACCGCGTGGTGTTCTTCGGCAAGCTCGGCGAGATCGCCGGCGAGTACCTGCGCAAGGGCAGCTCGGTCTACGTCGAAGGCAGCCTGCGTTACGACAAGTACACCGGCCAGGACGGCGTGGAGAAGTACTCCACCGATATCATCGCCGATGAAATGCAGATGCTGGGCGGCCGCGGTGAAGGCGGCGGCGGTGGTGGCGGCAACTACGGCGGCGATCGTCCGCAGCGCCAGCAGGCACCGCGCCAGGAGTACGGCGGCGGTGGCGGCGGCCAGCGTGGTGGCCAGGGCGGTGGCTATGGCAACCAGGGCGGCAACCAGGGCGGCGGCTACGGCAACCAGGGTGGCAACCAGCGTCCGCAGCCGCAGCAGGCGCCGCCGATGGACGACTTCGCTGACGACGATATTCCGTTCTGATTCCCACTTGACGGTTTTAGTGTTGATAGAGGCCCTCATCGTTGCGGATGGGGGCCTTTTTTTCGTTCGGCAGAATCCGGCCGTGATCTAACCTTCTACTTGCGGCAGGGTGTTGATGGATGACTGGCGACACACCATAGCGAATCAGAATGGAGAGCGGCACGGGAAAGCCGTCTGCGCGAGCCCATCGGTGGTGCATGGCTTCGGCGGGTCTTGATACGGCGTGCGAAGGACAGGAGTAAGCCTAACGAGCTGGCGCCGGGCTGTTGCACACCGTGTGGACACGGTTACCGCGGGCCTATGCTCAATTGCGGTGTGCTTCTCCAAAGCTTGTCTTGTCGCACAAAATCTGTCATTAGCTTGCTCTAGGATTTGCCGATCCCCAGCAAGGTTGGGGGAGAAGATGTTCGTTCCGCGCATTAAGGACGGATGTCGGATGGAATCCTTTGGCCGGAATTGCCAGTTTTCTTTCACATGGAGTGTGTACCAATGGCATTTGCAATGCCCCTGCGCAGCCACAAGGCTGCCGCGATTCTCTCCTTCTGCCTAGCTTTAGGCGGTGCATCGACTGCAAGTGCAGCCACCTACTACGGCCCTCCCTACAAGGTCCAGTCGTTCCGTGGGGTTGGCTCGTTTGAGAGCGTCGGTGCTGCGGTCAACTTCCTGGTCGGGAAGATCCAAGCGCCTTGCCAACAGGACCCCAAGTGCACCAAGCCGCCCGTTGTTACCGTGCGATACGGCAACGATGGCTGGGCGGCGACGATCTACGTCAACGGGAGTGCAAGTGACAATGTTTTTGCTTCCGAGATATTGATTGGGCAGCCCCAGAAAAATTTCGGCGGGTGCCAGAAGCGTTGCTCGGCTGGGCTTGGCTCCGCTACCGATGGAACTGGGGCTCGAGGTGCTGCTGACAGTGCTTCAAAGGCCAATGCCCGTGATCCAGGAAGCCCGTTTGAGGGTGATCCGATCAATACCTCCACTGGCAACTTCTATCGGCAGGAAACGGACTTCGAGTCTCCGTCAGGCCTGATGTTCCGGCGGTTCTACAACAGTTCTCCCCGTGCCCCGGGTTCTTCCTTGGGGCGTCAGTGGCGCCACCTGTTTGATCGGCGACTTGAGGTGCTAGCTTCCAATACTGGAGCCGCCGGAGAATACACGTTCATCCGTGCTATTCGGCCGGATGGCAGTTCAGAGCGGTTCACTCGAACCTCAAGCGGCTGGACCGTCGACGCCGATGTGGCAGACGTGCTCGTTGATCGAGAGGCGGGCACCGGCTATGCATTGCAGTTGGCGGCGAACCGCCAAACCGAAATCTACGATGCAACAGGCTTGCTGAAGGAGGTCTATGACTCTGCAGGCAGGAAGCTTCTGTATTTGCAGTATTCGGACGCAACCACGCCGGCAGATGTGGCGCCAGTCGCTGGACTCCTGTTGACCGTTGGCGACGCCAGCGGGCGCACGTTGAGCTTCAAGTATGATGCCTCATCGCGATTGACCACGATGATGTTGCCAGACGGTGCATCGCAAACGTTTGGCTACAACCCCGCAGGACAGCTTGCCTCGGTGACCTATCCGGACGCCACAAGCAAGGGTTACATCTACAACGAAACAGCCAACAGCCCCACTGTCGCAGGGACGTCCTTCCTCACAGGGATTGTGGATGAGAAAGGCGTTCGTCACGAGACCATTAAATTCGACTACAACCATCGCGCCTATCACGCAGAGTTCGCTGGCGGAGTTGATACCACAACCTTGGACTACGCCGCTTCCACCTGGAAGGGAACGCTGCCAGTAACCGTCAAGGGGCCACTCGGAGCCACTTCCAAGTTAGGCTTCGTGGATACAGGAAAGGGGCGTCTGATGCCCGCGGGCGGTTCGGCCGCCTGCGGTGACCAATGCAACCAACCCTACAAGGCCATGACCTATGACGTGAACGGCTACCCGGCGTCGGTCACGGACTTCAAGGGAATCACTACAAGGACCACTTACACGGCAGACGGGTTGCTGGCCGAACAGGTTGACGCCGCCGACACCCCCCAGCAGCGCACCACGACGACCACGTGGGATAACGCACTGCGTTTGCCCCTGAGTCGGGTGGTAAAGAACTCTGCGGGCGTGGCCGTTTCCAGCAGTTCATGGAAGTACAACGCGTTGGGCCTGGAGGTCGCGCGGTGCGAGGTGGATCCTGCTAATTCGGCTGCGGTCGGGTATGCGTGCGGAGCTGCAACCAATGCACCCGCTGGGGTTCGTCAATGGACCACCGCCTACTGCTCGGCGGTGGATGCCACCCAATGCCCGCAAATCGGTCTTGTCCTTGCAGAAGACGGGCCTCGGACCGATGTTCAGGACGTTACCAGGTACAGCTACTACCTGGCCGCGGATGAGTCGGGTTGCGGCGTTCTCGGGGGCTCCTGCCACCGCGCTGGTGACCTTCAGTCCGAGACCAATGCTCTCGGTCAAGTGACGACACGGCTGGCCTACGACCGAAATGGACGTGTCAGCCGCCTTCGAGACGTGACCGGCACGATCCATGATTTTGGCTATTCCACTCGAGGCAAGCTTACCTCGATAACCGAGCGGAACAGCATGGACGGAGCTGCGTCCACCAACGATCGAGTGACCTCCCTGTCCTATGACGCAACAGGTAATGTCGCATCGGTTGCTGACCCCGATGGAGTATCCCTCAGCTACGCTTACGATGATGCGCACCGTCTCGTCCAGATCAATGACGGGGCCGGGAACAACATTCGCTACACCCTCGATGTGGCAGGCAATCGCACGAAAGAGGAGGTGTTCGACGCAGGTGGTGGACTGAAGCGTTCGCTCTCTCGCGTTTACAACAAGCTGGGGCAACTGGTGTCCCAGAAGACGGCAGCGGGGAATTCAACCGACTTTACGTATGATCTGGCGAACAACGTCCAGCTCATCACCGATGCCCTGAAGCGCAAGACGCAGTTTGACTACGATCCCTATGGAAGGCCCAGCAGGGTGCTTCAGGACGTTTCCGGAATGGCGGTCGAGACGCGATACGAGTATGACGTCGAAGGCCGGACCACCAAGGTGGTCGATCCCAAAGGCCTGGCGACCATTTACGGCTATTCAGGGCTGGGCGACTTGTTGAGCCGCCAGAGTCCTGACACGGGCGCAACCACTGCCAGTTACAACAGTGCAGGGCAGCCGGCGAAGCAGGTTGACGCCAATGGCACGGCTAGCAGCTACACATACGATGCCCTGGGACGCGTGGTGCGCAAGGTTTATGGGGACCAAGCGATTGTTGCGTCATACGTGTATGACCAAGTCGAGGACATCTGCTCAGCCGGTGAGTCGTTTGCAAGCGGCCGGCTCTCATCCATGCAGGATGACGGCGCTAAAACCCAGTATTGCTACGATCGCGCCGGAAATGTGACGCGCAAGGTGCAGACGTCATCGGGGCAGAGCGTAGGCGTCAGCTATGCCTATACCAATGCTGGCCGACTTCGTTCTGTCACCTATCCTGACGGAATGGTGGCGGACTACAAGCGAGATGCAGCCGGCATGGTCACCGAGATCGGCGTGACGCGACCGGGTGCTGCTCGTGTCGTGTTGCTTTCCAGTGCAAAGCGCCATCCCTTCGGCCCCACTGCAGGCTGGGCCTACGGCAACGGGCGTACGCTGGCGCGAGACGTTGACCAGGATTACCGTCCGTCAGCGTTGATCGGCAGTGGCTCGGGAGCACTGAATGCAGCCTTCTCGTTCAGTGCCGTGGGCGAGTTGACCGGCCTCACCTCCGGAGGGACTGGGGCAACGTCCGTATCGATGACCTATGACGCATTGAGCCGACTGACTGCCTTCAAGGATGCGGCGACTGGCTCGATCATCGACAGCTACGCCTACGACGCCACGGGCAATCGCACGTCCGCGAAGGTCAATGGAGTTGATCAAGCCTACGTCTATCCGTCAGACAGTCATCGCCTGCAAAGCGCCGGGGGCGTGTCGCGTGCCTACGATGCGGCTGGCAACACGCTTTCGATCCAAGGCGTAGAACGCGAGTTTGCTTACAACGCAATGGGGCGCCTGAGTGCGGTGAAGCGAAACGGCGCGGTTGCTGCGGAATACCATTACAACGATCTTGGCCAGCAGATAGCACGTAAGGCCGGAGGTGCCTCAGCGCTGAGTCTCTACGATGAGCGCGGGCAATGGCTGGGGGAATACGACCAGGCGGGTATTGCGCGTCAGCAGGTGATCTGGTTGGACAACCTGCCTGTCGGATTGCTGAAGGGTAGCGCGCTCTACTACGTTCAGCCGGATCATCTGGGCACCCCTCGCGTTGTCGTTGATCCAGCCCGTGACGTCGCAGTTTGGAGTTGGGATCTGAAGGGGGAAGCGTTCGGTGCGACGGCACCAAACGAGGATCCGGACCAGGACGGCACGCTGTTTGAGTTCGCGATGCGCTTCCCTGGGCAGCGATACGACGCTGAAAGCGGCCTTCACTACAACGTTCAGCGTGACTACGATCCCGCCAGTGGCCGCTTCGTGACGTCAGACCCGCTCGGATTGCAGGGGGGAATCAGCACCTATGGCTACGTGAAGGGCAACCCTCTCACCTCGGTTGACCCGGATGGGATGCTGGCAATTCCTTTGCTGCCCCCGCCCCCCGTGGTCACGGGCGCCCCCGGTGCCGTTGGGGCGTACAATGGGGGCGACCTCAGCAATCCGAACGGCAATTGGGATTTTGGTCCAAAGATCAACAGCGATAGCCTTAGGAATGCCCTTAAGGCGGGTGAGATGCTGGGGGTTGGGACAAACGGTCTCCTTGGGCCGAATGGCATCCTGAATCCGCAGAGTTCCGCGTCCAAGATGGCGGTTGCGTTGATTCGGTCGGCATGTGCGGATGGGGAGGATGATCTTGAGGCAGACTGCCAAGAGCACATTCAAGCCTGCAAAGTGACATGCACGCGCGCAGGCGGTGACTTCAGACAGCCTAGTGTTTGGGGGGGAAGCTTCGTTCGTTGCATGACCGGCTGCGTCCCGCACCGCTGTCAAGACTTGATCAAGGAGAGCGATGTCAATGGATATTAGGAGTGCCAAGTTGCTGCTGGAGTCGGGCGACCTGGATGGTGCTCGTAAACAACTGTTGGAGATCGTTGAGCGTGATCCCTCTTCCGAGCGCGCTTGGCTATTGTTGGTCGGCCTCGGTTTTCGAACAAATGACGCGAATCTATCGCTGCAAGCGTTGCGCCAGCTTGAAAAAACCCGACCGCGTGACGCGTTCGTTGTTTCTGGGTTGGTGGACTGTTTGATTCAGCTGGAGCGCTATGGCGAGGCGAAGGAGGTCATTCGCGCCTTTTCGGATGCAGCCGTTCCTGGAATTCCTGCTCACGATACCGTGCTGCAAGAACATCGCAGAGCACTTCAGTTCATCAACGATAGACTTGAGGCTGCAGGCAAGAGCTCGGGCTCACCCTGACATTCAGTCCTGCATCATTCATCGGCCGGCCGGCCGGCCGGTCGGCCGGCTGCATGCTAGGCAGAAGCCGGCCGCCTTGATTAGTCGCAGGATTAACTAATCAGGAAATCTTGAGGCAATGCTCCCTTAGCAACCAGCAGGGCCATCCACTTGGGCTGCCTACCGCGCCCAGTCCAAGTCTCTTCAGGATTGGCCGGGTTGCGATACTTCGGAGCCACCTTGCCCAGTTTGCGGGCCGAAGGGCTTTTCCGGACGTTTGTCTTCTTGGACTTGCTGGGCGCCGCCGCATCAGGAACTCCGTAGAGTTCCTCGATTGTGTAGCCATGATCCTTGACGTATTTGTTGATCTTGGCACGCATGGCAGCAGCCTTCGGGCGTGTCAGGATCTTGGTCTGCTGCTTCTCTGCGGTGCTGATCAAAGAGCGCAGCTCTTTGACCGACAATCCCGTCAAATCGATAGGCATTAGAGATTTCCTCAAAATGGACAGCCGTTAGCCTAGTGTTGAACGAGCTTGATTGCCACACGCGCGGTGGCCGGGTGGCCATTATGGGTAGAACTTGCTGGGGTCGGAAAGCTGTGCTGCGAACTGACCTCGCTCATACTTAGGCAGTTCAACGCTAGGCTGGTAACGCTTGATGGTGCGAACCTTCTTATTTTGAGCCAACGCTGGTTTTTTGTGGAAGTAGGCCTCGTGCAAGACGGCGACACGCTTGTTGGGCGAGTGCCCGGTGATCAGTGCGATGACCTCTTCCGGGATGTCCTGGTGATGAAGTTCCGTGGCGATGGTGTGGCGGAATGCATGAAACCCAACACCCTTTCTGAAGCCCAGACGCTTCATGTAGGTGCTGAACTGGTTGAGTGCCGCTTGGCTGTAGCGAGCGTTTGAGTCGCCCGTTTTGCGGTTGACACCCGCCGAGAGGTGAGGGAAAAGCCGAGGATGGCCGCATTGTCGAATGTCTTCCACGAAGTCCAGGAAGTCAGCGTCAATGAGTTGCTGTGCGATGGGCACGTCCCGGATGGCGGATCTGCCTTTCAAGCGTTGTCGGCTTCTGCCTCGGTTCTTACGTGAAGGGCAACCCGCTCGCATCAGTTGATCCCGATGGGATGCAGGCAATTCCTTTGCTGCCCCCGCCCCCCGTGGTCACGGGCGCCCCGGGTGCTGTTGGGGCGTACAATGGAGGCGACCTCCGCAATCCGAACGGCAACTGGGACTTTGGCCCAATGATCAACAGCGATAGCCTTCGGAATGCCCTTAAGGCAGGGGAGATGCTGGGAGTTGGGCCAAGGTATTCTGAATCCGAATAGTCCAGCGTCGCAGATGGCTGTTGCATTGATCAAATCTGCGTGTGCCGACGGAGATGACGACGACTTCGTTGCTGACCGCCAAAGCTATATCCAGGGCTGTAAGACTACCTGCACTCGCGCTAAAGATGATTTCAACCAGCCGGGTCTCTGGGGTGGGAACTTGGCACGCTGTATGCTTGGGTGCGTTCCCTATCGGTGCCAGAAGTTAATGAAGCAGAGCGACCTTGATGGATATTGATAAAATTACCAGTATGCTTGAGGCGGGTGACGACAATGCCGCGCGTCACCACCTTTTGGATCTTGTAAAGCGCGATCCCGCTTGTGAGGTCGCGTGGTTGTTTCTTGTTGGGATTGGTTTTCGGAGCGATGACGCGGAGTTGTCCCTCTGGGCGCTTCGTGCGCTTGAGAAGCTTCGTCCTCGCGATGTGTTGGTCGCGTCTGGACTCGTGGACAGCCTGCTTCGGCTGAAACGATATGAGGAAGCTAAGGAGGTCATTCATGCCTTCTCCAAGATTGCTTGTCTTGGTATGCCCGCCCATGACACAGTCCTCGAAGAACATCGCAGGGCCCTTCAGTTCATCAACGATAGCGTTGAGGCTGCAGGTGACGAAGACGAATAGCTGACGCGTTTGCTAATCGCGAAGCCTTGGTTTGATCGATTACTTTCGCTCGACGTCACGAGCTCTGCGCCTTGATGAGGTTGCTCTCCCAGCCGTGCGTGGCTGGCAGCGTTATCTTCGATGAATTTCTCAAGCTTTTGCGCGAGAACTTTGTTTTTGATTCGCCCAAGGCAGGCGTTGCCTTGGTTTGGATGATGAGGATGGCGAAGTTCTTGGGCCTGGATGAAGTAAAGGAATGGCTTGAAGGCGGGGACATCCCTGGCGCGCGCCTGCCGGGCCGTGTCGATGCTCTTGACTGACGGGTGCACCTGACGAGTGCAGATGTTTACGTTAGAACAGGCTCAATCGAACAGAACGCCTACCTTGCTTGACCAGCGAGGATTTGTTTACACGTTTGGTAGTCACAACTGTTCTGATCGGACGCTCGCCTGCTGCAGAAAAGAAAGCCCCGCTCATGCGGGGCTTTTCTTTGTCCGCGATTCCTGCGGAGTTGTGCTTCGCAGCATCAGTTTTCGTGCACCGCGACTTGCAAACAGACAATTTCCTCCCCTATGGTGCAATCGATTGCATTGCAGTGAATCGTTGCGTTTGATACCGGTTGGGAGGCCGGCAGGTGGATGTCCGTCCATTCGATCAGACCGGCTCCGGCCACGGGGCTCACGCGGCGTGATGCGTTGCGCATGGCGGTTGCTGGAGGCGTAGCCCTGGGTACTGCGGGAGCGTTGCCTGCATTCGCCGCCACCGCAGCGCTCAAGGGCAACCTGAAGCATTCCGTCGCCCGCTGGACCTTCCCGCAGCTGTCGGTCGCCCAGCTCTGCACGACGGTGAAGGACATCGGCTTCGCCGCCATCGACCTGGCCGGCCCGGATGACTGGCCCACGCTGAAAGCCCACGGCGTCTACAGCTCGATGTGCAACGGTGCGGAGCTGGGCCTGACCAAGGGCTTTGCCGGCCGTGAGTTCCACGACCCGCTGGTGGAGCGCTACACGCGGCACATCGACCTGGTCGCCGATGCCGGCTATCGCAATCTCATCTGCTTCTCCGGCAACCGCAATGGCATGGACCCCCACGACGGCATGGCCAATGCCGAGGCCGGCCTCAAGCGCGTCCTCGGGCATGCCGAGAAGCGCGGCGTCGTGCTGGTGATGGAACTGCTGAACTCCAGGGTCGACCATCGCGACTACCTGTGCGACCACTCCGCATGGGGCGTGGAGCTGTGCCAGCGGCTCGGCTCGGACAATTTCGGCCTGCTCTACGACATCTACCACATGCAGATCATGGAGGGCGACATCATCGCCACCATCGGAAAACACCATGCCTGTTTCAAGCACTACCACACCGCAGGCGTGCCCGGCCGGAACGAGATCGGAGACCGGCAGGAGCTGAACTATCCGGCCATCTGTCGCGCGATCCGCGACACCGGTTTCAAGGGGTATCTGGCGCAGGAGTTCATGCCTGCCGCGCCCGATCCCGTTGCCTCATTGCGCGAGGCGATCCGCCTCTGCGACGTCTGAAACGATATCCACCCAGGTGAGAGACCCATGGCAGATAATCACTACGACGCCATCGTTGTTGGCTCGGGAATCAGTGGCGGTTGGGCGGCAAAAGAGCTGACCGAGAAGGGCCTGAAGGTCCTGATGCTGGAACGAGGACGCAACATCGAGCACGTCAAGGACTACGTCAATGCGATGAAGGAAGCGTGGGACTTCCCGCACCGCAATCGGCCAACGCAGGCGATGAAGGCCGCTTTTCCGGTGCTGATGCGCGACTACGGCCTCGCCGAGAACCTGGAAGGAATGTGGGCCAACGAGCAGGACTCACCCTACATCGAAACCAAGCGTTTCGACTGGTTCCGTGGCTACCACGTCGGTGGGCGCTCGCTGATGTGGGGCCGGCAGAGCTATCGGTTTTCCGACCTGGACTTCGAAGCCAACCTCAAGGACGGCATCGCCACCGACTGGCCGATACGCTACGCCGACATCGCGCCGTGGTATGACCATGTGGAAAAGTTCGCCGGCATCGCCGGCACGCGCGAGGGACTGGACGTGCTGCCGGATGGTGAGTTCCTGCCGCCGGTTCCGTTGAACATCGTCGAGAAGGACGTGGCCGCACGGATCAAGAAGGCCTTTGGTGGCACGCGGCACATGATCCACTCGCGCACTGCCAACATCACCCAGCCGATGCCCGAGCAGGGGCGCGTGAACTGCCAGTATCGAAACAAGTGCATTCTGGGCTGTCCCTTTGGTGCCTACTTCTCCACCCAGTCGGCGACGCTGCCGGCGGCGATGAAGACCGGCAACCTGACCCTGCGGCCGTTCTCGATCGTCAAGGAAGTGCTCTACGACAAGGATCGCAAGCGTGCGCGTGGCGTGGAGGTGATCGACGCCGAGACCGGGCAGACCTATCAGTACACGGCCAAGGTCATCTTCCTCAACGCATCGTCCTTCAACTCGACCTGGCTGCTGATGAACTCGGCCACCGATGTGTGGGAAGGCGGGCTGGGCTCTTCGTCGGGCGAGCTGGGGCACAACGTGATGGACCATCATTTC
Source organism: Stenotrophomonas sp. YJH_SMC_94-11 (assembly GCF_059370435.1). Taxonomy (NCBI): domain Bacteria; kingdom Pseudomonadati; phylum Pseudomonadota; class Gammaproteobacteria; order Lysobacterales; family Lysobacteraceae; genus Stenotrophomonas; species Stenotrophomonas sp. YJH_SMC_94-11. The sequence goes on along the minus strand of NZ_JCAFTR010000008.1, from coordinate 136,002 downwards.
GGTGCGGGCGCCTCGGGCCGGGTCGAGGGCTACGAAGACAAGTACTACTTCGGCCGCCGTCCGTGCGGCTTCTACATTCCGCGGTTCCGCAATGTCGCCGCCGACAAGCGTGGCTACCTGCGCGGATTCGGCTACCAGGGCGGTGCCAGCCGCACCGGCTGGTCGCGCGAGATCGCCGAGCTGAACATCGGTGCCGACCTGAAGGAGGCGCTGACCGTGCCGGGTGACTGGCGCATCGGCATGACCGGGTTCGGTGAGATGCTGCCGCACCACGACAACACGATCCACCTGGACCGCGACCGTAAGGACAAGTGGGGGCTGCCGGTGCTGGCGATGGATGTGTCCATGCGCGCCAACGAACTGGCGATGCGCAAGGACATGGCCGCTGACGCCGCCGAGATGCTGGAGGCGGCCGGCGTCAAGGACGTGAAGATGCACGACAACGACTATGCCCCGGGCAAGGGCATCCATGAGATGGGGACTGCGCGTATGGGACGTGACCGGAAGAGCTCGGTGTTGAACGCGCACAACCAGGTGTGGGACGCGCCCAATGTGTACGTCACCGACGGTGCCTGCATGACCTCCAGCGCCTGCGTGAATCCGTCGCTGACCTACATGGCGCTGACCGCGCGCGCGGCTGACCACGCGGTACGCGAACTGAAAGCGGGGAACCTGTGATGGATCGCCGCGAACTGCTGAAGATGATCGTCGCCGCCACCGGTGCGGCGATGGTTGGCCTGCCAGCGCTGGTGCATGGCAAAGCACCAGCGGCCGGGATGATGGCCGCGTTCTCCGATGCCGAAATCGGCACGCTGGACGAGATTGCCGAAACCATCCTGCCGCGGACCCGGACACCCGGGGCGAAGGACGCGGGCGCCGGTGCGTTCATGGCGACGTTCGTCAGCGACTGCTACACCGCCAGGCAGCAGGCGGTGTTCCGCGCCGGGCTGGCGGACATCGACAAGCGCGCCGGTGGCCGCTTCGTGTCGCTCACGCCGGAGGCGCGCACCGGGTTGCTGCGTACACTGGATGCCGAAGCCAAGGCGCGCAATGCAGACGTGACCGAGACCGGAACGCCCGAAGAGGGCGAAGCCATGCCGCATTACTTCACGATGATCAAGCAGCTGGCCATCTTCGGCTTCTTCACCTCCAAGGTCGGTGCGACCGGGGTGCTGCAGTATGTCGCCGTGCCGGGGCGCTACGACGGTGACCTCGCCTATGTCCCCGGCACACCTGCCTGGGGGACCAGCTGATGGACACCAACCTGATGATCCGCCCTGCGTTGATCACCGCCGGCCTGCTGGCCGCTGCATCTGCGTTCGCACAGGACAATGCCGACGCTGTGCGTGACCCGAAGAAGACCGAAGTGTGGAGTCCTGTGCCCGCGACCGTGGCAACGCCACCTGGCAAGGCACCGTCCGATGCGATCGTGCTGTTCGATGGCAAGGATGTCTCCGCGTGGGAGGCGGAGCAGGGTGGCAGCGTGCCCTGGGAGGTGGCCGATGGCGCCATGACTGTCGTTCCGGGCAGCAAGGGCATCCGCACCCGGCAACGCTTCTGCGATGTCCAGCTGCATGTCGAGTGGCGCACGCCCACCGAAACGAAGGGCTTCGACGGCCAGAACCGGGGCAACAGCGGGATCTTCCTGCAGGAACTGTATGAACTGCAGGTGCTCGACAGTTACCACAACCCGACCTATGCCAATGGCCAGGCGGGTTCCATCTACAAGCAGGCCATGCCACGGGTGAACGCCTCGCGCGCACCGGGCCAGTGGCAGGTCTACGACATCATCTGGAAGGCCCCGCGCTTCTCGCCGGGCGGCGGCCTGACGTCGCCCGCACGGATCACCGTGCTGCACAACGGCGTGCTGGTACAGGACGACACCGTGCTGGCGGGCAGGACCGAATACATCGGTGCGCCTTCGTACGCACCGCATGGGTGCGCGCCGCTGTATCTGCAGGAACATGACTCCAAGGTCAGCTACCGCAACATCTGGGTGCGCGAGCTGTAGCGCTCACCGGCTACTTCGCCAGGTAGCTGGCGATGTCATCGATCTCCTGCTGTGACAGCTGCGGGAAGGGTGGCATCAGGTCGCCGCCCTTCCTGATCCTGTCCTTGACCTGGGCGGGCTGCAGCCGCTTGCCGACATCGGTGAGCGCCGGGAACGTCGGTGGTACACCGGTGCGTTCAGCACCGTGGCAGGCAGTGCAGTGCTGGGCGTAGAGTTTCGCACCTGCGGCCGGGTCGTCCTTGGCCCACGCTGCCGTCGCAACGTTCATGCCGCCCAGGGCCACGGCCACTGCCAGGATCATTTTCATGTGGGGCTCCTTGATGCGTCAGCGGTGGGCGCGGGTGGGCGGGTTGGTAGTCAGGTGTTCACGCAGGTAGTCCGCGCCGGCCTGGATGACCTTGGCAGGGTCGCGTGGCTGGTCGTGTTCCACGATGTACCACTGCACGCCAGCGTTGGCGGCGGCTGGCAGGATCGCGTTCCAGTCCAGCACGCCCTGGCCGACCGCAGCGAATCCACCTTCGTCTTCGGCCTGGCCCTTGGGCGCATTGTCCTTGGCGTGTACCGCAAATACGTGGCCGCGGAACTTGCCAAGCATCACGACCGGGTCCAGGCCCGCGCGCGCGACCCAGGCCAGGTCCAGTTCGGTCTGCAGCTCGGGGCCGGCGGCGTCGAACAGCAGCTCCAGTCCGGTTCTGCCATTGAAGTCGACCAGCTCGAAGTCGTGGTTGTGGTAGGCCAGCTGCATCCCCTTGCCGCGCACCTGCCTGGCAATCCGGCCCAGCTCCCGTCCCAATGCGGTCCAGCCGGCGGCATCGTGCGGGCGGTCCTTCTGGTCCAGGTAGGGCACCACCAGCGTGCTGTTGCCAATCGAGCGGTTGAAGGCCACCACGGCATCCAGGTTGTCGCGCAGCTCGGCCAGCTGAACGTGCGACGAAACCGCTTTGATCGAGTAACGGTCCAGCAATTGTTTCAGTTCCACAGCGCTTGCATTCTGCGTACCGACGGTCTCCACCGCACGCACACCCGCGTCGTGGACGATCTTCAGCTGCTGGTCGAGCGGCCCGGCGTTGCGCAGCGTGTACATCTGCACGGCGATGGGCTTCTGCGCACCGGCTGTGTTTCCTGCGAAGGCGGGCAGGACTGCGAGCAGCAGCAGGACGAGGGTTGCAGTTCTACGGACAGGGACGTTCATCAACAGATCCTCCCGGGATTCAACCGATGGCGGTCCAGGTGCGTGACCTGGCCGATGCAATGACACGATCAACGATCCGCGCCGAGCGCAGGCCGTCTTCGAAGGTGGGCAGGCCCTGCGGCCGCTCGCCTTCAATGGCGCGATACGTGTCGGCCACGAACGCTTCGAAGCACTGCCCGTAGCCCTGCGCGTGCCCCGCTGGCAGCGGCGACAACCGGCGTTGTTCGGCGCTGCCGGCGCCCGGGCCGCGCACGAAGATTTCCTCGCGCTGTTCGGGGAGGCCGATCCACAGCCGCTCGGCATCCTCCTGGTTGAACGCCACGCTGGCGTTGGCGCCGTCGATCTCGAACCAGAGCCGGTTGTGGCGTCCGGCCGAGACCTGGCTGACCGTCAATGACGCCAGCGTGCCCGCGCCGGTCCTGAACATCGCTGCGGCCACGTCCTCGCTCTCGACCGCTTGCTTTGCGCTGTCTGTCGCCGGCGTGCTGAAGCTCTGGGAGGTGGTTGCGCTGCGTTCGGCGATCACCGTGGCAAACGCCGCGTTCACTTCGGCGAAGCACTCGCCGCTGACCCATTCAACCAGGTCGCACCAGTGCGATCCAATGTCAGCGAACACGCGCGATGTACCACCCAGTGCCGGGTCAACCCGCCAGTTGTTGCTGGCCGGATCCAGCAGCCAGTCCTGCAGGTAGCTGCCATGGATCAGGTGCAGTGGCCCCAGGTCGCCCTGCGCGATGCGTGCACGTGCCTCGCGGACCACCGGGTGGTAGCGGTAGACGAAGGGGACGGTGGCGACCAATCCGGTCGAGGCGGCCAGCGCCGCCAGCGCCTGCGCATCGACCAGCGTCGTCGCCAACGGTTTCTCGCAGATCACGTGCTTGCCGGCTTCCAGTGCGGCCTGCGCCATCGTGCGGTGCAGATGATTGGGCGTGCAGATGTGCACGACCTGTACCTGGGGATCAGCAACGACGTCCTCGATATCGCGATAGGCGCGCGGGACATTCCACGCGTGCGCCACCTCGCGCGCGCGCTGCGGCGACGAGGCGGCCACGCCGCGCACCTCGGCGCCAGCCAGCAGTGCCGCGCGGCGATGCACCGCACCGATCATGCCGGTACCAATGATGGCGATTCCAAGCAGGGGCATCGGCCGGTCTCCTCAGGGGGTGGACGACGCGGCCGCAGCTACCGGGCGGTCGCGGAACAGCAGCAGGAAGGCGATCAACACCACCAGTGCGACGCCGGCCGGGAACAACCAGATCTGCTGCCAGTCCGGGCCCGCTGCAGTGGTGAAGTGCTCCACTACCGCGCCGGACAGGAAGGTGCCGATCAGCATGCCCACGCCATAGGTGGCCAGGGTGATGAAGCCCTGCGCGCTGCTGCGCGCGGCGGGGCCGGCGTGGGCATCGGTGTAGATCTGGCCGGTGACGAAGAAGAAGTCGTAGCAGATGCCATGCAGTACGATGCCGATCACAAGCAGGGAGAAGCCACTGCCCGCATCGCCGAAGGCGAACAGCGCGTAGCGCACGACCCAGGCCGCCATGCCGACCGCCAGCATGGTCTTCACCCCCAGCCGCACGAACAGGAACGGCATGGCCAGCATCAGCAGCACTTCGGAGACCTGGCCCAGCGACTGCAGTCCGGCGGCGCCGTGCACACCGAGGTCGTTGAGATACGGATTGGTGAAGTTGTAGTAGAACGACAGCGGGATGCAGATGGCGATGGAAGCCAGGAAGAACACCAGGTAGGCGCGCGACTTAAGCAACCGCAATGAATCCAGCCCCAGGATCTGTCCCAGCCCGGCATCGCGCTGCTGCGCCAGCGGCGGCGTGTGCGGCAGGGTGAACGCATACAGGCCCAGCACCAGCGATGCCAATGCGGCCATGCGGAAGGTCAGTTCAAGCCGGTGCGCCTGTTCCCAGCCCAGCCAGCCGATCAGCACCCCGGCGATGATCCAGCCGATGCTGCCGGCCACGCGTACCAGCGGGAACTGCTTCTCCGGCGATTGCATGTGCCGCATGGCGACGCTGTTGGCCAGTGCCAGCGTCGGCATGAACAGCAGCATGTAGCCCATCACGCAGGCGGAGAACATGCTGAAGCTGGTGGCGGTGGACGCCAGCCACATCAGCACCGCGCCGGCCAGGTGCAGTATCGCCAGGATGCGCTGCGCCGCGAAGTAGCGGTCTGCGATCAGGCCGACCAGGAATGGCGCCACGATGGCGCCGATGGACTGGCTGAGGAACGCCGTTGCCACCTGGCTTGCGCTGGCCTGCAGCGGGCCCTGTACCAGGTAGGTACCCAGGGTGACGAACCACGCCCCCCAGATGAAGAACTGCAGAAACATCATCGCGCCCAAGCGCGACATGGCGTGCGTCATGGCTTGCCCTCCCGGGGCGGTCGTGGCTCAGATTCCCAGCATGCGGCGCAGTGATCCAACGTCCGTATCGCTCCCGGCAAAGTCGTCGAAGGCGCGTTCGGTCACATGGATGATGTGATCGCGGATGAAGGCGGCACCCTCGCGCGCGCCGTCCTCCGGGTGTTTCAGGCAGCACTCCCATTCCAGCACCGCCCAGCCGGGGAAGTCGTACTGGGCGAACTTCGAGAAGATCGCCTTGAAGTCGATCTGGCCGTCACCGGGTGAGCGGAACCGGCCCGGACGATCGATCCAGTCCTGGTAGCCGCCATACACGCCGCTGCGCGCGCTGGGGCGATACTCCGCGTCCTTGACGTGGAAGATGCCGATGCGGGCGTGGTAGCGGTCGATGAAGCCGAGGTAGTCCATCTGCTGTAGCAGCAGGTGGCTGGGGTCGTACAGGATCTTCGCGCGGGGATGATGGTCGACCTCATCGAGGAAGCGCTCGAAGGTCGCGCCGTCGTGCAGGTCCTCGCCGGGGTGGAGTTCGAAGCACAGGTCCACGCCGCAGGCGTCGAACACATCCAGGATCGGGCGCCAGCGACGGCCCAGTTCGGCGAAGGCTTCTTCCACCAGGCCCGGCGGGCGCTGCGGCCACGGATAGAAGTAGGGCCAGGCCAGTGCACCGGAGAAGGTGGCGTGCGCGGTCAGCCCCAGGCGCTGGCTGGCCTGCGCGGCGAGCCGCAGCTGCTCCACGGCCCAGGCCTGGCGCGCGGGCGGGTTGCCGCGCACATCGGCGGGTGCGAATCCGTCGAACAGGCTGTCGTAGGCGGGATGGACCGCGACCAGCTGCCCCTGCAGGTGGGTCGACAGTTCGGTGATCTGCAGGCCGTGCCCGGCCAGCATGCCGGCAACATCGTCGCAGTACGCCTGGCTGCGTGCCGCCGCGGCCAGATCGAACAGGTGGGGCGCGGAGGTGGGAACTTGTACGCCAGAATAGCCCAGACCCGCGGCCCATCCGGCCAGCGTGTCCAGCCGATCAAAAGGAGCTGTGTCGCCGATGAACTGCGCCAGGAACAGCGCTGGACCCTTGAGCGTCTTCAACGTGATTCGCCCTCGATGCAATCGATTGCATTATCCTAGCAGGGGCGCACGCAGGACCTGTTGTGCACTGCACAGCGGACAGGAGAACTAACGCCATGGCCACCATCTACGACATCGCCAGGCACGTCGGCGTCTCCGCAGGCACGGTGTCACGGGCGCTTTCCCGGCCGGACAAGGTGCTGCCGGCCACCCGTGCGCGCATCGAGCAGGCCGCCGCCGCATTGGGCTATGTGCCCAACACGGTGGCCCGCACGCTCAAGACCCAGCGCAGCGGCAAGATCCTGGTCACCGTCCCGGACATCGCCAATCCGTTCTTCGCACAGATCCTGCAGGGTGCGGAGGAGGCCGCGCAGGCGGTCGGTTACGCGGTTCTGCTGGGCGATACCCAGCATCAACCCGATCGTGAGGAGCGCTACGCGCAGATGCTCCGGCGCAACGAGGCAGACGGCATGATCGTGCTGGGCCATCGCCTGCCACCGACCGCGCGCGAGATCGTCGAGCAGCGCGGCGCAGCTGCGCCGGTGGTCAATGGATGCGAGTTCGACCCCGCACTGGGCATCCCCAGCGTCCATATCGACAACGCGGCCGCCGCACGCGCGGTGATGGAGCACCTGTACGGCCTGGGGCACGAACGGATCGCCGTGGTCGGCGGGCCACCTGACAACCCCCTGCACCAGCAGCGGCTGGAAGGGGTCCGGGCCGCCGGCAAGGCGCGGGGTCGCCTGCGCCAGCTGAGCATCGTGCCCGGGGACTTTTCCGTTGAGTCCGGGCATGCGGCGGTGATGGCGCTGCTGGACGGCACGCCCGTGCCGACCGCGGTGTTCTGCTTCAGCGACCAGATGGCACTGGGGGCACTGGCGGCCTGTCGCGACCGGGACATCCGCGTTCCGAAAGCGCTCTCCATCGTCGGCTTCGACGACCTGGCCTCGTCGCGTTACCTCACCCCGCCGCTGACGACCATCCAGCAGCCGATGCGTGAAATCGGCGAGCGCGCGGTCAACCTGCTGCTCGCCATCATTGAACAGGTCGATGTACCGCTTCAGCAGACGCTGGAGTTCAGCTTCATGCTGCGCGGTTCGACAGCGGCGCCTCGGCGGTAGCGGGGGCGAGGCAGGGCAGCCGGAGCGGGGCGGCCGGCCCGCGCGTCGTCCCGCGACCTTGATCCCGAATTGACGCAAAGCTGTCAGACTCATCGCAGGCAGCCCGGCAAGGGCCGTAGCAGCGGGTGCGATCGCGCAGGGGGGGGGCAATGCCATTCTTTACCGATTCGGCGGAAGGCGCGGTCGAAGGCATTGGCGCGGCACGTCGCATCGGCTGGATGCGTTTCGTCGGCAATGGGCTGGGGGCGATCCCCATCGCTTCGATCATCCTCGAGCGCCACGATGGGCCGCTGGCATGGGCCCTGCTGCTGCTCAACGCGCTGGCGTGGCCTGCGCTGGCATTGATGCTGACCCAGCGCTCCGGCCAGCCCGCGCTCGTCCAGTTCCGCTGCATGGTGGCCGACTCCTTGTTCGGCGGTGGCTGGATCGCCTTCATGGCATTGAGCGCGGTGCCCAGTGCACTGTTTGCCGCACTGCTGGTGGCCGACAAGATCGCTGCCGGTGGCGTTCGCCTGGCGATGCGCGCCACGCTGGCCCTGCTGGTGGGCTTCGCGCTCACCTGGTGGGCGCTCGGCTTCCCTTACCAGCCGGTCACCTCGCAGCGCACGATCATGCTGAGTGTCCCGTTCCTGTTCGTGTATGGCATCGGCCTGAGCATTCTCAGCTGGCAGCTGGCGCGCCGGGTCAAATCGCAGAACCGCCAGCTGCAGCGTCTCAGCCGGATGGACCCGCTGGTTGAGCTGGCCAACCGCGGCTTCCTGATCCTGCGTGCGCAGCAGGCGCTGGACCGGGCACAGGGCCAGGGCGGCTTTGCCTGCCTGCTGATGCTCGATGTGGACGACTTCAAGCGCATCAATGACTCGCACGGCCACCGCGCCGGTGACGAGGTGCTGCGGCATATCGCGGCGACATTGCGCACCGTTGCCCGCCCGGGTGATACGCCCGCGCGGCTGGGGGGCGATGAGTTCGTCGTGCTGCTGCGCGACTGCGCGCCCGTCGATGCGATGCACGTGGCCGAGCGGGTGCGCCTGCACCTGCTCGAGGCTGCGCGGCAGGCCACGCCGGGGGTGGAATTCAGCGTCAGTATCGGCATTGCGGCCACGCCGCGTGGCGGCAGTGTCGAGGACTGGTTGGCACTGGCCGACCGCGCGCTGTACCACGCCAAGCGCCAGGGCAAGAACACCGCCAGCTACGGCGAGTGAGCGCGCGTGGGGACGGCACGGCTGCCGCCGAACGCGGATGAAATGCCCATTCATCCTGCACGCGGAATCAGCACGCCAATCCTCTACCATGGGCCACCCCGCCCGGACGCGCTCCCATGCAAGACGCTCTCGTTGCCCAGCCCAAGCCCCCCATCCCAAGGATCGCGGCATGGCTGATGATGCTGCTGGGCATGTGGCTGGCGCTGAAACTGGGCCTGGTGGTCACCCTGCTGTCCGGCCTGCTGGTGTTCCAGCTGACCCACCTGCTGGCCTCCACCGTGGAAGGCAGGCTGCCGCCGGGACGCGCACGGGCGATCGCAGTGATCGTGCTGTCGGCGATCATCATCAGCGCGCTGGTGCTGGCGGGGATCGGCGTGGCCTCGTTCTTCCGCAACGAGACCGGTGGCCCGGACGCTTTGCTGGCGCGCCTGATGGAGATCCTCAACACCTCGCGGCACCAGGTGCCGGCGCTGCTGCAACCCTACATTCCCGAAGACATGCCAGCGCTGCGCGCGGCGCTGAACGACTGGGCCGCCGAGCATCAGCGCCAGCTGGGCGTGGCCGGTACCTCGGTGGTCCAGGTGGGTGTGCGCGTACTGATCGGCATGGTGCTGGGTGCGATGATCGCACTGTATGACGAACTGCCGCTGCCGAAGATGGGTCCGCTGGCGCAGGAGCTGGTCGGGCGCACCAGCCGCCTGGCCACCGCGTTCCGTCAGGTGGTGTTCGCGCAGGTGAAGATCTCGCTGCTCAACACCGTGTTCACCGCGATCTTCCTGCTGGGCGTGCTGCCGTTGTTCGGCGTGCACCTGCCGCTGTCCAAGACCCTGGTGCTGATCACTTTCCTGGCCGGCCTGCTGCCGGTGGTGGGCAACATCATCTCCAACACGATCATCACCATCGTTGCACTGTCGGTCTCGTTCTATGTGGCGGTGGCGGCGCTGCTGTACCTGATCGTGATCCACAAGCTGGAGTACTTCCTCAACGCGCGCATTGTGGGTGGCGAAATTCAGGCGCGGGCCTGGGAGCTGCTGCTGGCCATGCTGGTGATGGAGGCGGCCTTCGGCCTGCCGGGCCTGGTCGCCGCGCCGGTGTTCTATGCCTACGTGAAGCGCGAACTGGTCGACCAGCGCTGGATCTGACGCGGCGGGGCATGACGTATTTGTCCCGATTCGAGCGTCCGCGCGGCCTTGTCGGTGCGTTCGCGGCGCGCACGGTGTACCCACGGCCACGGTTGGCCCGTCAGCGGCTTGGCGCCTGTGCAGGCGGCCGCTACAGTGTTCCGCACGACAGGGGAAATGTGCATGGCCCGCAAGGCGTCGCCCATCGGATTGCGGACCTGGGTCTGGATCCTGGCCGGGTTGTTCGTAGTCTGTACGCTGCCGCTGATGGCCATCGCACTGGTGCAGGGCACGCTGCGCTTCACCGCCGCCGAGGACAACCTGGTCAGCCTGCGCCGGCTGCAGCAGACCTTCGACCTGGCCAACCGGGTGTCGGCCGAGCGCGGCCCCGCCAACAGCCTGCTGGGAGCCAATACGGCCGATGCGGCCGAACAGGCCCGGCTGGCCGCGCAGCTGGCGGTTGCGCGCAAGCGGGTCGACACCGCCCTGCTGCAACTGGACACCGTGTTCAAGGCCGGTCCCGGCGTGGTCGGCGAACATGGGCTGTTGGCCGACGTGCAACGTCGCCTGCAGTCGGCGCGGGCCGCAGTGGACCAGGTGGCGGCACAGCCGCACGACGCGCGCCGGGTGGAAGACGTGGAGCGCGCGATCAGCAGCATGTTCGCCGTGGTCGATCGCCTGCACGTGTTGACCTCGACGCAGATCGGCGTGCTGGTCAGTGCCGACCGCGAAGCGGCGATCCCGGCAATGCAGGGCCAGGTGCTGATCGACCTGCGCGAGCATGGCGGCCGCCTGGCCTCGAACGTGATGGCGCCGGTGGCGGTACCGGGGGCCTGGCGTGACGAACAGGTGCGGGCGGCATTGCAGACCGAAGGCCGCCTGCTGGAGCTGTGGCGGCTGGCAGGCAGCCATGAAGCCGTGTTCCGCAGCGATCCGACGCTGTCCTGGCATTGGGACATGGCACGCCGCCAGTTCTTCGGCGAATCGCTGCCGATGATCGAACAGCTGATCGAAGATGGCCGGCGGGGCGTGCCGCCGCCGTGGACCGCCGCCGAGTTCACCACGCGCTACGTGCCGACTCTGCGGTCGCTGGAAGCGCTGCGTGATGGTTACCTGAGCGTGTCCATCGCCCGTTTCGAGCGCACCCGCAACCGCGAAGCGACGCGCCTGGTGGTGCTGGTGGCGACGGTGCTGGGCACGCTGGTGGTGCTGGGCGTGGCGCTGCGCATCGCCCATCTGCAGATCCTGCGGCCGCTGCTGCAGGCGCAGAAGCAGGTCATCCAGATCGCCTCGGAAGCCCCCGGCCCGGAGCAGCATGTGACCCACCCGCTGGCCGAGATGCAGCGCCTGTTCGATGCCATCGAAGTGCTGCGCGAGAAGTCGCGCGAGCGCTCGGCATTGACCAGCGAGCTGCGCCAGCTGGCCGGCACCGATGAGCTGACGGGGCTGTTGAACCGGCGCGCGCTGGACGAGTTGGTGCAGCAGCGTCATGCCGACGGCGGCAACAGTGCGGTGGTGATCCTGCTGGACGTGGACCGCTTCAAGGCGATCAACGACGGCCACGGGCATGATGCCGGTGACGAGGTGCTGGTGCAGGTGGCACAGCTGCTGCGGCGCCACCTGCGCCGCAGCGACCGCATTGCCCGCTACGGTGGCGAGGAATTCCTGGTGCTGCTGGCCGACGGCGACCTGGCCGGTGGCCGCCAGTTGGCTGAGTCGCTGCGCGTTGCGCTGCAGCGGCTGGACATCGCCCTGGTCGGTGGCAAGGTGCTGCGGGTCACTGCAAGCTTCGGCGTAGCCGAGGGGGGCACCGATGCGCTGGGCTGGCGCACCCTGCTGCGTGCCGCCGACGCGGCCATGTACCAGGCCAAGGCGCAGGGCCGCGACCGCGTGCGGGTGTCCGGCGGCGGCCGCAACGCACGTTGAGGACACGCATCAGCCGATCCGCGCATGCACGCGGCGCAGCGTGCGCGCGATCATCCGTCGCGCGATGGGACGCGGCACCGAGAACCCGCGCCAGCGCAGCGCACCCACCCGGAAGGTGGCGCTGGCGGTGGCCAGTACCTTGCCGTCCGGGTCGGTCAGCCAGCCACGGGTGAAGGCGATGCTGTCCTTGCTGTGCTCGACTTCGCCCCAGCCGATGATCCGCCCCGGCCGCGCCGGGTTGACGAAACTGGTCTTGGATTCCACCGTGACCGCGATGCGGTTGGCTGGCAGGGTGGCGTAGATCGCCGGCCCCATGCAGTCGTCCAGCATCGCTGACAGGAATCCGCCCTGCACGTTGCCCATCGGGTTGGTGAGCAGCGTCCCGGCGTCGAACTCGACCTGGATGCGGCGCAGTGCATCGTCATAGCCGACGAAGCGCCAGCCGAGCAGGGTGCCGGCCTGGGAACGTGGAAGATCACCGTTGACCACGCTGTAGAAGATCGATTCGGGATTCATCGTGGAGCCTCGTGGGGGGAGGGGAGAGAAAGGGAACTCACCGCGGTAGCGACAACAGGGCCAGTACGAATCCAATGACGGACAGCAGCACCACTGCGGCGCCAGCGGGCACCGGTGTACGTGCACCGGTGCGTCTCCGCACACCCGAAGCGACCAGGACCGGCGGCAGCGTGGCGACCAGGCAGAACAGTTGGAACGCCAGCAGCTGCGGCAGTGCGAAGTGACCCCCGAAGAAGATCAGGCAGGCCAGCATCACGCCAGCACCGGCCAGTGCGATCCACCCGGCGCCGACCACGCGGATGAGTGCCATCAGCAGCACCTGCATGCGCGGTTCGATCTCCGCCCACGGCACACCCACCGCCTGCCCGTGGTAGGGCATGAAGTCGGAACGTTTCAGATAGGCCGCAGCAAACAGCGAGACAATGAAGAACGCCAACAGGTAGCAGCCGAACGCGAGCCAGGCGAACAGATCCATGTGGAGGCCATGCGGTTGCGAAGGAGTCGCCGCGCGCATGCCGGCTGCCATGCCGGTCGTGCCACGGGGTTGCGCGATTCTCCGGCAGCCCCCTGTTAGCCGGTTGTGGTGCTTCGCAGGGGCGTTCCTCCATCTGCTTTTAACGTGGGTATGGTGGTGTGGAGTGCGTCACGCACGGACCATGCGCCGTATCTCGTTTCCCGTGAAGAGGCCGCAAGTGCTCATCCACTTTCCGGTCACCGCTCTGCGCAGACGCTGGGCGTCCCTCCGATCAAGGACCGCGCCGTGACCCAGCTCACCCTCCCAGAACTTGCCAAGAAAATGGCCGGCATCGATTTCACGATGCTGCAGACCCACGCCGGTGGAGAAATTGCCGGTCGCCCCATGAGCAACAACGGTGACGTGGACTATGACGGTGACAGCTGGTTCTTCACCATGGAAGACACCGACATGGTGCGCGAGATCGAGGCTGACCCTGCCGTCGCACTGGGTTTCTCCGGCAGCAAGTCGCTGCTGGGCAAGCCGCCGCTGTTCGTGCACGTGCAGGGAAGGGCAGCGCTGGTGCGCGATCGGGCCACGATGCGCGAGCACTGGGTGAAGGACCTGGAGCGGTGGTTCGAACAGGGAGTGGATACACCAGGACTGGTGCTGATCCATGTGCGCGCCAGCCGCATCCACTACTGGGATGGCGAGGACGAGGGCGAAATCACAGCCTGATCCCGGTGCGGGGAGGCCGGCGGCAACGCGGCCGTTGCACGCCACGCCCGGGCTTTGCCATCCTCCCCGCTGCGTTCCGTACCGTGGAGTTCCAATGCGCCCTGCCTCCTGGCTGATCCTGGCCCTGCTGCCTGCCCTGGCGGCGGCGCAGCCTGCGCGTGCACCCAGGGCCAGCGCACAAGCGCAGGACCCTTTCAGTGAGTTGTTCGATACCGCCTGCATGCAGCACATCGGCGCGCCAGCGCGGTTGCAGTCGTTGATGGAATCCAACGGGCTGTCACCGCTGCAGCCTGCCGAGGCGGCAACGTTGCTGCAGGGGCAGTCGGGCGTGGCCTGGATGGTGCCGCTGGCCAGCGGCCGCTATGCAGTCAGCTGGGCTGACGATGGCACGTGCACGGTCTACGCCGAAAAGGCCGACGCGGCGGTCGTGCAGAAGGGCTTCGCCCGGTTGGTGCAGGCGGCGCCGACGCCGTTGCAGGCGCGCTCGCTGCCAGGCCGTGGGCCGTTGTCGGCGGACCAGGTGGCGATCCAGTACGGCTGGGCCACGCCCGGGCAGGCCAAGCTGCAGGTGCGTTTCCGGCTGGTCACGCGGCAGGCGGCCGAGGCCGGCGTGCAGGCGATGGCCTCGGTGACGCCGGGCGAAGCGATGCTGGAGCAGGCTGCACCCAGCCAATAACGCTGGCCCCGCGCCGCGCAGGCCGCCCATGCCCGCGATTCAGCCTTTCATGCAGGTTGTGATATATCGTTTATCGATAAATACATCCCGGGGCGGCGGGGCCGCCCCAATGCCGGAGGCCGCTTGACCGCTCGTCCCGCCCGCGCCAGACCCGCGCGAGGCTTGTTCACCCTGGCCCAGGCCGCCGTCCAGGCCGTCCGGGCGATGTGCTGGCTGGGCATCCTGGCCGCACTGCTGGCCGTGCCGTTGGTCGCGCACGACCGTCGCTGGCTGCTCGACAGCGTCCACGATGCCGCTGCCGCTGCTGCGCACGGCAACGCCCTGTTCCTGCACTTCTGCCTGGGGCTGGCTGTGATCGTCGCGCTGCTGGTGCTGTGCCTGCTGTTCCTGCGCCATCTGCTGCGGCTGCTGAAATCGGCGGCGCGCGAAAGGCCCTTCACCCACGCCAATGCGCAGCGCCTGCGACGCATGGCGTGGCTGATGCTGGCGATGGAGCTGCTGTCGATCCTGATCGGCGCCTACGCGGCCTGGATGGGCCCGGACTTCAGCTGGATGGAGGTGGGCGGCGGCATGTCGATCACCGGGCTGGTGGCGGTGCTGATGCTGTTCGTGCTGGCACGCGTCTTCGCCGTGGGCGCGGCGATGCGCGATGACCTCGACGGTGTCATCTGATGGCAATCGTCATCACCCTGGACCGCGTGCTGCAGGAACGGGGCATGACCCTGTCCGAGCTGGCCGGTCGCATCGACATCACCCTGGCGAACCTGTCGATCCTGAAGACCGGCAAGGCGCGCGCCATCCGCTTTTCCACGCTGGATGCGATCTGCCGGGAGCTGCAATGCACGCCTGGCGACCTGCTCGGGTACGACCCGTCGCGGGCGCAGGACGCAGACTGAGTGTTTGTTCTTCTCCCTTACCTACTGACGAAACGGACCTGAAATGGAATGGTTGGCTGACCCCTCGATATGGATGGGCCTTGCAACCCTGGTCGTGCTTGAGATCGTGCTCGGCATCGACAACCTGGTGTTCATCGCGATCCTTGCCGACAAGCTTCCGCCACACCAGCGCGACCGCGCGCGGGTGATCGGCCTGGCACTGGCCCTGCTGATGCGGCTGGTGCTGCTGGCGGCGCTGGCCTGGATCATGAAACTGACCGCGCCGCTGCTTACGCTGTTCGAGCACAGCTTCTCCGGGCGTGACCTGATCCTGCTGGGCGGTGGCCTGTTCCTGCTGTTCAAGGGCACCATGGAGCTGCACGAACGGCTGGAAGGCCGCGCGCACCACGAAGACGGCAAGAAGGTCTACGCCAGCTTCGCAATGGTGGTGGCGCAGATCGTGGTGCTCGATGCGGTGTTCTCGCTGGACTCGGTGATCACCGCGGTCGGCATGGTCGACAACCTGGGCGTGATGTATGCCGCCGTCACCATCGCGATGGCGCTGATGCTGCTGGCGAGCAAGCCGTTGACCCGCTTCGTCAACAAGCATCCCACCGTGGTGGTGCTGTGCCTGGGCTTCCTGCTGATGATCGGTTTCAGCCTGGTGGCCGAGGGCCTGGGCTACAAGATCCCGAAGGGCTACCTGTACGCGGCGATCGCCTTCTCGATCCTGGTCGAGGCGTTCAATCAGTGGGTGCGTTTCAATCGTGAGCGCAACGAGCGCCGCCAGCCGTTCCGCCAGCGCACCGCTGATGCGGTGCTGCGCATGCTCGGGGCGCGCCCGGCCAACGGCCATGCCGATGACGGCGTGGACGAGCCGGTAGATGCCGAAGAGCGCCTGCAGCCGGCCGAGCACGAGATGATCCGTAGCGTGCTGGGCCTGGCTGACCGTCCGGTGTCGAGCGTAATGACCGTGCGCGCGGATGTGCAGTGGATCGACCTGGCGCGGGGCCAGGAGGATGTGGTGGCCCGCCTGGTGGCCTCGCCACACACCCGGCTGCTGGTGGGCGATGGTGACCTGGACAGCCTGCGTGGCGTGGTGCAGAGCCGCGACCTGCTGGCTGACCTGCTGCAGGGCAGGCCGCTGCAGCTGGAAGGCAACCTGCGCGAGCCGCAGTACGTGCTGTCCAGCGCCAGTGCGCTGCAGGCGCTGGAACTGATCCGCCAGCATCCGGTACCGCTGGCGGTGGCGGTGGATGAGTACGGCAGCGTGGAGGGCCTGGTGACCGCCAACGATCTGCTGGCGGCGATTGCCGGCGATCTGGTCGATACCCAGGACGAGCGCTATGGCGTGGTCGCACAGGGCGAGGACCAGTGGGAGGCCGACGGTGCGCTGACCCTGGACGACCTGCAGCGGCTGACCGGCGTATCGCTGCCACGCAGTGCCGACTACATGACCATCTCCGGGCTGGTGCTGGAGCAGCTGGGCCGGCTGCCGGACACCGGCGATGCGGTGGAGGTGGCGGGTGTGCGCATCACCGTGCTGGCGATGGAGAAGCGCCGCATTGCCCGCCTGCGGGTGGAACACCTCGACCAGCCGTTGTAGAGCCGAGCCCATGCTGGGCTTCGGGGATGCAGCCGAGCATGGCTCGGCTCTACACAACATGGCCCGCAGCCGTCACCATGGCGGGCCCGCTTTTTGTCATGGATGGTTGCAGTGCTGAGTACGATCGGTTTGTTGATGGGCCTGTATGTGGCCTGGCGCCTGTTCTGGCCGCTGCGCATGCCCATCGGGTTGAAGGTCGTGCTGTCGCTGCTGATGGTGGCTGTGGCCGTGCAGCTGCGCATCGTGGCGACCTTTTGGGGCACGATGGCGTCGCCGGAAATTCCGAAACTGGCCATCGCCACGCTGGCCACCGGCTCCACGGCGGTGCTGCTGCTGGCATTGGTGATGCTGGTACTGGACGCCGGCCTGCTGGTTTCGCGCCTGCTGCGTTGGCCGCGCATGGTATCGGCCCTGCGTGCACCGCAGCTGCGGCCGGCGGCCGGCGTGCTGGCCCTGCTGGTCAGTGGTTATGGTGTCAGCCAGGGCATGGCAGTGCCCCAGCCGCGGCAGATCGAGGTGAGCATTGCCGGGCTGCCAGCGGCGTTCGACGGCTATCGCGTGCTGCAGCTGACCGACATCCATGCCAGCCGCCTGCTGACAGGTGACTGGGTGCGCAGGGTGGTGGACCAGGGCAACGCGCTGAAGCCGGACCTGATCGTGATCACCGGTGATCTGATCGACGGCAGCGTCGAGGCCCGTCGCGACGACGCGCGACCCCTGGCCGATCTGCGGGCGCCGGACGGTGTCGTTGCCATTACCGGCAACCACGAGTACTACGCGCAGTACCAGGAGTGGATGCAGGCGTTCCGCGCGCTGCACATGCAGGTGCTGGAGAACAGTCATCTGCAGGTACGACGCGGCGATGCGGCGCTCACCATCGCCGGTGTCACCGACCCGGTGGCGGCACGCTACGGCCTGCCGCTGCCGGATCTCCAGGCTGCACTGGAGGGTGCCGATCCGTCCGCGCCGGTGATCCTGCTCGATCATCGCCCGCGCAATGCACGCGAGGCGGCGGCGCGCGGCGTGAAGCTGCAATTGTCCGGGCACACTCACGGTGGGCAGATCATCGGCATGGACCAGCTGGTGAAGCGAGCCAATGGCGGTTTTGTCTCCGGCCGCTATGACGTGGATGGGATGACGCTGTACGTGGGCAACGGTGCGGGCCTCTGGGCCGGTTTCCCGGCGCGCATCGGCGTGCCGTCGGAGATCACCCTGGTGACATTGCGCCGCGCGCCGTGACCTGAAGTGGGGAGGTCCCTTTGCGCAGTGAGTTCGCTGCCTATCGCGCTGGGATCCCTCTGTAGAGCCGAGCCCATGCTCGGCTGAACCAGAGAGGCAGCCGAGCATGGGCTCGGCTCTACAAGTAACCGCCACCTCAAGAACTCCGCAGCGGCGGCCGCGCATGCGCATTGCGCCGCAGTGACTGCGCCCGCTTGGCTATCCAGCGCACCACGAAGGCGGTGAACAGCAGTGCCGATGGCACCGCATACCAGAAGTTGCCTGGCACGCGCTTGAAGTACGAGTAGGTGAACACCGCCGCGATGATCCACATGCCGGTCAGGTGCAGGCGACGCCAAGCGGTGGGGCCCATGCGGCGGGCGATCCCCCGATGCGAGGTGATGGCCAGCGCCAGGATGGCGATGTAGCCCACCGTGCCCGGGAGGTTGGCCAGCGCGGATCGTGCTGGCCAGAACGCCGGGTTGAGGATGCCGAAACTGGTGATGGCGATGGCATGCAGCAGGTGCGAAAACGCGAAGGACAAACCGACGGTGCGCCGTTCGCGCAGCAGGAACCGGGTGAATGGGCCGGGCAGAAGACTGGCGAACGACGATGCGGTGAACGCCGCCAGGAACAGCAGGAACGATGTACGTGCAGTGACCCGTATCGCCGCACGGCTGCCTTCGGCTGCATCGGGATACAGGGCGAAGGCCGCCAGCGCGAATGCGATCAGGACCACGGCCATGGCCACAAACAGGCGCCAGCCGTGCAGGAAGGAAGTGTTGTAAGCAGGCATGGTGAGACCTCGAAGCAGGAATGGGGAGCACCGGCCGCTGGCCGGGCGATGAGTGGGTAGCGCCGGCCGCTGGCCGGCACCCTCAACAGTCGTTCGGCACAACCAGCACGCTCGCCGCACACAGCTCGCCCAGTACCGGCGCGCAGGCCGCGCGCAATGCGTCCGTTGCCACGCCATGTGCCTCGGACAGCGCCCGGAGTGCTGCTTCCACAGCTGCGCCGTCGTCACCAAAGATCGATAGCAGCGCGTAGGCCAGCGGCGACAGTTGCTCGACCTGCAGGCTGAAATCGGCGAGGCGCCGGATCAGCAGCAGCGTGGGCGCAGCGCTCGGCACCGGTTCCAGCCCCTCGTCCTCGTGCACCGGCGACTTGTAGCCCAGCACCCGCACCAGCGGCGAAACCGCCAGCACATCGCTGCCCTCGGGAACGCTGTGCAGCGACTGCCCGGCGTCACGCGCTTCAATGTGCAGCGACTGCAGCGTGCTCTCGTAGTGCGCCAGTTCCGCTGCCCAAGCCGGGAGTGCCAGCGTGTCCTGCACTGCCAGCCAGGCCGTGAATTCGCCGGCGATCTGTGGGAACAACGGGGTCTGGCAGGCGTGGTGGGCGTAGTAGTGCTCCACTGTGTCGCGCCAGTGTGGCGTGCCCAACTGCTGTTGCAGGCGCGGCAGGCTGCCGGCCAGCAGGGCGTCCAGGCTGTCGATGCACAGGCGGCGGTATACCGCCAGCCTGCCCGCCTCGACGCCGTCGGGTGCGGCCATTGCTGGGTCGCGCACATGATCGGCCCAGCGCCGTTGCAGGGTAGCCAGCGACTCAGCCATGGGCCACCCCGGGTGAACGTGCCTCGACCTGCGCCTGGCGGATCCGCGCAACCTCGGTCAGCAACTCCGCCAGCGTCGGAAAGTTGAAGTCGCGTTCGAGCAGCGTGGGGCGCACGCCGACCCGCGCATAGGCCTCGCGCAACAGCGCCCAGACCACGCCTTTCACCGGGGCACCGTGGGTATCGATCTTGAAGCCATCACCTTCATCGAAATGGCCGGCCACATGCAGCGAGGCAACACGGTGGGACGGCACGCGGGCCAGGAATTCGAAAGCGTCGTAATCGTTGTTGCAGGCGTTGACGAAGACGTTGTTGACGTCCAGCAGCAGGTCGCAGTCGGCTTCGGCGAGCACGGCGTTGATGAAGTCGATCTCGCTCATGTCCGCGCCGGCAACGGCGTAGTAGGAGATGTTCTCCACGGCGATGCGCCGGCCCAGCATGTCCTGCACCTGGGCGATGCGACCGGCGACATGCTGTACGGCTTCGGCGGTGAACGGCAGCGGCAGCAGGTCGTAGACATGTCCGCCGGCGGCGCAGTAGCTCAGGTGTTCGCTGTACAACTGCACCTGGTGCAGGTCGAGGAAGGCACGGGTCTGTGCCAGCAGGGTGCGGTCCAGCGGATCAGGACCTCCCAGCGACAGCGACAGGCCGTGGCAGGTCAGGGGGTGGCGCTCGCTGAGCTGGCGCAGCGCGGCGCCGTGTGCACCGCCGACGCCGATCCAGTTGTCAGGGGACACTTCGAGGAAGTCGATGGCACCGGCCGGCATTGCCAGCAGTTCGTCGATCAGGCCACGGCGCAGGCCAAGACCGGCGGCATTGGAGGGCAGGGGCAGGGACATGGCGGATGCTCCAGAGAGAGGGCGCCGCCTTGAAGGCGGCGCCGGTTGGACGTCGATCAATCGGCAACGCGGGAGAACAGACCCTTCGGCATCGGCTTGCCGTTGGCGGTGTAGACGCTGCGCAGGTAGTCGTGCGCTTCCTGCTCGCTGATGTAACCGTCGTGGTCGGTGTCGATGCGGTCGAACTCGGCGGCACGCTTGGCGGCCACCGCGTTGAACTCGGCGCGCGAGACCTTGCCGTCGTGGTCACGGTCGGTGCGGGCAAACGAGGCGTCGCCGCACTTGCCTTCGCCACACTGGCCCTCGGCCACCTTGGCCTTGCCGGCGGGCTTGCCGGTGGTGGCCTTGTTGGCCCCGCACTTGCCTTCGCCGCACTTGCCTTCGGCGGCGGCGCTCATGGCGACGGCGCTGATCGCCAGCGGTTGGATCGCTGCGGCCTGGCCGGCCAGCAGCAGGCCACCGGCCAGGGCGATGCCGATGGCACCAATGCGCGGCAGGCGGGAGGAGGGGGTGTTCTTGGTCGAGACGGACATGGTGGTGACTCCTTGGGGATGGCACGCCAGGCGTGCGGGATGGACGCCGCCTGAAGGCGACGGAAACGAAAGGAAGAAGCGCGGGAAGGGGCGAAGCAGGTCAGGCGGTGCGACGACGGCGCAGCGCGTAGCCCAGCAGCAGCACGCCACCGAGCAGGGCGCCGCCGAAGCCGACGCCGGGCAACAGCGCGGCAACCGGCAGCAACAGGGCGATCAGGCTGACGCCCCAGCCCAGGCCGTCATTGCCGACGGGGGCATGCTGTGGGCCGGCCAGCAGCCGGTCCACGCTGAGCGCGCCACCGCCGTTGAGGATCAATGGCAGCAGCATGGCCAGGAACAGCAGCGGCAGCTTGAAGTTGCCGTAGCCCTGGTCGGTGATCGCGTAGCCCTGCCAGAGTTCACTCAGGCCGTTCCACTGGTCGGGCCAGTGCACGGCGGCGATGGCGACCACCGTCAACACCCAGAAGACGTAGGCCACCGAGCGCGTGGCCAGGCCGAGCAGCAGCATCACCGCACCCACCAGTTCCAGCCAGGTGGCCAGTTGCCAGTTCAACGATGCGGGCAGGGTGGAGAACGGGAACGGGAAGCGACCTTCCAGGTCGGCGAACCAGTTCTGGCCGCCCAGCTTCTCGCGGCCGGACTCAAAGAACTCCCAGGCCAGCAGGGTGCGCAGCGCCAATGGCGACAGCCAGCGGCCGACGGCGTCCAGGCGGGGGGTATACACGGAAGAGGCGGTGCTGATCATGATGGTGTCCTGCGGGCCAGTGGTCGATGGAGGCCATTCCAGGTGGTGCAGGTATCGGCAACGTGTGCCGTTGCCCGGGGTTTTGTCAGCGACTGTGGCCGCGACCGGGGTTTCGTACAGTCCGATACAAAGACGATGCGTGGATGCACACCGGGGCGTTGTGCGCACGCGGGCGGGGAACGATGTCCGGCCGGTAGTAGCCGGCCTGGCCCGTCGCGCAAATGTATCCCAGTGTAGAAACCCGCCTGCGCCCTACAGTCCGGTACAACCCCGCGCCACGGAGAAACAGCGCCGATACACCGGCAGGCGGAAATGGCCACTCCCAACACCGGAGTGACACCCATGATCCGTACCTCCTTGCTTGTCGCCGCTCTCGCCCTGGCCGGCGCTGCCGCCCCCGCCTTCGCTACCCAGGCCGATACCGCTGCACCGCCCACCGTCATCCTGGTGCACGGCGCCTTCGCCGATGGCTCCAGCTGGAGCAAGGTCCTCACCACGCTGCACGACTGGAAGGTGCCGGCGGTGGCGGTGCAGAACCCGCTCACCTCACTGGCCGACGATGTGGCGGCCACCCGCCGCGCGATTGCCGCCGCGCCTGGCAAGGTGGTGCTGGTCGGCCACAGCTGGGGTGGCACGGTCATCACCGAAGCGGGCAATGACCCGAAGGTGCAGGCGCTGGTGTACGTGGCGGCCTTCGCACCGGATGCAGGGCAGTCTTCGGCGCAACAGGGCGAAGGCTTCCCGGTTGGGCCGGGCCTGGCCCGGCTGCAGGAGAGGGATGGCTACCTGACCTTGCCGGCCGATGCCATCGCCCAGGACTTCGCCCCGGACGTGATGAAAAAGTCGGCCGCACTGCTGTACAGCACGCAGGTCCCGTTGAAGGCCAGCGCGCTGGGCGAGGTGGTGAACGTGGCGGCCTGGCGCAGCAAGCCGAGCTGGTACGTGCTCAGCCGTGATGACCGCATGCTGTCGCCACAGCTGCAGGCCGCGACCGCACGTCGCATCGGTGCTCAGCTGCAATCGATCGGCAGCAGCCATGTGTCGCTGCTTTCGCATCCGGCGCAGGTGGCCGACAGCATCCTGGAAGCGGCGGGGGTGAAGCCGGTGGAGCTGCCGCTGGCCGAGCAGGGGGGCTGAGCGATGGCCGCACTGCGAGGGTACGCACTGCCGCTGCTGCTGGGCCTGCTGGGCGGAGCGGTGTTGTTGCTGGCATGGCCCAGCCCGGAGGCCGATGCGCGGCCGGCACAGGCCGTTCCCGCCACCGGGTTCGACGGTGGCGGGCCCTGGCACAACAGCCCACCGCTCACACTGAAGCAGTTGCGGGGACAGGTGGTGCTGGTCGAGTTCTGGACCTACACCTGCAGCAACTGCCTCAACGTGGCGCCGTATGTCCACCAGTGGCATGCACGCTACGCGCCGCAGGGCCTGAAGGTGATCGGCGTGCATACGCCGGAATTCGCCCATGAAGGGTTGCCCGGCAACGTGCGCAAGGCCATCGCGCGGTTGGATATCACCTGGCCGGTGGTGCAGGACAACCAGTACCGGATCTGGAACGCCTGGGGCAACCGCTTCTGGCCCGCGCTGTACCTGCTCGACCGGCAGGGGCGGGTGGTCTACCGCCATTACGGCGAGGGCGACTACGCACGTACCGAAAGCGAGATCCAGCGCCTGCTGGCCAGCCCTTGAGCCGCGCTACCATGGCCGCGCAGCGCGGCCCTGACCTCCGTCTTCATCGAGAACGCAATGAACCATGTACCGCACATCCTGGTCGTCGACGATGACAGCGAGATCCGCCAGATGCTGGCCGACTACCTGCAGCGCAACGGCCTGCGCGTGAGCCAGGCCGACGGTGGCCGGGCCATGCGCGCGCTGATGGATACCCATGCGGTGGATCTGGTGGTGCTGGACGTGATGATGCCGGGCGAGGACGGCCTGAGCCTGTGCCGCAACCTGCGCGCCGGCAAGCATCGTGCGGTGCCGGTGGTGCTGCTGACCGCCCGCGATGACGAAACCGATCGCATCATCGGCCTGGAAATGGGCGCTGACGACTACGTGACCAAGCCCTTTTCCTCGCGCGAACTGCTGGCGCGCATCAACGCCGTGATCCGCCGCACGCAGATGCTGCCGCCGAACCTGCAGGTGAGCGAGGCCGGGCGCCAGCTCGCCTTCGGCGAGTGGCGCCTGGACACCACCGCGCGCCATCTGCTGGATGCGCAGGACACTGCGTATCCGCTCAGTGGCGCCGAGTTCCGCCTGTTGCGCGTGTTCCTCGACCACGCCAATCGGGTGCTTAGCCGTGACCAGCTGCTCAGCCTCACCCAGGGCCGCGATGCCGAACTGTTTGATCGCTCGATCGACCTGCTGGTCAGCCGCGTGCGCCAGCGACTGGGTGACGACGCGCGCGAGCCGACCTACATCAAGACCGTGCGCAGCGAAGGCTATGTGTTCAGCGTGCCGGTGCAGTTGCTGGGGCCGGACGAATGAACACCTGCGCACGCCGTCCACGCTGGCCGCGCACGCTGTCGGCGCGGCTGCTGCTGGTCCTGCTGGGCGGACTCACCCTGGCCCACGCGCTGTCCTTCGGCCTGCTGTTCTTCGAACGCTACCAGTCCACCCGTAGCATGATGCTGCGCAACCTCGACGAGGATGTGGCGGTGAGTGTCGCGCTGCTGGAGCACCTGCCTGTGGCGCAGCGTGAGGCCTGGGTGCCGCGGCTGGAGCGGCGCACCTACCGTTACCTGCTGCGCCCGGCCGCGGCCGGACCAGGGCTGCAGACCGACCGTGCACGCCAGGTCACGGCGATCATCGACGACAGCCTGCAGCACCGCTATCCGTTGCAGGCGCGCCAGGTGGCTCGCCTGCCGGAGCGGTTCGAGGTGGAACTGCGCCTGCACGACGGCACACCCTTGACCATTGAAGTCACTCCGTCGGGCCTGCCGCTGGCACGTTGGCTGCCCGCCGTGCTGCTGGTGCAGCTGGCGCTGCTGCTGGTGTGCGCGTGGTTGGCGGTGCGCCTGGCCCTGCGCCCGCTGCAGCAGCTGTCGCATGCGGTGGAGCATCTGCAGCCGGGCAAGGACGGGCCTGCACTGCCTGAAGATGGCCCTGCGGAAGTGGGCGGCGCGGCGGCTGCACTCAATGCACTGCAGGCACGCATTCGTGGCCATGTCAGTGAGCGCCTGCAGATCCTGGCCGCGATCTCGCATGACCTGCAGACCCCTATCACGCGCATGAAGCTTCGGGTGGAGACCCTGCCTGAAGACAGCACCCAGCAGCGGCTGCTGGCCGACCTCGACCACCTGGGTCAACTGGTGCGTGAGGGCGTGGCCTATGCGCGCAGCAGCCACGTCGCCAGTGGCGCGCCGGTGTCGATGGACCTGGGCGCGTTCCTGGCCAGTGTGGTCGGCGATTACGAGGACATGGGAAAGCCGGTCATTGGTGGTGCGCCCGCTGGACTGGTCGTGCAGACCTGGCCGCAGCCGCTGCGCCGGGTGGTCGGCAATCTGGTCGACAACGCGTTGCGTTACGCCGGTGCCGCCGAGATCGAGGCGGGTCGCGATGAGGCCGGAAGGGTGTGGATCAGCATTTCCGACCGTGGCCCCGGTATTCCCGAGGGCCAGCTGCAGGCAGTGCTGGCGCCGTTCCACCGGCTGGAAAGCTCGCGCAATCGCGATACCGGCGGGACCGGCCTGGGCCTGGCCATCGCGGTGCAGCTGGCGCAGTCGCTGGGCGGCTCGCTGCGGTTGCACAACCGCGAGGGTGGCGGCCTGCGGGCGGAACTGCAGCTGCCGGGGCAACGGGCGGGGTCGGATCCCTTGGCCGGTGGCAAAGGGCTCTGACCCCGATGTGGGATCCGCGGCAATCCTGCACGGCCCCGGGATCGGCGATCATCTGCAGGGAGTGTCGAAACCAGGAAACACGCAATGCAGGGAACGCAGCATTCAATCCGGCGTCCGCGCCACGTCGCGCTGCTGTCCGGTCTACTCGCGCTGGCGGCCTGCCAGCGCACACCGGACGCGTCGACCGTGGCACCCACAGCGGGCCCACCGCTTGCCGCCCCGGCCACCGCAGCAGACCTCTCTCCACTACTGGATGCCTTGCCGACCTGCGCGCTGGACGGCTGGTACATCGATCAGCAGACCGGGCGCCCGGCCCATCCCTGGTTGGCGGCGAACGCACCGAAACCCTGCAAGGAAGACGGGGAGAACGAGATCGCCACGTTCTGCGTGCAGGGGCAATGGAAGGGGCTGCCGGTGGAGGAAGTGATCCTGCCGACGATGACGTTCGTTTCGTTCCGTGGGGCCAGGATCGGCCTGCCGCTGGAGAAGGCACGTCCCATCGTCCGCCAGCGTTTCGGGCAGGACTTCCCGGGTGGTGCGGCCTACGAGGAAGGGCGCGAGCCGAAGCTGCTGGCCGACCCGGAGGATGCGCAGCGTTCGTGGCTGCTGTGCAGCACCCCGGAACTGGGCCACGACGTGGACAGCGAGGGAAGCATCAGCTATTCCGGCATGAACCTGCCCTACGATCACGACGGTTGCAGCTACCGCTACAGCCCGGTCGACTTCTGCGATGCGCGGCACCGCGCAGCCATCGAAGATGCCCTCCAGCATCGGAAACCCAATTTCAACCAGTACTATCTGCTGGTACAGGTCGATGATCGACCCGAGTACTTCCAGCGCACGCTGGTACTGGTCGATACCCGCACAGGCAGGGCGACGCCACTGCCGTTCGATGCCTTCACCGGGCCGGCAGGGAAGGGCGGTGATGCAACCGGATACGGGACACTGGAAACGGGCGTGGACCAGCAGCAGTTCTGCCTCGATGGCGCGTTGCTGGTCTACCGCGTGTTCGAGGAGGGGCGCTTCTGCTTCGGCTTTGACGGCGAACGTTTCACCGGCCATGAAACCCAGTACATGCAGGCAGCGGACAGCCGATGACCGGTATTTCACCCCGTCCATGCCACGCTGCGCCGAACCTGTACATCCGGGATCGAGGCTGTTGAAGGCGAATACGCAATGACTGTGGCGCGACAGCGCTCGATGTGGGTGGCCGGCCTGTCCACGGTGGTGGAGTGGTACGACTTCACCCTGTACCTGTACTTCGCCACGGTGCTGTCGCGGGTGTTCTTCGGCGGTGGCGAGCAGGCGCTGCTGGTCACCTTGGCCGGATTCGCCGTGTCCTACCTGATGCGTCCGCTGGGCGCGCTGTGCTTTGGTCACCTGGGTGACCGGCTCGGCCGGCGATGGATGTTGCTTGCGTCGATGGCGTTGATGGCAGCGGCAATGCTGGCCACCGCGCTGCTGCCGACTGCGGCCACCGCAGGCGCCACGGCCGGCGTGCTGCTGCTGGTGCTGCGCTGCGTGATGGCGTTCTCGGTGGGCGGCGAATATACCGGCGTGGTGGCGTACCTGCTGGAAAGCGCACCGGCGCGCCGACGCGGCCTGGTTACGTCATTGGCTTCGGCGGCCAGCGAAGTGGGCGCACTGCTGGCGGTGGCGATCTCTGCACTTACCGTCGCGCTGCTGCCCACCGTGCAGCTGGACCGTTGGGGCTGGCGGATTCCGTTCCTCGTCGGCGCCGCGCTTGCGCTGGTGATCCTGATTGCGCGTTCGGGCATGCACGAGTCGCCGGAGTTCGAGCGCCAGCGCCGCGAAGGCAGCATTCCCGCCACACCACTGCGGCATGTGCTGCAGCATCATCCGTTGGCGGTGGCGCGCACGTTCGCGATTTCGGCGCTGGGATCGATCACTTACTACGTGGGCATCACCTATGTGCCTGCATTCCTGCACGCGCAGGGCCACGATGAGGGTGACGCACTGTGGCTGTCGACGATCGCGGCGGTGGCAGTGATCGCGATCACGCCCCTGTGTGGCGCTTTGTCGGACCGCATCGGACGACGTCCGGTGTTGTTGGGCCTGACCGTGCTGGCAGCGTTGCTGCCGCTGTCCCTGTTTGCGTGGATGGCACAGGCGACAGCGCTGGGCGTCGTGCTGGCGGCGGTGCTGCTGGCTTGCGTGGCCGGTGGTGTAAGCGCGGTGGCGGCCCCGGCCACGGCTGAGCAGTTCCCAGGCGAAGGCCGGGTCAGCGGCCTGGCACTGGGGGTAACAATGGCCACTGCCTTCTTCGGCGGGGCAACGCCATGGCTGGCGCAATGGTGGGTGGAGCGCAGCGGCTGGGCGGCGGCGCCGGGCGCGATGATCGCGCTGGTGGCGGTGCTGGTGCTGCCGGTGCTGTGGACCCTGCCCGAGACGGTCCCGGGCAGGGCCAGGCGCTAGCCGGTCAGACCTTCAGGGTCTGCGCGATGTCGGCCAGTACCGCGGCCGCATCCACACCGATGGCGATCGACTGCACCACGTGGCCGTCCCATACGCTGGGGCCGAATGCCAGGCCTTCCGGCTTGGGAATGGTCATGCCGCGGGCGACGCCGTCGGTGGCCACGCGCACGCTGGCGCGCTCGAACTGGAACAGTTCCGGGCGGGTCAGCGCGATGCACGCGCAGCAGTCATGCACGACCATGCCCTTGTGGCCGGCCTGCAGGTAGAAGTCCACGTAATCCTGCGACAGCGCACGGACCAGCTCGGCGTCGGCACCGCCGATGGCGGCCAGCTTATCCAGGCCGTCACGGTCCATTTCCACGCGGGTGGTCACGTCCAGGCCGATCGCGGTGACTGGCCAGCTGGCGGTGAACACCACGTCGGCGGCTTCGGCATCGCCCCAGATATTGGCCTCGGCGGCCGGGGTGATGTTGCCGTTGACGTGGAAGGCGCCGCCCATGATCACCACGCCGCGTACCAGGCCGGCGATGTCCGGGGCCTGCTGCAGGGCCAGCGAGAGGTTGGTCATGCGGCCGACCGCGACCAGGGTCACTTCGCCCGGATGGGCGCGGACCAGATCGATGATCAGCTGGTGGGCCGGGCGGTCATCGGCGGTCACGTCCAGGCTGGCCGGCACCGGGTGGTTGCCCAGGCCGTTGTGGCCGTGGATGTGCACCGGCCAGGCTTCCGGGGTGGCTTCCGGCTGCAGCGGGCCATCGGCACCGCGCGCGACCGGGGCGGCGAAGCCCCAGGCCTGCTTCAGGTACAGCGCGTTGTGCGTGGTCGACTCCACCGAGGCATTGCCGAAGGTGGTGGTGACACCGATCAGGTCGATCTGGGCGTGCTTGTGTAGGTAAAGCAGGGCCAGGGCGTCGTCGACGCCCGGGTCGGTATCGAAAATGACTTTCAGCATGTTGTTGTTCTTCTTCTTCCGTGTGGTGCGAGGGGCGCCGGCGGCCACGGGGCAGGCCGGCGCGCCCCCACATTGTCCCATCTTGATGACAGGCAGGGCCATTGCCGGGGTGGCAGGCCATAATGCCTCCAGTCCAGGCATGGAGTCGCCGAATGCTGATCGTTGCCCTTCTGCTGATCCTGCTGGTGCTGGGCCTGAACGTGGTGGCCACCGTGGTGATCGTCAGGCGTGATGGACTGTCGGCGGGTGGCCGGACGGTGCAGCTGCTGCTGGTCTGGCTGCTGCCGCTGGTCGGCGCCATCCTGTGCATGGCGGTGGCTACGGCCGATGGCTCGGGCAGCCGGGGGGATGGCGGCGCAAGCTACGACAGCTCAGGTGGCTACTCAGATGACAACCACAGCCATCACAGCCACAGCAGCTCCGACTGCAGCAGTGATGGCGGCGGGGGGGGCGGCGGCAGCTGCGGCGATTGAGGTCCCTGTAGCGTCGAGCCATGCTCGACTGCTCTTCGCTTCAACGTCGCCGTGCCTGAGCAAGAAAGCAGTCGAGCATGGCTCGACGCTACAAGGTGCCGGGCACAGCCCGGCAACCCCTGGCTGCCTCAGAACTTCCAGCGCAGGCTGGCGGATACGAATCGCGGCTCGCCGAAGTTGTTGTAGTCCAGGTTCGCCCAGTAGGTCTTGTCCAGCGCGTTGCGCACGCTCAGCGTCGCGGTCCAGTTGTCGCTGATTCGGTAGTTGGCATTGAATTGGACCAGCGAATACGCTGGCTGGTTCACCGTTACCGTGCCGCCCAGCGGGTAGGCGATGTTGTAGCCCTGCACCCTGCTCTGCCACTGCAGGCCCCCGCCGATGCTCAGGCGTTCCAGCGCGCCGCGCAGCTGCAGCTGGGTGTTGAGCTGCAGCAGGTCCTTGGGCGGGTTGGCGTACAGCAGGTCGGTGGCGGCGCGGGTGACCTTGACGTGGGTGTAGCCGGCATTGACCGTCCAGCCCGGCAGGATCTCGCCGTTGACGTCCATCTCCCAACCGCGCGCCTTGGTACCGTTCACGCCGATGTAGGCCGAGCTGCCGTCGCTCAGCGTGCCTTCCGGCACGCCCATGTCACGCACCGCGTAGTTGTCCTGCTTGGCCTCGAACACAGCGGCATTTGCGGTCAGGCGGCCATCAAACCACTGCGTCTTGATGCCCGCTTCCAGGTTCGAGCCCTGCACCGGCGCCAGCAGGTTCTCGTTGCGGTCCTTGTAGTTCTGCGGATTGAAGATCTCGGTGTAGCTGGCATAGGCCGACACGTTCGGGGTGATCTCGTAGACCAGGCCCAGGTACGGAGTGACTTCATCGCTCACCTTGTATGCACCGCTGGTGCCGGTATAGGCGCCGGTGGCGTTGTAGGAGCGGGTGAGGGTTTCCCAGCGGCTCAGGCGTGCACCGGCAATCAACGACAGCGGATCGGCCAGGTGCAGGCGGGTGGCCAGATAGACGCCGCTCTGCGTGGTCTTCGCTACGCGGCGTGCGCCGGTGCGGGTGTAGGTCACCTCGGAAATGTCGCCGTTCCAGGAGTACACATTGGGGATGTAGTAGCAGCGCTCACGCCCGCAGGTGGCCCAGTCCCCCGGGAAGTTCAGCGACACGGTATTGGTGGTGCCTTCCAGGTCCGACCACTGGGCGCCGATCGTGAGGTCGTGGTCGCGGCCGAACAGCGGGAAGCTGCCGGTCAGGTAAGCATCGACATTGCGGCGGGTGTCCTTCGAATCACCTGCGGCGGCACGCAGGTAGATGCCCGAGCCGGTCACCGGGTCCGGGTTGCCGGTGCCGTACAGGCGCACGTTCTGCACGTTGCCGCGGGTGTAGGCGGTGTTGATCTTCAACAGCCAGTTGTCGCCGAAACGCTGCTCCAGGTTGGCGAAGGCGGTGTTGCTCTCGCGCTTCCAGTAGCTCCACTTCGGCGACAGGTTGGTCGAGCGCGGCAGATGGGCGAAATTGCCCTGGCTGTCGAAGAACGGCACGGTGCCCCAGGTCGAACCGGTCGGGTTGTTGTCCTGGGTCTGGTAGCCGAGGGTGAGGGTGGTGCTGTCGGTGACATCGCCTTCCAGCACCGCCATGCCGGCCATCTTGTTCTCGTCGTAACGGTCGTAGTACAGCCCGCGATCGGTGTAAGCGGCGACCACGCGGCTGCGGAAACGGCCGTCATCGGTCAGCGGCGCGGTGACGTCGGCTTCCATGCGGCGGTAGTCCCAGCTACCGGCGCTGACCGCGAACGACGCGTCGAATTCCTTGCCGGGGCGCTTGCGCAGCAGGTTGACCGTGGCCGACGGCACGCCGGCGCCGCTGAGCAGGCCGTTGGCACCGCGGATCACTTCGATGCGGTCGTAGAAGGCGGTGTCGTATTCCTGGTTGGTGGAGCCGCTGTAGGTGGGAATGCCGTCGACCTGGAAGTCGGTGATGGCGAAGCCACGCGCGTAGTACAGCGGGCGCTGC
Organism: Stenotrophomonas sp. YJH_SMC_94-11; assembly: GCF_059370435.1. NCBI lineage: Bacteria > Pseudomonadati > Pseudomonadota > Gammaproteobacteria > Lysobacterales > Lysobacteraceae > Stenotrophomonas > Stenotrophomonas sp. YJH_SMC_94-11. The sequence continues at coordinate 104,486 of NZ_JCAFTR010000008.1, read as the reverse complement.
GTGTCATAGAAGGACACGCTGACGCCGGTCACGTTGCGCATCACATCGTTGATGCTGAACAGTGATTCGTCCTGCAGGCGCTGCAGGCTGATCGCGGTGGCCGACTGCGGGGTTTCCTGCAGGGTGATCGGCAGGCGCGTGGTGCTGGCCGGCGGAGCGGACTGCTCGGCCCGGACGCTGACCCGGTCCAGGGTCTTGGCATCGCCGGCGGCATCGGTGGCGGCGAACGCGGCGGGCGTGGCCAGCAGGGTCAGCGACGAAAGCAGGGCAGCCGGCAGCAGCGCGCGGCGGGGCAGGCGGTTACGGACAGGCAGGGGCATGGTGGGCTCGAGGCTTTTGGAAACGGGGAAGGGCGGCAACAGTCGTCCAGCACCCGGGGCGGCGGCTTCGGGCACGGTCAGGTCCATCTGGAGCGGCGCGATCACTGCGCAGGGTGCAAATGTAAATAATTCTTAACAACATTACAATTCGCGTCATTGTGCAGGGGCTTCCCGGCGCGGAGCAGTGGCGGGCTGGGGTCGGATCCCGTTGCTGCAGACAATGGGCTCTGACCCCATCATCGACGCCCAATCGCAGGTCAGAGCCCTCCCGTGCGGGAGGGATCCGACCCACCTCGCACAAAAACAAACGGCCACCCGAAGGTGGCCGTCCGTCTGCATCGAGGGAACGCGCGGGCTTACAGCGCCTGCAGTTCCTCATTGGCATTGCGCTTTTCCTTCGCCGGTGCCGGAGCCGCAGCGGCCGGAGCCGGCACCGCCGCGTTCGCATCCACCGGCACCTCGAGGTACGGCAGGTGCAGGGTCTGGCTGGTGAGCGTACGGATCTCGTTGACCAGTGCGGCGCTGTCGTTGAGCTTGCGCCCGTACGACGGCACGATTTCGCGCAGGCGGGTTTCCCAACCGGCCTTCATCTGGTCCGGGAAGGCCTTGGCCATCAGGTCCAGCATGATCGGCGGCGAGGTCGACGCGCCCGGCGACGCGCCGAGCAGCGCGGCGATGGTGTGGTCCTTGTCGGTCACGATCTCGGTACCGAACTGCAGCACCGGGCCCTTCAGCGGATCGCGCTTGATGATCTGCACGCGCTGGCCGGCGGTGACCAGCTTCCAGTCACCCGGCTTGGCATTGGGGAAGTACTTGACCAGTTCGGCCTGGCGGTCGGCATCGTTCAGGCGCGCCTGGCCCATCAGGTACTGCACCAGGTCCAGGTTGTCCTTGCCCACTTCCAGCATCGGGCCAACGTTGTTGTGGGTCACCGAGGAATACAGGTCCCACCACGAGCCGTGCTTGAGGAACTTGGTGCTGTACAGCGCGAACGGCCCGAACAGGACCACCGGCTTGCCGTCCAGCTTGCGTGCATCCAGGTGCGGCACCGACATCGGCGGCGAACCGGTTTCGGCCATGCCGTAGGCCTTTACGCCATGGCGCGAGGTCACGTCCTGGCCCTGGAAGGCGAGGAACTGGCCACCGACCGGGAAGCCTGCGTAGTCCTTCGATTCGGGAATGCCCGACATCTGCAGCAGCTTCAGCGCGGCGCCGCCGGCACCGATGAACACGAAGCGGGTGTGAGTGGTGGTTTCGGTGCCGGCCTTGAGATCCTTCACCGTGACGTTCCAGCTCTTGTCGGCGTTCTGCCGCAGGGCGGTCACTTCATGGTTCAGGTGCAGGCTGAAGTTCGGGCTGCGCTGCAGGCCGGCGGTCAGCTGGCGGGTGATCACACCGAAGTTGACGTCGGTACCGAGCGGCATCCAGGTCGCGGCAACCTTCTGCTTCGGGTCACGGCCTTCCATCAGCAGCGGGGCCCACTGCTTGATCTGCGCCGGATCCTCGGAGTACTGCATGCCGTAGAACAGCGGGTTCTTCACCAGGGCCCGCTGGCGCTTGTGCAGGTAGGCGATGTTGTCATCGCCCCAGACGAAGCTCATGTGCGGGGTCGGGTTGATGAAGTCGCTGGGCTGGCTCAGCCGGCCTTCCTTCACCTGGTGCGACCAGAACTGGCGCGAGACCTCGAACGATTCGGCGATGCCGACCGCGCGCTTGGTCTCGATGCTGCCGTCGGGCAGTTCCGGGGTGTAGTTCAGTTCGGCGAACGCCGAGTGGCCGGTGCCGGCGTTGTTCCAGCCATCGGAGCTTTCACCGGCGACGCCGTCGAGGCGTTCGTAGACCTGGATGTTCCAGTCCGGCTGCAGTTCCTGCAGGTAGGTGGCCAGGGTGATGCTCATGATGCCGGCGCCGACCAGCACAACATCGACGGGCTTGTCGTTGCTGGCGGCGGGCACGGAGCGCTGGGTCAGCGGCCAGTACAGGAACAGCGCGGCGGCCAGCAACAGCAGCACGAGCAGGGCGAGCAGGGCCTTGCCAAATTTCTTCATGGGGGCGGGATCGTTGGCGGAGGGGAAGGGGTCAGGATGCGCGTGGGGCAGGGAAAGGGCGTGAAGAAACAACGCCTTGCAGCATCCATCCGCGATTCTAACCGGATCCGGTCGTTTTTTGATGCAACGCAGCATCCGACGTTTCGCGACGCTGTCACGTGGGCGGCAGGCGGCGCCCGGCGACGGTGGGGACCAGCTCAAGGATCTCGTCGCCGGCCTCATCGAGCTCGCCGGTCGGGCGCCAGCCCAGGCGGCGGTAGAAGCCATGCGAGCGCGAACGCGGGTCGGCCGAGCAGGCCAGGAACAGCCGCTGGTGGCCGGCATCGCGGGTCAGGCTGACCACGTCCTGCAGCAGCTGGCGGCCGATGCCGCGGCCCTCGTAGTCCGGCAGCAGGGCAAGCACCAGCACCTCGCCGCTGTCACGATCGGCGAAGCAGTAACCGGCCATGCGCTCGCCGTCCCAGGCGACGCGGCCGATCGAATCGCCCTGGGCGATGCCGGCTGCCCAGCTGTCCTCGGTGATGCCCAGTTCTGCCAGCTGGGCCGCACTGAAGGCGTTCTCGCGGGTGCGCCCGCGCAGGTCGATGCAGGCGGCGGCATCTTCGGGGCGGGCGTCGCGGACGAATACAGGCATGCAGGGCATCCTTGCAGTGATCGGCCGACCAGTATCCGCATCACGCATGGACCTGGTGTGGAGCTTACGTGGAGATCCGATGGAGCAAAAAAGGGGACGGAGGGGATTAAGTCGTTTAAGACCCAAACGACATCCGGGGCAAAGACGACTTAATCCCCTCCGTCCCCTTTTTCCCGCTGGGCGTCAGCGCTTGCGCCGGATCAGCGCGGAGGACGCATCCAGTACCGCGCGGGTCAGCAGGGCCATGGTCTGCACGTCGCCCTTCCAGTGCTGCCAGTACAGCGGCACGTCCTCCCACGCGCGCTGGCGCACGTAGACCAGGCGGCCTGCGTCCAGGTGCCGCTTGACCAGCGGCAGCGGGTTCATGGTCCAGCCCAGTCCGCCGAGGTTGGCCTGCACGAAGGCCCGGGTGGAGGGGATCCACCAGGTCGGTGCGGTACTGGGCAGGTCGTCGCCGGCCATGCGCCGGGCGAAGCGCGACTGCATTTCGTCCTTGCGGTTGAACACCAATACCGGCGCCTGTGCCAGCGCCTGCGCGGTCACGCCCTTGGCGAAGTGGCGTTCGCGGAACTCGGGGGTACAGGTGGCGGCGTAGCGGATGCTGCCCAGCGCATGGATCTGGCAGCCCTGCACTGGCTCGTCCAGCGTGGTCACTGCGCCCAGCACCGTGCCCTGGCGCAGCAGCTCCACGGTGTGGTCTTGGTCTTCCACGCGCAGGTCCAGGGTGGTGCCGGTGGTCTGCGCGAACTGGTAGGCGGCCTGCGGAAACCAGGTTTCCAGGCTGTCGTGGTTCACCGCCACCGGGATGCTGGCCTGGGGCAGATCCTCATCGGCCAGGCCCATCCGGTGCAGCGCATCGTGTTCGAGCAGGGCGGTCTGCTCGGCCAGCTGCACCAGCAGCTGCCCCTCGGCGGTGGCCGTGGCAGGCGTGCCGCGCTTGACCAGCAGGCGGCCGATCCGGTCCTCCAGTGCCTTGACCCGCTGCGAGATGGCCGAGGGCGTGACATTCAACGACTGTGCGGCGCGGTCGAAGCTGCCTTCGCGGATCACCGCGGCCAGGGCGCGCAGCTGGGCATGATCGATGCGCATCGAATTAAGCTCCGCTAATGTTGGTTTAGGAAGTTTAGCTCGTCTTTTCCATGTTGCGGCGCGACAATGGCGTCCGTTCCGGTGCTGTCCGCCTTCGCGAGGCACCGTCCCCCCAAGCAATACAAGGCAGTGAATCCCATGTTCTCGGTCATCTCCGCCAGCACCGGCCTCGGTGCCTGGTTCTCTGGTGCAGCCACCGGCATCGGCCTGTTCGCGGTGGTCGGCGCCCAGAGCGCCTTCATTCTGCGCCAGGGCATCCTGCGCAAGCACATCGTGCCGGTGGTCGCCACCTGCGCGGCCATCGATGCCATCTTCATCTTCGCCAGCGTGGCCGGCCTGCGCACGCTCACCTCGGCGCTGCCGTGGCTGACGACCGCCGTGCTGTGGACCGGTGTCGCGTTCCTGGCCTGGTATGCGATGAAGTCGGCACGCCGTGCGATCGCCGGGGGGGGTGGCATGGGCGAGGCCGACAGCGATGACGGCAGCCGCCGCGCGGTGCTGATGGCCGCGGTCGGCTTCTCGCTGATCAACCCGCACTTCTGGCTGGACATGATGGTGATCGGTTCCATCGCCGAGAACTTCGGCAACGCCCGCATGGCCTTCGCCGCCGGCGTGGTCACCGCCAGCTGCCTGTGGCTGACCGCGCAGGGCCTCGGCGCCCGCCTGCTGGCGCCGCTGTTCACCAAGCCCAGCACCTGGCGCGTGCTCGACGGCACCATCGCCGTGATCCTCAGCATCCTGGCCCTCATGTTGGCGGTGCGCGGGGTCCACTGACCCGGTGCACGCCCCCCGAACCCACGTCCTGACTCTCTCTCCAAGGTAGTGGCAACGACGGCACCGGCAACGGTGCCGTCGTCTTTTCCGGCTCTGGCGTCAAACGCTCGGCCCTGCCTAGAATCGGCCACCAGGACAAGGTGTCCACAGGAGCAGGGGAAGGATGCACAAGACCATTCTGGCGGCCGCACTGGCCGTCATCGGGGGCGTTGCCGCAGGCAGCGCGGGGGCGGTGGACCTGACGCAGTACCTGCGCCGGGAGACCTTCACCGATATCAAGATCTCGCCGGGGGGCGAGTACGTGGCGGCAACAGTGCCGAAGGAAGACAGCACCGCGATCGCGATCCTGCGGTTGAAGGACAAGGAGGTGGTCGGCAGTTTCTGGCCGCCCAGCCGCAATCATGCGCAGGAATTCGACTGGGTCAGCAACGAGCGCCTGTTGATCGGCCTGGCCCAGAAGTGGGGCTCGCTCGACCAGCCCAATCCCACCGGCGAACTCTATGCCATCGACGCCAATGGCAACCGTGGCGAGCTGCTGGTCGGCTATCGCGTCGAAAGCAAGGGCCCGGGGACCCGCATCCAGCCGAAGAAAGTCGAAGCCGTGGCCGCCTTCCTGGCCGACGACCTGCCGGGTGACGAGCGCAACGTGCTGGTGACCGTATGGCCGCTGGCCGAGGATCCGTTCACCCGCGTCGATCGCATGGATGTGACCACCGGTCGTCGCTCGCGGGTGGCGTCTTCGCCGGTACGGCGCGGTGAGTTCACCACCGACGGCGCCGGCGAGGTCCGCTTCGTGCACGGCTCGGGCAGCGACAACATCAACAAGCTGTATTTCCGCGAACGCAGTGGCGACAGCTGGAAGCTGATCAATGATGAGGCGGTCAGCAAGCGCATCGAAACCGCCCTCGGCTTCTCGGCCGATGACAGCCTGGCCTACCTCAACGTCGAGCAGACCCAAGGCCCGGATGCGATCGTCAGCTGGAACCCGCAGACCGGCGAACGCGCGACGCTTCTGCGCGACGAGGTGGTCAATCCGTACCGCATCATCCACCGGCCCGGCACCCATGTGCCGGTAGGCGCGCTGTACCTGGGTGACAAACCGCGCACGCGCTTCTTCGATGAAGGCTCGGCCGATGCGCGCCTGTACCGCAGCCTGGAAGCCGCCTTCGGAGGGCCCGTCTACATCACCTCCAGCACCCGCGATGGCCGTGTCGTGCTGGTGGAAACCTGGTCGGGCTCGAACCCAGGCGATTTCTATGTGTACGACACGGTGGCGCGCAAGGCCGATCACCTGATCAGCCGCAGCGACTGGATCGACGTGGACCGTAGTGCCAGCGTGAAGCCGATTGCACTGAAGGCGCGCGACGGGCTGCCGCTGCATGGCTTCCTGACCCTGCCGGCCGGCAGCGACGGGCGCAACCTGCCGATGGTGGTGATGCCGCATGGCGGCCCGTTCGACATCTTCGATTCCGGCCAGTACGACCGCGAAACGCAGATGCTGGCCGCGGCCGGTTATGCCGTGCTGCAGGTCAACTTCCGTGGTTCGGGCAACTACGGCCGGGCCCACACCCAGGCCGGGGCGCAGCAGTGGGGCGCGGCGATGCAGGACGATGTCACCGATGCCACCCGCTGGGCAATCAGCGAAGGCATCGCCGACGGCCGTCGCATCTGTATCTACGGCGCCAGCTACGGGGCCTACTCGGCGATGATGGGTGCCGCCCGCGAACCCGGGTTGTATCAGTGCGCGGCGGGCTATGTCGGGGTCTACGACCTGCCGATGATGTACACCCGTGGCGACATCCAGGACCGGGGTTCAGGCGTGACCTACCTGCGCGAATGGCTGGGGGATCCGGCCAAGCTGGGTGCGGTGTCGCCGGTGAACATGGCCGAACGGATCAAGGTGCCGGTGTTCCTGGCCGCCGGTGGCGAAGACAAGCGCGCGCCGATCCAGCACACCGAGCGCATGGAAGCAGCGCTCAAGCGCGCCGGCACGCCGGTGGAAAGCCTGTACTACAAGACCGAAGGCCACGGCTTCTACACCGAGGCCCATCGCAGCGAGTACTACGACAAGCTGCTGGCCTTCCTGGCGCGCAGCCTGGGCGGCAAGACTGCGACGACCGCGCCCGCGACCGGCAAGGACAAGGCGCCCTGAGCTGACAGGGCGGTGGATGATCATTCCGCCGCCCTGGTTTTCCGCAAGCGCGGGGTTTACTTCACCCCGTGCATCATCTTCTTCAGCAGCGGTGCGGCGATGAAGGCCGCCAGTGCGCAACCCAGGCCGATCCACATCAGCAGCCAGAACAGGTGCGCATAGGCGCCGGCTGCGGCCACCATGTCCAGAGATTCGCCTTCCGGCACCTCGATCGCGGCCAGCTTGCCGAACAGCGCGGCCAGCGTCTCCGAGAATGCAGTGGCCAGGAACCAGGTGCCCATCATCAGGCTCATCACCCGCGGCACGGCCAGCTGGGTCACTGCCGACAGGCCGACCGGCGACAGGCACATCTCGCCGCTGGCCAGCAGGAAGTAGGCCAGCACCAGCCACCACACGCTGGCCATCTCGCCAGTGGCGCCCACCTGCTGCGCCGCCAGTGCCAGCGGTACGAACGACAGTGCGCCAATCACCAGGCCCCAGGCCGACTTCACCGGCTTGCCCGGCTCCCAGCCGCGGCGGTCCATCCACGTCCACAGCGCGGCGAATGCCGGCGCCAGCAGCACCAGGAACAGGCCGCCGAGATAGGTGAGCGAGCCTGCGGTCTGCGGGATCACCAGGCAGTCGCGCACCAGCAGCACCAGCATCAGCACGACAATGGCGGCGAAGAACGTGCGCGGCGCAGCCGAGCCCGGGCGGCGCTCGGACAACCGCGCGCTGATCACGAAGCCCAGCGGTGCCAGCAGCAGCGAGATGATCGACCACGGCAGCGGCGTGCCGCCGGTGATCACCAGCGAGGGCACGATGTCCTTGGTCAACAGGCGGTCGGTGAAGGTCACCCACGAGCCGTAGGACTGCTCGTACATCGTGAAGAACACCAGCGCCATGAAGATCAGCACCATCAGCGCGATCATCTGCTGGCGCTGCACCGGCGTGCACTTGCTGCCGGTGAACCAGGCGAACCAGACCAGCACGCCGCCCAGCACCACCAGCATCAGCATCAGCGCCAGGCTGATTTCTCCGCCCAGCGCGAACGCGCCGTTGCCGGCGGCCCACATCAGCCACGCCACCGGCAGCACACCAAGCACCGCGCACAGGTAGATGAGCCATTCGCGCGGCAGGCCCATCACCTTCTGCTTCAGCGCCGCCGGCTGCGGCGGTTCGGCGTGGCCCTGCAGGTACTTCTGGCCCCACAGGAACATCGCCAGGCCGGCCAGCATGCCGATGCCGGCTGCACCGAAACCGTACTTCCAGCCATAGGCCTCGCCGAGGAAGCCGCACACCAGCGAGGAGAACAGCGCGCCGAGGTTGATGCCGGCGTAGAACAGCGAGAAGCCCGAATCGCGGCGCGGGTCATCCTTGGCGTACAGCTTGCCGACGATGGTGGAGATGTTCGGCTTGAGGAAACCGACGCCCATGATGATCAGCGCCAGCGACAGGTAGGTCACCGCCAGCGCCGAGGTGTCGCGCACCACTTCGCCGTTTACCCGGTAAGCGGCGTGGCCCTCGAAGGCCATGCCGAGGTGGCCGAGCACCAGCAGGATGCCGCCGAACAGCACCGCCCGCCGCATGCCCAGCCAGCGGTCGGCCAGCATGCCGCCGAACACCGGGATGCAGTACACCAGGCCACCGTAGGCACCGAGCAGGTCCAGGCCGGCCTTGTCGCCGAACAGGTGATATTTGGTCAGGTACAGCAGCAACAGCGCCTTCATGCCGTAGAAGGAGAAGCGCTCCCACATTTCAGTGAAGAAGCAGACGTAGACGCCCTTGGGGTGGCCCAGGAAGTCGTCGGAAGCGATAGCGGTGGAATTCATCGCGGAATTATAGGCCTGTGGCCTGATCCGCTTTCAGTAGATCCACGCCATGCGTGGATTGCCGGGCTGGCCTGGGCGATCACAGGTATCGCAACCAAGGCAGATCGCGCCTTCGCGCTTTGAACCGCGCGAAGGCCCGCGTCGGCGGGTACAGCACCACCGCCAGCGCACAGGCCACCAGCAGCAGGCCGCTGACCGAATCCAGGGCATACAGCTCGCCATGGGTCGGCCCCCAGGCCGCCAACGCGGCCAGGTACAGCCCCTTCAGTACGTACAGGTGCAGCAGGTAGAAGAACATCGGCGCAGCGCCGATATCGGCCAGCGGCTGCAGTGCCCGCGCCAGCGGCGGCCATTCGTACAGCCGCAGCAGCAACACTCCCACGCCCAGGGTCAGCAGCAGGAACTGCAAGGACGGCGGGTACTTGGTGACGTTGAAGATGCTCAGCCAGGTACGCAGCGTGGTGGCCTGGTACTGCCAGGGCGCATCGCCATATTCGTTGGCCAACCGCAGCAATGCGAACAGGGCCAGCGCGCTGACGCCTGCCCACAGCAGCCAGCGCTGGCGCTGCTCCGGCGCGCGCGCGCGGCCAAACCAGGGCCCCATCAGATAACCCAGCGCAATCACCCCGATCCACGGCAGTACCGGATAGGAGGTGCGCAGGCGCAGCGTGCCAGCCTCGATCCAGTCGCGCTGGTGCAGTACTTTCCACAGCACCGCCAGCAGGCCATTGCCTTGCACCCGAAGGCCGTCGAACAGGTTGTGCCCGGCCACCACCGCGATTGCCAGCATCAGCAGGGCCGGGCGTGGCAGCCACAGCAGGCCGGCCAGCGCGATCATGCTCAGCCCGATGGCCCAGATCACCTGCAGGTACAGCGTGTGCGGCGGCAGCTGGAAGGTCCAGGCGAAGTTCACCAGGGTCAGTTCCAGCACCACCAGGAACAGCCCGCGCTTGAGCAGGAAGGCGCCTGTGGCCCGGCGCGGATCCGGCTGGCGCTGGCCGTACAGCCAGGCCGACAGGCCGGTCAACAGGACGAACACGGGTGCGCACAGGTGGGCCAGCAGACGGCAGGCGAACAGCGCAGGGGAGACCGTGGCTGCGTCCATCGGGTCGCTCACCTGGTGCTGCAGGAAGAAGGTCTCGCGCACGTGGTCCAGCAGCATCAGCAGCATCACGGTGCCGCGCAGCTGGTCGATGGAGGCCAGGCGGGGAGAGGGGGAAGGGGGCATGCGATGCGGAAGCTACAGGGTAGTATTAAGATATAACATATCAATTCAGGTGATCCCAGCCGGACTTTGCCGTGTCTGCCGATTCCGGCTTCACGCACAGCCTCATTGCGCTGTGGCGGCTGCCCCATCCTTTGGCACGCTGGACTTGATCTGTCCTGAACGCTAGCGTGACAGGGATTTTTTGCCAGCAGGGGCTTCCATGAACCACGACGCTGCGCCCAAGCAGCTCACCTTCCGCGCAGTGGCCCTGGCCATCGTGCTGGCGGTGGTGCTGTCGGCCGCAAACGCCTACCTCGGCCTGTTCGCAGGCCTGACCATCGCCACCGCCATTCCCGCCGCGGTGATTTCCATGGGCGTGCTGCGCCTGCTGGGCGGTGGCTCCATCCTTGAAAACAACATCGTGCAGACCGGCGCCTCGGCCGGCTCGTCGATCGCCGCCGGTGTGATCTTCACCATCCCGGCGCTGGTGATCATGGGCTACTGGCCGGACTTCAAGTACTGGTGGGTGCTGGGCATCGCCGGCCTGGGCGGCCTGCTGGGCGTGCTGTTCTCGGTGCCGCTGCGCCGTTCGATGATCGTTGAAGACCCGCTGCCGTTCCCGGAAGGCAAGGCGGCGGCGGAAGTGCTCAAGGCCGGTGAGAACCCGGGTCCGGGCCTGAAGATCCTCGGCCTGTCGGCGGTGATCGGCGCCTTCGTCAAGCTGGCTGCGGAAAGCGGCATGCGCCTGATCCCGGACGCCTGGGCCACCTCGGCCTATGTCGGCAGCTCCAAGGTCACCGCCTTCATCGGCACCAACCTGTCGCCTGCACTGCTGGGCGTGGGCTACATCGTCGGCCTCAACGTCGGCATCGTGGTGGTGTCGGGCTCGATCCTGACCTGGCACATCGCCATTCCGATCTACCAGGCGTTCTTCATGAACACCGATCCGGCATTGGCCGCGTCGGTTGCTGCGGCTTCCTCCACCGAGGCCGCGTTCGCCATCTGGGGCGCGAAGATGCGCTACCTGGGCGTTGGTGCGATGCTGATCGGTGGCATCTGGACCCTGATCTCGCTGCGCAAGTCGCTGCTCAACGGCGTCAAGAGCGGTTTCGCCGCGGCCCGCAAGAGTGGTGGCCCGGTGCTGGCGCATACCGAGCGCGACCTGCCGATGAAGTGGATGCTGGTCGCCCTGGTGGCGTTCGTGCTGCCGCTGCTGGCCCTGTATCAGGCCATCGTCGGCCAGTGGCACGTGTCGATCCCGATGACCCTCATCATGATCGTCGCCGGCTTCCTGTTCGTCTCGGTCTCGGCCTACCTGGCCGGCCTGATCGGTTCGTCCAACAACCCGGTCTCGGGCATCACCATCTCCACCATCCTGTTCGCCTCGGCCGTGCTGGTCGTGCTGCTGGGCGCTGACGGCCTCAAGCCGGTCGGTGCCGGCGGGGCGCCGCTGGGCGCGGTGGCCGCGATCATGATTGGCGCGGTGGTGTGCTGTGCCGCTGCGGTCGGTGGTGACAACCTGCAGGACCTCAAGGCCGGTTACATCGTCGGTGCCACCCCGTGGAAGCAGCAGCTGATGCTGGGCATCGGTGCGTTCTCGTGCGCACTGATCATGGCCCCGGTACTGAACCTGCTGGCCACTGCCTACGGCATCGGCGTGAAGTCCGAGCTGCACCCGAACGCGCTGGCTGCGCCGCAGGCCAACCTGATGGCCTCGGTGGCCAAGGGCCTGTTCGGCGGTGAACTGCCGTGGACCTTCATCGGCATTGGTGCTGTGGTCGGCGCTGCCATCATCGCCTTCGACAGCTGGCTGAAGTCCCGCAACGCGCGCTTCCGCGTGCCGGTGCTGGCCGCCGCTATCGGCATCTACCTGCCGCTGGAACTGATGGTGCCGATCTTCCTCGGCGGCCTGATCGCCCATCTGGTCGAGCGCTTCCACAAGGTGCGCGCCGATGACGAAGAAGGCCGCGACCGCGTGCACAAGCCGGGCGTGCTGTTTGCCGCCGGCCTGATCACCGGTGAGGCACTGATGGGCATCGCCATCGCGATTCCGATCGTGGTCAGCAGCCGCGCCGACGTGCTGGCGGTGCCGTTCCACCTGCCGGGCGCACAGTGGATCGGCCTGGCCGTGCTGTTCCTGGTCGGCTGGCTGATCTACCGCACCGGCAAGTACGCCAAGGCGTAAGCAATGGGGTCGGACGCCTTCCCGCAGGGAAGGGCTCCGACCCCGCGCTGACAGCGTCTGGGGTCAGAGCCGATTCCGCCGGAATCGGATCCGACCCCGGCGTCCCCGCAAACCCCGCTTCGGCGGGGTTTGCGGTTTCTGGCGATTGCCCGCCTGCAGCCATGACCGATGGCCTTGGCAGCCCCGGCCATGCGGGCCTACCATCGGTTTTTTGCCGTCCTGCGGAGACCCCGATGAAACTGCGTCATGCCCTGCTGCCACTGAGCCTGCTGGCCGCCCTGCCCAGCGTCGCCGCTGCCCGTGGCCTGGAAGTCCGCGACATGGTGGCCATGGACCGCGTCTCCGCGCCGGTATTGACCGCTGACGGCGGCACCGTGGTGTTCGCCAAGCGCAGCGTGGATGCCAATCTCAAGGCCTCCACCGCGCTGTACGCGCGCAACCTGCGCACCCGCGACGCAGCGCCGCCGAAGCAGATCACCCCGGCCGGCTGGAACGTCAATTCCGCTTCGCTGTCGGCCGATGGCCAGACCGTGTATTTCCTCAGTGCCAGGAACGGCAGCCAGCAGCTGTACGCGCAGCCGATCAGCGGCGGCACCCCGCGCCAGCTGACCGACTTCCCGGTCGACGTGGACAGCTACCGTGTGTCGCCGCAGGACGACCGCGTGTTGTTCAGCGCCGGCGTGTTCCAGGCGTGCGCCTCGGACCTGGCCTGCACCGAGAAGAAGCTGAAGGAAAAGAAGGACGCCAAGGCCAGCGGCCAGGTGTGGGATTCGCTGTTCGTGCGCCATTGGGATACCTGGAACGACGGTCGCCGCAATACCCTGTTCGTCGCTCCGCTGCCGGCAGCCAAGGCCGGTGCAGTCAAGGGCGCTTCGGCGCTGAGCGCGACCATCGATGGTGATGCGCCGTCCAAGCCGTTCGGCGGCAATGACGACTTCGTTTGGTCGCCGGACGGCGCCAGCGTGGTGGCCAGCATCCGCGTGGCCGGCAAGCAGGAGCCGTGGTCGACCAACTTCGACCTGTACCGCTTCGACGCCGCCGGCAAGCAGGCGCCGGTCAACCTGACGGCCTCCAACCCGGCCTGGGATGCCGGCCCGGTGTTCAGTGCCGACGGCAAGACGCTGTTCTACCGCGCGATGAAGCGCCCGGGCTTCGAGGCCGACCGCTTCGGCCTGATGGCGATGGACGTTGCCAGCGGCAAGACCCGCGAGATTGCCCCGCAGTGGGATCGTTCGGCCGGTGGCATCACCCTGTCCGCCGACGGCGCCAGCATCTACACCACCGCCGACGACCTCGGCGAACACCCGCTGTTCCAGATCGACGTGGCCAGCGGCAAGGCCACCAAGCTGATCGGCGACGGCAGCGTGACCGCGGTCGACGTGGCCGGCAACAGCGTGGCGATCACCCGCAACAGCCTGAAGAGCAACGACCAGGTGCTGGTCGGCCTGCTGCCGGCCGCGGGCGAAGCCATCGGCGAACTGCGCGCGCTGACCCCGGCCGCAGGCGAGGTGCTGAAGGACGTGTCCTTCGGCGACTACGAGCAGTTCGAGTTCAAGGGCTGGAACAACGACACCGTGCACGGCTACGTGGTCAAGCCGCACAACTACCAGGAAGGCAAGTCCTACCCGGTGGCGTTCCTGATCCACGGCGGCCCGCAGGGCAGCTTCGGCAATGGCTGGAGCTACCGCTGGAACCCGCAGACCTACGCGGGCCAGGGCTACGCGGTGGTGATGATCGACTTCCACGGCTCCACCGGCTATGGCCAGGCATTCACCGATGCGATCAGCCAGCACTGGGGCGACCGCCCGCTGGAAGACCTGCAGAAGGGCTGGGATGCGGCACTGAAGAAGTATTCCTTCCTCAACGGTGACAAGGCCTGCGCGCTGGGCGCCAGCTACGGCGGCTTCATGGTCAACTGGATCGCCGGCAACTGGAACGGCCCGTTCAAGTGCCTGGTCAACCACGACGGCGTGTTCGACCAGCGCATGATGGGCTACGCCACCGAAGAACTGTGGTTCACCGAGTGGGAGCAGGGCGGCACGCCGTACCAGAAGGCCGCCAACTACGAGAAGTTCAACCCGGTCAACCACGTGGCGGACTGGAAGAAGCCGATCCTGGTCATCCACGGCCAGCAGGACTTCCGCATTCCGGTCGAGCAGGGCCTGGCCGCGTTCACCGCCGCCCAGCGCCAGGGCATTGAATCGAAGTTCCTGTACTTCCCGGATGAAAACCACTGGGTGCTGAAGCCGAACAACAGCATCCTGTGGCATGACACCGTCAATGCCTGGCTGAAGCAGCACATCGGCAATTGATGATTGCAGCGCCGCCCTTCGGGGCGGCGCTTTTGTTTCACCCTTTGCTTTACCGGTGGGTGCCGACCGTTGGTCGGTGCACCTTCCGGATCTGCCGCCAACAGCAGCCGGCCAGCGGCCGGCTCTACCAGAGCGCCTGCATGCCTTCGACTGCCCTGATCCAGAACGACATCGTCGTCTTCGGTTTGATCGCCGCCACCCTTGGCGCCGTGTTCTGGACCGCCTCGCGAGAGCAGGGCCTGTGGAAGCGCGTCTACACCTTCGTGCCGGCCCTGCTGCTGTGTTACCTGATTCCCGGCATCTACAACACTGTGGGCCTGATCGACGGGCAGAACACCCGGCTCTACAACCCGATCGCGCGCGACATCCTGCTGCCGGCGGCGCTGATCCTGCTGACCCTTGCGGTCGACATCAAGGGCATCCTGCGGCTTGGCCCGAAGCTGGTGCTGATGTACCTGGGTGCCTCGGCCAGCATCATGCTCGGTGCGGTGGTGGCGTTCCTGCTGATGCGTGCCGTGCATCCGGAAACCGTGGCCGGAGACACCTGGGCCGGCATGGCCGCGCTGGCGGGCAGCTGGATCGGCGGCGGCGCCAACATGCTGGCGATGCGTGAAGTGTTCGACGTCAATGCGACCACCTTCGGACAGTTCGCGGTGGTCGACGTCGGGGTCGGCTACGTATGGATGGCCGCGCTGATCTTCCTGGCCGGGCGCGCGGCGAAGATCGACGCGCGCAGTGGCGCCGATACCTCGGCCATCGATGAGCTGAAGGAGCGCATCGCGCGCTTCCAGGCCGAACACGAACGCATTCCCAGCCTGACCGACCTGATGCTGATCGTGGCGGTGGCCTTCGGCGGTGTCGGCCTGGCTCACGCCATTGGCGCACCGCTGGCGGCGTGGTTCAAGGCGAATGTCAGCTGGGCTGCGCAGTTCAGCCTGGACGCGCCGTTCGTGTGGGTGGTGGTGCTGTCGACCACGCTCGGCCTCAGCCTGAGTTTCACCCGTGCGCGCAACCTGGAAGGCGCGGGCGCATCGCGCCTGGGCTCGCTGCTGCTGTACTTCCTGATCGCCTGCATCGGCATGCAGATGGATCTGCTGGCGCTGCTGGACCGCCCGTGGCTGTTCCTGCTGGGCATCATCTGGATCAGCGTGCACATCGTGCTGCTGTGGTGCCTGGGCAAGCTGCTGAAGGTACCGTTCTTCTATTTCGCCATCGGTTCGCAGTCGAACATCGGTGGCCCAGCCTCGGCGCCGGTGGTGGCCGCGGCGTTCCATCCGGCCCTGGCGCCGGTCGGCGTGCTGCTGGGGACAATGGGCTATGCCACCGGCACGTACCTGGCCTACATCGTCGGCATCACCCTGCGCGCGCTGGCCGGGCAGGGCTGATACGGTGATGGGGTCAGATCCCTTTTGCGACGCAAAAAGGATCTGACCCCGGTTCCCGGTGAATCACGCCACCGGCAATCCGCGTTCGATCAACCACGCCTTCGCGTCTTCGGCGTCCTGTTCAAACCACGCCTGGGTAGATCCCAGCCGATACGTATATCCCCACGCATCCATGTCGGCCATCAGCCGCTGGCTGCCGACACCGGGCAGCTGCCCGGCCAGCACGATCTGCAGGTAGCAGGTCGCGTCTTCCTCGGCCACCGAGTCGGTGGCATCGGTGTGCACCTGCGCACGCCGCTCCGGCGGCAGTACGATCAGGTGGCAGGCCTCATGCAGCATCGAGTGCACGGGCGTGTCATCGCGTACGTACACGTTGCTGGCGATGATGCCGGCCTCTGGCTCGCCCCAGTAACTGCCGGGAATCGGTTCACCGGCCGCCACGTGGTGCAGCCGAAGGCCATGCGCGGCGAGCAGGCGCTGCGCGTCGGCGAAGGCGATGTCGCCCACGCAGGTGATGTCCACGGCGGTTGTCGTATCGGTCATGCGGGTCAGACAGCCCCGCCCATGCAGGCACGGGCGGGGCAGGGGATCACGGTTTGTCCGGGCCTTCGGGCAGCGCCACGGAAATGTCCAGCACGTCGTGCTGGCCATCCTTTACCAGGTCGACCTTCACCGCATCGACGTCGATGTTCACGTACTTCTTGATCACTTCCAGCAGCTCGCGCTGCAGCAGCGGCAGGTAGTCCGGGCCACCACGGTGGCTGCGTTCCTGCGCGATGATGATCTGCAGGCGGTTCTTGGCGGTTTCGGCGGTGGTCTTCTTCGCTTTGAGGAAATCAAACAGGCCCATGCTTACCCTCCGAACAGCTTGCTGAAGAAGCCCTTCTTCTCGACGTTGGTGAAGCGCATCGGGCGTTCTTCGCCGAGGATGCGCGCGACGGCGTCTTCATAGGCCTGGCCGGCAGCGGATTCGACATCCAGGATGACCGGCTCGCCCTTGTTGGAGGCGTTGAGCACGTCGCCCGATTCCGGAATCACGCCGATCGCCTTCAGGCCGAGCACTTCCTCGACGTCGGCGATGCTCAGCATCTCGCCGCTTTCCACGCGCAGCGGGGTGTAGCGGGTCAGCAGCAGGAAGGCCGGCACGTCCTGGCCGGACTCGGCCTTGTGGGTCTTCGAGTCGAGCAGGCCGATGATGCGGTCGGAGTCGCGTACCGACGACACTTCAGGGTTCACCACCACCACCGCACGATCGGCGAAATACATCGCCAGGAAGGCACCCTTCTCGATGCCGGC
This sequence comes from Stenotrophomonas sp. YJH_SMC_94-11, assembly GCF_059370435.1. Classification (NCBI taxonomy): domain Bacteria; kingdom Pseudomonadati; phylum Pseudomonadota; class Gammaproteobacteria; order Lysobacterales; family Lysobacteraceae; genus Stenotrophomonas; species Stenotrophomonas sp. YJH_SMC_94-11. The sequence continues at coordinate 87,273 of NZ_JCAFTR010000008.1, read as the reverse complement.
CGGGGAGTCGCAGATGATGTACTCGAAACCGTCGGCGGCCAGGTCCTTCAGGACCTTGCCCACGCCTTCCTGGGTCAGTGCGTCCTTGTCGCGGGTCTGCGAGGCGGCCAGCACGTACAGGTTGTCAAAGCGCTTGTCCTTGATCAGGGCCTGCTTGAGGGTGGCTTCGCCGTGCACGACGTTGACGAAGTCGTACACCACGCGGCGTTCGCAGCCCATGATCAGGTCGAGGTTGCGCAGGCCGACGTCGAAGTCGATCACCGCCACCTTCTTGCCGCGCCGCGCCAGGCCGCAGGCCAGGCTCGCGCTGGAAGTGGTCTTGCCGACGCCGCCCTTGCCGGAGGTGACTACGATGATTTCAGCCAAAGGACTTCTCCTGATGATTCTGTTTGGGGGCTGCGTCAGTCCAGCGCAGCGATCTTGATCTGGTCCTGTTCCAGCCAGACCTGCACGGCCTTGCCGCGCAGGTTGTCCGGGACATCGTCCAGTACCTTGTAATGGCCGGCAATGGCGACCAGTTCCGCATGGAAATCACGGCAGAAAATGCGTGCCGCAGTGTTGCCCTGGGCCCCTGCCAGCGCGCGGCCGCGCAGGGTGCCGTAGATGTGGATGCTGCCATCGGCAATGACCTCGGCGCCGGCGCCGACGGTGGCCATCACGGTCAGGTCGCAGTTCTCCGCGTACAGCTGCTGGCCCGAACGCACGTTGCCCAGCTGCATGCGGCCCGGCTTCGGTGCAGCCGCGTCGGCCACCTTGGCCACCGGCGTTGCCGGGGCCGGCTTCGGTTCGGCACGGGCTGCGCGGCGCGGCTCCGGTGCAGGCGGTGGCGGGGCCGGTTCGGCCTCGGCACGCTCGTATTGCGCTCGGAACTTGGCCAGCAGCGGCAGGCCGAGCTGCTGCGAGAGCAGGTCGATCGCGCTGGTGCCATAGGCAAGCGCCACCGGCAGCACGCCGGCGCTGCGCAGGCCATCGACCAGCGCCTGCGCGGTGGCCACATCCGGCACCTGGCTCAGGCCGCCGAAGTCGAGGATCACCGCGGCGCGGCCGAACAGCTTCGGGGCGCGGGTCACGCGCTCGCGCATTTCCTGCACGAGGCGTTCGACATCAAGGGTACGGATGCGCAGGTTGGCGATGCCCACCTGGCCGATCTTCAGTTCACCGGCCTGTTCGTAATCGAAATTCACCGCCACGCTCAGGTCCCCGTCGGCCGCTGTGCCTGCGCCGGCAGCTGCCGTGCGCGTGTCCATGCCACATCCGGCAGCTTGCCGCCGTAGGTCTCCTTGACCCAGGGGTAGCTGCACAGTTCCTTGGCCAGCATGCTGGCGCGCACATCGACCTGCGGCATCGTGTTCTGGCCCAGCTCGCGGAAGCCGAAGCTGCCGTGGAAGAGCAGGGCGGCATCGGCGCCATGGTCGAGGAAGACTTCGCAGGTCATCTGCGGGTAGCGCAGTTCGGCGAAGCTCTGCGCGTCGGCATAGAACGCACGGCCGACGCCGCCGCCACGACGGCGGCTGGCGACCACGATGCGGTCGATATAGAAGAACGGGGTGTCCAGCTGCTGCTTGAACCAGGCGAAATTGCTGCTGTCGTGCTGGCTGTCGCTGCCAAAGCCGATCAGGAAGCCGGCCAGGTTACCGTCGCGCTCGGCGACGCGGAAGTATTCAGCGGTTTCATAGAACAGGCGCAGGCGGGCCGCATCCAGGGGAAGGATGGCCAGGCCAGCATTGTTGTTCAAAGCCAGGACGGAATCGAGCTCGTGCTCGCGCACGTCGCGGATGACAATCGACATTGTGACTCCGTGGGGTAACGCGGTTGGTCCATCAAGGGACCCTGCGCACGATTATTGCATGCCCGGGGTGGGCTGCGGCATGAACAGGCGACTGCAGGGGCATGACTTCCGTGGGAGTGCGCGACGCAGGCCGGGCCCGTAGAGTGCTGGCATGTTGGGAGTCCTCAGCCATACCCGCGTCCTCCGCCTGGCCGGCCTGTTCACCTGGGTCATGGTCGGCCTGCCGCTGGCATACTCGCAGTTCGAGAACCTGCACAGCCGCGCTGACATGGGCGGCTGGGCGATCCTGCTGTTCGTTGCCTACCTGTCCTTCGGCACGGCCTACTACTGGCTGACCCGCATCCTGCGCAGCGACAGCCACACCAGCTGGCTGGACCGCAGCCTGCTGCTGTTGCTGACGGTCTCGGCGCTGGGGGTCAGCTTCCTCAGCGGGTCGGGCCTGGGCAGCATCCTGATGATGGTGGCCGCCGGGGTCATTCCGTGGATGCTGTCGGTACGGCTGGGGGTGCTGTGGCTGCTGGTCAGCCAGCTGGCCGTGGCTCCGGTCTACTATATGCTGCTGCGCTTCCCGCTGTTCGAAGCGGTGATGCAGTCGCTGCTGTACGGCGGCTTCTCCATGTTCATCTTCGTGACCAGCCTGGTTGCGCGTCAGCAGACCGAGGCCCGCGACGAGCAGCGCCGGCTCAATTCAGAGCTGCGCGCCACCCGCGCCCTGCTGGCCGAGAGCGCGCGGGTCAACGAGCGCACCCGCATTTCGCGCGAACTGCATGACCTGCTGGGCCACCAGCTGACCGCGCTGACCTTGAACCTGGAGGTCGCCGGGCACCTGGCCGAGGGCCAGGCCCTGGATCACGTGAAGCGCTCGCACGCGCTGGCCAAGCTCTTGCTGGGCAACGTGCGCGAGGTCGTGAGCCAGCTGCGCGAGACCGGCGCGATCGATCTGGCCGCGGCCCTGCGCCCGCTGACCGAGAACGTGCCCTCGCTGGACATCCAGCTGGAGATCGAGGATCCGCTGAACGTGGAGGACCCGCAGCGGGCCCACGTACTGCTGCGCTGCACCCAGGAGATCATCACCAACGCGGTGCGCCATGCCAGTGCCCGCCACCTGTGGATCAAGGTGTACCGTGAAGCCCCCGATCGGGTGGTGGTCGAGGCCCGCGACGACGGTGTCGGCGCGGATATGGTCAATGTGGGCAATGGCTTGCGCGGCATGCGCGAGCGCCTGCAACAATGTGGTGGCCAGCTGCAGATCGAAACCCGCCCCGGTGAGGGTTTCCGGCTGCGGGCGACGGTGCCGGCAACGGTGCTGGTGGCGGCCCTTACCAAGGTTCCTGAAGGAGTGCGTTGATGATTCGCGTCTGCCTGGTCGACGACCAAACCCTGGTGCGGCAGGGAATCCGCTCCCTGCTGGCGCTCGACGACGGCATCGAGGTGGTGGCCGAGGCCGGCGACGGCCGGCAGGCGGTCGAGCTGATCCCCCAGGTACGCCCCGACGTGGTGCTGATGGACATGCGCATGCCGGTGATGTCGGGGCTGGAGGCCCTGCAGGTGCTGTCGAGGCAGGAACAGCTGCCGCCGACCATCATCCTCACTACCTTCGACGACGATCAGCTGGTGCTGGCCGGGCTCAAGGCCGGTGCCAAGGGCTACCTGCTCAAGGACGTCACCCTGGCACAGCTGGTCGGTGCCATCCGCACCGTGGCCGACGGGGGATCGCTGGTGCAGCCGGCGGTAACCCAGCGCCTGCTGTCCGGCCTGGAGCACATGCGCAATGAATTCGTCAGCCTGGACCGCCCGGACCCGCTGACCGACCGCGAGACCGAGATCCTGCGGCTGATGGCCAGTGGCTTCTCCAACAAGGAGATCGCCAATTCGCTGGGCGTCGCCGAGGGCACCATCAAGAACCACGTGTCCAACATCCTTTCCAAGCTGGGTGTGCGCGACCGTACGCGTGCCGTATTGAAGGCCTTCGAACTCCAGCTGGTATAAGAAAAATCTTTCAAGTACAAAGACTTGGGTCGTGGCCGGGGGGTTCCGCCAGGGTTGCCCCCTACTTGCCGGGTAGCGGTATGCGTTACCCTTCGAATCCTTTGTCCATACAAATACGCAGCCGGCAGGGAAACCGGTGCGCCAATCCCGATAAACAATGCCCGCGAAGCCTGCTAGGATTGGCGCTTCGCTTCAATCAACCCGGCCGTGGGATCGGCCCCGGAGACTCTCTGAATGACCCGTATTATCGAGTTCCTGATCGCCTTGGGGATCGTGGCTGGCCTGTTCGTCATCATTGGCGTATGTCTGCCGGGCGAGCGTCACATCACCGAAAGCATCGAGACCAACCGCAAGATGACGATCGTGTACGACACGGTCAGCAGCCTGCGCCGCTTCAAGGACTGGAACCCGCTGGTACTGCGCGATCCCGCCGTTGACCTGAAGCTGTCCGGCCCGGCCTCGGGTGTCGGTGCCACCCTCGACTTCACCTCCAAGGACCTGGGTACCGGTTCCTGGAAGATCACCGAAGCCGAAGAGAACAAGCGTGTTGTGATCGCCATCGAGGACGCCACCAAGGGTCACGACAAGGTCACCACCTTCAACCTGGAGCCGACCGGCAAGGGCGGTCGCAACGTCAAGATCACCCAGGACTACTCGGTGAAGTACGGCTTCGACCTGTTCGGCCGTTACGCCGGCCTGTATGTCAGCCGCCAGATCGGCGACGACATCAAGATGGGTCTGTCGCGCATGGCCAACATGCTCGCAACCGTGCCGAACGTGGACTACCGCACGCCGGAAGCCCCGCTGACCGACCTGGCCATCGTTGAAGTGCCGGCCGAGAACCTGCTGGTGGTCAACGCCGGCAACGTGGACCGCGGTCAGGACACCATCACCAAGTCCATCAAGGACAACCAGGAGTGGATCAAGCGCGTGATGGAGGCCAATGGCCTTGAAGCTGCCGGTCCGTTCCGCATCATCACCACCGACTTCGGCCAGGAGAAGTACGCCTTCGACATTGCCCAGCCGGTGAAGAAGAAGGGTGCCGAAGGTGCTGCTGCCGACGAGCTGACCGTCAAGATCGACGGCGGCGCTCCGGTCAAGTACGTGCACGTTGCTCCGCACCGTTCGGCGCATGCGGCCTACACCGGCCACATGGCGGGTCTGGACGTGGCGCGCAACGGCCTGCGTGCCTGGGCCGTGACCTCGGGCAACGAAGTCATCGACCGTCCGTACGAAACCTGGAAGGACGGCATCGACAAGTCGTTCACCCCGGAAGGTACCTACGACATCTACTGGGCCGTCAAGTAATCCCCGGCTGACCCATGTAGTGTTGGACACGAAAACGCGCCGCTCATTGCGGCGCGTTTTTTTTTCATCCGGCGCCCGGCAAGGGGCGCTGCGCAAGGAGCCCTCATGTTCAATCTGGAACGTCGCGCACGTAAGCCTTCCCTGCTGGCCTGCCTGGGGGCGCTGTTGGCTGCCGTCTCGATCGGCCTGTCTGCCTATGCATCGCATGGCGTGGCCGACCCGTTGGCGCAGCAGCATCTGAACATGGCGGCGCTGTATGCGTTCGCGCATGGCGCGGTGCTGGTCGCGCTTGGGCCGCGCGCGCAGGGGGTGATCGCACACCTGGCGCTGTACGTGCTGCTGCTGGGGGTCCTGCTGTTTTCCGGCAGCCTGGTGGGTGGGGCGTTGTGGCAGTGGCCGACACGGATGGCGCCGATCGGTGGCACCAGCATGATGGCTGGATGGGTGTTGCTGGCGATCAATGCGTTGAGGCGGTGACTGAGTCGACGGCGTCGTTTCGATCCCTGCTGATGCGATCTGCATCGCTCAGGGGCGTTACTTTTCTTTTCGCGCGAAATGAAAAGCAACCAAACGCGCCGCCGGCCGCGAGCCGATGCTGCGCACCGGTCCCCTGTGCTCCTCGGCCCGTCGAGGGACGGTGCGGAGAGCAGCCGAGCATGGCTCGGCTCTACAGAATCGCAAGCACCTCTTCACCCTCGCCGGACCTGCGGTGCTCGGCTCGCTTGAAGGCGGACCCAACAGCCGCGCGCTGACCCGTTGTAGAGACTTCGAGCGAAGCGACCCGGTTTTGTCTTTGCTCTCTTGTTCCATCCCGTGGCGGACGCACGCGGAATCTGTCCGTGGCCGGGCGGGTGGGTTGCGCAGGGGCGTAAGCGCCATGGATGGCGCGCCCGAGCCTACAGGGACGTATTTACGGCGTCCCCTGCGCAGCCTGCCCGCCCGGACCGCTCCATGAATTTCGCCTTGCGGCCGCCACGAGGGGCTCAGCCGTTGGCCGGTCTCCAGCACCAGTGCCAGGGTTCGTAGACGATCCCGTGCGGGTTGTTGCGCGGGTAACTCAAGTGGAAGCCGTGCTCGCCGGCATGGGCCTGCAGCCAAGCAAATGCATCAGTGGCGTCGAACGATTCCTCGGCCGGGGCATCGCCCGGCGTGCCGATGTCCAGCGCATGGCCGCTATGGTGTTCACTGAACCCCGGCGCGGCATTGACCTTCAGGATCTCGGCCACGCTCAGCCCGCGCGCCCGTTTCCGTTCGAAGATGCCCAGCTGGTAGGCATGGCTGCGGAAGCCGGAGATTGCATCCAGTGCGATGCCATCCTGCGCGGCGTGCAGGCGCATCCGTCGCCAGCCCTGCGCGGCGCCACGGCGCAGCCACAACGGGCGGCCGAAGCGGTCGCGGCCAGCGAAGTGCAGCAGGCACGGTTCGGGTTCCAGCGGCAGGCCACTGTCGTCGGCATAGCGCTGGGCATCCAGGCCGAGCTGCTGCAGGCGCTGCTGCAGCCCGGCGAGGGGCAGCCACTGCGCTTCCAGATTTGCACCGAACGGCCGGGCCGCAGCTGCATCCAGCAAGGCCAGTGCTTCCTCGGCCCCGGGCTCGCGCGCCAGGCGCGGCACCATGGCGTGCACGCCGTGTTCCACCACCGCCGCCAGGTAACGGCCATCGCACTTGCGCCGCAGCACCCAGTTCGCTCGTGACAGCAGGCGCGCGTCGAGATTGCTGCGCGCACGCAGCAGGCCGGCCGGCCACAACTCGATGGCTTCGGTATTGATCAGCAGGGGCAGGCGTCGTTGCATCGCCGCAGCTTACTGCCGCGGGCCCGGCACGGCCACCTTGCGCAGTGCTTCCAGCAGCGCCTGTGGCCGATCGAGACTGAGCAGCAGGGTGCTGCCATCGCGGACCGGCAGGGCGAGGACGCTCGCGCGGTTGGTGACCAGCGCGAAACCCTTGCCACCGCCCTGCAGGCGAAAGTGACCGGAATAGAAGCCCGGCATCGCGTAGCCGTTGGTCTTGAAGCGGATGCCATAGCGGGGGTCACGCTGCAGGTCGACCACCTCGGCCTGGTCCAGCCGCAACTGCGCCACCGGAACGCGGCGGCGGTACATCGTCGAACGCACGTCCAGCATGCCATCGGCCAGTTCCACCCGGCGGCGGAAGAATGCTGCGCCCAGCCCGATGCCGAGCGCTGCAATGACCAGCAGGCTCCAGGCGGCGCTGCCGCCCATCCGGAACCAGGGTGGCGACAGCGTTACTTCGATCCAGGGCGCCGTCGCCGGCGCCTTGTACAACTGCGCATACAAGCAGGCCACGAAGGCGGCGAGCAGGGGCAGCACGATCCACAGCACGCGCAACGGCGAGCTCTCGGCCACCTCGTACTGTTTCGGATCGCTGGCGCCCATGGCTCAGGCCTCCTTCTTGAACACCAGCATCGCCGGGCGCATCGGTGCGGGGATGATGATGTTGACCAGTTCCCAGCCGAGTTGGCCCTGGCGGCTCAGCTCGCTCTGGATGTCCTCGGCCTTGAGCAGGCCCATCATGGACGTCTTGACCTCGATCGTCTGGTAGCTCCAACGCTTGCTCATTCCTTGTCCTCCGAAGATGGCGTGGGTTTCGGCAGGCGTCCTGCCTTGCGCAGGGCGTCGCGCAGCACGTATTCGATCTGTGCGTTGAGGCTGCGCAGCTCGTCGTCAGCCCAGCGTTGCGCCGCGGCCAGGACTTCGGCGTTGATGCGCAGCGGATAGGCTTTCTTCTCACTCATGAAGACTCCTGGCGGGGCGGTGGGGCACCCCGTTGCGAGGGTGGTTCAGTACAGCGAACCGGCGTTGACGATCGGCTGGGTGCCGCGGTCCGAGCACAGCACGGTCAGCAGGTTGCTGACCATGTGCGCCTTGCGTTCCTCATCCAGCTGCACCACGCCGTTCTTCTGCAGCTCGGCCAGGGCCATTTCAACCATGCCGACCGCACCGGCCACGATGCGCGTGCGTGCAGCGATCACTGCGTTGGCCTGCTGCCGCTGCAGCATCGCCTGGGCAATCTCGGCGGCGTAGGCGAGGTGGCTGATGCGTGCGTCGATCACCTGCACGCCAGCATCGGCAAGGCGTTCGGCCAGCTCGTTCTTCAGGTGCTGGGAGATCTCGCTGGCATGGCTGCGCAGCGCCAGCTGGCCCTCCTCGTGCTGGTCGTAGGGATAACTGGTGGCCATCGCGCGCAACGCCGATTCCGACTGGATGTGCACGAAGCTCTCGTAGTCGTCCACGTTGTAGACGGCCTCGGAGGCATCGACCACCTGCCAGACGATGACCGCAGCAATCTCGATCGGGCTGCCGTCCAGCTCGTTGACCTTCAGCTTGCCGCTCTCGAAGTTGCGCACGCGCTGGCTGACCCGGCGCTTGGCATAGAAGGGGTTGTTCCAGCGCAGGCCGTTGTCCTTGACGGTGCCGATGTACTTGCCGAACAGGCTCAGCACCGCCGCCTGGTTGGGCTGGATGGTGTACAGGCCGGCCAGGATGAAGACCGCAGCGAAGATCACCAGCATGCCGGCCAGCATCAGCAGCAGGTTCGGTGAGCCGGAACCGGTCCTGGTCGTCGCCCCGAGTACGAACAGTGCGGTACCCGCCAGCGCGACCAGCAGGGATCCGGCCAGGGTGCCCAGGCCGTTGAGGGAGGCAAGCGACTTCTCTTTCATGGCGGTACGTCCTTGAGGGTTCGAATTGAAGATATCAAAGTGATATCACTTTTCGACTACCGTTCGTCGGATGCCATGACCAGGGTGCGCGGCCAGCTAGAATGCCCACCCGCCTTCACGTCGCTGCTGGAACCGCCATGGCCAAGCTTGGAACTCCGTTGTCTCCCTCCGCCACCCGCGTGCTGCTGCTGGGCTCGGGCGAACTCGGCAAGGAGGTGGCCATCGAGCTGCAGCGGCTGGGCGTGGAAGTGATCGCCGCTGACCGCTACGCCGATGCCCCGGCCATGCAGGTCGCCCACCGCTCGCACGTGATCGACATGCTCGATGCGATGGCGCTGCGCGCCCTGATCGCCCAGGAGCAGCCACATCTGGTGGTGCCGGAGATCGAGGCCATCCATACCGAGACCCTGGTCCAGCTGGAGCAGGAGCAAGGCCTGCGGGTGATCCCGACCGCACGCGCCGCGCGCCTGACCATGGACCGCGAGGGCATCCGCCGCCTCGCCGCCGAAACCCTGGGCCTGCCGACCTCGCCCTACCGCTTCGTCGATACCGAGGCCGAATACCGCGCTGCCGTGGCTGCGATCGGTCTGCCGTGCGTGGTCAAGCCGGTGATGTCGTCCTCGGGCAAGGGCCAGAGCACCCTGCGCAGCGAAGCGGACATCGCTCCGGCCTGGGAGTACGCACAGACCGGTGGCCGTGCCGGTGCCGGCCGCTGCATCGTCGAAGGCTTCATCGATTTCGACTACGAGATCACCCTGTTGACCGTGCGCCATGCCGGCGGCACCTCATTCTGTGCGCCGATCGGCCACCTGCAGAAGGATGGCGACTACCGCGAAAGCTGGCAGCCGCAGCCGATGTCGAGCGCGGCACTGGCGCGTGCCGAAGAGATTTCGCGTGCGATCACCGACGACCTTGGCGGCTGGGGCCTGTTCGGCGTCGAGCTGTTCGTGAAGGGCGACGAGGTGTGGTTCAGCGAAGTGTCGCCGCGCCCGCACGATACCGGCCTGGTGACCCTGGTTTCGCAGGAACTGAGCGAGTTCGCGCTGCACGCGCGCGCGATCCTCGGCCTGCCGGTTCCGGTGATCCGCCAGAGTGGCCCGTCGGCGTCGTGCGCGCTGTTGGCACACGGCGAGGGTGTGCCGTACTTCAACAATGTCGCCGCCGCGCTGCAGGTACCGGATACCGCCGTGCGCCTGTTCGGCAAGCCGAGCGTGCATGGCCACCGCCGCGTCGGTGTGACCCTGGCGCGCGCGGAAACCATCGACGAAGCACGCGCCATCGCGCGTGATGCCGCCGACGCCATCGGCGTCGAGCTGCGCCCGTAAAAAAGGAGCGACGATCAACGGTCGTCGCCTACCGAAACCCGGTGGGTACCGACCGTTGGTCGGTACAAAAAAAGGGGGCGGACGGTTACGGCTTCACGTCCACCCACACCAGGTGGTGGTCGCTGCCGTCGGCGATCTTCGCTTCCGGGCTTTCATTGGCCGGCCAGAAGATGCCGCTGCCCACGTACTCGAAACCGGTCGAGGGAAGCACGTAGTCCAGGCGCATGGTGCCGGACTTCGGGCCGAAATCGCCGGTGGCGTGGAACGGTGCGCCCTTGCGTTCGATGCCCTTGGCCGCATAGGCCAGGCTGGTCTGCTCGCCGCCGACGCTGCGCGGGGTGGGGTAGCGCAGCACGCGCGCGTTCTCGATCAGCTCGACGATCGCCTCGTGGCGGCCATCGCCATCGACCGGGTCGTTGTTCAGATCGCCGAGGATCACGAAGCGCGCGTCCTCCGCCAAGCCGCCGCACTGGCCCTTGTCGTCGCACAGCCAGGGCTTGTCACCCTTGGACAGGTATTCCTGCCACAGGCGCAGTTCGTCGTGGTTGCGTGCCGCGTTGCGCTTTTCCGGGCCGTCGAACACCGGCGGCGTCGGATGCGAGACCAGCGCGTGGACCACGCCGCCCGGGGTCTTCACCGGCACGTCCCAATGCGACTTCGAGGACAGGCGCAGCTGCGACCACACGTGGTCGTTGTAGAAGCTCTGGCCGGTACGCGGATCGACCGGGCGGATGGCGCCGGGCATCGCGCTCCACTTCAACAGCTGGAAGCTGCGCACCTTGGTTTCATCGATCGGGTAGCGCGACAGCACCAGCATGCCGTACTGGCCCGGGTGCAGGCCGTAGCCCCACGCGTCATTGCCACGGCTGCGGCCTTCGCCGCCGACCACGCCGTTGTTGTCCAGATCCAGGCCGCTGGGCACACCGGTGTTGACCGGCGCCAGGTAGCGGTAGGCAAAGTGCAGCGGCTTGCCGCCGCCGGGCTGGGCGACTTCCAGGTAGCGCTTCTGGAACAGGTCGGCGGCGCGATGGGCATCGTCGAAATCGAATTCGTTCAGCAGTACCAGGTCCGGGCGCACCTGCTGCAGCACGGCGGCGATCTTGCGTGCGTGCTCGCTGTCGCCCTCCAGTTCCTTGATCAGGCCACCGGCATCATCGGAGTACAGCGAAGTGTTGTAGGTGGCCAGGCGCAGCGCAGTGGACGGCTTCTCAGTCATCGCGGGGGACGTGGCAAAGGCGGGGGCGGTGGCGCCGCAGAGCAGGGCCAGGGCGAGGATCAGGGGTTTGGCGTTCATCCCCCTATTCTGCACCCGGCCCGGTGTCAGCGGTTTGTCAGCGCCCGTCCAGTTCGTTGTCGAAATCGTGCCAGCGGCGGCCGTCGTAGGCCTCAAGGGGATGGAAGCGGCGCTTGTAGTCCATCTTCTGGTGCCCGCGGATCCAGTAGCCCAGGTACACGTGCGGCAGCCCCTCGCGGCGCGCCCACTCGATCTGTTGGAGGATCGCGAAGGTACCCAGCCCGCGCACGGCGTGGTCCGGGTCGAAGAACGTGTAGACCGCCGACAGGCCATGCTCGGTGACGTCGGTCACCGCCACCCCCAGCAACTGGCTGGGCTGGCCGTCGTGGCCGGGCAGGCGCATCTCCATGAAGCGGGTGTGCGACCAGCTGCCGATCAGGAACTGCTCGAACTCGTGCGGGCCATGGTCGTCCATGCCGCCATTGGCGTGGCGGTGGGTGAGGTAGCGGTGATACAGCGCGAACAGGTCGTCACGGGCGGTGGCGGCGGTGATCCGCACCTCCAGGTCGTCATTGCGGGCGGCACAGCGGCGCTGGCTGCGGTCCGGGGCGAAGCGGGCCACCGGGATGCGCACCGCCACGCAGGCTTGGCAGTGCGCGCAGTGCGGCCGGTAGACCAGATCACCGCTGCGGCGGAAGCCCCAGCTCAGTGCCAGCGGGTACAGGCCACCCAGCCGGCGATCGTGCGGATCCAGCACCAGGTCGCGCGCCACCCGGTCGGACCAGTACCCGCAGGGGTGCTCGCCGGTCTGGAAAAGCCGCAGTTCGTCGTCTCTATCGCCGTGTAGTGCCATGGGCACAGCATAGCCCCAGCCCGTCGCAGTGGCGGCGACTGTCCGCCGGATGAATGGATCTGACAGCAGCGTCAACCGATGTCGCGCCCGGGCGTTGTTGTCACTCGAGGGTGAAGTGATCACCCCGACGCAATTCCCATTCCCAGGAGTGACCCCATGATCCGTACCCCCCTGCTGCTGGCCCTGCTGCTCGGCACTTCCGCCTCCGGCATCGCGCTGGCGGCCGACACCCCGGCCACGTCGGCGCAGCGCCCGGCCAAGCTGGACACCAATGGCGACGGCGTGATCGACCGCAGCGAGGCGGCTGCCAACCCGCGCCTGGCCGCGAAGTTCGACGAGCTGGACAGGAACAAGGACGGCAAGCTCTCGCGCGATGAGATGCCGCGCTGGCAGCATGGCCGTCGTGGCCACGGCGGTGAGCGCTGGGCCAGGCTGGACGTCAACAAGGACGGCCGCATCAGCCGCGACGAGGCCAAGGCCGACCCGCGCCTGGCCGCGCGCTTCGACCAGCTCGACCTCAACAAGGACGGTTACCTGGACAAGGCTGACCGCGAGCTGCGCATGAAGCAGCATCGTGATGCCTGGTTTGCTGCCGCCGACACCAACAAGGATGGCCAGCTGAGCAAGGCCGAGTTCGACGCGGCCAAGGGCCCGATGCACGGTGGCCCGCGCCAAGGCGGTCCGCGCGACGGCGGTGCACCGAAGTCGCAGCGCTGATTCATCGCGCGCTGACCGACCACGACGCCGGCGTACTGCCGGCGTCGTGCGTTGAGGCCCTAGCGGCCGCTGGAATGGGCCACGGCATACAGCACGACGCCCAGCACCACGATGTTCATGGCGATGATCCCGGTACGCCCATACAGCGATTCATACACCCAGTTGGTGCCGGTGCGCCCACGCCGCGACGAATCGCGCGCGATCAGCGGCGCCATGATCTGCTGCAGCGGTCCCAGGCACTGGTAGTTCACCAGACCCATGCCGAGCACCAGCACCAGCAGATGCACCCACGTCGGGGTCTGCAGCAGTACCACCGCCAGCACTGCCAGGCAGCAGGCCATGGCTGTCCAGGTGTTCATGCGCACAAAGCGCCAGACCCGCGCGCGTTCGGCATCGGTCTTGGCATAGGACAGCAGGAATCGACCGCCCAGGTAGCTGCCGATCACGCCGCCGGCAACGCCACCAGCGAACGCGCCCCAAGTGCTGGCCGGAATCATGTGCAGGTAGCCCAGGGTGGCGGTGACCGAGCCCATGGCTGTACCCCCGGCCACGCTGGCCCCGCCCAGGCCCAGCTTGCTGCTGCCCACGCCGACGCCGGCGCTCAGCAGGATCGCGGCACTGGCGGTGCCGGGTGCGGCCACCAGCACCATCGACACCACGGCGGTGGCGAAGGCGGCGCTCGGCGCGCTGCTGCGCGCGAACTCACCGAAGCGCTGCAGCAGGCCGTCGCGCACCAGCGCGCGGGCGCGCGACAGGCGCTTGCGCACGGCGGCGTCGCTGAGCCCGAGCAGGTCGGCCACCTGCTGCGAGCGCTGGCCTTCGCGGTAGTACAGCAACAGGACTTCGCGGCTGTCGGCGGGCAGGGTCGAGATGATGTCCTCGGCGGCGATTTCTTCCTCCACCCGTTGCAGGCGATCGGCTGCGCCTGGGGACGGATCGGCGGCCATCCCCATCGCCACCTCGGCCGCCTCGCCGGTCAGTGGACGGCCACGCTGGGCGCGCAGCCAGTCGCGGGCGAGGTTGCGGGTGATCTGCCGCAGCCACGGCAGGAAGCTGGTCGCGCTGCGCAGCTGGTGCAGCTGCTGCCAGCCCTTCACAAAGGCCTCCTGGGCGATGTCCTCGCTGGCCTGGCGGTCCCGGGTGATGGCCAGCGCGATGGCGGTGACCGTGTTCTGGCAGGCCAGCACGATGCGGCCGTAGGCGTGCTGGCAACCGCTGGCGGCGGCGGGCAGTTCGCGTTCCAGGGTCTGGTCGATCGATGCGGTGAACGTCGTCATGGCGGCGGCTCTCCTGCGGGGATTGTGTCCCATGACGGAGCCGCGCGCGAAGTGTGACCAGCATTCTGTGCGGTAGTGCCGGCCGCTGGCCGGCATCCTCATGACAAAAAGGGGACGGAGGGGATTAAGTCGTTTGTGCCACAAACGACTTAATCCCCTCCGTCCCCTTTTTCACCCGCGAGTCATTTCGAGGGCTGGATGCGGACCCGGACTTCTTCCTCTTCCGGCGCGGCCTGCGGGGCCGGTTGCGCCTGCTGCGGCTGGGCCTGCGGGGTGGGCACCGGGGCGCCGCGATGGCGCAGGCCGATCACCAGCGCCACGCCAGCGATCACCACCAGCAGCGCGATGCGGATGCGCCAGGCCCAGCTGCGGCCGCCGCTGCCCGGTTCCGGCGCGTCGCGGAAGGCGAATTCGGCGGTGGGGTGGTCACGGCGGGTAGTGTCGAGCAGGCGCGCCTCGCGCAGGATTTCGCGCGCGCGCGGCTGGTCGTCGGCACGCACGATCCATACCGCCGGATAGGCGTTGGCGTTGCCCAGGTCGGTATAACTGAACTGGCCGCGGCGACGGGTCTTGTACGAGCGCCCGTTGGTCACCTTGACGTCGATCCCATGCCCGCGCAGGAGCTCGGCCACGCCTTCGACGGTTTCCACGCGCTGGCTGCTGAAGATCTGGCGCATGGGTTACTCCTTGGCCGGCACGGCGGCGGCCGCAGCCTGGTCGGGAACCACGCGGATCAGGCCTTCCTGCGCAGTGCTGGCCACCAGCACGCCGTTGCGGGTGAAGAACTGGCCGCGGGCCAGGCCGCGCGAATCCTGCGCGCTGGGGCTGTCCAGCGAGTACAGCAGCCAGTCGTCGGCGCGGAACGGGCGGTGGAACCAGATTGCGTGGTCGAGCGAGGCCATCTGCACGTGCGGGTGATAGTAGCTGATGCCGTGCGGGAAGGTCGCCGTGCCCAGCAGGTGGAAGTCGGAGGCATAGGCCAGCAGCGCCTGGTGCAGCTCCGGGGCATCGCCGACCGGCTCGCTCAGGCGCAGCCACACCTGGTGGTAGGGCGGGCGCTTGGGCGGGTTCAACTCGTCGCGCGGGTAGACGTGTCGGAACTCGAACGGGCCGCCACGCGACAGCCAGCGCTGCACCTTGATCGGCAGCCGCTCCAGCACTTCGGCCGGCAGCGGCCGGTTCGGTTCGATGTCTTCCGGCTGCGGCACTTCAGGCATCTTGTGCTGGTGCTCGGCGCCGGTCTCGGCCTGCTGGAACGAGGCCGCGCAGAAGAAGATCACCTTGCCGTGCTGGATCGCGGTGACCCGTCGCACCGAGAAGCTGCCGCCATCGCGGGTGCGGTCCACGTCGTAGACGATCGGGTGGTCGATGTTGCCGGCGCGCAGGAAGTAGGCGTGCAGCGAGTGCACGTGGCGGCCGTTGTCGACCGTGGCCTGCGCCGCAGCCAGGGCCTGGCCCAGCACCTGCCCACCGAACACGTACTTGGTGCCGATGTCGCGGCTCTGCCCGCGGAACAGGTTGTCCTCCAGCCGCTCCAGCGTGAGCAGGTCGATCAGCTCGGAGACGACGGGTTCGGGCGTGTCGTTCAAGGGGGCGGCCACAGCAGTGAAAGAGGGCCTGATTATACCGGTCAGGGGTCAGATCCCTTTCGCCCGGCGAAAGGGATCTGACCCCGGGCGGGGCAACCGCTATTTGCCCAGGCGCGCCGCCAGGGCCTGTAGGGCGTTCTGTGCGTCCGGGGCGAACCAGGCCTCGACGAAACGGTCCAGCTGGATCAGGTCCGGGTGCAGCGCTTCGTGCAGGTCGGCGCGAGCGATGGCGCGGGTCAGCAGCATCGGCTGCCGAGGCTGCTTGAGCAGGTTCTGCAGCCAGGCCACGGCGCGGGCCACCACCAGGTCACCCTCAGCCAGCTCGTCGACCAGGCCGATCTGCAGCGCCTGTTCGGCCGGTACCAGCGAACCGGTGGTCAGCAGCACGCCGGCGCGGTGCACGCCCACCGCACGGCGCAGCAGGCGCTGGATGCCCTCCGGCGCGATCAGGCCTACCTGCACCTCGTTCAGGCCGATGGCATACGGCCGCGACGGATCGGCGCTGCGCGCCATTACCCGGTAGTCGCAGCACAGGGCCAGCACGCAGCCGCCGGCCGGCGCGTGGCCGGTAATCGCTGCGACCACCGGGATGCGGCTCTCGGCCAGTGTGCGCACGGCGCCAAAGAAAGCGTTCCAGGTGTCCAGCAGCTTGTGCTTGTCATCGCCATGCGAGAGCAGGTGCGGCACGTCCATTCCACCGGTGAAGATGCGCTCGCTGCCCGACAGCACGATGCCGTGCGCGTCTTCGGCCATGGCCAGTTCGATGGCATGGATCAGCTGCCGGCACAGATCGGTGTCCAGTGCATTGACCGGCGGCCGCGCCAGGCGCAGTTCGCGGATGGGGCCGTGGTTGATCACCTCGATGAGCGTCGTCATGCTGCGGTCTCGTTGCGAAGAAGGAACCTGGGCGATGATAACCAAACCATTCGTTGGCGTACTGTGGGTGCTGTGTGCGGTTGCAGCATCGGCTTCGGCTGCGGAATCACGCTGCGTCACGGTGGAGCAGGGCTGGGCGCGGTTGCCACCGAATCCGGCGATGCCGATGACTGCCGGCTATGGCGTGATCCACAACGGCTGCAGCAGGGCGGTGGTGATCACCGGTGCGACCAGCAGTAGTTTCGGCGACGTGTCGCTGCACGAGACCACGATCGTCGATGGCGTCAGCCGGATGCGCGCGATCGGGCGCCTGCCGCTGGCAGCCGGCGCGCGTGCCCAACTCAAGCCTGGTGGCCTGCACCTGATGTTGATGCAGGGGCGGGGCGCGCTGAAGGAAGGCCAGGCGCTGCCGCTGCAGTTGCAGCTGGAAGGTGGTGGTGAAGCGAGCGCGACGTTGACCGTGCGCAAGGCTGCGCCGTAACGCGTCGCCCGTTCCGCCGGGCATGGCCCGGCGCTACCGGTGATGATCCGGCGGTCATGCCTGGGTAGCGCCGGGCCAAGCCCGGCGGGATGCTACGACCAGTCGTACGAGAACAGCACCGTGCGGCTCACCGGCTCATACAGCATTACGATCGCGTCGGCGCCGGTGGCGCACCAGTTGTAGCCGGCGACTTCGGCGACGGCGAAGAACTTGTGGCCATCGCGGCGGATGATCGCCAGTTCGGCATCATCTGGAGCATGCCGGTCGTTGGCGGCGTCGGTGAATTCCAGTGTGAAGGCGGCAGGAATATCGGCCGTTTCGATCCAGTTGCCACAGGAAATCTGTCCCCCCAGCGTATCCAGATAATCGCGCTCGCTGGCCTCACCCTTGCCGTAGCGCGAGTAGCAGGCGAGGCGGCCATGCATGGCGTGGTAGTGGCGGGCCTTGGCGTAGCTGTCGCGCATCTGCGCAATGTGTTCCTGCGCGTCCTTGTCCTGTACTGCATCGCCGATGAAATAGCCCTCGTTGCCGAGGAAGCGCATCTGGTTGCCGGCGGTCAGCTCGAAGGCGATCCAGTTGGTGGCGGTGAAATCGTTGTGGTGTTCTTCGGTGGTTTCGCCGATGCAGCCGTCGTACGGCTCGATCGGGCACAGCATCGTCGCCACCTGGCCGGCCAGTTCCGGGCGCAGCACACCGAGGTCGATCTTCAGCAGCGGAAGCAGGTGCTGGCCGAGCCAGGCCTGGTCGGCGGGGAAGACGTCGGTGGGGAAGGGGACCATGCCGGGCAGCAGGTCGCTCAGTTCAGTCTGGTGGATCATGTCAGTCCTTTGAATTGGATCGGTAGTGCCGGCCGCTGGCCGGCATGCGCGAAGCGTCTGGAGGTTGCCGGCCAGCGGCCGGCACTACCTTCAGGTGGAAGCGTTGCGGATCGCCTCAGGCAGCGGCGCGCTCTTGCCGGTCTGCGTATCCATCCACACCACCACCACGTTGCCATCCGAGTACAGCTTCGATGCGTCCTGCTGGTCGACGATGCGGTGGCCGATGGTCACGCTGCTGTTGCCCAGGCGCTCGACGAACAATTCGACCACGATGTCGTTGGGCCACACGATCGGCAGCCGGTAATTGACGTTGGTCGCGGCCACCACCGGTGCGATGCGGTCGGTCATCGACACGCCGTCCACGCCCAGCATCCAGCGCACGCGCGCTTCTTCCAGGTAGGAAATGTACTTGGCGTTGTTGACGTGGCCCATGCTGTCCATGTCGCGCCAGCGCACGCTGATCGGGATGCGGGCAAGGATCTTGTGTTCGCTGCTCATCAGGCGTCCTTCTTCTTCGACGTGCTCTTGCTGGCCTTGCCGGTGCTCTTGGCGGCCACGGCCTTCTTCGCCACCTTGGCCGGCTTCTCGGGCTTCACCTTGCGCGGCGGGCGGGCGTCGGGCTTGTTGGCCACGGCGGCCGGCTGCTCGGGGCGCGCGCTGGTGGACGGCAGCATGCGGGCCAGGAACTGGCCGGTGTACGACTGCGGGCAGGCCGCCACGTCTTCCGGCGTGCCGGTGACCAGGATGGTGCCGCCGCGGTGGCCACCCTCCGGACCCAGATCGACGATCCAGTCGGCGGTCTTGATCACGTCCAGGTTGTGCTCGATCACCACCACCGTGTTGCCTTCGTCGCGCAGCTTGTGCAGCACGCCCAGCAGCGCTTCGATGTCGTGGAAGTGCAGGCCGGTGGTCGGCTCGTCGAGGATGTACAGGGTGCGGCCGGTATCGCGGCGCGACAGCTCCTTGGACAGCTTCACGCGCTGCGCTTCACCACCGGACAGCGTGGTCGCGCTCTGGCCCAGCTTGATGTAGCTCAGGCCGACGTCGACCAGTGTTTCCAGCTTGCGTGCGATCGACGGCACCGGCTCGAACAGCTTCAGCGCATCCTCGACGGTCATTTCCAGCACGTCGTTGATGTTGAAACCCTTGTACAGGATCTCCAGCGTCTCGCGGTTGTAGCGCTTGCCATGGCAGACATCGCACGGCACGTACACGTCCGGCAGGAAGTGCATCTCGACCTTGATCAGGCCATCGCCCTGGCAGGCCTCGCAGCGGCCACCACGCACGTTGAAGCTGAAGCGGCCCGGCGAGTAGCCGCGTGCACGCGCTTCGGGCACCTGTGCGAACAGTTCGCGCAGGGGAGTGAACAGGCCGGTGTAGGTGGCCGGGTTCGAACGTGGGGTGCGGCCGATCGGCGACTGGTCGATGTCCACCACCTTGTCGAACAGGTCCAGGCCATCGATCTCCCTGTACGGGGCGATCGGGTGCGAGGAACCGTTGATCTCGTTGGCGGCCAGCGAGAACAGGGTGTCGTTGATCAGGGTCGACTTGCCGGAGCCGGACACGCCGGTCACGCAGGTCAGCAGGCCCGACGGAATCGCCAGGTCCACGCCCTTGAGGTTGTTGCCGCTGGCCCCGCGCAGGTGCAGGGTCATCTTCGGGTTCGGCTTGTGCCGGCGCGCCGGGATCTCGATCGCGCGCTTGCCCGACAGGTACTGGCCGGTCAGCGAGCGCGGTGCCTCCAGGATGTCCTGCAGGGTGCCCTGGCCGACGATCTCGCCGCCATGCACGCCTGCGCCCGGGCCGATGTCCAGAACGTAGTCGGCCAGGCGGATCGCGTCCTCGTCATGCTCGACCACGATCACCGTGTTGCCGAGGTCGCGCAGGCGGGTGAGGGTGCCCAGCAGGCGTTCGTTGTCGCGCTGGTGCAGGCCGATCGACGGTTCGTCGAGCACGTACATCACGCCGACCAGGCCGGCACCGATCTGGCTGGCCAGGCGGATGCGCTGCGCCTCGCCACCGGACAGGGTGTCGGCCTTGCGCTCCAGGGTCAGGTAATCCAGGCCCACGTCGACCAGGAAGCCGAGGCGTTCGCCGATTTCCTTGACGATCTTCGCCGCGATCTCGCCACGCCAGCCCGGCAGGCTCAGCTCGCTGAAGAACTTCAGCGCCTCGTCGATCGGCAGCACCACCAGCTCCGGCAGCGGGCGGTCGGCCACGAACACATTGCGTGCAGCCTTGTTCAGGCGCGCGCCATGGCATTCCGGGCAGGGTTGTTCGCTGATGTACTTGGACAGCTCTTCGCGCACCGCCGGCGATTCGGTTTCCTTGTAGCGGCGCTCGAGGTTGGGAATGATGCCCTCGAAGCGATGCTTGCGCTGGGTGCGGCCACCGGCTTCGGTGAAGTAGGTGAAGGTGATCGCTTCATCGCCGCTGCCGTACAGCACGGCCTGCTGCACCTTGTCCGGCAGCGAGTTCCAGGCCGCGTCGACGTCGAACCGGTAGTGCTTGGCCAGCGAAGCGATCAGCTGGAAGTAGTAGGCATTGCGGCGGTCCCAGCCGCGCACCGCGCCGGCGGCCAGCGACAGCTCGGGGTGCACCACCACGCGCGAGGGATCGAAGAACTCGGCCATGCCCAGGCCATCGCAGCCGGGGCAGGCGCCCATCGGTGCGTTGAACGAGAACAGGCGCGGCTCCAGTTCCGGCAGCGAGTAATCGCAGACCGGGCAGGAGTATTTGGAGGAGAACAGGGTCGGCGCGGTTTCCGTGTTGTCCAGGCTCTGCACCGAGGCCATGCCGTCGCCCAGCTTCAGCGCGGTCTCGAAGCTCTCGGCCAGGCGCTGCTTGATGTCCTCGCGCGGGCGGAAGCGGTCGATCACCGCCTCGATGGTGTGCTTTTGGCGCAGCGCCAGCGGCGGCACCGCGTCGATCTCATGCAGCTCGCCGTCCACGCGCACGCGCACGAAGCCCTGCGCGCGCAGCTGGTCGAACACCTGGGCGTGCTCGCCCTTGCGGTCGCGGATGACCGGCGCCAGCAGCATGTAGCGCTGTTCCGGGTCCAGGGTCAGCACCTGATCGACCATCTGGCTGACCGTCTGCGCTTCCAGCGGGTAGCCGTGGTCTGGGCAGCGCGGGGTGCCTACGCGGGCGTACAGCAGGCGCAGGTAGTCGTAGATCTCGGTGATCGTGCCGACCGTCGAACGCGGGTTGTGCGAGGTCGACTTCTGCTCGATCGAGATCGCCGGGGACAGGCCCTCGATGTGGTCCAGGTCCGGTTTTTCCATCACGCTCAGGAACTGGCGCGCATAGGCCGACAACGACTCGACATAGCGGCGCTGGCCTTCTGCATAGATGGTGTCGAACGCCAGCGAGGACTTGCCCGAGCCGGACAGGCCGGTGATCACGATCAGCTTGTCGCGGGGCAGGTCGAGGTCGAGGTTCTTCAGGTTGTGCGTCCGCGCGCCGCGGATGCGGATGAAATCCATCGCCATGGGGGATCCGGTTGTGGGGGCGTTGGCTGGGTGCCGGGCCAGCAGGGAACGGCAATCGGTCAGCCTACCGAGGTGACCAGATGGGGGCAATGGGCGACAATGCCAGCCCGGTGTCTCACCTTGTGAGACAGGCCGACAGGCAGGGGTCAGATCCCTTTTCACGGGGTGAAAAGGGATCTGACCCCGTTCCGACGCCGCCCCCTGCGGCGTTCAGGGTTGACTTGACCCGCGCCCGATGATCTGCGTACAATCCCGCTCCTGTCCGCCCTCGATGGCGGCAGCTCAGACCACAATAACTACAGAGGAAGGCCTGGTCATGTACGCAGTACTGGTCACCGGCGGTAAGCAATACCGCGTGGCGCAGGGCGAAAAGCTCCGCATTGAAAAGCTCGAAGTCGAAGTCGGCAGCGAGATCAAGTTCGACAACATCCTGATGCTGGGTGACAGCGACGGCGTGAAGCTGGGCGATGCGCTGAAGGGCGCTGCCGTCACCGCCAAGGTCCTGTCCCAGGGTCGTGCTGACAAGGTCCGGATCATCAAGTTCCGTCGCCGCAAGCACCACATGAAGCGTCAGGGTCACCGTCAGTACTACACCGAAATCGAGATCACCGGCATCGCCGGCTAAGCATCAGGAGAAGCAGTCATGGCACATAAAAAGGGCGTAGGCTCCTCGCGCAACGGTCGCGACTCCAACCCGAAGTACCTGGGCGTCAAGATCTTCGGCGGCCAGGCCATCGAAGCCGGCAACATCATCGTGCGTCAGCGCGGCACCCAGTTCCACCCGGGTTCGGGCGTTGGCCTGGGCCGTGACCACACCCTGTTCGCCCTCGTGGACGGCAAGGTGGAGTTCTCGGTCAAGGGCGCCAAGAAGCGTCGCACCGTCAGCATCGTCTCGGCCGACGCCTGATCCAGGCATCGCCGGCACCCGTGCCCCGGCATGGGAGTGCTGCATGAAGAGCCCCGCTTCGGCGGGGCTTTTCGTTAGAGTTGAAGCAAGACCGGCCGGGCCGGGCTGCCGGTCATCGGCAGGCATAACATTCAAGGCGGCGGCCTGCAGGCCACGCCCATCGCAGGCATCGAAACAATGAAACTGGTAGACGAAGCAGAAATCGAAGTGTTCGCCGGCAACGGCGGCAACGGCTGCATTGGCTTCCGTCGCGAGAAGTTCATTCCGCTCGGCGGCCCGGACGGCGGCGACGGCGGTGCGGGCGGCAGCGTGTACATCCGCGCCGACGAAAACCTGAACACCCTGGTCGACTTCCGCCATGACCGCATCTTCAGGGCGCAGCGCGGCGAGAACGGCATGGGCCGCCAGGCCTATGGCAAGGGGGGCGAAGACCTGACCATCACCGTGCCGGTCGGCACCGTGATCATCAACGTTGCCACCGATGAGATCATCGGCGACCTGACCCGGCACGGCGACCGCCTGCTGGTGGCCAAGGGCGGGCGCGGTGGCCTGGGCAACATGCACTTCAAGAGCTCGACCAACCGCTCGCCGCGCCAGGCGCTGCCGGGCGAGCCGGGCGAAGAGCGCACGCTGAAGCTGGAGCTGAAGCTGCTGGCCGATGTCGGCCTGCTGGGCTTCCCCAACGCTGGCAAGAGCACCCTGATCCGTGCCGTTTCGGCAGCGACGCCGAAGGTGGCCGATTACCCGTTCACCACGCTGTATCCGAACCTGGGCGTGGTGAAGGTGGAGAACCATCGCAGCTTCGTGATCGCCGACATTCCCGGCCTGATCGAAGGCGCGGCCGATGGCGCCGGCCTGGGCGCGCAGTTCCTGCGCCACCTGCAGCGCACCCGCCTGCTGCTGCACCTGGTGGACATCTCGCCGATGGAAGGTGGCGTGGACGGCATCTCGCCGGTGGAGCAGGTGCGTGCGATCGAGCGCGAGCTGGGGAAGCACGATCCGGAACTGCTGAAAAAGCCGCGCTGGCTGGTGCTGAACAAGGCTGACCTGATGTTCGAAGACGAGGCGCAGGCCGCGGCCGAGCAGATCGTTGCCGAGCTGGGCTGGAAGGAGCCGTGGTTCCTGGTCTCCGCACTGGGTCGCGAAGGCACCTTCCCGATCATGAGCCGCATCATGGCCTTCTTCGATCGCCAGAAGGAAGAAGAGCAGGAAGCCCGCAACGCGCAGTGATGCCGTTGTGGTTCCATGCGGAAAACCCGGCTTCGGCCGGGTTTTTTGTTGGCTGCCGCTCTTCTGTAGGGCCGAGCCTATGCTCGGCTGCTGTTCGCGCGGCCAGCCGAGCATGGGCTCGGCTCTACAGGGTGGAAACCGCGGGCAACAAAAAACCCGGCCGGGGCCGGGCTTTTGTCTGCAGCCCAACCCCGAAGGGCAGGGCGGCAACGCCGGATCAGGCGGCCTTGAGGGCCTTGATGCGGTCGTTCAGGCGGCTCTTGTGGCGAGCAGCCTTGTTCTTGTGGATCAGGCCACGCGCGCTGAAGCGATCCAGGATCGGCTGGGCAACGGCGAAGGCGGCTTCGGCGCCGGCGGCATCGTTGGCGTCCAGCGCCTTGATCACTTTCTTGACAGCGGTGCGCAGCATCGAGCGCTGAGCCACGTTGCGCGCGTTGCGCACGACGGTCTGCTTGGCGCGCTTCTTGGCGGACTTGATATTGGCCACGGTGGTGGTTTCCTGAAAAAATCGGTGTTATGGGAACAGCAAGCTAGCTAGTATGATGGCGTAAGAAATGCACGTCAAGTCGATTGTCAAGAGGGACGCTGAGTGAGTTCACCCAAGTTGTTGCGGGGCCTGCTGTCGTTCAGCAGCATGACCATGGTCTCGCGCGTTCTCGGACTTGTCCGGGACTTCGTGGTGACCACCACGTTCGGCACCAACGCCATCACTGATGCTTTCTGGGTCGCCTTCAGGGTACCCAATTTCCTGCGCCGGTTGTTCGCCGAAGGGTCTTTTGCCACCGCTTTCGTGCCGGTGTTCACGGAAGTGAAGGAAACCCGCAGCCACGCCGAGCTGCGCGAACTGATGGCCCGCACCGCCGGCACCCTGGGCGGGGTGCTGATGCTGGTCACCGCACTGGCGCTGATCTTCGCGCCGCAGCTGGCCTCGGTCTTCTCCAGTGGCGTTGATACCGACCCGGTCAAGCAGGGCCTGCTGGTCGACCTGTTCCGCCTGACCTTCCCGTTCCTGCTGTTCGTCTCGCTGACCGCACTGGCCGGTGGTGCGCTGAACAGCTTCCAGCGCTTTGCCATGCCGGCGCTGACCCCGGTCATTCTCAACCTGTGCATGATCGCCGGCGCGCTGTGGCTGGCACCGCGGCTGGGCGGCACGCCGGAAAAGCAGATCCTGGCGCTGGGCTGGGCGGTGCTGGCCGCCGGCATCCTGCAGTTGCTGTTCCAGCTGCCCTCGCTGAAGGGCATCAACCTGCTGACCCTGCCGCGCTGGGGCTGGCGCCACCCGGGTGTGCGCAAGGTCATGACGCTGATGGTGCCGACCCTGTTTGGTTCCTCGGTGGCGCAGATCAACCTGCTGCTGGATACGGTGATCGCGGCCAAGCTGACCGACGGCTCGCAGTCGTGGCTGTCGCTGGCTGACCGCTTCCTGGAGCTGCCGCTGGGCGTGTTCGGCGTGGCGCTGGGCACGGTGATCCTGCCGGCGCTGGCCCGCCACCATGTCAGCACCGATCGCGAGGGCTTCTCGCGCTCGCTGGACTGGGGCCTGCGCATGACCCTGCTGATCTCGGTGCCGGCCATGCTGGGCCTGCTGCTGCTGGCCGAGCCGCTGATCGCGACCATCTTCCAGCACGGCCAGTTCAGCGCCTTCGACACCCGCATGACCGCGCTGTCGGTGTATGGCCTGAGCTTCGGCCTGCCGGCATTCGCCCTGCTGAAGGTGGTGCTGCCGGCCTTCTACGCCCGCCAGGACACCAAGACCCCGGTGCGCGCCGGTGTGGCCGCGCTGGTGGCCAACATGGTGTTCAACTTCGCCCTGCTGGCCGTGCTGTACCAGGTGATGGTGCCCGACGCGCTGAAGGCGCAGGGCGTGATGGCGGCCATCGGCAAGCAGCCGGGCCTGCACCTGGCACTGGGCATCGCCAGCGCGCTGTCCAGTTACCTGAACCTGGGCCTGCTCTGGTACTGGCTGGGCAAGACCGATGTCTACCAGCGCCGGCCGGGTTGGGGCGGCTATCTGCTGCGCCTGGTGCTGGCCTGTGCGGCCATGGTTGGCGTGCTGTTGGCCCTGCTGCACTGGCTGCCGGGTTTCTCCGTGATGCGTGTCTGGGAGCGGATCGGTGCCCTTGCGTTGCTGGTCGGCGGCGGCGGCGCGACCTATGCCGTGGCCATGCTGGCGATGGGCTTCCGTCCGCGCGACCTGCGCGGGCATTGATCGCGGCCCGTGGCGGCTATACTTCAGGGTTACACCATTGAAGCGGCGGCCCGGTCGGGCCGGAACGAGAGTTGATGAGCAGGCTGTTCAGAAGCGTCGAGGGCGGGGAGCTGTTCCCCAACGGAAGCGTGGTCTGTATCGGTGCATTCGACGGCCTCCACCTGGGCCATCGTGCGCTGGTCCGCCACGCGGTCGCCCGCGCGCGCGCCTTGGGCGTGGCCGCAGTGGCCGTGGCATTCGAGCCGCTGCCGCGTGAATTCTTCGCCCAGGGCACGCCGCCGCCGCGGCTGACCCTGGCGCGCAGCAAGGTCGAGATCCTGCGCGAGCTCGGTGTCGATGCGGTCGGCCTGCTGCGCTTCGATGCGGCGATGGCGGCGATGCCGGCCGAGACCTTCGTGCGCCGGTTGCTGGTGCACCGGCTGGGCGCCCGCGAAGTCTGGATCGGGCCGGAGTTCTGCTTCGGCAACCGCCGCCGCGGTGATCTGGCACTGCTGCAGGAGATGGGCGCCGAACTGGGCTTCAGCGCCGGCGAGATTGAAGCGGTGGACCTGCATGGCGAGCGCATCTCCAGCACCCGCATCCGCCAGCTGCTGCAGGGGGGCGATTTCGCCCGCGCCAACGACCTGCTCGGTCGCCCGTATGCGATCAGCGGGCGCGTGGTGCGCGGTCGCCAGCTTGGCCGTACGCTGGGCTTCCCCACCGCCAACCTGCGCTTCCCGAAGACCCCGGCGCTGTCGGGCATCTACGCAACCTGGGTGCACGGCGTGTTCGACCAGCCGTGGCCGTCGGTGTCCAGCTTCGGCACTCGGCCGACGGTGGAGGGCGTGGAGCCGCTGCTGGAAGCCCACCTGTTCGATTTCCAGGGCGACCTGTACGGGCGCCACATCGACGTGGAGTTTGTCGCCAAGCTGCGCGACGAAGAGAAATTCAATGATCTGGCGGCACTGACCGACCAGATGCACCGCGACGCCGAACAGGCGCGCGCCCTCCTTTCCGAACATAGATTGCGAGCCACTGCGTGAGCCAGGACTACAAGACCACCCTGAACCTGCCAGCCACCGAATTCCCGATGCGCGGCGACCTGCCCAAGCGCGAGCCGGGCATTCTGGCGCAGTGGGAAGCGCAGGGGCTCTACCAGCAGCTGCGTGACAACGCCGCCGGCCGCCCGCTGTTCGTGCTGCACGACGGCCCGCCCTACGCCAACGGCCGCATCCACCTGGGCCATGCGGTCAACAAGATCCTGAAGGACATCATCGTCAAGTCGCGCTACCTGGCCGGCTTCGATGCGCCCTATGTGCCGGGCTGGGACTGCCATGGCCTGCCGATCGAGATCGCGGTCGAGAAGAAGTGGGGCAAGGTCGGCACCAAGCTCGATGCGGTTGAATTCCGGCAGAAGTGCCGCGAGTTCGCCGAAGAGCAGATCAACATCCAGCGCGTGGACTTCAAGCGCCTGGGCGTGACCGGCGATTGGGAGAACCCGTACAAGACCCTGAGTTTCGACTTCGAAGCCAATGAGATCCGTGCGCTGGCCAAGGTCGTCGCCAACGGTCACCTGGTGCGTGGCGCCAAGCCGGTGTACTGGTGCTTCGACTGTGGCTCGGCACTGGCCGAGGCGGAGATCGAGTACCAGGAAAAGGAATCGCCGGCGATCGACGTGGCCTACGCCGCGCGCGATGCCCAGGCCATCGGCAAGGCGTTCGGCGTGAGCGTGCCGGCCGACGTCGAAGTGGCCGTGCCGATCTGGACCACCACCCCGTGGACGCTGCCGGCCTCGCTGGCGGTGTCGCTGGGCGCGGAGATCAACTATGTGCTGGCCGAAGGCCCGGCGCACAACGGCAAGCGCCGTTGGCTGGTGCTGGCCGCCGCGCTGGCCGAGCGCGCGCTGCAGCGCTACGGCGTCGAGAGCGTGGTGCTGCACGGTGAAACCACCGGTGCGGCGCTGGAGAACCAGCTGCTGGCGCATCCGTTCTATCCGGAGCGCGACATCCCGCTGCTCAACGGCGACCACGTCTCCGACGAGGACGGTACCGGTGCGGTGCACACCGCCCCTGGTCACGGCCAGGAAGACTTCGTGGTCAGCCAGAAGTACGGCCTGCTGGACAAGTACAACGCCGGGCAGGTGACCCCGATCGACGGCCGTGGCGTGTACCTGGAATCGACCCCGCCGGCCGGTGAGGTGGTGCTGGCCGGCCAGCACCTGTGGAAGGCGCAGGAGGCCATCGTCGGCGTGCTGCGCGACAATGGTTCGCTGCTGGCCTTCCACCCGATCCGCCACAGCTATCCGCACTGCTGGCGCCACAAGACACCAGTGGTGTTCCGCGCCACTCCGCAGTGGTTCATCTCGATGGACAAGGCCAACCTGCGCCGTGATGCGCTGGCTGCGATCGACACTGTCGGCTGGTTCCCGACCTGGGGCAAGGCGCGCATCCAGAGCATGGTCGACGGTCGCCCGGACTGGACCATCTCGCGCCAGCGCACCTGGGGCGTACCGATCGCACTGTTCACCCATCGCCAGACCGGCGAGATCCACCCGCGCTCGGTGGAACTGATGCAGCAGGTCGCCGACCGCGTCGAAGCCGAGGGCATCGATGTGTGGTACTCGCTGGACGCCGCCGAACTGCTCGGCGCCGAAGCGGCCGACTACGAGAAAGTCACCGACATCCTCGACGTCTGGTTCGATTCGGGCGTGACCCACGAAGGCGTGCTCGCCGCGCGTGGCTTCGGCA
This sequence comes from Stenotrophomonas sp. YJH_SMC_94-11, assembly GCF_059370435.1. Taxonomy (NCBI): domain Bacteria; kingdom Pseudomonadati; phylum Pseudomonadota; class Gammaproteobacteria; order Lysobacterales; family Lysobacteraceae; genus Stenotrophomonas; species Stenotrophomonas sp. YJH_SMC_94-11. Next base: position 58,772 of record NZ_JCAFTR010000008.1, on the reverse strand, counting down.
AGCCGGCCGACCTGTACCTGGAAGGCTCCGACCAGCACCGCGGCTGGTTCCAGTCCTCGCTGCTGACCGGCGTGGCGATCGACAAGCGCGCGCCGTACAAGCAGTGCCTCACCCACGGCTTCACCGTGGATGAGCACGGCCGCAAGATGTCCAAGTCGCTGGGCAACGGCATCGAGCCGCAGGACATCATGAACAAGCTGGGCGCGGACATCCTGCGCCTGTGGATCGCCTCGGCCGACTACAGCAACGAGATGTCGCTTTCGCAGGAGATCCTGAAGCGCAATGCTGACGCTTACCGCCGCCTGCGCAACACCGCACGCTTCCTGCTCGGCAACCTGGATGGTTTCGATCCGGCCCAGCACCTGCAGCCGCTCGGGCAGATGGTCGCGCTGGACCGCTGGATCGTGCATCGCGCCTGGGAGCTGCAGGAGAAGATCAAGGCGGCCTACGACGGCTACAACATGGCCGAGATCGTGCAGCTGCTGCTGAACTTCTGCAGCGTGGATCTGGGCTCGCTGTACCTGGACGTGACCAAGGACCGCCTGTACACCATGCCGACCGATTCACACGGTCGCCGTTCGGCGCAGAGCGCGATGTACCACATCGCTGAAGCGTTCACCCGCTGGGTGGCGCCGATCCTGACCTTCACCGCCGACGAGCTGTGGGGTTACCTGCCGGGCGAACGTGCCGGCCATGTGCTGTTCACCACCTGGTACGACGGCCTGGCGCCGCTGCCGGCCGATGCCCAGCTCAACGCCGCCGATTTCGACCAGCTGCTGGCCGTGCGCGAGCAGGTGGCCAAGGTGCTCGAGCCGATGCGTGCCAACGGCGCGATCGGTGCCGCGCTGGAAGCGGAAATCACCATCGCCGCCAGCGAAGAGCAGGCCGCGAAGTGGCAGCCGCTGGCCGATGAACTGCGCTTCCTGTTCATCAGCGGCGACGTGCAGGTGCGGCCGGCGACCACCGACGAGGTGTTCGTCAGCGCCCAGCCGACCACCAAGACCAAGTGCGTGCGCTGCTGGCACCATCGCGCCGATGTCGGCAGCAACGCCGACCATCCGGAACTGTGCGGCCGCTGCGTGAGCAACATCACCGGTGCCGGTGAAGTGCGGAGCTGGTTCTGATGGCCGCGTCCCGTCCGCATCCGAACGCCCTGGTCTGGCTGCTGCTGTCGGCCGCCATCATCGGCCTGGACCAGTGGTCCAAGGCCTGGGTGCTGTCGAGCCTGCCGGAGTTCCAGCCGGTGGTGGTCATCGACGGCTTCTGGAACTGGTACCGCACCTACAACACCGGTGCGGCGTTCAGTTTCCTGAGTGACGCCGGTGGTTGGCAGAAGTACTTCTTCACCGCGCTGGCGATCGCCATCAGCGGCCTGATGGCCTGGTGGCTGCGCGGCACCGCCCGCGGCAACTGGAAGGCCGCAGTTCCGTATGCACTGATCATCGGCGGCGCCATCGGCAATGTGATCGACCGCCAGGTGCACGGTCACGTGGTTGATTTCATCCAGTGGTACGTGGGCAGCTATACCTGGCCCTCGTTCAACATCGCCGACTCGGCCATCGTGGTGGGTGCCATCGGCATCGCCCTGTTTGGCCTGTTCGACGGCAAGTCTGCCAAAAAGGCGGATAATGCCAACCCGAAACCGTAAGCCGGCCGCTGCCGGGAGATTGAACTGATGGATGTGCTGCTCGCCAACCCGCGTGGTTTCTGTGCCGGTGTCGATCGTGCGATCGAGATCGTCAAGCGCGCGATCGAAACGCTGGGCGCGCCCATCTACGTCCGCCATGAAGTGGTGCACAACCGCTTCGTGGTCGACGACCTGAAGCAGCGCGGCGCGATCTTCGTCGAAGAGCTCGACGAGGTTCCGGACAACAACACGGTGATCTTCAGCGCGCATGGCGTCTCCCAGGCCGTGCGCCAGGAAGCCGAGCGCCGTGGCCTGAAGGTGTTCGACGCGACCTGCCCGCTGGTGACCAAGGTCCACTTCGAAGTCGCCCGCCACTGCCGTGCCGGCCGTGACGTGGTGCTGATCGGCCATGCCGGTCACCCGGAAGTGGAAGGCACCATGGGCCAGTGGAACCGCGAAGCCGGTACCGGCCAGATCTACCTGGTCGAGGATGTCGAGCAGGTTGCCACGCTGCACATCAACCAGCCGGACAACTTCGCCTACACCACCCAGACGACGCTGTCGGTGGACGATACGCGCGGCATCATCGATGCGCTGCGCGAGCGTTTCCCGGCGATGCAGGGCCCGAAGAACGACGACATCTGCTACGCCACGCAGAACCGCCAGGACGCCGTGCGCGACCTGGCCAAGCGCTGCGACCTGGTGCTGGTGGTCGGTTCGCCGAACAGCTCCAACTCGAACCGTCTGAGCGAACTGGCCCGCCGTGAAGGTGTGGAGTCGTACCTGATCGACGGTGCGCACGAGATCGACCCGGCGTGGGTGGTGGGCAAGCAGCACATCGGCGTGACCGCTGGCGCCTCGGCGCCGCAGGTACTGGTCGATGGCGTGCTGGCGCGCCTGGCCGAGCTGGGTGCAACCGGCGTGGGCGAGCTGGAAGGCGAACCGGAATCGATGGTGTTCGCGCTGCCGAAGGAACTGCGTCTGCGCCTGGTCGACTGACCGGGAAGCGCCTCATCCACGCATGGCGTGGATCTACTGAAACTGCTCTGGTGGGTGCGAACCTTGGTTCGCACGCTTTTTGTCATGCGCGGATGGCCGGCCCGCCCATGACCTTTGGCCATGGGGCAGGGCACTTTACAGGCCTAGCATCGGAGGATTCTCCGCTGTTGGATGCTGCCCGATGAAGACCCGAGCCCTGGTGATGTCCGTGCTGTTCGCGCTGGCTGCTTCGCCTGCACTGGCGCAGATTTCGCCGCCGGCCAACGCCACGGCGCCCGGCCTGCTGCGCATCGATGTGGATGCGCGCGATCTCGCTCGCCGCATCTTCAAGGTGACCGCCACCGTACCGGTCAAACCCGGTCCGATGACCCTGCTGTACCCGCAGTGGATTCCCGGCAACCATTCGCCCACCGGCCCGATCGACAAGCTGGCCGGCCTGCGCGTGACCGCCAACGGCAAGCCGTTGGCCTGGCAGCGCGACCAGTACAACGTCTATGCATTCAAGGTAGACGTGCCCGAGGGCGTCAGCGAGATCGTCGCCCACTTCGACTTCCTGTCCTCGCAGGGCGGCAGCCAGGGCCGGGTGGTGATGACCCCGGAGATGCTCAACCTGCAGTGGAATGCCAACTCGCTGTATCCGGCCGGCGTCGATGCACGCGACCTGCAGGCGCAGGCCAGCGTGATCCTACCCAAGGGCTGGTCGTTTGCCACTGCGCTGGAAACCGCGCGCCGCGACGGCGATACCGTGGTGTTCAAGCCGATCTCCTATGACCACCTGGTCGATTCGCCGTTGTTTGCCGGCGAGCACTACCAGCGCATCGATCTCGATCCGGGCGCGAAGGTGCCGGTGCACCTCAATGTGTTTGCCGACGAGGCCAAGTCGCTGAAGCCGAGCGAGGCGCAGATCACGATGCACCGCGCGCTGGTGCAGCAGGCCGACAAGCTCTATGGCGCCCGCCACTACAACCACTATGAATTCCTGCTGGCATTGACCGATCGTCTCGGTGGCATCGGCCTGGAGCATCACCGTTCCAGCGAGAACAGTGCCGATCCGGGTTACTTCACCGAGTGGGACGACAACGCCTGGATGCGCGATCTGCTACCGCACGAGTACACCCATTCCTGGAACGGCAAGTACCGGCGTGGCGCTGACCTGGCAACCGCCAACTTCAACACGCCGATGGGCGACAGCCTGCTGTGGGTCTACGAAGGCCAGACCCAGTTCTGGGGACAGGTGCTGGCGGCACGCTCGGGGCTGTGGTCGACGGCGCAGGCGCGCGACATGCTGGCCAATGTAGCCGCGACCTATGATCGCGGCCGCCCGGGCCTGGCCTGGCGCCCGTTGCAGGACACCACCAACGACCCGACCATCGCCCAGCGCCGGACGTTGCCGTACCGCAACTACCAGATGAGCGAAGACTATTACTCCGGTGGCCAGATGCTGTGGCTGGAAGTGGAGGGCAAGCTGCGCGAACTGAGCGGCAACCGCCGCAGCCTGGATGACTTCGCGCGCGCCTTCTTCGGGGTTGGCAACGGTGACTGGGACGTCAACCCCTACACCTTCGACGACGTGGTGGCGACCTTGAACGGCATCGCGCCCTACGACTGGACGACGTTCCTGCGCGGGCGCCTGGACGGCCACGGTTCGTTGACCGGGGGGCTGGAACTGGCGGGCTGGAAGCTGGTCTACCGCGATACCCCGAACGACGCCTACAAGGCGCAGGAAAAGCGTGCCAAGGCCGCACTGCTGGCCTATTCGCTGGGCGCGACCGTGCTCGACAGCGGCGTGGTCGGCGACGTGATCTGGGACAGCCCGGCGTTCAACGCCGGTCTTGCACCCGGCATGAAGGTGATTGCGGTTGGCGGGCGCGAGTACAGCAGCCAGCGCTTGAAGGATGCGGTGACGACGGCGGCCAAGGACAAGGCGCCGATCGTCTTGCTGGTGAAGCAGTTCGACCGCATCGAGACGATGAACATCGACTACCACGGTGGCCTGCAGTATCCGGTGCTGGAGCGTATCGCCGGCAAGCCTGACCGCCTGGCGGACCTGTGGAAGGCGCGATGAAACCGCGCGCCCGCGATGGCGTGATCCTGTTGATGGCGATCCTCGCCATCGTCGGTGCGTTCCTGCATGGCGACGGGCGCTGGCTGCACTGGCTGGCCAAGCCGGTGACCACGCTGCTGATCGCTGCCATCGCCTGGCGCGTGCACGATCCCGCGCAGCCGTCCTACCGGCGCGCGGTGCTGGCTGGCATGTTGCTGTCGTGCGTGGGCGACATCGCGCTGATGCTGCCGATGGATGCGTTCGTACCGGGGCTGATCGCGTTCCTGCTGGCGCACCTCTGCTACATCGTCGCGTTCCGCGATGGCCTGCGTGCCGGACGTGGCCTGCTCGCCGTCAGCGTCCTGCTCGGCGCGTTCGCTGTGCTCAATGTACTTGGCCTGTGGCCGCACCTGCCCGCACCGATGCGTATGCCGGTGCTGGCGTACGTGGTGGTGCTGGCCTCGATGGCGGTGTTGGCATTGGCACGCCAGTGGCACCGGCAACGGCCCGGTGCGGTGGAAGCCAGCAGTGCGCGCTGGGCGGCCGCCGGTGCGCTGCTGTTCGTGGCCAGCGATTCGCTGCTGGCCTGGGACCGCTTCGCCGGCGGCCTGCCACTGGCCAGCCTGCTGGTGCTGTCCACCTATTACGGTGCGCAGTACGCCATCGCCCGTTCGGTGAAATAGAAAAAGGGGACGGAGGGGATTAAGTCGCAGACCGCACCAAGGCACTTGCGACTTAATCCCCTCCGTCCCCTTTTTGCGTTGACTATCGGAGGCTTGCGTTGCCGGAACGACCCTGTGCGTCGAACGAGAGTCGTGCGGACTGGCGATCGCCGGCGACCTCGTCCGGCAGCCACACCAGCCTGCCGCCCTTGCGCACGATCACATAGACGTGGCCGACGTTACCCGGCGTGCCCATCAACGCGTTCCGCTGTGCCTGCAGCGCCTGGGCCACGCGTGGCACCGCCTCGAAATCGATGTTGGCCAGCGCCGTGCTGCTGCGGCGCAGTGTGATGGTGGGCGCGAAGCGCTGCGGATCGACCGGCCCGCCCTTGCGCCACTGGCCGCGCTCGAAGTGGTAGCTGTCCACGTGCGTGGGTTGCTGCGGATCGACCAGGTCCAGATTGATGCGGCCGTCGTCGTAGAAGTGGATGCTGTGGAACACCATCAACCGGTGCCCGGCCAGGGCTGGCATCTGTTCCAGTGCCTGGCGGGCGGCCAACAGGTAGTCCGCATCGAACAAGCGGTTGCTGCGTTCGGGCATCGGCATCGACCGCGGTTCGGGAATCGGTGCGAGCGAAGCAGGCCGCTCGCGCGGTGGGGGCGTGGTGATCGGCGTGGTTGCGCGGTCATCCTGCACCGAATGGCCCATCGTTTCGGCAAGGGTCTGCAGTGCCCCGCCGGCAACGGCGACGCCGGCCAGCAACAGCAGTACCACGGAGAACACCAGCAGGGTCGAGGGTGGCTGCTTCATATACCCTCCAGGCGCACGCTGCCGCGATCTTCCGGGTCGTACAGCAGCGTGACCTGCTCGCGTGGAAGATTGGCAAGCTCGATCAACGGGATGAAGCGGCGCACGCTCACCTGCTGTATGCCACCTTCGCGGTCGGTGTACTCCAGCTGGAACTCCACCTGCGGCTGCTCGTTGAGGTAGGTGCCGGTCTGGCGCAGCTTCAGCACCTTCGCATCCACGCCGATGCCGCGGTACTTCAGCGCGTCTCCGCGTGCATCGGCCTGCAGCAGGCGCCCCAGGACGCGCAGGCCCAGGGCGTAGCCGCACAACACCAGCGGGCACACCAGCAGTGGGTGGCCGAAGGACATGAACGTCCAGCCCAGGCCCTCGCTCTGCAGCCGATAGGCGAGCACGTAGGCGCTGGCAACCACGACGATGCCGATGACCGCGCCGGCGCCGCGGCGCCAGAGGCTGGCGACATCAAGTTCGGGCTGGGCGCCCTCCAGCACCACATTGGGGAACGCACCCGGCGTCCGGCTCAGGCGAACCTCGATGCGCTGGCCGGCCACGAAACGCTGCAGCTGCGGTTTGCTGTCCACCACCAGCATCTGTTCGTTGATCGGCGTGCCGGACAGGTTCTGGAAGCCAAGCTTCAGTCTCCACTGCGCGAAGCCGCGCACGTGCACGCCGGTCTGCTCGGCCTGTTCGATCAACGCATCACGCGGCTCACCGTCGGCCAGGATGGTGCGCACCCGATGCAGCGCGCGCGGCGGGCCCAGCAGCAGGTAGTGCAGGAAGGCGAGCAGCAACGCGAGCCACAGGGCCAGCGACAGGGCGAGCAGCAGCAGGGCCAGCCATGGCGCGCTGCGGTCGGCCAGTGGCACCGGCCACGACGTGCCGAAGTAGAGGATGCAGGGGAAGGGCAACGCGAAGAACAGCAGGAACGCGCCCCAGAACCAGAGATAGGCCTTCATGGGGTGGTGGGGGACCGATGGAACAGGGCGCGTAGGGTACTACGCTCAGCGGATCTGCAGGGTCAGCAGGAAGTAGCGGCCAAGTGGATCGTCCAGCCCCGGCATCTGGCCGCCATTGCCGACCAGGTAGTTCACCGGTTGCGTGTCGAGCACGTTGTGCACGTCCAGCGCGGCGACCACGCGCGGCCCCAGCCGCCTTGCCAGGTGCAGGTTCCAGCGCAGCTGCCGCGGATTCATGCAATGGTTCTGCTCGCGCTGTTCCTCCGGGCATTCCGCACCGGGCAGCCAGGCACGCGTGCGCCCAACCTGGTTGCCGCGCAGGGCGATGTCCCAGTTGCTGTTCTGCCACTGCACATTGAGCACGGCGGCCATCGCTGGCGTGACATGGCCACGCAGGTCCACCGTCGCTTCGTGGCCACGCTCGCGGCGTAGTTCCTGCTGTTTCAAGGCATCGACGGAGAACAGCCACTGGCCGGTGCTGCCGGTGTCGATGTGGTACTCCCCGCGCAGAACAAGGTTGCGCGACGTGGTGCGGCCGATGTTGTCGAAGGACAGGCGCAGGTTGTGCAGGTTGCCGTCCTCGTCCAACTCCCACGTGCTTGAATTCCACACTGCGTCGGCCGGTTGCAGGGCCAGGATCTCGTTGCGCAGTTCGACGATGTTGTGGGTCAGCGACAGTGAAAACGCATCGGTCGGTGTCCAGGTCGCACCCAGGGAATGGCTGCGCGACCGCTCCGCTTTCAGCGCATCGTTCTCCACCACGTCCACGGTTACGCTGCAGCGTCCGTTGCCGTTGCTCTGCGCGCAGTTGGGCAGTGCGCTGGAGGCGGGTAGTTCGATCGCGCCGAAATAGCCCGGCGGCCGCCGTTGCTCGAACAGGCTGGGGGCCCGGTAGCCGCGCCCGGTGGCAAGCAGGAATGACCACTGCGGCATCGGGCTCCAGCGTACGCCCACGCGGGGCGAGAAAGCCTGGTAATCGCCATCGCGGTCCCAGCGTGCTGCCAGGTCCATGCGCAGCGTGCGCGCCAATGGCAGGCCGAGTTCGGCGTAGGCACCGCCACTGCGGCGTGACAGGTGGCGTTGTTCCTGTGGCAGGCCCAGCGCCAGGTCGCCCTGGCTCAGCAGCGCGTCGGGATGCGACGTCCAGCGTTCCTGGCGCAGGTCGATGCCGGTGGCCACTTGTGCAGCACCGCCGGCCAATGGCATCAACTCGCGCTGCATGCCCCACCAGCCCTGCCACTGCTCGGTGCGCCCGCGGTTGCGGATCGACGGGAACAACTGCGCGGCGGTCTCTGCCGGCAACGAGGTGAAGCCGGGCAGGAAATCCAGCGTCTCGGCAGCGCGCAGCAGTGGTTGGGCGCGCACGGTGCCGGACGTCGTCAGGGTGACATCGCTGCGCTGTGCGCTGATGCCGGCATCCCAGCTGCGGCGGCCCTGGTCGCGGCCCATGCCGAAGGTGACGTCGGCATCGGTGGCACGTACGTGCGGACGCACGTTGCCGGCTTCGCGCAGCACGCTGTTGAAGGTGAACCCATAAAGCCCGATGGCTACGGCGGTCGGGCCGAGGTCGAAGCGTTGCCGGTTGTGGCTGGCCCGCGCCTCGGCGTAGGCGTAGCGACCTTCGCCGCGCTCATGCCGATAGCGCAGGTAGGCCGAGGCGGTGTCCGAGGCCGGTTGCAGCGAACGCGGGCGTGCGCTGTCAAACCAGCAGGCACCATCGCGCCGTTTCAATGGCCCTTCGCAGCGCTTTGCCGGCCAGTAGCGTCCATCGCGGAATGCGCCGATCAGGTACTGCGAGGTTTCCGCATGCCATTCGCGGCGATCGCCGGCCACGTGGTCGATGCGATGCAGGTCGACGCCAGCGAACCAGCGGTCCCCTCCGTCGCGCACGCCACCGGTGGCCGCCTGCAGGCGATACTGGCCGGCGTCGCCGCGCCCGCTCAGGCCGGTCTGCAGCATGGCTTCAGGGCCATCGGCCTGGTCACGCAGGATGATGTTGACCACGCCGGACATCGCGTCGGCACCATAGATGGCCGACGCACCGCCACGCACCAGTTCGATGCGCTCGACGAAGCTGAGCGGGATGCCCCCCAGGTCGGTGAGCCCGCCCTGTTCCAGCGACACCATCGGATAGCGTGGCAGGCGCCGGCCATTGACCAGGAACAAGGTCGCACGCGGACCCATGCCGTCCAGGCTGGTGGTGGTGGCCGCACCCACCGGCAGGTACTGCGAATCGCCACTGCGCGAGGTGCTCATCGCCGGGTGGCCGTTCATGCCCGGCAAGTGCCGCAGCAGGTCGAACAGGCTGCCGTAACCGCTGCGCAGGATGTCATCGCGGTCGATGATGGTCACCGGCAGCGTGGTCTGCACGGAGGTGCGCGGCAGCCGGCTGCCGGTGACATGGATCGGCGCCAGCTCCACCTGCGGTGGCGTCTCGGGCACCTCGCCCGGCGACGGTACCGCGGGCATCGCACGCGTCGCGACCGGCGGGGGCGATGGCGGAGCTGGCCGGGTGCGGCGGACGACGAATCCACCGGCAGGCGTGCGCAGGATGGTCACTGGCATGCCGGCGACCAGTTCCTTCAGGGCTGCGGCCGCATCGCGTTGGCCATGGGTGCCGGCCGTGCGCAGGCCATCCAGTTCACGCGCATCGAACAGCAGGGCGATGCCACTCTGGCGCGCCCATTGCTGCAGGGCCGGTGCGAGTGGGCCTGAACCCACATGGACCTCCAGGGTGCCGGCCTGTTCGGCTGCATCGGCAGAGGGCAGCGCGGCGATGCTCAGCGCGAAGCAGAACAGGGTGCAGAGCAGCCCCTCCCGCAGCGCGCCCGGTACTGCCTTCACTGCAGGCCTCCTCAGTACGTGCGGCGCAGTTCCAGCGCGCCATCCGGTCGCGCCTGGTCAGCCACCGACCAGCCCAGTTCCAGCGCCGACAGCAGTTCCTGCGCATCGCCGGCACGGAAGGTGCCACTCACGGCCAGGCTGGCGATCTCGGGATCGGCGATCACCAGCGGCGTGCGACTGTAGCGGTTCATGCGCTCGACCACGATCGACAGCGGCGTGGCATCGAACACCAGCTGTCCCTGCAGCCAGCCTTCGGCAGCGGCATTGGACGACAGCGCCGGGCCGGGCTGGAAGCGGCCCGATGGCAGCACCTGCAGCTGCTGGCCGGGTGCCAGGGTGTGCTGCGTCCCCCCATTGCTGACTTCCACCGCACCTTCCAGCAGTGCGACTTCGACCAGGCCGTCGTTCAGGCGCTCCACCTGGAAGGTGGTGCCGATGTCGCGGATGGTGCTGTCGCCGGCGCGCAGCTGCAGCGCCTTGCTCGACGGTGCGACCTGCAGCTGCACGCGGCCCCGTTCCAGCACCAGGTTGCGATGGCGCCAACCGAATCGGGCATGCAGCGTGGTGCCCGCATCCAGCGTGGCCACGCTGCCATCGGCCAGCGTCTGCTGCCGGGGCTGGTGGGAATCGTTGGCATAGCGCAGCGGCGTGGGGTTGCCGTCGATGGCGACCATCCAGCCGATCCCGATGGCCAGGCAGACGCCTGCGGCGGCGGCCACTGCCGGCAGCCAGCGACGCTGTGCCGGCCGTGCGGCACGTGCTGCGGCGGTGCGCAGCCACGGGTCGGCGGCCAGTTCTTCGCCCCGCTGGAACAGGGTCTCGGCCTGGATCCAGGCGCTGACATGGGCCGGGTCCTCGGCCAGCCAGTCCTCGAACCTCTCTCGCTCGCCCGGCGTGCAGTCCGGAGCCTCCAGCCGCGCCACCCAGGCGCTGGCGCGTTCAAACAGCAGGGTGTCTTCCCTGGGGCTGGCGTGACTCATCCGTTGTCCCTGTCGTTGTGCAGCGGATCCGATCCGAGTTCCTGGCGCAGGCCCTGCAGGGCGCGGGCGATATGTTTTTCCACGGTCTTGGCGGTGATTCCACAGTGCCGCGCGATCTGCGTATAGCTCATGCCGGTGATCCGGTTGAGCAGGTACACCTCGCGCGCGCGCTCGGGCAGCTTGAACAGGGCCTGCCGCAGCAGGGACAGCATCTGCCCGGACTCGGCCTGGCGCAATGGATCGGGCGACGTGCTGGAGGGCTCGTCGCCGCCATCGTGTTCGGCAAGGGACAGGTGTGGCCGCGACTGCGACGAGCGGCCACGGTCTGCCAGGCGGTTGCGGGCGATACGATACAGCAGCAACCGCAGCTCGTCGGCACTGTGCGCGCGATAGCGGATCAGCCGCTCCATGCAGTCCTGCGCGATGTCCTCGGCATCCTCCGGCCCAACGCCGCGCGTGCGCAGGAAAGCGCACAACGGCGCGCGTTCTTCCCGTACGAACGCAATGAACGCGTCCGTCGGCACGGACAGGTCCGGCGCGCGATGGATCAGAGGAGAGGGGGTGGACAGGGCTGGCCTCGGGCGTCGGTGGCGGGTGCGTCTTCGAGTTTTACGCGACGATGACCGGATGGGGAAGAGTGTGCATGGCCCCTGATTTCATTGTGAATGCATTCATGTTTCGGGGGCTGGTGCGCTGGGGGAGTTTGCGCCGCCCGGACGTTGAACTCCTGACCCGTGTGTTGCGGGTGGAGAGAGAACGCATGAAACATTCGAAGTTGAGCCTGGCCCTGGCCGGGCTGATGGGCGTCACCGCCATGGCGGCGGTTGATGACGTCATGGCAATGAATTATCACGTGCGGGACGATCGCGTCTTCCTCAGCGGCGGCGTCACCGTTGCTGACGTGGTGGCGCTGCCCGCGCTGCTGGCCAAGGCACAGGCTGAAGGCCGTCCGATCCGCGAAGTCGTGCTGCGCACATCCAATGGTGGCGCGCTGATCGCCGGCGAGTGGCTGCAGGCGGTGATCCGCACCCAGGGCCTGGACACCATCGTGTCCGGCCACTGCATCTCGTCCTGCTCGATCATGCAGTCCGGTGGCGTCAACCGTTACCTCGGCGGCGATCTGCCACTGGTCGACTCGGTGCAGATCCACGCCGCCAGCAGTGGCGGCAAGATCACCTATGCGCCGTCAGCGCGCATGACCCAGATCTACACAGGCAACTACGGCGGCGGGATGGATGCGGGCCTGTTGCACAAGGCGATGTATGAAGTGGTTCAACCCAATGGCCTGCTGGTATTCCGCGACCCGGCGCGCACCACGGGTACGTCGGTCACCTTCGATCCGGATGGCAGCGGCAGCAAGCTGGAGTCGTTCCCGGGCCAGGACATCCGCGGCAACAACATCATCAACACGGCAGGCTATCGCGATCCGGGCGACACCCTCCGTGTCACCAGCAACGTCAGCGGCGACATCAACCCGGGCTACCTGCGCACCGCGCGCCAGCTGCAGGCCTTCGTCGACGACGATTTCGCGCGCTGGAACACCGACTGGGCCAGCACCTACATCAACGATGCGGTGAGCCTGTACAACGTCTCCACGCGGGGGGCGAACGGTATCGGCGCGCAGTCGTTGCAGCAGCTGCTCGCCGATCCCGACGTCCAGAATGAACTGCGCGGCCAGCTGCGGCTGGCCGATCTGGATGCCTCAACCCTGGCCAGTTCGGCGGGCGTGATCCGTGTCAGCAATGGCGCTACCTGGCGCACCGCCGAAACCACTGGCGCCGATTTCATTCTGGTGGACAACGGCACCATCGCACTGGAGGGTGGTGCGCTGCGCACCCCCGAGCTGCGCGTGATGCCGGGCAGCATCGTGGTCGGCCACGGTGATATCGCATCGGTCGGCACCGACAGCGATGCGCTGCTGGATGGCACCGGCCCGTCCTACCGCGAAGACGGCTTCAACCGCCTGCGCGTGTTCGGCACGTTGATGCCGCGTGGTGGCGATCTGGTGACCCACGGCTACGTCAACATCATGCCCGGCGGGCAGGTGCTGTTCGATGTTACCGAAACCGGTGGTACCGGCAGTGGCCGCCTGCGCGTCGGCAGCTTCTACGATGGCGGCTCCGAGGAGGGCGCGCTGGTGATCGCGCAGGGCGCACATCTGGCGCTGAACGTGGCCCAGGGCTTCTATTCCGGCACCTACCGTCGCGACCTGGTGGAAGGACCGATCTACCAGGGGGGCTTCCAGGATGCCGTGCGGCTGGGCGATGCCGGCTACAGCGCCAGCGTCACGGCCGGTGAAGTGTTCCGCCCGCGCCACAATTCGCTGCTCAGCTTCAACGTCAACCAGACCGCCGACGGCCTGTGGCTGACCGCCAACCCGGGCTTCGATCAGCTGGGACTGTTCGCCAACGGCACCTCCGGCGACGGCCTAGGGCGCGCGCTGGCCGCTGCATCGGACCGCCAGGACAGCGGCCTGAAGTCGTTGCTCGGCGCGCTGCAGTTCGCTGACCGTGATGTGATCGCACAGCAGGCTGGCGCCCTGCGCGGTGACGCGCATGCCAGCCTGCGCCTGGCCGACAATGCACTGATCGGCAGCATCGGCAACGTGGTGCAGCAGCACCAGGCAGCGATGCGCAGTGGCGGCGATGCAGACGGGTTGGCTTCGCAGGCGGCGCAGTCGGTGTCGGCGCAGCCGGGCATGCGCCATGGCAGCCTGTTCAACCAGCTGGCCATGCATCTGGTTGAACCGGCCGGCGAAGCTGCTGGCGACAGCGGCGTGGCGGGGCGCAGCCATGGCCTGTGGGCGCGCGGTTTCGCCAGCCATGGCCGCATCGACGCCGACGGTGGTGTGGCCGGCCTGAGCCACACTGTCGGCGGCATCGTGATCGGTGCCGATACCCGCGTGGCCGATGACCGCGTGACCCTCGGCGTGAGCGTGGCCGCCGCCGACATGTCGACCAAGGCCAGCGACGGCTCCGGCTTCAGTGGCGACGTACGCGCGCTGGATGTGGGCGGCTACCTGGATGCGACCTATTCGCGGGGCTACCTGTCGGCGGCCGTGCGCTACACCGACCTGCGGCATGACACCCGCCGCAGTGTCAGCGGCATTGATGGGCTGCAGCAGCCTCTGCGCGCGAAGTACAGCAACGATGCCATCTCGGCACGGGTGGAGCATGCGTTCTCCTTCACCACTGGAAAGGGTCTGGTGATCCAGCCGCTGCTGCCGGTGGTGGACTACGCACGGACCTCGGCCACCCGTTTCAATGAAGGGCAGGGCGCCGGTGCGCTGGTGGGCCGCAGCGGCAGCCTGGAGAGCATTCGTGTGGGTGCCGGCCTGCAGCTGTTCAAGACCTTCGAAGGCAACAACGGTGAGCGCATCACCCCGCGTGCCCGCGTGGTCTGGCAGAAGGAGCTGGGCGATTCGCAGGCGCGCTACAGCACCGGCTTTGCTGCGGCCCCGGACCTGGTGTTTGGTGCCAGCAGCCAGGCCGTGGGCGAGCAGGTGCTGGCCTGGAACGTCGGCGTGACCAGTCGCGCCAGCGACCGCCTGTCGATCATGGCCGACTACGTGGGTGAGCGCCGCGACGGGCAGATCCAGAACGGCGTGATGCTGGGCCTGGGCTACCGGTTCTAAGGGGCACTCGGTCCCGGCGATATCCGTATCGCCGGGACCATCCCATCAGGGCAGGTGCTGCGGTATGGTCGGCAGGGAATTCCAGCCAGGCCTGTCCATGCAGATCGCCGTTTTCAGTGCCCGCCCCTACGATCGTCGCTTCCTCGACGAGGCCAACCAGCGCGATGCGGCCGGGCAGGGCTTTGCGTTCGTGTACTTCGATGCCGCGCTGGACGTGCATACCGCCGCACTGGCGCAGGACTGCGCCGCCGTCTGCGTGTTCGTCAATGACCGTCTCGACGCGCCGGTTCTGCACGCGTTGCATGCGCTGGGCGTACGCGCCATCCTGCTGCGCTGCGCCGGCTTCAACAATGTGGACCTGGCCACCGCGAAAGCGCTGGAGCTGTTCGTCGCACGGGTGCCGGCCTATTCCCCCGAAGCCGTGGCCGAGCACGCGCTGGCGCTGGTGATGACGCTCAACCGGCAGACCCATCGCGCCTACAATCGCGTGCGCGAGGGCAACTTCATGCTCGATGGCCTGCTCGGCCGCACTCTGCATGGACGCACGGTCGGCATCGTCGGCACCGGCAAGATCGGCCTGGCCACCGCGCGCATCTTCAATGGCATGGGCTGCACCGTGCTGGGGCATGACCCGTATCCATCGCCGGCCTTCGCCGGCGTGGGCGACATGGTTGGGCTGGATGAACTGCTGGCGCGCGCCGACATCGTGTCGCTGCATTGCCCGCTGACGCCCGATACCCGGCACCTGATCAACGACGCCTCGCTGGCGCGGATGAAGACCGGCGCGATGCTGGTCAACACCTCGCGCGGCGCGCTGGTCGATACCCATGCGGTGATCCGCGCGCTGAAGTCGCGGCGGCTGGGTCATCTGGCCATCGACGTCTACGAGCAGGAAAGCGCGCTGTTCTTCCAGGACCTGTCCGGCGAGATCATCGACGACGAGGCCTTCCAGCGCCTGATGACCTTCCCCAACGTGCTGGTGACCGGCCACCAGGGCTTCTTCACCGTAGAGGCGCTGCAGGAGATCTCGGCAATCACGCTGGGGAACCTGCGGGATTTCGCCGAGGGGCGGGTGTGTGCGAACCGGGTGGAGACATCGCTGAGATGATTGGAAGTCATGAGGGGTGTGCGTTTTCATACCTATCATTGAGGGGCGCAGATGAAACGCTTAGTCACCTTGAAAGTTGGGCTGCTGTTTCCATTGCTGATGGCGGGCGGCTGTGCAGCGGAGGAGTCCCGAGGCGAGAAGGGGTGGGAAGGGCTAGAACGATGCGTGACAACAATCGAGACTTACGTTCAAGAGACGAGGGGATGGAAACGGGAGATGTATCGGATTGCGGAGGAGTCTTCCGGCACCGCAGATATTGGCTTCTCGGTCCAGCACGTCCATGACAGGGTTCTGCTGCCAGAAGGTGGACTGAAGTCATTTCATGTTGATCTCGACCAGCGATGTTCCAGGGTCATCCGTGAAAGCCACTATCAGTAGCTGGTAGCGGCTTGTTGGCCCATGAAGAGGGTAGATGCGCGGCCATTGACCGCATGTTGCTTGTAGTCCTACAATGCCCAGCTAGGCCGGAATAGCTCAGTTGGTAGAGCGGCGCATTCGTAATGCGTAGGTCGCAGGTTCGACTCCTGTTTCCGGCACCAGTTGCATGAAAAGCCCCGGCTCAGGTCGGGGCTTTTGTTTGGGCGTCTAGCAGCGGGATTCCATCAACGGCCTGCCATCCTCGCGTCACGCGCCAGCCACCACGCCAGCTGCCGGAGATAACCACCTGCAGCTCCCGCCAATGCGCCGATCAGCAGGCGTGCGAGCACTCTGATCCCGCGCGCGGCCCGCTCCCGCACCCAAGGCAGTACCGCCACCACCTGCGCACCCAGCAACAGCATCAGCACGTCCAGCCCCAGCGCATCCACCACCGGTAACAACGGCAGCAGATCCGGATTGCAGGCCAGCATGATCACCAGTGCAGCACCCAGCACGGCCATCAGGCGGCGCCCGGCGGGCAGGGTGGTCCAGCGCATCAGGCGGTTGTTCAGGCGCACGGCATTCCTCGTGTCATCTGCGGGAATCCTCATCAGGCCCGATCGGCCGCACCGGCTGCCGCAGCACGGTTTTCAACCGCGCTGCGTCGGTCCTGCGCGGGTCACTCAGGTAGATCTCATGATGGGGGCCGGCAAAGGTGTATCCCAGTGCGGGCATCACTTCGTCATGCAGCTGCGCCAGGACGGGTCCCTCGTCGTCGTAGGCGCCCACGTGCAAGGTCTGCAGGCTGGGGCCCTCGGCAAGGACTTCATGGCGGAGGCTGGGCGGCGCCTCTCCCAGCTTCGCGCGCGCCTTTCCGATCGCCGCTTGCCACTGCGCAGGGCCGATGCCCTCGGGTGTGCGGATCATTACGGTCCAGGCCCACTCATCCTTGCGCCGTGCGACGAAGCTGGCTGGGTCCTCGGCACTCCACAGCGCTTCCAGCGGTGGTACCACGTAGTCGCGCCCTTCGGCCTTCAGCGCGAACTTCAGTGCATAGCTCACCGAATACAGCCACTGCACGGCCTGCAGGTAGGCGGGGGCCGTGTTCGGGTCGCCGCGACCATCGACCATCACGTAGGGCAGGGGCGGTACGTCCACGGTCACGAACCGGCCCATCGGGGCCTGATAGAGCGCCCGGTCGCGCTTCTTGAAGTCGATCTTGTCCACGGGCCTTCCTCCTGCGCCGAGCATCCCACGCCAGGCACCCGCCAGCACGCCTGAACAGGTTCAGGTGACTTTGCCGAACGAGGGCGGACTGCCGGCCAGCACCTGATGCCAGGATGCCGCCCGCAGGCGTCCTGCTGGCCGCGCCTGCGCGGTGCGACAACGTGTCGCAGCCAGAATCGGGCCTTTCCTGCGCTCGATCAATGTCAATGCCTTTCTTAAATGGTGGGTGACGGCCTAAAATTGAAAGGCTGACTCGACCCCACCTCCCTGCCTGTCTTCCGGACCGGTGGGACCGGCTTTGGCCGGAACAGGCAGGGACGGGGAACGGCATTCCCTCGCAATTGGATCGACCGATGATTCCGTTGAAAACCCTTGGGCGCTGGTTGCGCCCGGGCCTGCTGCTGTCGTTGCTGGTGATGCTCACCGGCTGCGATGCCGTGGCCATCCTCAGTCCGAAGGGCCAGATCGGCCAGGATGAGAAGACCCTGCTGATCACGGCCACCGTGCTCATGCTGCTGGTCGTCATCCCGGTCATCATCATGACCCTGACGTTCGCGTGGAAGTATCGCGCCTCCAACACCAAGGCCCGTTACGAGCCGAAGTGGTCCCACTCGACGGCGATCGAGGTGGTGGTGTGGTCCATTCCCTGCATGATCGTGCTGGTGCTGGCGGTCCTGACCTGGCGTTCGTCGCACGCACTGGACCCGTATCGTCCGCTGGATTCGGACGTCAAGCCGGTCACCATCGAGGCGATCTCGCTGGACTGGAAATGGCTGTTCATCTATCCGGAAGAGAAGGTGGCGGTCGTCAACGAAATCAAGTTCCCGGTCAACACGCCGCTGAACTTCAAGATCACGTCCGATTCGGTGATGAATGCCTTCTTCATCCCGCACCTGGGCAGCATGATCTACTCGATGGCTGCGATGGAGACCAAGCTCCACCTGATCGCCAACGAGACCGGTGAATTCCCGGGCATGTCCTCGCACTACAGCGGCGCGGGCTTCGCCAAGATGCACTTCACCGCCTACTCGGTCACCGATGCCGAGTACCGCCAGTGGCTGGACCAGGTCCGCGCCGGCGAGCAGACCCTGGACAAGGCCTCGTTCAAGGCGCTGGGTGAAGCGCGCAACGCCGAGTGGTATCCGGTCACTTACTTCGGCAAGACCGAAGAAGGCCTGTTCGACTGGGTCATCGCCAAGCACATGGGCGACAACAAGCATTACGGCATGAAGCACTCGCATGCCGGTGCCGCCGCTGCCGATGCCGCCACCCATGAAGCGCACGAGGGCCATGCCCCGAGTGACGCGCATGATTCCAAGGAATCGGGTGAAAACCTGGATGCCACCGAACACGAACACGCAGGCCATGCCGGCCACGCGGGTTCGGGAGAATGAACATGTTGGGAAAACTCTCTCTTGAGTCGATCCCCCACGATCCGATCGTGCTGACCACCCTGGTCGGCGCGGTTCTTGGTGGCCTGGGCGTCGTCGCCCTGATCACCAAGTTCAAGCTGTGGGGCTATCTGTGGAAGGAGTGGTTCACTTCGGTGGATCACAAGAAGATCGGCGTGATGTACCTCATCGTCGCCTTTGTCATGCTGCTGCGCGGTTTCTCCGACGCCATCATGATGCGTACCCAGCAGGCCATCGCCGTCGGTGGCTCCGAGGGTTACCTGCCGCCGCACCACTACGACCAGATCTTCACCGCCCACGGCGTGATCATGATCTTCTTCGTGGCGATGCCGCTGATCACCGGCCTGATGAACCTGGCCGTGCCGCTGCAGATCGGTGCGCGCGACGTCGCGTTCCCGTTCGTCAACTCGCTCAGCTTCTGGCTGTTCGTGTCCGGTGCGGTGCTGATCATGCTGTCGCTGTGGATCGGTGAGTTCGCTGCCACCGGCTGGCTGGCGTTCCCGCCGTTGTCGGGCATCGAATACAGTCCAAGCGTCGGCATGGACTATTACATCTGGGGTCTACAGGTGGCGGGTTTGGGTACCACGCTCAGTGGTATCAACTTCTTCATCACCATCCTCAAGATGCGCACCCCGAGCATGAAGCTGATGCAGATGCCGGTGTTCACCTGGACCGCCCTGGTGACCAACGTGCTGATCGTGGCCGCGTTCCCGGTGCTGACCATCACCCTGGTGCTGCTGACCCTGGACCGTTACCTGGGTACGCACTTCTTCACCAATGACGGTGGCGGCAACGCCATGCTGTACATCAACCTGATCTGGATCTGGGGTCACCCGGAGGTGTACATCCTGGTCCTGCCGGCGTTCGGTGTGTTCTCCGAAGTCATCGCGACCTTCTCGCGCAAGGCGCTGTTCGGCTACAAGGGCATGGTCTACGCCACCGCCTGCATCGGCGTGCTGTCGTTCATCGTGTGGCTGCACCACTTCTTCACCATGGGTTCGGGTGCCAACGTCAATGCCTTCTTCGGCATCACGACGATGATCATCTCGATCCCGACCGGCGTGAAGATCTTCAACTGGCTGTTCACCATGTTCCGTGGCCGCGTGCACTTCACCACCCCGGTGCTGTGGACCATCGGCTTCATGGTCACCTTCGTCATCGGCGGCATGACCGGCGTGATGCTGGCGATCCCGGCCATCGACTTCGTGCTGCACAACAGCCTGTTCCTGATCGCCCACTTCCACAACGTCATCATCGGCGGCGTGGTGTTCGGCATGTTCGCCGGCATCACCTACTGGTGGCCGAAGATGTTCGGCTTCCGCCTCAATGAGTTCTGGGGCAAGTGCGCGTTCTGGTGCTGGTTCATCGGCTTCTACGTGACCTTCATGCCGATGTACGTGCTGGGCTTCATGGGCATGACCCGTCGCCTGCAGAGCACGGTGAACCCGGCCTACGAGCCGTTGCTGCTGGTTGCCGCCTGCGGCGCGTTCATCGTCGGCGCCGGCATCCTGTGCCAGATCATCCAGGTGGCCGTGTCGATCCGCGATCGCAAGAAGACCGTCGACCTGACCGGCGATCCGTGGGATGCCCGTACGCTGGAGTGGGAAACCTCTTCGCCGCCGGCCTTCTACAACTTCGGCACGCTGCCGGAAGTCACCGAGCTGGACGATTTCTGGGAACGCAAGCAGCGGGGTGAAGCCTGGCCGAAGCCGGCCAAGTACACCGACATCCACATGCCGCGCAACACCGGCACGGGCGTTGTCATCGGTGCCTTCAGCCTGGTGTTCGGCTTCGCGATGATCTGGCACATCTGGTGGCTGGCCATCGTCGGCTTCGTCGGCATGATCGCCACGTTCATCTACCGCACCTTCGACCAGGACGTGGACTACTGGGTCCCGGCCGCCGAGGTGGAACGCATCGAGAACGAACACCGCAAGCACCTGGAAGCCCAGGGCCTGGTGAAGTCGGAGCTGAAGGCATGAGCACCAATACCTCGACCCTGAGCCACGGGCACGCCGCGCACGCGGCGGCCCATGGCCATGACGACCACGAGCACCACGATACCGGCGGCAACACCGTCTTCGGTTTCTGGGTGTACCTGATGAGCGACTGCCTCATCTTCGCCTCGCTGTTCGCCACCTACGTGGTGCTGGCGGGCGGTACCGATGGTGGTCCCACCGCGAAGGACCTGTTCGAGCTGCCGTTCGTGGCGTGGGAAACCGCGCTGCTGCTGACCTCGTCGCTGACCTTCGGCCTGGGCATGATTGCCATGCACCGCAAGCAGATGGGCCAGATGTACCTGTGGCTGGGCATCACCTGGCTGCTGGGCTTCGGCTTCATGTGCATGGAAGTGTGGGAGTTCCAGCACCTGATCCATCAGGGCTACGGTCCGGACCGCAGTGCCTTCCTGTCGGCGTTCTTCGCCCTGGTCGGTACCCATGGCCTGCACGTCAGCGCCGGCCTGCTGTGGCTGCTGGTGATGTTCGTGCAGCTGAAGAAGTACGGCCTGACCCCGACCAACAAGACCCGCATGGCGTGCCTGAGCCTGTTCTGGCACTTCCTGGACCTGATCTGGATCGGCGTGTTCTCCGTCGTCTACCTCAATGGAGCGCTGTAATGGCACATGACAACCATGCACACGACCACGGCACCGGCGGCGAAAGCCACGGCAGCGTGAAGTCGTACCTGATCGGCTTCGTGCTGGCGGTGGTGCTGACCGTCATCCCGTTCTGGATGGTGATGTCGGGCGATTTCTCGCGCACCGTCAACGGTGTGGTGATCGCAGTCACCGCGGTGCTGCAGATGCTGGTCCACCTGGTGTTCTTCTTGCACCTGGATCGCTCTTCGGAAAGTCGCTGGAACGTCAACGCTGCGGCCTTCACCGTCGTGGTGATCGGCATCATCGTGATCGGCACCCTGTGGGTCATGCACAACATGAACGTGCACATGATGCACTGACGTCCTCGCGACGTTGCCACGCAGAAAGGCCGCCCTCGGGCGGCCTTTCTGTTGGCGGATGGATGGGGTCGGATCCCTGTCCGCAGGGCAGGGCTCTGACCCCGGGGCCCGGGTAGATCCACGCCATGCGTGGATGGAGTTGCGTGGATGGGGTCAGAGCCCATGCCGCAGGCAAGGGCTCTGACCCCGAAACCGGGGCCTCACCCCACCCGGCGCAGGAACTCTTCGGCCTCCATCGGCCGGCCCAGATGGTAGCCCTGCAGCTGGTCGCAGCCGAGCTCGCTCAGGTACTCGCGCTGCGCCTGGGTCTCCACGCCCTCGGCCACCACCTGCAGCTGCAGGGTGCGGCCCAGCGCGATGATTGACGAGACAATGGCGGCGTCCTCGTCATTGCGTTCCAGGTCGTGCACGAACGCACGGTCGATCTTCAGTTCGGTGGCTGGCATCCGCTTGAGGTAGAGCAGGCTGGAATAGCCGGTACCGAAATCATCGATGGCGATGTGCACGCCCATTGCGGTCAGGTCGCTGAGGATCGCCAAGCTGGCATCGACGTCCTTCATCGCCGTGGTCTCGGTGATCTCCAGGGTCAGCCGTGCAGGTTCGATCCGGTGCCGCTCCAGCACCTCGCGCACGCTGTCCAGCAGTGCCGGCGAGGCAAACTGCAACGGCGAGAGATTCACTGCCATGGTCCATTCCGCATGCCCGGCATCGTGCCATGCCCGCAGTTGCGCACAGGCCCGGTCCAGTACCCAGTCACCGATCGGCAGGATCAGGCCGCTGCGTTCGGCGATCGGAATGAAGAGATCCGGTGCCAGCAGCCCCAGCTCCGGGTGCTGCCAGCGCAGCAGCGCCTCGGCCCCGGTGGCCGGTGCGCCCGCGGCCGGAAATTTGGGCTGGTAATGCAGGATCAGTTCGTTGCGGGCGATGGCCTTGCGCAGGTCCTGCAGCAGGCGCAGCTGGCGATTGGCACTGAGCTGCATCGAGGGGGTGAAGAAGGTATAGCCGTTCCGCCCGGTCTCCTTGGTGTGGTACATCGCCGCATCGGCGTGCGCCATCAGCTCGCGCTCGTTGCTGGCGTCATCCGGATACAGGGCGATGCCCAGGCTGGCGCTGACCTGCAGTTCGGCCGCATCCAGCGTGAACGGCTCACCGGCGGCGGCAATGATGCGCTCGGCCACCACTACCGCATCGTCGGGAATATCGATGGCCAGCACGATCACGAACTCGTCGCCGCCGAGGCGGGCGAACGTGTCCTGCGGGCGCAGCAGGCCGCCGATGCGCTGCGCCACCGCCACCAGCAGGCGGTCGCCAAGCTGGTGGCCATAGGCATCATTGACCGCCTTGAAGCCATCCAGGTCGCAGAACATCACCGCCACCGCATGATTGCGGCGCCGCGCCTTCTCGATGGCCTGCTCGATGCGGTCCTGCAGCAGCATGCGGTTGGGCAGCTGGGTCAAGGGATCATGCAGTGCCGCCTGGATCAGCTTGTCGTTGGCGTGCGCCAGCGAATCGGCCAGCAGCCCGGTGCGCACGCGCATCTGCCGGTCGAACAGCGAGGCCACGAGGGCGATGCCCAGCGTGGCCACGGTGGTGACGATCACCAGCACGGCCAGCCAGCGCGTGTCGATGCCGCCACTGCCGACGGCGCCACAGATGCTGCCTTCGGGGAAGCGCGCCGCCGCCATGCCGGTGTAATGCATGCCGACGATGGCCAGGCCCATCACCAGCGATGCGAGCACGCGCAGGAGCAGGGTGTGGCGCTGCTCGGCGCGCAGGCGGAAGGCGATCCACAGTGCGGCGCCAGCGGCACCGATGGCCACCGCGATGGAGGCGGCAAACCAGCCCGGGTGGTAGTTGATGCCGGGCTGCATGCGCATCGCAGCCATGCCCAGGTAGTGCATGGCTGCGATGCCCAGGCCCATCAGCACGGCCCCGGCCAACAGCCGGCGCCACGGCAGGGTGGGGCGCGACACCAGCCACAGCGCATAGGCGGAGGCGCCGATCGAGACCGCCAGCGAGTACAGGGTGATGCCGAGGTCGTAGCCCAGCGGAATCGGCAGGTCGAAGGCAAGCATGCCGATGAAGTGCATCGACCAGATGCCCAGGCCCATCGCCGCCGCACCCCCCGCCAGCCACCAGCGGGCCACGCGGCCCTCGGCGGTGGCCAGGCGCCCGGCCATGTCCAGCGCCGTGTACGAAGCAAGAATGGCCACCAGCAGGGAGATGATGACCAGGCTCTGACTGTAACTGCCAGTCATGTTGAATCCAGTGGGGGAGGAAGGGGGCGCCCGCAAGGCGCACGCCCGCGACCCCTATCGGCGCGGGTGGGCAGGACTTGAGCGGTCGCAGCAGCTGCGACCGGGCTCGGCTATCCTGCCACGCCTGTTCCCGTTGCTGGAAATCATCCGATGGCCAAAGCCCGCACCGCCTACGTCTGCAATGAATGCGGCGCCGAATTCAGCAAATGGCAGGGCCAGTGCACGGAGTGCAACGCCTGGAACTCGCTGTCTGAAATCGTGCTGGAGAGCGCGGCGGCGGCCAAGGCACCGGCGTCGCGGCGGGCGGGCTGGGCCGGCAAGATCGATCCGCCGAAGATCACCGCGCTGAAGGACGTGGAGCAGACCGAGCATCGCCGGGTCTCCACTGGCATCGGCGAGTTCGACCGCGTGCTGGGTGGTGGCCTGGTCGAAGGCGCGGTGGTGCTGGTGGGCGGCGACCCGGGTATCGGCAAGTCGACGCTGCTGCTGCAGGCGGTGGCGAAGATGGCGGCCGAACTGCCGGTGCTGTACGTCACCGGTGAAGAGTCGCTGGCCCAGGTGGCCGGCCGCGCGCACCGCCTGGAGCTGCCACTGGACGGAGTCAACGCGCTGGCCGAGACCGGGGTCGAGTCGATCCTGCAGCATGCCTCCAGGGCTGGGCCGCGGCTGATCGTGGCCGATTCGGTGCAGACCCTGTGGACCGAGAGCCTGACCGCTGCGCCGGGTTCGGTCAGCCAGGTCCGCGAGAGTGCGGCGCGGCTGGTGCGGTTCGCCAAGGAGACCGGTACTGCCGTGTTCCTGGTCGGCCACGTGACCAAGGAGGGTGGCATCGCCGGCCCGCGCGTGCTGGAACACATGGTCGACGCGGTGCTGTACTTCGAGGGCGAGAGCGGCAGCCGCTTCCGCCTGTTGCGCGCGTTCAAGAACCGCTTCGGTGCGGTCAACGAGCTGGGTGTGTTCGCGATGGGCGACAAGGGCCTGAAGGAGGTCTCCAACCCCTCGGCGATCTTCCTCTCCGGCGGCAGCACCCACCAACCGGGCAGCTGCGTGATGGTCACCCGCGAGGGCACACGGCCGCTGCTGGTGGAGGTACAGGCGCTGGTCGATGCATCGCCGCTGTCGAACCCGCGCCGTGTCGCGGTCGGCCTGGAGCAGAACCGCCTGGCGATGCTGCTGGCGGTGCTGCATCGCCATGGCGGCGTACTGGTCGGCGACCAGGACGTGTTCGTCAATGTGGTCGGTGGCATCCGCGTGCAGGAGACTGCCGCCGATCTGCCGGTGCTGCTGGCGGTGTTGTCGTCGCTGCAGGATCGGCCGCTGGCGGAGAAGACCATCGCCTTCGGTGAAGTGGGCCTGTCCGGCGAGATCCGCCCGGTGCCCAATGGCGAAGACCGCCTGCGCGAGGCCGCCACCCATGGTTTCAAGCGCGCCATCGTGCCCAAGGCCAATGCGCCCAAGGGCGGTTCGGTGAAAGGCATGGAGGTGATCGCGGTGGAACGCCTGTCCGAGGCCATCGACGCGGCGTGAGGCCGGCTCTACAAACGTCAATCACGGCAACGGTCAGCTTCCTTGTGCTAGTTTTTCCCGCTCGACGAAGACGCCCTCTGGCGTCTTTCCGTGCCCAGGAGTAAACGATTACATGCAGGACACCGCACTCACCGCCCCCAACGCCGAGATCCGTCGCGCCGGGGTCGATCTCAATGGATTGATGACGGTGCTGGGCAAGCACCTGTATTCCACCCCGGTGGTGGCGCTGCGTGAGCTGGTGCAGAACGCGCATGACTCGATCATCCGCCGCCGCATCGAGCAGCCCGGTGTTGACGTGCCTTCGCGCATTTCGGTGCAGGTTGATGCCGGTGCCGGCGTGCTGCGCATCACTGATACCGGTGCTGGCCTGACCCGCCAGGAGATCCACGATTACCTGGCCACCGTCGGCGTCGGCTACACCCGTGGCCTGCGCCAGGGCGGTGAGGACGATGAAGGGCTGATCGGCATGTTCGGTCTCGGCTTCCTGTCGGCCTTCGTGCTGGCGCGCCGGGTCAGTGTGCGAACCACCTCGTACCAGGCGCCGGATCTGGGCCATCTGTACGTGTCCAGCAACGCCGAGCAATACACCGTCAGCGAAGTGCCTGCACGCGCGGTCGGCACCGAGGTGGAGCTGGAGCTGCATCCGGACTTCCTGCCGCTGGCCAACGAGGCGCGCCTGCATGAGGTGCTGGGCCGCTACTGCGCGTTGCTGTCCGAGCCGATCTTCATCGGTGCTGCGGGCGAGGCGCTCAATCCCGAGCCGCCGCCGTGGCGCGGCCAGGGGGATGTCGCCGTGCATCCGGTGCAGGCGCGTCGGCAGGCGCTGCAGTTCGCAGCGCGGTTCGAGCACGATTTCGAACCGATCGTCACCGTGCCGCTGCGCGCCGATGGCAACAGCGATGCCGCTGGCCTGCTGTGGGTGCAGGATGGCGCCACCTATGGCACCAGCGACAACCGCAACCTGTCGGTGTTCGTGCGTGGGATGCTGCTGGATGACGACGCGCGCGACCTGTTGCCGCCGTGGGCCGGATTCATCGGCGGAGTGATCGAATCCTCGCGGTTGACGCCCACCGCCAGCCGCGAAGACCTGCAGCGCGATGACCAGTACCGCGCGGTGCAGCATGCACTGCTGGAGGCGCTGATCGACGGCCTGGCCGACGTTGCGAAGCAGCAACCGGAAGCCTGGCGGCGCGTGCTGACCCGCCACAACGAGGCCCTGCTGGGTGCGGCACTGTGCGATGAGCGCCTGTTCGAACTGCTGATGGAGCATGTGCGGGTACCGACCTCGCAGGGCGACCTGCCGGCCAGTGCGCTGCCGGCGCGCGGTGCCGTGCATGTCATCCTCGACAACGGCGGCGGCTTTGAAGAGATGCTGTTCCGCGCGATGGGCGTACCGGTCGCGCATGGCCATCGCTACGCGGTGGTGCCGTTCCTGCGGCGCTGGGCCCAGGCCAAGGGCCTGCGCCTGGTCGAGCTCGGCACCGAGCAGGGCAACCGCGCACTGTTCCGCAGTGATGACAGCCTCGACGAGGCGCAGCTGGCGTGGCTGCGCGAACAGCTGGGCGACGGCGAGCAGCTGCTGCCCGCACGTTTCAGCCCGGAGGCGCTGCCGGTGGTGGTGGTGCCCGACCGCGAGGCCGAGCTGAAGCAGCGGCTGGAAGACGACGAGAACGACAAGCGCGTCTCGATGGCCGCGCTGCGCCTGGCGCGCCAGTTCACCGCGCGCATCGAATCACGCGCACCCTCGCGGCTCTACCTCAACCTCGACAACCCGGCGGTGCAGGCACTGCTGCGCGCCCAGCGCGAGGGCCACCCACAGGCCGAGGCTGCGGCGCGCCTGCTGCGCTCGCTGAAAGTCATCGTCGCCGCGCAGGGCCGCCCGCTGGCGCGCGCGACCGCTACGCCGGGCCCGGATCTCAATGGTGCCTTCACCGATATCGCCGGTGCCCTGCAGCAGATGCTGCGCTGAGCACCGCACCCTCTCATCCAGCCTTCGCTAGACAGGAGCAATTATCCCCATGGACATCTGGAACTGGGTCGAAAAGCTGCAGGGTGACCTGCGCCAGGCCGGCCAGGCGCAGAACGCGCACCTGCTGAACCGTCTCGCCGACGAGGTCAGTGAACTGCAGATCGACCGCGTCGATGCCCTGCTGCCCGAAGCACGCGCCCTGGGCAAGGCGCTGGACAACCCTTGGGTTGACGTCTATGTCGGCCACTGGGCGCTGCGCAACCGCGTCGGCAACCGCGTGGAAGGCGAGAGCGCACTCGGCGAAGCCGTAGCGCTGTTCGAGCGCGCGCACCGCGAGGACACCCTGGAATGCCCGCAGTCGATCTGCGTGACCCAGGACCTGGCCGCCTGCTACGGCAACATCGATGGCCCGGGCTGGGTGCCCGAGCGCATCGAGGTCTGCGACGAAACCCTTGGCCGCATCGATCCGAGCTGGGCCTGTTTCCAGTGCCTGAGCTGCGAGAAGGCCGATGCGCTGCTCGATGATGGCCGTGGCCAGGAGGCGCTGGATTACCTGCAGGTGCAGGCCGATGCCGTGGAAGCCTGTGGCAAGGAAGTGTTCGACAGCTTCCCCGAGATGCAGATCAAGATCCTGCTCGCTGTCGGCCGCGCCGACGAGGCACTGGCGCTGATCGAGAAGCGCGAGGCCGAAGTGGCAGCCTCCGGGGAGTACGAACCGGCCAACTGCACGGTGCCGCGTCGCTTGTCCAAGGCCTGGGCGCTGGCCCAGCTGGGCCGCGACGAAGAGGCGCTGCAGCAGCTGGTGCCGTGGAGCGAGCTGACCCCGAACTACTGGCGGCTGTGGGCAAACACCGCCGCAGCACTGTGCCAGCGTGATCCCGCGCGCAATACGTGGGATCTGGGCACGCGCTTCAACACCATCATCGAGCACTTCGCACGGGTCGGTTCGCACCGCCTGCTGATCGAAGTCGCGGCGCTGAGCCTGGAGCTGGCGCTGCAGCGTGGCGCGCGCTGGGTCGCACTGCGGCAGCTGGAACTGGCCCGCACCCATCTGGCGCAGCTGCGCCAGGATCGGGGTGCTGCGGCGCTTGTGGCCGGCCTGGCCGCGCGCATCGAGGCATTGCCGGACGTCGCGCCGCTGCCGGTGCCGGCGGGCGAGCTGCTGGCATGGCTGGACGCGCAGGGCGAACAGAACCAGTCGCGCGATCCCGAGCGCGAAGCGCAGTGGTTGCTGCAGGCGCATGCCGAGCTGCCCGATGACGAGGCGCTTGCCGAGATGGCTGCCTCCGCGCTGAATGCCTGCGGCGCGCAGGCCGAGGCGCGGTCGCTGCTGTGGCGGTTCGTACGCGGCCATACCCAGCACGATGGCCCCGCGGCCTACACGCTGATGCGCTGGCTGGCCGAACAGGGCGACGACGACGGACTGCGCCAGCTGGCCGATCTCTATCGCGGCAGCGTGCCGGTGTTCGCGCACTGGTGCGAGGTGCAGCGTGCACGCCGCGTGTCCGACTGGCCGGCGCTGGAGCAGGCGGCCCGATCGCTTCTGGAGCTGTCTCCGGGCTCGCACGGCGCGCGCGGCACGCTGGCGCGCATGTACATGGAAACCGGCCGTTTCAGCGAGGCCCAGGCCTGTTATGCACAGCTGGTGGAGCTGCTGGAGGAGCCCAATGCCGCGTATTGGGACCACATGAGTGCAGCCAGCGCGGCGCGCGACTGGGACGCGGTGCGCCGCTCGGCGGCGGCGATCGGCATGGAATTGTCCAGCCAGGATGGCGTGGTCGAGGAGCCGTGGGGCTGGGTGATCATCCGCAGCGAAGAGAACGGCGAACCGATGGAGTACTACGCCCGTCGCAGCGGTCCGGTGACCGCGCGCATCGTCGAGAACGCACCGTCCAACCGCGCCCAGCAGGTGGGCGACTGGGTGGTGTTCGATGCCGCGCTGGTGCATCCGGCACCAGAGGAGGAGGAAGCACGCGAGCATTTCATCCCGACCTATGCGCAGGTGCATGTGCTGGAGCGCGGCGGCTTCGCCCGCAGCTGGATGATCGATGGCGCGCACCCGGGCGAAGAGGCCTGGAATGCCTTCGTCGAGGCGGCCGAAGCACAGGGCTGGAAGGTGTGGTCACACAGCCGGCCGGACTACACCGTCACCGACCCCGATGTGGAAGAGGGTACGCTGCCCGGCCTGCTGTTCACCGTGGCCCAGCCGCAGGACCACGCACCGCTGGCACTGCACCGCTTCCTGCAGCAGCACACCGCGACGTGGCCGCATCCGCATTGCTGGCTGCGCCTGGCTGAAGCCTGTGACCAGGATCGCCAGCCGCATCTGGACGTGATCGAGCGTTACGGGTTGTAGGCCGGCACTACCTCAGGGACCAATACATGCGAAAGACATGGATGTTGATGATCGCCGGGCTGCTGCTGGCCCCCACCGTGCAGGCGTCACCCGCCTGCCAGGAACCAGAGGCGGTGGCCCGCGCCTTCTACGAGGCAACGACGGGCAACGGTGATCTGCTGGAGCCACCCCCGGCCCTGGTCAGCCCTGCTTTCGGCAAGGCACTGCGCGGAGAGCGCGCTTGCCAGCAGCGCGAAGAGGGCATCTGCACAATCGATTCGGATCCGTGGCTGGATGCGCAGGACGGTGACATCGTAACCCCGGTGCGCTACAGCTGGAAGGAGGCTTCGGCCTCCGCCGGCCAGGTCGAGATGCGCTATTCGGTGTGGAAGAAGGCCTACCTGACCCGCCTGCCGATGGTGCGCCACGGGCAGGGATGCTGGCAGGTTGATGACATCGTCACCAACAGTGGTCGTTCGGTGCGGAAGATCCTGGCCCAGCCTTGACGGTAGCGCCGGTGGGTGCCGACCGTTGGTCGGCACACCGCCTATCGCGAATGCCCGAACACCAGTTCGATCACGAACTGGCTGCCGAAGAAGGCCAGCAGCAGCAACAGCATCGCCGCCAGCGTCCAGTGCACCGCCTTCATGCCGCGCCAGCCGTAGCGCCGGCGGCCGATCAGCAGCACGCCGAACACGATCCACGACAGCACGCTCAGCACGGTCTTGTGCACCAGCTTCTGCGCCAGCAGGTCGTCGACGAACAGCACCCCGGTGACCAGGGTGAGGGTCAGCAGCGCGAAGCCGACGGTGATCACCCGGAACAGCAGTGATTCCAGGTCGGCCAGCGGCGGTAGCGCGCGCAGCCAAGGCCGGAACTCGCGGCGGCGCAGTGCGCGTTCCTGCAGCCACAGCATGATCGCCAGCAGCGCGGCGATGCTCAGCGTGGCGTAGGCCAGCAGGGCCAGCCAGGCGTGGCTGGCCAGGCGCCAGCCCAGCACCTTGCTCGGTTCGTGGCCGTAACCGTGGTAGGCCAGCAGCAGCACGGCGGCCAGCGGGAACACCACCACGCCCAGCGCCGACATCCGCCCGCGCGCGCCGACCAGCGAAGTCAGCCAGGCCATGCCCAGGCCGACCAGCGACAGTGCGGCGAAGAAGTGCATGTCCGGCCCGCCGTTGGTGCGCATCGCCACCATCACGTGGTAGCCGCCGTGCAGCAGCATGGCGGGCAGGGCCGGCCATAGCCAGATGGGGGAGCCGGTCGTCTCATCGCGGCCAAGCGCGCGCACCAGCAGGGCACTGGCAGCCAGGTAGAGCAGGACGGCGATGAGAACGATTGTCATCGTTGCAGTTTCGCATACCCCCGTGATGCTGGCGACGGCCCCGTGGCCGCAGTCCGGGGAGACAGCCAGACCCGTTATACTGTCTGCATTATTGTCCCCCGCTTTCAGACAGGTTGCGCCGCATGTTCGAGTCCCTGACCCAGCGCCTTTCCGGCACCATCGAGCGCCTGCGTGGCCGCGGCCGCCTGACCGAGGAGAACATCCGCGAGGCGACCCGCGAAGTGCGCATCGCGCTGCTCGAAGCCGACGTTGCGCTGCCGGTGGTGCAGGCCCTGATCGAGCGCATCAAGGTGCGCGCGGTTGGCCAGGAAGTGCTGAAGTCGCTGACCCCGGGCCAGGCGCTGATCAAGGTCGTGCGCGACGAGCTGACTGCGGTGATGGGCGCTGAAGCCAGCGACCTGAACCTCAATGTGCCCGCTCCGGCCATCATCCTGATGGCGGGCCTGCAGGGCGCCGGCAAGACCACCACCGTGGGCAAGCTGGCCAAGCACCTGAAGGAAAAGCGCAAGAAGAAGGTGATGGTGGTCTCGGCCGACGTCTACCGTCCGGCCGCGATCGAGCAGCTGAAAACCCTGGCCGAGCAGGTGGGCGTGCTGTTCTTCCCGTCCAGCGCCGACCAGAAGCCGGAAGCCATCGTCCGCGCAGCCATCGACGATGCACGCAAGTCGTTCGTCGACGTGCTGCTGGTCGATACCGCCGGCCGCCTGGCCATCGACGAAGCGATGATGGCCGAGATCAAGGCCCTGCACGCTGCGGTGAATCCGGCCGAAACGCTGTTCGTGGTCGACGCCATGACCGGCCAGGACGCGGCCAATACCGCCAAGGCCTTCGGCGATGCCCTGCCGCTGACCGGCGTGGTGCTGACCAAGACCGACGGTGACGCCCGCGGCGGCGCCGCGCTGAGCGTGCGCTACATCACCGGCAAGCCGATCAAGTTCGTCGGTGTCAGTGAAAAGCCGGAAGGCCTGGACGTGTTCCACCCGGACCGTATCGCCAGCCGCATCCTCGACATGGGCGACGTGCTGTCGCTGGTCGAGCAGGTCGAGCAGCAGGTCGACAAGGACAAGGCCGCCAAGCTGGCCGAGAAGGTCGCCAAGGGCAAGAAATTCGACCTGAACGACATGCGTGACCAGCTCGAGCAGATGCAGAACATGGGCGGCATCGGCGGCCTGATGGACAAGCTGCCGGGCCTGGGCAACATCCCCGACCATCTGAAGCAGCAGGTCAGCCAGGGCAAGGAAGTGCCGCGCATGATCGCCATCATCAGCTCGATGACCAAGAAGGAACGGCGCAATCCGAACCTGCTCAACGGCTCGCGCCGCGCGCGCATCGCCAAGGGCTCGGGCGTGACGCCGGCCGACGTCAACAAGCTGATGAAGCAGTACATGCAGATGGAAAAGATGATGAGCAAGATGGCCGGCGGTGGCATGAAGGGCATGTTGCGCAGCATGAAGGGGATGATGGGCGCCATGGGCGGCCGCGGCATGCCGTTCCGTTGATGCGTTGATGCGTGGGTGCGCGCTGTGGTCGGCGCGGCCTGCGTAGCGTCGAGCGCGGTGCAGTCGAGCAAGCTCGACTCTACCCCCGTCCTGCGCGCACCATGGGGGCCTGTCCGAAACGATGGGCCGTCATGCAGAGTTCCGCTGTCACTTCCCGCGCCGAGGCGTTCTGCCGGCGCTTTGGCATTTCCGTTCCGATCCTGCTGGCACCGATGGCCGGTGCCTGCCCGGTACCGTTGTCGGCCGCGCTGGCCAACGCCGGCAGCATGGGCGCAATGGGCGCGGTGCTGTCGTCGTCGGCCGATATCGGTCGCTGGATGGATGACTTCCGCGCAGCCTCCAGCGGTCCGGCGCAGGTGAACCTGTGGGTGCCGGACCCTGTACCGGCCCGTGACGTTGCCGCCGAGGCCGCCAGCCGCGCCTTCCTGGCGCAATGGGGCCCGGAGGTGCCGGCCAGCGCCGCCGAGGCCACGCCAGCCGACTTCGAGGAACAGTTTGCCGCACTGCTGGCGGCGCGTCCTGCGGTGGCCTCGACCATCATGGGCGTGCTGTTGCCGCGCCACGTGCAGCAGTTGAAGGATGCCGGCATCGCCTGGATCGCGTGCGCGACCACCTTGTCCGAGGCGCGCGCGGCACAGGACGCCGGTGCCGATGCGGTGGTGGCGCAGGGCGCGGAGGCCGGCGGCCATCGTGGTTCCTTCGATCCGGCGATGGCCGAGCGCCAGCTGGTCGGCCTGTTCGCGCTGCTGCCGCGCCTGGCCGATCACCTGCAGATTCCGGTGATTGCCGCCGGCGGCATCGCCGATGGCCGTGGTATCGCTGCCGCACTCGCCTTGGGCGCCAGTGCGGTGCAGATCGGCACCGCCTTCCTGCGCACGCCGGAAGCGGCGATCGCTTCGGCGTGGGCCGATGGGCTGGCCGCCAGCGAACCGGAAGACACCTGGCCGACCCGCGCCTTCAGTGGTCGCCTGGGCCGTGGCCTGGCGACGCCCTATGTGCGCGCCGCTGCCGCAGAAGGCGCCCCCGCGCCGCGTCCATACCCGGTGCAGCGCGGCCTGACCGCCCCGATGCGCAGGCAGGCGGCACAGGAAAATCGTCTGGCGGCGATGCAGGCCTGGGCCGGGCAGTCAGCATGGATGGCGCCGGCACAGCCGGCCGCCGACGTGCTGCGCGGCATGTGGGAACAGGCGCAGGCATTGCTGCGATGACGCTGACCTGCAACGGCCTGCCGGCACAGGTGGAAGACCTGCTGCCGGCGCTGGTGAACTATGGCCACTTCACTTCGCTGCAGGTGCGTGGTGGTGCAGTGCAGGGGCTGGGCCTGCATCTGGCGCGGCTGTCACAGGCTACGCGCGAACTGTTCGGCAGCGAACTGGACACGGTGCAGGTGCAGGCGTGGATGGCGCAGGCATTGCAGCAGTCAGGGCAGGCCGATGCCTCGCTGCGGGTGACCGTGTACTCGCGCCGTTTTGATTTCCGCAATCCGCTGGCGGCGGTGCCGGTGGACGTGCTGGTGGCGGTGTCCGCGCCGATGACGCTGACCGCCTCCAAGCGTGTGCGCAGCGTGGCCTGGCAGCGCGAGATGCCGCAGATCAAGCATGTGGGCACCTTCGGCCTGTTCGCCGAGCGTCGCGCGGCGATGGCGGAAGGCTTCGACGATGTGCTGTTCGCGACCGCCGATGGCCACGTGAGTGAAGGCAGCACCTGGAATCTGGCCGTGCACGATGGTGAACGGCTGCTCTGGCCGCAGGCGCCGGCCCTGCGCGGGACTGCCGAGGCACTGCTGAAGCAGCATTGGCCGGGGCCTCAGGCCACTCAGCCGCTGCGGCTGGCCGATCTGGCCGGCGTGAAGGCGGCTTTTGCCTGCAACGCCAGCGGGTTGTGGGCGCTGGAGGCCATTGACGGGCATGCCCTGGCCGGCTCCCAGGCGCTGGCTGAACAGGGCAGGGCGGTGCTGGCGGCGGTGGCCTGGGACAAATTGGGGTCAGATCCCTTTTGCGCCGCAAAAGGGATCTGACCCCGGGAGTTCATCCCCGGGGTTGGCCCGGCCGCGATCTGCCGCTATAATCGCCCGCTTACCTCGCCATCCTGGCGACTGGGCAATAGGAAAAACACCATGGTCAAGATTCGACTGACCCGCGGCGGCGCCAAGAAGCGTCCGTTCTACCACATCATCGTCACCGACGTGCGCAGCGCGCGCGACGGCCGCAACATCGAGCGCGTCGGCTTCTACAACCCGGTCGCCCAGGGCGCCGAGAAGCGCATCGAGCTGGACCTGGCCCGCGTTGACCATTGGGTCAAGAACGGCGCCCAGCCGACCGACAAGGTCCGCAACCTGATCAAGGAAGCGACCAAGTCCCAGGCCGCTGCGGCCTGATCCTGACGGGCCACGCTTCGGCGTGGCCCTCTTGGTTGAAGCAGATGAAAGATATCGAGCGCCGCATCCTGCTGGGCAGGGTTGTCGGCGCTTTTGGTGTGCGCGGCGAGATCAAGCTCGAGTCCTGGACCGAGCCACGTTCCGCCATTTTCCGTTACCAGCCGTGGATCGTGCGCAGCCCGTCCGGCGTGGAAACCACGATTGAAGGTGTACGTGGCCGCGATAGCGGCAAGCACCTGGTCGCCCGTTTTCCCGGGGTCGAGGATCGCGATGTGGTCGAAGCGATGCGCGGCACCGAAATCTACGTGGCCCGCAGTGCATTGCCGCCACCGAAGCCCGATGAGTACTACTGGGTGGACCTGGAAGGCCTGGACGTGACGACCACCGAGGGCGTCGCCCTGGGCCAGGTCTCGCACCTGTTCAGCACCGGCGCCAATGATGTGGTGGTGGTCCGTGGTGACCGCGAGCGGATGATCCCGTTCGTGCTGCCGGACTTCGTCAAATCGGTCGATTTCGAGGCCAATCTGGTCGTGGTCGACTGGGATCCCGAGTTCTGAGCAGACGCATGCGTTTCGACGTCATCACCCTGTTCCCCGAGTTCCTCGCCCAGTCCGCTGGATTGGGCGTGGTCGGGCGCGCGCGGGAGAAGGGGCTGTTCAGCCTGCATGGCTGGAACCCCCGTGATTACGCCGAAGGCAACTATCGCCGGGTGGACGACCGTCCGTTCGGCGGTGGCCCGGGCATGGTGATGCTGATCGAGCCGCTGCAGGCCTGCCTGCAGGCGATCCGAGAGGCCGATCCCACCCCGGCGCGGGTGATCTACCTCAGTCCGCAGGGCGCGCCGTTGACCCAGGCCAAGGTGCGGGAACTGGCGGCGCTGCCGCGCATGGTCCTGCTCTGTGGCCGCTACGAGGGCATCGACGAGCGTTTCCTGGAGGCCAATGTCGACGAGGAAATCTCCCTCGGCGACTACGTGCTGTCCGGGGGCGAGCTGGGCGCGGCGGTGATCATCGACGCCGTGGCCCGCCTGCAGGACGGTGCCCTGAACGATGCGGAGTCGGCGGCGCAGGACAGCTTCGAGGGCGACCTCGGCCTGCTCGACTGCCCGCATTACAGCCAGCCGGCCCAGCACCCGCTGGGGGACGTGCCGGAGGTGCTGCGCTCGGGCAACCACGCGGCCATCGCCGCCTGGCGCCGCCAGCAGTCGCTGCTCCGGACCGCCCAGCGGCGCCCGGACCTGCTGGATGAACAGGCACTGGGCAAGGCCGACCGCAAACTGCTGGAGCAGGGCCGCCAGGCCCGGAACCAGAAGGCCAGCCCCTAGCGCAGGGCTGGCTTTATCGGCTATCATGGCCAATTCCCGCCAGCCCCGGTTGGCGCGCGCAGTACCCAAAACAAACGTGCAGCACAGTCCGGTGACTGCATGAGCCCACGTTGTCGATACGACACGCCCACCCGAACAAGAATCGGTGTAACCCATGAGCAAGCTGAACAAGTCCATCGTCGCGGAATTCGAATCCGCCCAGATCACCCGCGAACTGCCGAAGTTCAGCCAGGGCGACACCGTTGTCGTCAATGTGAAGGTGAAGGAAGGCAGCCGCGAGCGCGTGCAGGCCTACGAAGGCGTCGTCATCGCCACCAAGAATGCCGGCCTGAACTCCTCGTTCACCGTGCGCAAGATCTCGCACGGCTACGGCGTCGAGCGCGTTTTCCAGACCCACAGCGCCATCATCGACTCGGTCGAAGTGAAGCGTCGTGGTAAGGTCCGCGCCGGCAAGCTGTACTACCTGCGTGGCCTGGAAGGCAAGGCTGCCCGCATCAAGGAAGACCTGGCTGCCGCTGCTGCCGCCAAGGCTGCCCGTCTGGCCGACAAGGCCTGATAAACAACTTCGGTTGTTGCCGCGACGGCCACCTTCGGGTGGCCGTTTGCGTTTCCGGCATCGCATCGGCCACGATCAGCTGATGAGCGACATCAACCCGCGCTATCCCGCCGTGATCCAGTCGGCACTGCGCTTTCTCGACGGCAAGGGGCTGGCGCGCGTGCAGTCGGCGCCGCTGCTGCACCGCCTGCTATGGCGCCTGGGCATTGCCCTGCCGCCACCGATCCTGGCCGGCTTCGGCACCAATGCGCTGGTGCAGGGCCTGTTGTTCGGGCTGTTCTGGACCGCGCTGATGTGGCTGATGCTGTGGCAGGGCAGCGAGCGCCCGCTGGCGCTGTTGCTGGTGGCCGGCCTGTCGGCTGGCGTGCTGTTCGGTATCGTG
The DNA here is from genome assembly GCF_059370435.1 of Stenotrophomonas sp. YJH_SMC_94-11. Lineage (NCBI taxonomy): Bacteria > Pseudomonadati > Pseudomonadota > Gammaproteobacteria > Lysobacterales > Lysobacteraceae > Stenotrophomonas > Stenotrophomonas sp. YJH_SMC_94-11. The sequence goes on along the minus strand of NZ_JCAFTR010000008.1, from coordinate 21,587 downwards.
ATGGCAGCGCTGATGCGCTCGCTGCGCCGCCACCGCAAGCTGCCGGACTGGCGCCGGTTCCGCGCACGGCAGGCGGGCTGAGCCGATGGCGCACTGCGCCGTGACCACCGGGCGGGCCCGCGCTAGGCTGCAGCTTCATCCCGATGGACGTAGCGTGCGATGCCTGCCAAGCGAACCGCACCTTCCACTGCGCCCACGCTGCTGTCCGGTGGCAACCCGCAGATCGCCAAGGGCGAGGGCGATGCGCCGGTGCAGGCATACATCGCCGCCATGCCGGACTGGAAACGTCCGATCGGCGCGCGACTGGATGCATTGATCGAGCAGGCCGTACCTGGGGTGCACAAGGCGGTGAAGTGGAACTCGCCGATGTATGCGGTTGCGCCGGGCGAAGGGTGGTTTCTCGGCTTCCATTGCTTCACCCGCTACATCAAGGTGGCGTTCTTCCGTGGCGCGGCACTGGCGCCAGTGCCGCCCGAGCCGTCCAGGAGCGCCGATACGCGTTACCTGCACATCCCGCAGGACGGCCTGCTGGATGAGGCACAGTTCCTCGACTGGGTGCGCCAGGCCGCCGCGTTGCCCGGCGAGCGCATGTAACCCCGACCTTCTCATTCCTTTCCCGACGAGAGCTCCTGATGGCCACGCATGCCCCCAACCCGGCCGATGCCGGAACACCGGCCACCGAGTTGATCGATGCACGCATCGCCGAGTTGGCAGACTGGCGCGGTGAAACACTGGCACGCGTGCGTGCGTTGATCCATGAAGCGCTGCCCGACGTGCAGGAAACCTGGAAATGGCGGGGTACACCGGTGTGGGAGCACAACGGCATCCTGTGCACCGGCGAGACCTACAAGCAGGCAGTGAAGCTGACCTTCGCCAACGGTGCGGCGCTGGCCGATCCAAAGGGGCTGTTCAACGCAAGCCTGGACGGCAACACGCGGCGTGCGATCGACATCCATGAAGGCGCGATGCCGGATGCCGCTGCGTTCAAGGCGCTGCTGCGCGCGGCGGCGACGTTCAACGCGGGCCGGAAGAAGCGGTAGAGCCGGCCGCTGGCCGGCTGCTTTGCGATGCTTGCGGAGGGGTTTGAAGTTGCCGGCCAGCGGCCGGCACTACCGTGGTAATCCCCGGCGGCGAAGAAGCGGTAGAACCGGCCGCTGGCTGGCTGTTCTGCGATGCTTGCGGAGGGGGTTGAAGTTGCCGGCCAGCGGCCGGCACTACCGTGGTAATCCCCGGTGGCGGAGAAGCGGTAGAGCCGGCCGCTGGCCGGCTGCTTTGCGATGCTTGCGGAGGGGTTTGAAGTTGCCGGCCAGCGGCCGGCACTACCGTGGTAATCCCCGGCGGCGAAGAAGCGGTAGAGCCGGCCGCTGGCCGGCTGTTCTGCGATGCTTGCGGAGGGGTTTGAAGTTGCCGGCCAGCGGCCGGCACTACCGCTCCAGTGCCGCATCCGGGTCGGCCACCGGCGACGGTGGGCAGGCGGGAATCTCAGAGGGCGTGGCCAGTTCTTCGGCATGCGAGGGCTTGACCATCATCTTCGCCTTGCGCCAGCCACCCCAGCGGTAATACGCCAGCGACAGCAGCATCGACACCAGCGAGCTGACCGGGAAGCTCCACCAGATCGCATCGGCGCCCCAGTACGGCTGCAGCAGTTCGGCGAACGGCACGCGCACGCCCCACAGCGAGCCAGCCAGGATCAGCAGCGGCGGAATCACCGCGCCGGTGGAGCGCACTACGCCGGAGATCACGAAGCTGACGCCGAAGAACAGGAACGAGCCGATCACTACGTGGTTGAGGTGGCGCGCGATCTCCAGCGCCTGGCTGGCCGGTGGCAGGAACAGCGCCAGCAGCTGGCGATCGAACAGCACCAGCGGCAGGATCAACGCGCCGGTCAGCAGGAAGTTGAACAGCACGCCCTGGCGCGCGGTGCCGCGCACGCGATCCCAGCGCTGCGCCCCCACGTTCTGTGCGGCCATCGAAGAGCACGCTGCACCGATCGCCATCGCTGGCATCTGCAGGTAGTTCCACAGTTGCAGGGCAGCGCCGTAGCCCGCGCCGGTGTCGGTCCCGTACTGGTTGACCATGGTCATCAGCAGGATCACCGACAGCGAGATCAGCACCATCTGCAGGCCCATCGGCACGCCCTTGACCACCAGCGCCTTGAGGATGGTCATGTCGAGCTTGAACAGGCGCATGTCGGCGCGGCCCAGCCACAGGGTGTGGCGCTTGTGCCGCATGTACAGCAGCAGGCCGGCCAGCGACAGCGTCTGCGCGACCAGCGTGGCCCACGCCGAGCCGGCGATACCCAGCGCAGGGAACGGCCCCACGCCGAAGATCAGTACCGGGTTCAGCACGATGTCCAGCGCCACCGACACCATCAGGAAACGGAATGGCGTGCGCGAATCACCGGCACCGCGCAGCGCGGCGGTGAGGAAGGCGAACGCGTACAGCGTCGGCATCGCCAGGAAGATGATCTGCAGGTAGGCCTCCGCCAATGGCAGCGAAGCAGCCGGCGTGCCCATCGCCGCCAGCAGCGGATGGGCCATGAACCAGCCGGCGAGGGCGATGATCACCGACAGGCCGATGAAGAAGGTGGCGCTGGTGCCGACCACGCGCCGCGCCTGCGCGATGTCGCGCGCGCCGATCGCCTGGCCGATCAGGATGGTGGAGGCCATGCCGAAACCGAACACCGAGCCGATCAGGAAGAACATGATGTTGTTGGCGTTCGCGGTGGCGGTCAGTGCCGCCTCGCCCAGGAAGCGCCCGACCCAGACCGCGTTCACCGAACCGTTCAGCGACTGCGCGATGTTGCCCGCCAGGATCGGCAGGGAGAACAACAGGAGATTGCGCCCGATCGGGCCGGAGGTCAGGTCAAGCGGTGCCTTGGCCATGGAGTGGTGATCGAATCCCGGGAGGCGCACACTAGCACCACGCCGGTTTGCGGGATGTGGCAATGCATCAACGACTGCAGGTGGAGCGGAGGCTGGCGCTGGCCTTGATCAGCGTCGGATTGGCCGCATGTTCGATGGACGACCGGCTGGGTGATACCCAGATCCGGCCAACCGACCGTCCCGAGTGTCTGGTCGGCAGCCAGCGCCAGGACCTGGCCTCCGGGGTGCGGCCATTGATCGGCGGCACCGGCTGCCGGGCCGACCCGGACAACCCGCGTCCCCTCAACAAGCCACTGGAGTAGCCTGCCCCCATGCCCGAGCTTTCCCCGCTGTCACCCAGTGTCCGCCTGGACATCTGGTTGTGGGCGGCCCGTTTCTTCAAGACCCGCAGCCTGGCCAAGCAGGCGATCGAGACCGGCAAGGTCAGCGTTGCCGGGCAGCGTCCGAAATCCTCACGCGCGGTGCGCGTGGGCGAGCAGCTTCAGGTCGACCGTGGTGAAGAGCATTTCGAGGTCCAGGTGCTCGGCCTGAGCGATCAGCGCGGGCCCGCAGCGACGGCGCAGCAGCTGTATGCCGAGAGCGAGGCCTCCAAGGCGCGTCGTGCCGAACAGCGTGCGCTGCGCATCGCCGCGCGCGATGGGTTCCAGCCGCCGGAGCACAAGCCGGACAAGCGCGCGCGCCGGTTGATCCGCGCGCTGGGCGATATTGACGCGCTGTAAATGATGCGGCGCCGGATCGGGTCCGGCGCCCGCAGGCGTCAGCGCTTGCCGCCGAGCAGGCTGCCGCCGATCTTCAGCAGATCGCCCACGCCGAGCTGGCCGTCACCGTCCTGGTCCAGCAGGCTGCCGAGCAGGCCACCGGCAAGACCACCCTGTTGCTGCACGCGCTGCTTTTCCTGGCCAAGCGCCTGGCTGAGCGAGCCGGCATCGGCCTGGCCGCCACCGAGACGCTGGGCGAGGAAGGCCATCGCGATCGGTGCGAGGATCTGCAGCAACTGGCTGGTACGGCCGCTGTCCAGCTGGGTAGCCTGCGCCAGCCCGCTTTCGACCTTCTGCTGGCTGCCGCCGAAGATGTGGCCGAGGATGCCGGCGCCATCGCTGGCGGCACCACCGCCACCGCCGCCCAGTACCGAGCCGAGCACGCTGCCCAGGTCCAGGCCGCTGTGGTTGTTCTGCAGTGCGCCGAGCAGCGCCTGTGCGCCCTGTGGCTGCGAGGCGTTGTTGCCCAGCGCGCCCATCAGCACCGGCAGTGCGGCGCTGATCGCACCGGAGGCCTGGGTATCGCTGATGCCGAGCTGCTGGGAGACCTGCTGCAGCGGCTCGCCCTGCAGTTTGGCGAGAAGTTCATCGGTCAGGCTCATCTGCGGATTCCTTGATTGGGGTGGGGCGTGCAGAAGGTACGACGCGGACCGTTAAAACGGCGACGCCGCCTTACAGGGAGGCGGCGTGCCGTACACGGGGAGGGCGATCAGAGTTCGATGTCTTCCGCGCCCGGGGTCGCAGTAGGGAAGTCCGCTTCCGGTTGCGCCGGCTTGAACGGATCCGATGGCTGGCTGGCCAGCGCCTTGAGGGCTGCGGCGACGCCGGCACCGTAGGCCGGGTCGGCCTTGCTGCAGTTGTCGATGTGGCGCTGCTTGATGAAGTCCGGTGCATCGCCCAGGGCGCGGGCGGTGTTGGCGAACAGGCGGTCCTTCTGTGCCTGGTTGTAGCTGCGGAACAGCGCACCGGGCTGGCTGAAGTAGTCGGCGTCGTCCTCACGGAAGTTCCAGAAGTCGGCGTCGCCGCGGATCTTCATCGGCGGTTCGCGGTACTGCGGCTGTTCCTGCCACTGGCCATAGCTGTTCGGTTCGTAATGCGGCAGGCCGCCGTAGTTGCCATCCACGCGCATCGCACCATCGCGGTGATTGCTGTGCACCGGGCAGCGTGCGGCGTTCACCGGAATCTGGTGGTGGTTCACGCCCAGCCGGTAGCGCTGCGCATCGGAATAGGCGAACAGGCGTGCCTGCAGCATCTTGTCCGGCGACGGGCCAATGCCCGGCACCAGGTTGCTCGGTGCGAACGCCGACTGCTCCACGTCCTGGTACCAGTTGACCGGGTTGCGGTTCAGTTCGAACTGGCCCACTTCGATCAGCGGGTAGTCGCTCTTCGGCCATACCTTGGTCAGGTCGAACGGATGGATGCGGTAGGTTTCCGCCTCCAGCTCCGGCATGACCTGGATGAACAGCTTCCACTTCGGGAAGTCGCCCTTCTCGATCGCGTCGAACAGGTCGCGGCCGTGGCTTTCGCGGTCATGGCCGACCAGGATCTGCGCCTGCGCGTCGGTCAGCGATTCGATGCCCTGCTGGCTGACAAAGTGGAACTTGACCCAGAAGCGCTCGCTGTCGGCGTTGGTGAAGCTGTAGGTGTGCGAGCCGAAACCGTGCATGTGGCGGAAGCTGCGCGGAATGCCGCGGTCGCTCATCACCACGGTCACTTGCAGCAGGGCTTCGGGCAGCAGTGTCCAGAAGTCCCAGTTGTTGCGCGCGCTGCGCAGGTTGGTGTGCGGGTCGCGCTTGACCGCTTTGTTGAGGTCGGCGAACTTGCGCGGGTCGCGCAGGAAGAACACCGGCGTGTTGTTGCCGACCAGGTCCCAGTTGCCTTCTTCGGTGTAGAACTTCAGTGCGAAGCCGCGGATGTCACGCTCGGCGTCGGCGGCACCACGCTCGCCGGCCACCGTGGTGAAGCGCGCGAACATCTCGGTCTGCTTGCCCACCTTCTCGAACAGTTTGGCGCGGGTGTACTTGCTGATGTCGTGGGTGACGGTGAAGGTACCGAACGCACCCGATCCCTTGGCATGCATGCGGCGCTCGGGAATGATCTCGCGGTTGAGGTTGGCCAGCTTTTCCAGCAGCCACACGTCTTCCATCAGCAGCGGGCCGCGCGGGCCAGCGGTCTTGCTGTTCTGGTTGTCCACCACCGGTGCGCCGAAGGCCGTGGTCATCGGCGTGACCGGATCGTCGCCGTGCTTCTGCTTCGGCGTCGTGCTCAGCTCACGCTGCTGCTGCGCGCCTTCTGCCGGCGACGGAGCGGTGTGATACGGGCACTTGGGACTGTTGTTATCGGACTGGCTCATGGCTGGCTCCTGCGGGTGAAGACGGGGTGGAACATCTTCACTCGACTTTAGCTAGGGCCAGATGAAATGAATAATCGAATGATCCGTTCAGATTGATAGATTCTGTCAATTGAAACGCAGAATCGGATTTGCAGAGACTTTCAAGAGGCCTCCTGCATGGCAGCCGGAGGCCGTCTCTATGCGTTGCAGTTACAGCAGCGCTTTCAACCGATACAGGGCTTCCAGCGCCTGCTTGGGCGTCAGTTCGTCCGGGTCGATCGCCGCCAGCGCTTCCTGCGCCTTGCTGGCCGGGGCGCTGAACAGGCCGAACTGCTGCGGCGCATCCAATGCCTGCGGCGCCAGCTCGGCGGCATGGCTTTCACCGCCGCGCTGCTCCAGCTCGGCCAGGCGCCGCCGTGCCTGCGCCACGGTAGTGCGCGGCAGGCCGGCCAGTGCGGCCACCTGCAGGCCGAAGCTGCGGTTGGCCGGACCGTCCTTCACCGCGTGCATGAACACCAGCGCTTCACCGTGCTCGACGGCATCCAGGTGCACGTTGGCAATGCCGCTGCGGCCGCCCTCGTGTTGTTCGTCGGCCAGCGCGGTCAGCTCGAAGTAGTGGGTCGCGAACAGCGTATAGCAGCGGTTCTGGTAGGCCAGGTGGCGTGCGACCGCATCGGCCAGCGCCAGGCCGTCGTAGGTGGAGGTGCCGCGGCCGATCTCGTCCATCAGCACCAGCGAATGGGCGGTGGCGTGATGCAGGATGTAGCTGGTCTCGGCCATCTCGACCATGAAGGTCGACTGCCCGCGGGCGAGGTCGTCACCGGCGCCGATGCGGGTCAGGATGCGGTCGATCGGACCGATAACCGCACGGCTGGCCGGCACGAAGCTGCCGATGTGGGCCAGCAGCACGATCAGCGCGTTCTGCCGCATGTAGGTCGATTTACCGCCCATGTTCGGGCCGGTGATGACCAGCATGCGACGGTCGGGATGCAGGTCCAGGTCGTTCGGTTCGAACGGCTGCTCACGCACCGCTTCGACCACCGGATGGCGGCCACGCTCGATCTTCAGGCACGGTGCCGTTTCCAGTTCCGGCCGCGACCAGTCCAGCGCCTGCGCGCGCTCGGCGAAGGCGGCCAGCACGTCCAGTTCGCTCAGCGCAGCGGCGCACTGCTTCAACGGTTCCAGCTGTTCGCCGAGGGTGTCCAGCAGCTGCTCGTACAGGTATTTCTCGCGCGACAACGAACGGTCGCGCGCGGACAGCACCTTGTCTTCGAACGCCTTCAGTTCTTCGGTGATGTAGCGCTCGGCATTGGTCAGCGTCTGGCGGCGGGTGTAGTGCACCGGCGCACGGTCGGACTGGCCCTTGCTGATCTCGATGTAGTAGCCGTGCACGCGGTTGTAGCCCACCTTCAGGGTGGGAATGCCGCTGCTTTCGCGTTCGCGCTGTTCCAGATCGACCAGGAACTGGTCAGCATGGGTGGACAGGCGGCGCAGCTCGTCCAGCTCTTCATCGAAGCCGTCGGCCAGCACGCCGCCGTCGCTCAGCTTCAGTGGCGGCATTTCGGCAATGGCGCTGGCCAGCAGCTGCGCGCACTCATCGTGTTCGCCCAGCGCGGCATGCAGGGCCTGCAGGCGCGGCGAATCCAGCGGCGCCAGCACCTCGCGCACGGCGGGCAGCAGGCCCAGGCCATCACGCAGGGTGGAAAAATCGCGCGGGCGCGCCGAGCGCAGCGCGACGCGGGTGAGGATGCGTTCCAGGTCGCCCAGGCGGCGGAACTGTTCGCGGATGTCGGCGTCGCTGCCGCGATCGATCAGGGTTTGCACCGCATGGTGGCGCTGCACCAGCACCTCGCGCAGGCGCAGCGGGCGGTGCAGCCAGCGCCGCAGCAGGCGGCCGCCCATCGGCGTCACCGTGCTGTCGAGCACGCCCAGCAGGGTATTGCGGGTATCGCCGTCGACGCGCGTATCCAGTTCCAGGTGGCGACGGGTGGCGGCATTCATCGCGATCGCCTCGCCAGCGGTTTCCATCGCGATCGAAGTCAGGTGCGGCAGGCGCTGCTTCTGGGTTTCCTCGACATAGCCGAGCAGGGCACCTGCGGCAGCGGTCGCACGTGGCTTGTCATCGATGCCGAAGCCGCTCAGGTCATGCAGCTTGAAGAAGTTCAGCAGCTGGCGGCGGCCACTGTCGGCATCGAACAGCCACGGCGCACGGCGGCGCACGCCGGTGCGCTGGCGCAGGAATTCCGGCCAGTTTTCTTCGTCGGGCACCAGTAGCTCGGCCGGCTCCAGTCGGGCCAGTTCGGCTTCCAGCGCATCGTCGGTTTCCACTTCGTTGACCAGGAAGCGGCCACCGGCCAGGTCGGCCCAGGCCAGGCCGTAGCCCTGCTTCGTGCGCGACAGCGCCATCAGCAGGGTGTCACGGCGCTCGTCCAGCAGCGCTTCGTCGGTGACGGTTCCGGGGGTGACGATGCGCACCACCTTGCGTTCGACCAGGCCCTTGGCCAGCGCCGGGTCACCGATCTGCTCGCAGATCGCCACTGACTCGCCCAGCGCCACCAGCCGTGCCAGGTAGCCCTCGTAGGCATGCACCGGCACGCCGGCCATCGGAATCGGTGCGCCGCCGGAGCTGCCACGCTGGGTCAGGGTGATGTCGAGCAGGCGCGCGGCCTTGCGCGCATCGTCGTAGAACAGCTCGTAGAAGTCGCCCATGCGGAAGAACAGCAGCAGGTCCGGGTACTCGGACTTGGCTGCGAAGAATTGCTTCATCAGCGGGGTGTGTTCGGCGGACTTGTCTTTGGACATGGGACTCGTGGATCTGGGCATCCGGCCACGCCGGAGGGCGGTCGCAGCGGAGCGGGTACAGGGCCGTCCATGGTAACTGCTGGGGCGCAGGGCTGCCGCCACCGGTGGCAGGCCGGTACGGCACGTAAAGGAGTCAGGCCGGGACCAGCGTGATCTGCCGGTGGCTGGTGAAAATCTCCATGACGATCTCGAAGTAGGTCGGGCCTTCGCCCCGTTGCAGGGCCTGCAGCTGGTGGGCAATGGCCTGCGTGTTGAAGCTGCCCGGTGTGTCCAGCTTTGCCTGCAGCCATTGGCGGGTGGTCTCCATGCCCAGGGCCGTGCGGCTGTGGGCAATATCGCGCCAGATCAGCGTGGCCTGCGCCTGGCCGGCCAACGCGCCATAACTGCCATGCAGCAGGTCGTCCAGCGCATCCAGGCTTGGCCCGAGCTGCCACGCCTCGCCAGCCATGAACACGCGGTTGATCTCCGTGTACAGGCTGGCGATGTCATCGATGGCGGCGCCTTCAATCTGTAGGACGATGGTCATGCGCCGACTGTAGCGTGACCCGCGCGCAGGGTGTGTGCGGCTGAACGGATTCGCTTTGCGGGCGTGGGCCGTGCACCGCATACTTCGCGGCTGCACTTCGCTGCACGGCTGTCGTGCAGCCGCATGTGCCGCTTTGCAGGTACGAGGCGAACGCTCGTTCCGCCACCTGCCAACGCTTTGCCGCGAGCCCTTGCGCCGGGCTGACGCGCGCCCTGCGGAAATTCATCCTTCAGAAACTCCCGCGCCGGCCGATCTGTACTGCGGCATTGCGCCTGTCGCGCGATGCCGTGGCTGTCCATGGTGGCGCAGCCTCGGTTCACGTTCCTGCAGCACCGCGGCTGGCAGGACGATTTCGAATGGAACGTAGCGTGGAAACAGGGAAGAAGCACCCGGGGCCGAGGCTCCATCGTGGTTGGTCATTGATGCTCGCCGTTGCCGCATGGCCGGCGACCGCCCAGCAGGCCGGTGATCCCGCCGCGCAGGAACTGCTGCGGCAGCAGGAGCGCGAACGCGTGCTGCGCGAGCAGCAGGAACAACGCCCCGACGTCCGCCTGGAGCGGGACGCGCAGAAGGAGGGCGACCGCCTGCCGGCGCAGGAGCACCCGTGCGTACGCATCGATCGCATCGTGCTGGAAGGCGAAGACAGCCAGCGCTTCGGCTGGGCACTGGCGGCGGCCGACCCGACGGACGATCCGGCCACTGGCCGTTGCCTGGGAACCGAAGGCATCAACGTGGTGATGAAGCGTGTGCAGAACGCGATCATCGCCCGTGGCTATGTCACCACGCGCGTGCTGTCGGCACCGCAGGACCTCAACCAGGGCACGCTGGCGTTGTCGGTGGTGCCGGGCCGGTTCCGCGAGGCCGTGTTCTCCGATCCGCAGGGACGGCATCCGGCCCTCGCCAATGCACTGCCGATCCGCAGCGGCGGCCTGCTCAACCTGCGTGACATCGAGCAGGGCCTGGAGAACCTGCAGCGCGTGCCCACCGTCAGCGCCGACATCAAGATCGCGCCGGCCGACGGCGAGGGCGCGGCGCCGGGCCAGAGCGACCTGCAGATCGACTGGACGCAGCGCTCGCCGGTGCGCGCCAGCGTCACCCTGGACGATGCCGGCAGCCGCGGCACCGGCAAGCTGCAGGCCAACGCGACGCTGTCGCTGGACAATCCGCTGGGCCTGAACGAGCTGTTCTACGTCAGTGCTGGCCGCGGTGTGTTCAACGGCCGCGGCAAGGACACCGACAGCTGGACCGCGCACTACGACGTGCCCTACGGCTACTGGCTGTTCGGTGCTACTGCCAGCGCCTACAACTACAGCCAGAACGTGGTCGGTGCCTTTGAACGCTACGAGTACAGCGGCCGCAGCCGCAACGCCGAAGCGCGGGTGGACCGGCTGCTGCTGCGCAATGCCAAGATCAAGTTCAGTGCCTACGCACGCGGCTGGCAGCGCGAGTCGAAGAACTACATCGACGATACCGAGATCGAAGTGCAGCGCCGCCGCACCGCTGGCTGGGAACTGGGCCTGACCCACAAACAGTTCATCGGCACTGCCACGCTCGATGCCAGCGTGGCCTACCGGCGTGGCACGGGCGCCTTCCACGCACTGCGTTCGCCGGAAGAGATGGCGCAGTTGTGGGACCCGACGTTGCCGCTGGAAGGCACCTCGCGGATGAAGCTGATCACCGCCGACGCGCAGTTCAGCGTGCCGTTCCAGCTGGGCAGGCAGCGCCTGCGCTACACCGCCGCATGGCGGGCGCAGTGGAACCGCACGCCACTCTCGCCGCAGGACCGCTTCGCCATCGGTGGCCGCTATACCGTGCGCGGTTTCGACGGTGAAAGCTCGCTCAGCGGCGAGCGTGGCTGGTCGCTGCGCAACGATCTTTCGCTCGGTATCGGTGGCGGCCAGGAGTTCTACGTGGCTGCCGACTACGGCCGCATCGGCGGCCCATCCGCGCGGTGGCAGTCCGGCCATGACCTGGCCGGCATGGCACTGGGCCTGCGCGGCGGCTGGCAGCAGCTTTCCTGGGATGGCTTCGTGGGTTCGGCGCTGCGCAAACCCGCCCATTTCCCCACCGACTACACCACATTCGGCTTCAGCCTGGCCTGGCGCTACTGATCTGCCACAAGGACACGTGACATGAACACTATCTATCGTCTGGTTTTCAACCGCGCGCTGCGCGTCTGGCAGGTGGCTTCGGAGCTGGTGAAGGGCGGCGGTGGCCTGGTCGGCCATGTGCCGGGCCGGCAGAGCGCTGCGCTGTCGCCGCTGGGCTTCGCACTGATGTGCTCACTGGGCTGGGTCAGCCTGGGAACGCCTGCGCTGGCGCAGTCCGATGCGCGCATCATTTCCGATCCAAATGCGCCGGGCCGTGAACGGCCGACGATGGTGACGGCACCCAATGGCGTGCCGATGGTGAACATCACCACGCCGTCGGCAGCGGGTGTGTCGCGCAACCGCTATTCGCAGTTCGACGTGGGCCGCGATGGCGTCATCCTCAACAACGCCCGCGGCCAGGTGCAGACGCAGCTGGGCGGCTGGGTGCAGGGCAACCCGTGGCTTGCCACCGGCAGTGCACGGGTCATCCTCAATGAAGTGAATGGTCCGGCCAGCCGGCTCAACGGCTATGTGGAAGTGGCCGGGCAGCGCGCCGAGGTGATCATTGCCAACCCGGCCGGCATCCAGGTCAATGGCGGCGGTTTCCTCAATGCCAGCCGGGTGACCCTGACCACCGGCACGCCGATGTTCACGGGTGCAGGCGCACTTGAGGGCTACCGCGTCACAGGGGGCGCGATCCAGATCGATGGCGATGGCCTGGACACCAGCCGTGCCGATTACACCGACCTGATCACCCGTTCGTTGCAGGTAAACGCCGGCATCTGGGCCAATCAGTTGCAGGCGACGCTGGGCAACAACGTGGTCAGTGCCGACCACAGCCAGGCCAGTGCGACCGCAGCCAGCGGCGAGGCGCCGGCCTTCGCGCTGGACGTTGGTGCGCTGGGCGGCATGTTCGCCAACAAGATCTGGCTGGTGGGCAACGAGCACGGCGTGGGCGTGCGCAATGCCGGCAGCATTGGCGCACAGGCCGGCGAGCTGGTGGTGACGGTGGATGGCCGGCTGGAAAACACCGGCGCCCTGCAGTCGCGGCAGAACGTGCGCGTGCAGACCGGTGGCGATCTTGCCAATGGCGGCACCATCGCGGCCACGCGCGAAGTTGCGATCACCGCCGGTGGCACGCTGGACAACAGCAACGGCACGCTCAATGCACAGCGCCTGCAGCTGCAGGCGCAGGGGTTGCGCAACCGTGGCGGCGCCATTGAACAGACCGGTGTGCAAGCGCTGGCACTCAAGGCCGACGCAGCCAGCAACCGTAGCAATGGCCTGTTGGGTGCACTGGATGCCATGGCATCAGGTGGTAACGGGAGCAGCGCTGGCAGCGGCGCGTCGCCCGGCAATGGCGGTGGAACACCCGGAACCGGTAGCCCGGGTACGGGGACGCCGGGTACCGGCGGTGGCTCGACCGGCACGCCGACCTCGCCGGTGGTACCGATGGCCGAGGGCCTGATCGCCATCGCCGGTACGCTGGACAACGACGGCGGCAGCATCAGCAACGGCGGCACGGTGTCACTGGCCGCACGCAACGGTCTCGACAACAGCGGCGGTCGCCTGGGCGTGAGCGCGCTGCAGGCCGGGGGTGAGCTGCGCAATGACGGCGGCATGCTGCAGGTGCATGGCGATGCCGCGTTGCAGGTGGGCCTGTTGTCGAACCAGAAGGGTGCGCTGAGCGTGGCCGGCGACCTGTGGCTGGATGCGCAGGCGCTCGACAACCGCGGTGGTGAACTGCGCCACGCCGGCAAGGCGGCATCGTCGTGGACGGTGCAGGGCCTGTTCAACAACGACGGTGGCCTGCTGGCCACCAATGCCACGCAGCTGGCCTTGCGCGCGGGCCAGGTCGGCAATGCCGGTGGCCGCATCGAACACGCCGGTGGCGGTGGTCTCGCGTTGAATACGGGCGACTGGGCCGGCAGCGGTGGGCGACTGAGTACCCTGGGCCGCCTGCAATGGTCGGCCGGCAACGCCGATCTGCGCAACGGTTCGCTCAGTGCGGCGGCGTTCGACATCCTCGCCGCGACGCTGGACAACCGCGGCGGCAGCCTGCTGTCGCTCGGTACCGGGGCCAGTTCGGTGAAGGCCACGACGCTGGACAACAGTGCCCGCGGCACGTTGGCCGGCAACGGCGATCTGGCACTGGTCGCGACCACGCTGGACAACAGCAACGGCCTGGTTCAGCAGGCTGGCACCGGCACCCTGAGCGTGCAGGCCGATACGTTGCGTGGCAGCGGAGGGCGCCTGCTCAGCAACGGCGCGCTGGTGTTGTCCGGCGGCGAGCTGGACGTGAGTGGTGGTACGACATCGGCGCAGAGTGTGCAGATCCACGCCGGAGCACTGCGCAACCACCAGGGCCAGATCGTTTCGCAGGGTGTCTCGGAGCTGGCGCTGGACCTGCGCGATGCGCTCGACAATCAGGGCGGCCAGATCGTCGGCAACGGCGGCCTGCGCATCGACGCCGGTCGCATCGACAACCAGAAGGGCACGCTGCAGTCGGCCGGTACGCAGGGCGTGTCCCTGGCGGTCCGCGGCATCCTGGACAACAGCGGCGGCGGCATCTCCGGCAATGGCCAGGTGCAGCTGCAGGTTGGCAGCCTGGTCAACCAGGGCGGCAAGGTGCTGGCCGCAGGCAGTGGTGCGCTGCAGGTGCAGGCCCGCGAACTCCTGGACAACAGCAACGGTGGTCGCCTGGCCGGTACTGGCGATCTGCGATTGCAGGCGGTACGGCTGGACAACCGCAGTGGGGCGATCGAACACGCCGCCGGCGGCATCTTGCAGATCCACGCCGACGGCCTGCAGGGCGCGGGCGGCCGCATCCTCAGCCAGTCGTCGCTGATGCTTGAGGGCGGCCAATTGCAGCTGGGGGCCGGCAGCATTACCCAGGCCGAGCGCATCGCCATCGATGCGCAGCACCTGGACAATGCCGGCGGCAACCTCAGCGCGACCGGCAGCGACATGCTACGGCTGCACGTGGCGCAGCGCGTGGACAACAGTGGCGGTACGATCGCCGGCAACGGCGCGCTGGATGTGCAGGCCGGCGAACTGATCAACCGCAAGGGCACGCTCAGCGGCGCCGGAACGGCTGACAGCGTGCTGCAGATCGCCGGTGCGCTGGACAATCACGAAGGCACGATCGCCAGCAATGCCAACCGCCTGGCGGTCGCCGCCGCACGGCTGGACAACAGCGGCGGCAGCATCCGCCAGGCCGGAAACCAGGGCCTGGACATCACCACCGGCCGCCTGGACGGCAGCAAGGGCACGCTGGTCTCCTCGGCCACACTGACCCTGCGCGCCGATGACGTGGATCATCGTGACGCAACGCTGGGCGCCGATCGCCTCGACCTCGAGGCGACCACGCTCGACAACGCCGGTGGCCGCATCATCGCCAGCGGCGAAGGCGCCAGTCGCATCAAGGCCACGACGCTGGGCAATGCCGGTGGCACGCTGGCCAGCAATGGCGACCTGGCCCTGCTGGCACAGGTGCTGGACAACCGTGCAGGCAGGATCCAGCACGCGGGGAGCGGCCAGCTGCAGGTCTCGGCGAAGACCCTGCTGGGCAACGGCGGCAGCGTGCTCAGCAATGGCAGCTTCGCGCTGGACGGCGCCAACCTCGATCTGACCGCGGCAACCGCCTCGGCGCGCCGCGTCGACATCACCGCCGATACCCTGACCACCGCCGGTGGCACGCTCACCGCAACCGGTGAAGACGCGCTGCGCCTGCGCGTACAGGGTGTGCTGGACAATCGCGGCGGTTCGCTGGCCAGCAATGGCGCGCTGGCTGTCACCGCGCAGCAGCTGATCAATGCACAGGGCACGCTGCAGGGTGCAGGCGCGGGTCACTCCACGCTGGCGATCGGCCAGGCGCTGGACAACCAGAAGGGCCGCATCCTGCTCGGCGGTGCCGGCACGGTCACCGCGGCCAGCCTCGGCAACCAGGGCGGCACCGTGCATGCGGGCGGCAGCGCGCTGGTGCTGGGCGTTGAGGGTCGTCTCGACAATGGCGAGCAGGGGCTGCTGTCCAGCACTGGCACGATGACCCTGGGCGCCGGCAGTCTCGACAACCGCCACGGCACCCTGGTCGCTGGCAAGGACCTGAGCGCGACCACGGCGGCAGGCGTGGACAACAGCGACGGCGCGATGCAGGCCGGCGAACGGCTGCAGTTGCAGGGCAACGGCCTGCTCAACCAGCGCGGCACGCTGCTGGGCGGCGAGCTGGACATCGATACCCGCGGCCAGCGGCTGGACAACCGCGCCGGCACGCTGGGCACGCAGAAGGGCGACCTGAGCGTTCGCAGTGGCGCGATGGACAACCAGGGCGGTCGCGTGCAGTCGGCGGCCGACCTGGCCATCAACACGGCCGGGCAGGACATCGACAACCGCGCCACCGCCGGCAGCGGTGGATTGCTGGCGGCCGGAAAGCTGCAGCTGGATGGTGGCGTGCTGGACAACCGTGGCGGCGCAGTCAATGCACAAGGCGATGCGCGCTTGCTGCTGGCCCGCGTCGACAACAGTTCCGGTGGAACACTTGCCAGCGCCGCGAATCTGTCGCTGCAGGCGGCGAGCCTGGCCAATGCCAGTGGTCGCGTGCAGGCCGGGCGCAACCTCGACCTGACCTTGGACGGGCACCTGGACAACGCCGACGGCGCGATCGCGGCCGGCCAGCTGCTGACCCTCACGGCCGCCAGCGTGGACAACCGCAACACCCGTGGCGGCGACGGCACGCGTGGCTTGCAGGCGGGCCAGCTGCAGTTCGGTGCACATTGGCTGGACAACAGCCAGGGCCAGGTCGTCACTGATGGCGGTGCGCGGCTGCAGATCAACGGTCAGCTGCAGAACACCGGCGGCGTGATCAGCACCGGCGGCAACCTGGACAGCCAGGCGGACAACGTCGCCAACAGCGGCGGCCTGCTGCGCGCCGATGGCAGCCAGACCCTGGTCGCACGTGCGCTCAGCGAAGACGGCCAGGTGCATGCGCAGCGTGACCTCGGCCTCACCCTGCAGCAGGGCATGCGCCAACGTGGCGAATGGATCGCCAACGGCACCCTGTCGCTGAACCTGTCCGGCGACCTCGACAACCAGGGCGTGGTGCGCGGTGGCAACCTCGACCTCAACGCCCAGAACATCACCAATGCGGCTTCGGGTGAGATCTCCAGCCAGGGCACGACCCACCTCAATGCCCGTGGCCAGCTGACCAACCGGGGCCTGATTGATGGCGCGCTGACCCTCCTGGAGGCCGGCGAAATCGACAATCTCGGTACCGGGCGCATCTACGGTGATCGCGTGGCGATCTCCACCGGCGTGCTGAAGAACCGCGCCGAAGAGGCCGGTGGTGCCACCCGCGTCGGCACCGTGGCCGCACGCGAGCGGCTGGACCTGGGCGTGCGCGAACTGCAGAACACCGGCAAGGGCCTGATCTACAGCGGCGGTGATGCGGCCATCGGTGGCGCGCTCGGCGCCGACCGGATCGCCAGCGGCATTGCCGGGCGGATCGACAACATCAGCTCGGTCATCGATGTGAGCGGCAACCTGTCCATCGATGCGCAGGAGGTCAACAACATCCGCGAGAACGTGGTCGTTTCGCAGACCAGGACCGTGATGGATCCGGTGCGGCTGGATCGCCCGGCATGGTGGCGCAACGGCAAGAACGGCACCGAGGACATCCGCAGTACCAGCCATTACTCCGCGCACGAGGTGTACTACCTCGACCCGGCCGACATCCTCGAAGACACGCCGCACATCACGCCTGATGGCTTCACCGTGCATCGCGCGGTGGTGCGCCTGAGCTCGAAGACCAGTGCCTACTTCTTCGGGCGCGGTGGCCTGTATGCAGGCCTGGGCGAACGCGCGCGCCTGAACGTGCAGGATGGCACGGTGGTGATGTACTACGTCGGCCGGCAGGACAACCAGGTCAATCCGGACCAGGTGCGCGTCGGCGCGGATGACCCGTTCGCCGAGCTGAGCACCCTGCATCCCGATGCGCCGCCATTCCGCTATGTCGACGACAAGCTGACCTATTCCAGCAACTACGGAACCTGCACCACCAACTGCGTGCAGTTGTGGACCTACAAGGACTACAACGATCCGGATCATACGCTGACCAATCCGCGCGGCTCGGGTGGCAACAATGTCAGCAGCAACGAGCAGTACCGCATTGCCACCCGGACGGTGACCGAAGATGTGCTCGGCGCCGGAGTAGGCGCCGATGCGGTGATCCGCTCCGGCGGGGCGATGCGCATCGGCACGGACAACCTGAAGAACCACTACGGCAGCATCGCCGCAGGGGGCAACCTGAGCATCGTGGGGCTGACCGCAACGGCGAAGGTGGAGAATCTGGCGCAGACGCTGTTCCGCACCCATGAATTCAACAACGTGGGCCACACCTACAGCAATGAACGGGTCACTTGGAGCAATGAGACGATCTCCGAGGAGATCGGCAGGATCGGTGGCAGCATCACCAGTGGAGGCACGCTGGTCATCGACGTCGGTGACCTGAGCAACCTCAACCAGGGACGGAACGCGCCGAACGTGCAGAACGGTTCGGCCATGGCCAACCTCAACGTGCAGGGGCCCAAGGCGCTGCCGGATGGGCCGGGCCACGGCGGTGCGCAGGGGCCGGGCCAGTCCACCGGCACCGGTGCCGAACGCGCGCTGGCGCAGGCGGCCGATGCCGCCGGTACCCAGCAAGGGAGCAGCGTCGGCGGCGTGAGCGGCAACACCGGCACGTCCGGGCCGCGCGTGGTCGCGGCCAGTGGCGGATCGCCGGACCGCATCGCGATGGGCGCACCGGACACGCGCGCGCCGAGCGCCAGCCTGTTCAACGTCAATCCCAACGGTGGCCACTACCTGGTCGAGACCGATCCGCGCTTTACCGACCACAAGACCTGGCTGAGCTCGGACCACCTGCTGGGCCAGATGGGCTACTCGCCCGATACCGTGCAGAAGCGGCTGGGTGATGGCTACTACGAGCAGAAGCTGGTGCGCGAGCAGATCGGCCAGCTGACCGGTCGCCGCTTCCTGGACGGCTACGCCAGTGACGAGGCGCAGTACCGCGCGCTGCTGGAGGCCGGTGCCACGGTGGCCAGCGAATGGGGCCTTCGCCCCGGCGTGGCGCTGACCGAAGCGCAGATGGCACAGCTGACCAGTGACATCGTCTGGCTGGTCGAGCAGACCGTCACCCTGGCCGATGGCAGCACCACCACCGCGCTGGTGCCGCAGGTCTACCTGCGCCTGCGCCCGGGCGATCTGGACGCCAACGGTGCACTGCTGGCCGGCGCCAATGTCGATATCAAACTGGGCAATGGCCTGGTCAACACCGGCAACATCGCCGGGCGCAAGCTGGTGACCATCGATGCCGGCAACATCGAGCATCTGGGCGGCAGCATTTCCGGCCAGTACGTCGGGCTGTCGTCGGACAACGACATCCGTGTTGTGGGTGCCGCCGTGACGGCCACCGATGCGCTGTCGGTCAAGGCTGCGGGCAATGTCACGGTGGCCTCCACGGTGGAGACACAGCAGGGCGGTGGCACCTACCAGTACGAGACCAACCGCATCGATCGGGTCGCCGGTCTGTATGTAACCAATCCCAGTGGCGACGGCATGCTGTCGGTGGTGGCTGGCGGTGACATCAACCTGCAAGCCGCACAGATCCGCAACGCCGGCGCCGACGGCCTGACCCAGCTGGCCGCAGGCGGCACTCTGGATGTTGGCGCGATTGCGCTGGAGGAGCGCCGCGACGCCACCTTCGATGAACGCAACCACCAGCGCAGCAGCAAGACGACACACGCTGCCTCGTCGGTGCAGGGCGCTGGCGATGTGGTGCTGGCCGCCGGCAAGGACATCAACCTTGCTGCAGCGCAGATCAATGCTGGTGGTGGCCTGGCATTGCAGGCCGGTGGGGACATCAACAGCCAGGCGCTGGTGGACAGTGAGAGCCGGGATTTTGCCAATGCAGGCAAGCGCAGCTCGCTGCAGGTCAGCCAGCGTGATGAGACGGTGCGCGGCAGTACATTGCAGGCCGGGGACAATCTGCTGCTGAACGCGGGCCGGGACGTGAGCTTTACAGCCGCGTTGGTCGACAGCAATGACGGCGCGGTAAGCGTGGCTGCGGGCCGCGACGTCAACCTGCTCTCGGCCAACGAGACGCACGACTACAGCCTGGACAGCTACGACAAGAAAAAGAAGACACTCTCCAGCACCACCACCACGCGCAGCGTCGACGCCAGCGACAGCTATGCCATCGGCACGGCGATCCAGGGCGAGCGCATCAACATCACGGCTGGCCGCGATCTGACTGCGGTAGGTGCGGTGGTCGATGCCACCGGTAACGTGATTCTGGGGGCTGGCAACAATGTGCTGATCACTGCCGCCGAGGACCATCACAGCAGTGAGTCCAGCGAGAGCAAAAAGAAATCCGGCGTTACCGGAGGCTTTGGCAACGGCGTGGCATCGGTCGGCTACAGCAGCGCGAAGAACAGCAGCACCCACGCCGAGCAGTCCACCACCCAGGTGGGATCGGCGATCGCCTCGCGCGACGGCAATGTGCTGATCAATGCTGGAAACACACTGACGATCGAGGCCTCGGACGTCGCCGCAGGCGAGAACCTGACACTGGTGGGCAAGGACATTGCGCTGCTGGCGCGACAGGACACCACGGACAGCCAATCCAGCCAGGCCAGCAAGTCCAGCGGGTTCTCGGTGGGCGTGACCTACGACCCGACCAAGGCCTATCGCAGCGCCCGCGATTCAACCACCGACGGCATGGCCGACAGTGGCTCGGCGATGGGGCGGATCACCCGCACCGCTGAAGGCGCAGCCTCCGGCCTGCGTGCGGCCACCACTTCGACCGTGGTGACTGCCGGCAGCCAGCGCACCAACAGCGAGCAGAGCCATTCGACCAGTGATGCCCGTGTCAGCCAGTTGGCTGCAGGTGGCGATCTCACGTTGATTGCCAACGGCGGCTCGATCCTCAGCCAGGGCACGCAGATGTCGGCCGAGGGCAACGCTGTGCTGCTGGCCACCAAGGACATCGTGTTCGACGTGGCCCACAACACCGAGCGCAGCGACAGCAGCAGCCGCGGCAAGGGCTGGGGCTTTGCCAACAACACCAGCGGCCTACCGTTCGGTACCAACAACTCGCAGAGCCAGGGCAGCGGTAGCAGTGACACCATCACTGGCACGCAGCTGTCGGTCGGCGGCGGCGTGCGCATGGCCACCACCGAGGGCAACATCAGCCTGACCGCAGCCAACATCGCCGCCGAGAAGGACGTGAACATCCGTGCGGCCGGTGATCTGCTGGTGCGCAGCGGGCAGGATACGGTCAGCAACGCCAATACGTCCGACAGCAAGGCGATCGGCACGGTACAGATATCGGATACCGAGAAGTTCTCCGGCTGGCACCGCGAGCAGCACCAGGACGACAGCGCGCAGGTGTCACAGGTGGCCAGCAGCATCGGCAGCCTGGGCGGCAGCGTAAACCTGACGGCTGGCGGCAAGTACACGCAGACCGCCAGCAACGTGGTGGCGACCAAGGACGTGAACATCACCGCCGCCGAGATCGAGCTTTTGACCGCCGACGAAAGCGGCCACTACTCGCAGAGCGACAAGGACCTGAAGATCGGCGTGTTCGCGCGGGTGAAGTCGCCGTTGATCGACCTGATCAACAACGTGGACGCGGCCCGTCAGTCGGATGATCGCCTGCAGAAGATGCAGGGCATGGCAGCGGGCGCCAACGCGTACCAGGCAGCCAGTGCGATCTCGGCACTGTCCGGCCGTGGCGGCAGTGGCGAACTGTTCCGTGCTGAAGCAGGCATCGGCTTCAAGACCGCCAACAGCAGTGCCGATGGCAGCAGCAGGGTGTCGCGTGGCTCCACCATCCAGGGCGGCGGCAACGTCAACCTGACCAGCACCCAGGGCGACATCCACGTGGTGCAGGGCAATCTGAGTGCAGGCAACACCCTCAGCCTGGATTCGGCCGGCGACATCCTGCTGGAAGCAGGCAAGGCGCATGTGACCGACCGCAGCAAGAGCAGCAATGCCGGTGCCGAAGTCGGCGTGGGCGTCTCGGTAGGGGCGCAGACCGGCGTGTACGTGTACGCCGAAGCCAGTGTTGGCAGCAGCAAGGCCAATGCCGAGAGCAGCACCTGGCAGAACACCACGCTGACCGGCAAGAACATCTCGATGAAG